>CAZQHK010000009.1:0-27821 GCA_964593455.1 uncultured bacterium
AGGATATCTCCAGCAACGAAGGTGACCGGTCCGATACGGCGAGAGCCAAGCCTGTTGCCGGACCGTAATGTCATATACCTATGTAAATTTTATACGGGCAGGGAGGATGGATTAACCGACATTTGTTTTCTTCGGAGGGATTGCATTGTTGCAGTTTGAGACTACCCGGTAACCTTGCTTTTTTTCGTTGTCTCGCAGGTTTTGGAAAAAAGTGTGCAGATTGTAATTTGCTCGTTTTGCCAGTTCTTCACCTGCTTTACGAACCTCTTGAACCAGGGGGTCTTGCCATGTCATAACGATGCCTCCATCAATTCTTCCGGGGTGCAGATTATTGGTGTATGGACACCATATGTTTTGTTCAATGTCACCAGCTTCTTAATGATTGCGCCGTTGGCCAGGTGGCTGCAATTCCACGTTACGAGGTAATCGATATTATGAACGGAAGCGATCGCCAGGTGGGCGGCGTCGCGAAGGGATTTTTCCGGGATGAATAGTTTTTCCATGTATGTCCGGGCCATCTTTTCAACCAGGTTATTCAATTCCAGGTGCGGAAAATCTTTTATTTCATGCAATCTTCTCTTCGCTGCTTCCGGGTCACCCAAACCGGCTTCTTCCATTACAACCTCGGAGATGAATATATTGTACGTCTTAGTTGCGTGTGACCACCATTGCCGGGTAATCTCCTGGTGTGCAAGAACAATAATGTCCCGGCTGGGTTTGGAGGTGTAATAGCTTACCACCGTTGTTTCCAGGTATACTGATTCTTTCATGAACCAAGCCTTTCTCTTATAATTATACCAGATACATTGAACGTGGTGAATTATTTAAAGGTTATATTCTCCGAACTGAAAGTTTTGAAAAACTATTCCGCCATCGCCGGAGCCAGTATGACCGGGGAGGCGGAAGCTTCCAATGAACATGATCAGGAGCTTGTTGACAGTGATGGATATAGCACATAGACTTATGGGCAACAGGAACCATGGAACCGGGAAATGATGAAATAGCGTACTTCTCTACCTTTAACTCATTCGAAAGGCGTTTATGAAAGAACTTATTTTTGTTAGCAGTGTCCAGAAGGAATTTGTGGGCGTAACCCGGAAGATGGCCATGCGAGACCTGGACAGACTTGTCGAAAAAGGTGTTCTCCAACGTAAAGGGGCCAAACGTGGAGCTCACTACGTGTTGGCGGGAAGAAAATCCGGTATGGGACAGTTATGAGACATATGGGACATTTAGAAGGTATGGAAAACTTCAGTTTTCGGAATTTGCTCCTGAAACGCAAGCTGGTCAGCGAGAAGATGCTGGCCAGCGTTGATGAAGCCCGTGTCAAGGGAGATAACCGGGCTCTGGGCGAGATCCTTCTATCCTGGGATTACGTGTCGGAAGAGAAGTTGACCGAAGCGTTTGGTGAGTTCTTCCTGGGCCGAAAGATCGGGGCTATCCTAGTCGATACAGGGGCGGTCACCGAAACCGATCTGCAGTCGGCTCTGGTCCAGAAAAAGCGTAGCTCAAAACGTCGTTTCCTGGGAGATATCCTGGTGGATGCCGGGGTCATTGACGAAGACCGGCTGGCTTCCGCTCTGGCTCACCAGTTTAGTTTACCGCTCTTTGCCGATTACGACCGGGAGATCGATCCGCTGCTTTTGAACACGTTTCCCGTGCAGGAGATGAACGAGAACCTGTTTGTCCCATTTTCAGCAGGCGACGGGCGGGTTGACGTGGTTATCGCCGATCCTACCGATGTGTTCACCCTGGACATGATACGGTCCAACTTCAGCCAGAAAGTCGAGTTTTTCCTGGGAGTTCCGTCTGGTATCAGGCGGCTCCTGGAGAACAGTGTGAGCGGCGACACGGTTTTGGAGGCGGGACATCAGGGAGACCGGTTCGAGTTCATCCGGGACGAGGATGAGGACGAAGAGATCAAATTGGAGGACGAGACTGATCTCCTGGAAGACGAGAAAAACCCTGTAGTCAGGCTGGTCAACTCGCTTCTCACCGACGCTATCGAGAAACGGTCCAGCGACGTCCACATCGAGGGATACGAGGAGGAAGTAAAAGCCAAGTACCGGATCGACGGGGTATTGTTTACGGCCCTGGAGAGTATCGATAAAAAATATCAAAACCTGATCATCTCCCGTATCAAGATCATGGCCTCTCTCGATATCGCCGAGAAGCGGCGGCCACAGGACGGTCGGTTCAAGCTCAAGTTCAAGGGCCGGAACATTGATTTCAGGGTATCGATCCTGCCGACCATCTTCGGGGAATCTGCGGTGATCAGGATTTTGGACAAGACTGCGGTTACCCTTGACGTGAACAAAATCGGGATGGAGCCGGATGATCTGAAGAAGTTCAAATCATGTGTCCGGGAACCTTACGGGATGATCCTGGTGTGCGGTCCTACCGGGAGCGGCAAGACCACCACGCTTTACTCGGCCATGAAATTCATCCACCGGTCGGAAGACAAGATCATTACCATCGAGGACCCGGTTGAGTACCAGTTGCCGGACATCATCCAGATCCCGGTCAACGTGAAAAAGGGGCTGACTTTCGCCAAGGGCTTGAGATCCATCGTCCGACAGGACCCGGACAAGATCATGATCGGTGAGATCCGGGACGAGGAAACGGCCCAGATCGCCGTAAACGCCGCTCTTACCGGGCACCTGGTGTTCAGTACCGTTCACTCCAACAACGTGTTCGATGCTATCAGCCGATTGATGAACATGGGAATCGATCTCTACCAGTTCGTGTCGTCTTTCAGAATGGTGATGGCCCAGCGCCTGGTGCGGAGACTCTGCGATTTCTGCAAGGCACCGGCTGAGTATGACCAGGCGTTTTTCAGTGAATTCGGATATGATTTTGACCGGTACGGCGGGCACACGTTCTATCAGCCGGTGGGATGCCGCAAGTGCAGCAGTATCGGATACTCCGGGCGCACGGGGGTTTTCGAGCTCCTGGTGGTCTCAAGCCAGATGAAGGACATCCTGTCCCGGCGAGTTTCACCGCTTATTATCAGGAAAGTGGCCGTACAGGAGGGGCTCAGGTCCCTTCGGCAATCGGCGTTTAACAATGCGTTCAAGGGAATGACCTCTCTGGATGAGGTAAACCGGGTCACCTCCTTGGAGATGGCTGACAGCGACCTGGCTAAATTGAAAATAGGGGACATTGAGGAGCAAGAGTAGTCATCCTCCGGCTTGTCCGGGGGATCCACGGGCAGCTGAAAAGGATATGGATTGCCCGGACAAACCGGGCAATAACTGAATTGATTTGAGCAATGACAGTGATGAGTCGGACAATAACGGACTAGCTTGAGCAATGACAGAAACTAGTCAGACAATAGCTGAAGTCAGTTAGGCAATTTCAGGGCTAGTTGAGGTATAGGACTTATGATCGGAATATCGTTTGGGACTTATGGGATAACCGGGGTGTCTGTTGCCGGTAGACGGGGTAACTATACCCTGGAATCATCCCATTCTGTGCCGTTCTACTCGCTTTCGGATATCAGGGACGAGGGAAAGGTCCTGGAACAGGTTCTGGAAGCTCTGAAGACCACGGGAAAGAAACTCCGGGTGTCTCTCTCTCCCCAGTATGCCGACCTGCAGCTGGTCAGGCTTAAAACCAAACCTCATGACCCGGACGAACTCAAACGGGTCCTCTGCTGGAAGGCTCTCGGACAGAAAAGCAATCCTGAAGACTACGTGATCGATTTCCAGGAGCTGGAAGGTGCGGAACCGGGAACGTTCGTTGTTGAGTTTATCGATAAGCGTCTTTTCGAGCGGATTATGAACACCTGCTCCAGGTTAAAATTTGCAGTTGAAGTGATGGATCTCGATCCGCTTAACGTATTCTCCCTCTTTTATGACCGTCTGCAGGCGAAAGGTGCTTTCAAGCGTCTGGTGGGACTGATTTATCTGGGAGAACAGTTTTCCTCCCTGACGCTGTTTGACCACGGAGTATTGTGTGCTTACCGGCGTTTCAGGCTCGGTGGGCGGGATTTCACCGAAGAGATCATGAGAAAGAAATGTATCGGCCTGGATAAGGCGGAAGAGTTCAAACGAGCAAACCTGTTCTTCCCGGTCGGTCTTGACGATCCCCGGAAACTGGAAGATTCTGTACTGGAAAATTTCCCATTCATCAGGGAGACCTGTTTCCGGTTGGTGCAGGAAATAAAAGCTAGCCTGATCTCCTATTCATACATGTTCGATGGGCGGGAAGTGGGGTATCTCTACATGAGCGGTGGTCCGGCGGGATTTGACCGAATCGATCGTTACCTCACCATGGCCTTGGAGACCGGAGTAGAGGTGTTGAATCCTCTCGATGTGGTGTCCTTCAAAGGAAACGCGGATACAACGGCCGCAACGGAGCTTGAAACAGTAGGATCTCTGAAAAAAGACGGCCGAACTGACACTGGGCAGCCCAGAATATTTCAGTTTGGTTCCCCAGCCTATCTGGCGCCGGTTATCGGGGCCTGTCTGCGAGAAGGGTAGGAGGAGACGAAGCGTGCGGTTACAGCTTAATCTGGCCAGGAAAGAGAAGAAAGCGGTATTCGTTCCGCTTGTCATCTATCTTGGGCTTATTGCGCTTATTATGGTCTCTCTCTGGTATCAATACCGTTTCCACTACATGGAATGTCTCCAGGCCAGAGAAATGAAACGTGAAGAACTTGGTCTGGTCGAAAAAGAGCTGGCTGAAATTGAGAAACCCGCTGCCGGTCCGGAGTTTTTTGCAGTTTCTGTCGAGGGTGTTAATGCGCAGATTGAATCCTTCAATACCCTGATCGAAGGGAAAAACTTCAAGTGGAGCGGGTTTTTAAGAACTCTCGAACAGACTGTTCCAGACCAGATGTCTGTGGAAAGTATCCGGTTTTCTCTCAATGAACTAAGCGGTATTATCGAGGGGAAAAGTCAGAAATTTTCTTCTGTTCTGAAGCTTGTGCGTCGTCTGCAGGACGCGGGGACCTTGAGAGATGTGTTTCTCATCTATCATGGTAAGGAAAAGATTAAAGGGACCGAGGACGAGGAAGTGTACCGGTACCGGATCTGTTTCACCCTGGAAAAAGAAAAAACCGAAAGCACGCTGTGAAATAGCTATGAAAAAGAACATTATAGGGTTACTGGTGATTCTGGTCGTTGCTAATCTGTCTTTCTACTTGTTTCTGGTGGGAAAGACTCAAAACGACATCCGGGAGCTTGAAATAGAGCGTCTCACCGGTCTCACTACCATTAAAGAGATCAGGGATATAAAGGTCTGCGTGGATACGTTGGGATCGAGGCTCGATGAAGCCCGGCAGGGTCTTGTCAATCTGAACTCGCTCCTGGTTGACGAGCGGGAGTTGGTGGACCTGGTGGCGGAGATAACCAGGATTGCCAACGTGTCGGGTGTGGAACTCAGGAAAGTTCAGTATGAACCCCAATTGGAGGCAAGTGAAGGCCAATTTCGCCACATCTTCGTTAATCTCCCGGTACGGGGTGGGTATGAGAAGATTCGGACTTTTATCTTCAAGCTCGAGACGATCAAGAAACTTATCCGGATAAAGGACCTCACCTCCATCCAGGTCAAACCCGGAGAGGGAAATGAGCTCGACCTCCGCCTGCGGCTGGTGGTGTACTTCAAGGCCGATCTTGAAGAAGCGGTTACTATTGGAGTAGAGCCGATAGCAGGAGCCGAGTCTTCGTCTTGGAGAATAGATTCTGGTCTCCCCAAAGAACTGCAGACCATGAAAACCGATTTGACCGCGCTCAGCGTGAAAACCTTTAAGACTCTTGAATTCTCTTCTGCCGATGCAGATACTACTGGAGAAAAAGGGGAGATCTCGAACATTTTCGAACCGCTCTTCATCGAGAAAATGGCTCGACAGAAAGTCGTGGTCACGAAAGTGGAGCCGGAACCTCCGCCACCACCACCGATTAAACAGGCTGTTGTGCCGGCCCCGCCGGTCCAGGTTGTTGACGAAAAACCTGACCTCGAGAAGGAGAAAACACAGCAATGGCTTGATGGGTTCGGGTTTATGGGGCTCATCGACCGCAAAGGGAAGGGTGTCGATTACTTTCTCAGTGACGGCAAGGATTTCTACGTAGTCGGTAGCGGTGATTCTCTAAGTAGCGGTGAGGTGACGGTGGCCCTTAAGGACGGTTATCTGCTGCTCAAGCATACCGCCTACGATCTGGAGAAAAAGCTTCGTATCCCCGAAACCGGTATCAGTGAATAATGGTTAATCAAGACTATTTTTCTCCTTTTGAACTAGATATCCATATTTCAATATTACACAATTAGAAGTAACGCTGTTTTGGCTTGAAATTATGCTTGACTATGGATATGCGAATAAATTATAGTAGATTAGAGGCAAAACCATTATGAAAACTAGCGTAAACTACTTTAAAGGTGCCCTTTTTACTCTTCTGCTCATAGCTGTATTCTCGACGGGTCAGACGCCTTTGTTTTCACAAGAAGAAGCGCCGGTTATCGATCTCTCAAAGATACAGTTCAAGGACACGCCTCTAGCCAAGATACTGGAAGTCATTGCCGGGTCCTCCGGAATGAATATCTATCTGGATGAGGACGTGCCCGATAAAAAAGTGTCGGTATTCGCTAAAGACCAGAAACTGGACACGGTGCTGGACCTTATCCTGGAAACCCACGACCTGTGTCAAAAAAAGGTGGACGAGAATACCATCATCGTTTTTCCCAAGAAGAAAACCACTCAATACCTGGAAACCGAGACCGAGATCTTCTTTCTTACGCAGGCGGAGTCCGGGAAACTAACTTCCGTCCTCAAGAACATCGGCAAACACGTGCAGGTGTTCGTCGACGATCGCACTAATTCGCTCATTTTTTTCGGAAATAGCGATGAGATCGAAGAGGCCCGCACGATGCTTGATCTCCTTGACCGGAAGAACAAGCAGGTGCTGGTTGACATGAAACTTCTGGAAGTTGACCGGAAAAAGCTTAAGGAGCTGGGTCCGACCTTGACCGAGGGCAGCACTTTCAGCATCGACCGGTTATTGAATATCAACGACAAGAACGCTCCCGTGTTGATCAAGCTGATCGAGAACATCGAGGATACCAGGATTCTGGCGCAGCCGAAGATACGAGTGCTCGATAAAGAAGACGCTCACATCACTATCGCCGACCGGATTCCTATCGAGATCACGTCAAGTTCTCAGTCGCCCACGGGTCCGGTCCAGATCGAAAAACGGGTCCAGTGGCTTGATGTCGGTGTCAAACTGCAAATTGAAGTGCTAAGCATCAGTTTTGACGATGACAGCATCATCCTCAAAGTTACCACCGAAGTAAGCTCTCTCATCTCCATCACCGCCGCCGGTTACCCTCAAACCAGGATCAGGACGGCGGAATCGATTCTGCGTGCCAGGAACGGTGAAACGGTGATCATGGGCGGCCTCATCTCGCAGGACGAGATCGAATCTTGGTTCAAGATTCCGATATTGTCTGACATCCCGCTGATAGGGCGAGCCTTCACCGACAAGAAGAAAAACCTCTCAGAATCCGAGATAATCATGTTCCTGACTCCTCACATAATCTCCACCGAAACAGCGAAGAGAGCTACCTCCTCAGCCAGCGCTGGTTACACCAAAAAAGAAATCACTTCAATGTTGGAAGAAGGGCAGGGGGAAAGTAGGACTTCAAGTCCGGAAGAATCTAAACTGGGCATTGGAGTGGAGGACAGGACTGGAGAAGGACACCAGAAGAGATCTCTCCAGATTCTTGGCCGGAAGGACAGCATCCGGAAACTACTCGAAAGACTCCGTCACAAAGTCGAGACTGAACACCGCTGATTAAAGTGGTATACTATAGGCGGTGAAGAATCAATGAAGTTCAGCGAACTTGTACGTCTTTTGGAGAAGAATGGATTCCGTATTGTAAAAGAAAAAGGTTCGATCCGGTATTATGGAAAAACCGGATGGAACAGGCTAGTTAGAGTAGACTACCATGGAGCGAAGGAAGTCCCTACAGGGACGTGCCACGCGATATTGAAATCAGCAGGTTTGAAGGAGTAAATAGAGGAGATAAGAATGATCGACCTGGAATATTCTTTGATAATTGAAGCAACCGAGGAACCGGATTACTTTGGCTTTTTTTCTCCTGACCTTGAAGGCTTTACGGGTATTGGACATTCTGTCGAGGATTGCCTTTATAAAGCCAAATGGGGCATGATAGAACATATCAACTTGCTCAATGAGAGAGGATTGCCGGTTCCCCCGAAAAACAGTAATCCCAAAATCATCATTCAAAATGAGAAAAAATCGGTGGCCGCCTGAGACCTTGTCTTACCTGTCGTGGGATGATAAAGACGATATCAAGGTCCGGTTTCAACTCATCGATTCAGACATGGAATTAAATTGAAGTGCTACCGCTACATCACTTGTGACATCTGCAGGATTGGCAGGAACATTGCTAAAATGATGGCGGCTACGATTCCACCCATGATGATCATCAGGACCGGCTCGATGGTGACGGTGATCCAGCCCAGGTGAGTCTCGATCTCCTCATCAAGAAAGATCGAGATATTGTCCAGCATGGTATCGAGTTCCCCGGTCCTCTCTCCTACTGAGACCAGCCTGAGAAGCAGTTTTGGTATCCCGGCCACCCGTTTCAAGGATTCAGTGAAGCTCGTCCCCGACTCGATGGTCTTGATGATGGCGGTTAGTCTCTGACTTAAAGCCTTGTTTTCAATGGCCGGCAGAGTGATCCGCAAGGCGTCAACCAGGGGCATGCCGCTGGCCAGCAGCATGGAAAGCGTCCGGGTGAACTGGGCCAGGTAATATTTGGTCAACAGCTTGCTTAGAAAAGGGATCTTGAGTTTGAGACTGTCTATAGCACGCTTCCCCCAGGGAAGGCTGTTCATGATTTTGTAAACGATTACAAACAGGATGACTGCTCCGAGCATGGTAATCAGGTTTGAGCGGATGAAAGAGGTCAGGGTGAGGAATACCCTGGTCAGGCCGGGAAGCTTGATCCCCAGGTTGATGAATATTTTCTGAAAGGTGGGGATCACCTTCACTAAAAGATAGGTCACCACCGCGATAGTTACCACGGTCAGCAAAATAGGATAGGTGAGGGCTGCAATAATCTTCTTTCTGAGCGATGTGACGAACTCCAGGTAGGTGATGAGACGTTCCAGGGATTTCTCCAGGTTTCCACTTTCTTCTCCGGCCAAGATAGAGTTGGTGTAAATCGGAGAAAAGGCATGGGGGTGCGCTTTCATGGCTTGGGAGAGGGATTCTCCTGACATGACATTCTTTCCGACATCTTCCATGATTAATTTGAGTTTCTTGTTATCGGTGTACTCGATAATGACTTCGAGCACTTCGGCCATGGGGAGTCCGGCTTTGATCAGCGCCAGGAGTTGCTTGGAGAAGATCAGGAGATCTCTCATTCCTATGGTACCGGAAAATGGTCGAAACGCTTTGTTCTCATCGGGAACCGTCACTTTTCCTTTGATGTTGAGCACCAAAAGCCCTTTTTTCTCCAGGTCCGCTCGGAGTTGTTCTTCCGACTCCGCCAAGACCTCGTTTTCGATGATCTCCCCTTCTGAATTTGAGGCACGGTAGGAGATTTTAATCAGTTTCTTATCCGCCTTTAGACGATTTTTTGCTTCAGCAGACATGGTGTCCCTCGGTTCGTTTTGTCTCTTTCTTCATTTACCAGTTAACGCTGTAAAGTTCCTTGCCTTAGCCATGGGGAGTTGTTAATGATTTGTAGTCCCCGGCTTTCCCGCGACACAGAGTTCCAACTTGTTACTGAAATACCACTGGTTGTATTGCACTCCTGTTATTGAAATAGCTTCCGAACAACTGCGAACATTGACGATCTCTTTCTCTTGTTTCTGAGAACCCGCTCTATTCTGGAGCACCGGCTGCCATTTCTTTTCGCCGGTCATTGGATCAGAGTACATACGGCGGATGAACCTGATATCATCTTTTATAACCAGTAGTTCTTCCAGCCGATGTGGATATCGGCCGTTGATCCATTTAAACTTCTCTATGGCTTTCTTAAACTCCTTGAGGCAAAACCTGAGCTCTTGCTCACGGCTCCGTTTCACGGCCGTGCTGACGATAGGGTAGGCCACCGAAAGCGATATCTGGAGCACGAGTACCAGGATGAGAACCGAAATAAGCCCGTAACCTCGCCCTGGCGGTTTCATCAATTACTGTCTCCTCTACCATTCACTGTAAGGAGTCTCGTCGGAACTCAGTTTATCGCTGCCGCTTTTTATGTCGAACACGTCGTCGGTTCCCGCCTCTGAATGAATGATTTCCCAGGTATCAGTCGATTTAGTTAAGGGATCCACCGGTATGGCCCGCAGGTACCTTTTTTCCACCAGTTCCTCCAATGAAGCCGGATATCGTTTGAAGTCGGCAAAAAACCGGTCGATGGTCTTTCGAAACACTTGGAGATTTTTCTTCAGGGCAGCTTCCCGGCTTTTTTGAATACTGTTTCCCACCTGCGGTACAGCGATGGCGACCACAATGGCGATGATACTGATAACAACGGCCAGCTCTATGAGAGTAAAGCCGCGGAGAAAAAGGCAATTCCCGTTCTGGTTTTGCAGTTTCATGGTCCTATTTTATCATTGCTCTGGGTGAACATTCCATCACCATTCTTTGTATGGTTCACCGTCAATTGCCGCCTTCTCGCTCTTGCTTCTGATGTCATAGACATTGGCTTTATCGGAAAACATGGTATCAGGGGGATCGGTCGATGATAACGTGCGCCATTCCTGGTTACCGGTTACGGGATCTTCTGGGACTTTCCGCAGAAACTTTTCATGCACCAGCACATCCAATGTCTTCGGGTATTTCGTATGATCGGGAGCATCCGGTCTCAGTTTGTTTTCCCGCTCATAGTAGCGGTCAATTGCTTCTCGAATCTGAATAAGGTTTTTCTTGAGCTGCATCTCCGTGTTCCTCTTGATGGTGTTTTCGGCCATTGGAAGTGCAACTCCGGCCAGTATACCGAGGATAACAACGCAAACAATCAGTTCAATAAGGGTTATTCCCTTGTTATTGTGATGATTAGCTCGAAACAATATGAGGACCCATTCAAACCTCTCATGTTTCCTTCAGTCAATGATTTAATTGAAGGAATAGTAATCATTAGATAGTAAAATATTAGTCTTCCTGAACTGAAGATGTCAAGCGTATTCAGAAAGATTAAAGGTTAGTTTATTGGGAATCGATTGTTCACAGCTATGTGTTAAACGTGAGGGGAAACGGCTGGTTATTTTTTCCTGATTCGAATTCTTCCGGGTTCTAAAATGACAAGATTGCCTTCAATATCCTTTGCTGAGAGTTCAAATAAGTGGACAACAAGTTGTTTATTAATTTCTTTCGTGGACATCTCATTAGGGAAATGAGCGACAATAATTCCCAGATGATGGCCAAGTGGAAAACTGATAATGTTACTGAATCCCATATCACCGGTAATGAGGATGGCATGATTGTCCTGGGTAAAAGTGAAGATCTTGGAGTCTGCTGCTCCGCGTAAACCGAAATCGCGAATGTCTTTGACTTCATAACCGGCATCTTGAAGTACTTTCCCCGTTGAACGGGGCATATCTTCATCAATGACGAATCGCATCAAGCTATCCTACAGCTCGAATGTCTTCTTCAGACAATGCTTTAGCAGCATATCTGAGAACTGCCAGTATATCTTCCCGGCTGATCTCGTATTCAGACATCAAGTCTTCATATGTCATCCCACCGGCCAGTTTACCAAGGATTAGATGCACCGGAACCCGGGTTCCCGTAATAACCGGTTTACCAAATCGTACATTTTTATCAAGGCTGATTCTCGGAGAAATTTCCATGGGTCTCTCCTTTACTGATTTTCAAATTTGCCTTACTCAAGCATAACACAAATGAGCTTGCTCTCTCTACCTGGAGAAAGCAAGCTCTATAAGCTCCCCAAATGTCTCAAATTTTGAAGGAACAAGTTAGGCCGTAAAAACCCCTCAAAATTAAATCGGGGACAAATCGGGGACAAAACCATAGGTAAACTTAACGAAACTTACTCAATTTACGACAAACTTACTGGTGGGGTATAGTGCAGTAATAATGGTGCTTCTGATAACTTTTACGCGTGATTATTGGAGACTAGAAAAGTGCTATTTTTCGAGTCCCCCCTTCGGCACTCTTTTTTTATTGTCCGCATGAATAAAGGCTTTTCGGCTCATCAAAAACCGATTTGGGACGCGCAGAGCGGGGAGTGATTTTCGTAGTGACACATGGGTCACGCCCGCATATTTCACAAGCACTCATGCTTATGGGTATTGATCGACATGTCCTGTACCGGTATAGTATCTGGATAGGTATGCTTGATTTCACGGATAAACCATATCGTTATTATCCGCCGGAGCCCAATCTCCTTTTAATCTGGATCTTCCGGCAATGGAACCGGTTTGTCCATCTCCCCGGACGAGAGCACCTGATAGAGGACGTCACTGTCGACAATCCCCGTGAGCTGAAACCGTGTGCCGGAAGCCGGATCATGTTTCTGCCGAACCATGCTACCCACAGCGATCCGCAGATCATGATGGAGGTTCAGCGGCAGGTGGGAGTGCCGTCGATGTTTATGGCCGCCTACGATCTTTTCGAGCGCAGCCGCTTCCGGGCCTGGGTCATGCAAAAGTCGGGGGTGTTTTCGGTGGACCGTGAAGGCAGTGACAGCCAGGCCATGAAACAGGCCATCAACACGTTGGTCGACGGCCGGTACGCCTTGACAGTGTTTGCCGAAGGCAATGTCTATCTCATGAACGACCGGGTGACGCCCTTCCTGGATGGGGCGGCCTTTATGGCCATGAAAGCCCAGAAGAAACTGGGGCCGGAAACTCCGGTGTATGTTGTCCCCGTATCCATCAAAGTGACGCACACCAGTGACCGGCGCCGGGCGATCCGTGACCTGATCGGCCAGGTCGCGGAAGGAGCTGGAGTAACCTTTGACCGGCAGGCTGATCCCGTGGTGGAGTTGAAAAAGATAGGCGTAGAAGTGCTGAAGAAAAAATTGAGCCAGCAGGGGTATTTCCCGCCGCAGACGGGGACGGAAGATATTCCCTTACTGCTCGATCAGGCGGCAGGCATGATCATTGCCGCTCTGGAAGAAAAGATGGAGTTGAAAGCGCGGGACAAAGATGACTTGGTGACGAGGATTCGTAAAATCCGCCAGGGGATCCACCGGATTCGCATCGACCCGGAGAAAAGCGTCGTGTGTTCTACGGCGGCCTCCTGGGCCGAGGAAGCCATCCTGGCGTTCCGTATCCTGATGTATTCGGGCCGGTACCTGGATGATAGTCCCACCATGGACCGCTTCGGAGAAACAGCGGAGAAACTGGTGGAAGACCTCTATGGAAAAGCTGTTCCGCCTTACGGCCGGCGCCGCGCCCGGGTACGGTTCGGTGTTCCCCGCAGTCTGGCGGAATGTCTCGACGATTTCAAACGAAACGCGCGCCGTGTCATTGCCGATCTGACCCCCGGCTTCGAGCAGGCCGTCCAGGAAGGGCTGGACAAACTGAACACGGAGAACTCTTATCCTGGTGGCGAGCGGTTAACAGATCTGTCCTGAGCGGTTTTTCAAAAAAGACCGGAAACTGCTCGGTGTCTTGGCCGGCACCGCCGCCGCGTTTCTACCGGACCGGTTTCCGGGGGACAGGTCAAGTTTCCCGCTCACGTGAAAATGTCGTGGTCCAGCAGGCCGTAGGCGTTGAAGCTAGACCTTACCGACATGAAGATTCCCGCCACCACCGTAATCGAGGTGCCGGTCAGGATGGCTATCATGATGGCGATCTGGTACTTGATGGCGGTCATGGGCTCGGCGCCGCCGAGTATCACCCCGGTCATCATCCCCGGCAGGGAGACCAGGCCGATGGTGGCCATGGTGGCGATGGTAGGCAGCAGAGCCGCTTCGCAGGCGCTGCGGATAAACGGCCGCACGGCCTCGTGCAGGCTCGCTCCCCGGGCTAGATCGTAGCGAAACTCCTTTTCGCGTGTCTTGATGGAGGAGTAAAAGGTCTTGAAGCCGATGATGTCTGCCCTCAGGCAGTTACCCAGGATCATACCCCCCAGGGGGATCAGGTAGTGGGCTTCAAGGAGCAGGGGACGTTTCAGGATGACGAAGACGAACACTCCCAGGGGCACAGCGGTGCTGACTATCAGGGAAGCGAGCAGCGGGAGAATGAAACGGGTCACCCGCAGGCCGCACCCCCTGATGATGGAGATATCGGCCACTGTGATCATGACCATGAGCCACAGAAGGTTCAGCCAGGGTTTGTCCAGGTCAAAGACCACCTGCAGGTAGAGCCCGACGAACAGCAACTGCACGGTCATCCTGGCCGTGGCCGTCAGTAATCGTCCCAGGATCGGGATCTTCAGCCAGAGGATGACCGCGAGCGGCAACAGCAGCATACCGTATCCCAGGGCTAGGGCTGTAAGGGGGATATCCATGGCGCTCATCCAGTGACCTCCAGTCCGAGCCCGGCGAGTGTTACCACCCGATGGGCAAAGGGTAGATTGCCCGCGGCGTGGGCGGCGGCTACCACGCACAGGTCATCCCGGGCTCTGAAGTAGTCCATCAGGATTTCCGTGTTGCGCTCGTCCAGGGCACTGGCAGGTTCATCCAGCAGGTAGATCGTCCTGTCCAGAGTGATAGCTGACACCAGCGCCACCCGCTGTTTCTCTCCCCCGGAAATGGTGCTGATGTCCGATTCGAGCAGGGAGCGGTCCAGCTGAAAGCATTTGAACAGGTCATCGAGGCCGGCGAGGTTTTTCTTCCTGTCGGTGTTGGCCTGGTAGGAGAACGGCCGCTCTATCCACTGACGAACCGTGCCCGTGCCCAGGTCCGGTTCCTGCGGGACGTAGGCCAGGCGTGCCCTCAGGTCCCACACCGTGGAATCGTCCATCCGGACGCCGCCGATAGTAATCGTCCCTGAGGACGGGACTACTAGCCCGGCCAAGCACCGCAGCACGGTGGTTTTTCCGGACCCCGACGGCCCAGTGAGGATCACTCTCTCGCCGGCTTCCACCCGGAGAGAAAACGATTCGAGAATGGTGAGTCCGTTGGGAGCCACTGTTACGTTGCTGAGTTCGATGGCAGCTGCGGGCGGGCGGACACCGGCTTCTCCGGAGTGCGCTGCCTGTTCAGTACGGGGTGTGGTCATGGTGAAAGTATAACCTATTTCCGGCTCTGTGGTGAACGGGACCTCCTTCACAGCTTCCCTCAGCTCTCTCTGAAGCGAAATAGTGTCACGCCGGAAATTAAATTCTTCACGTAACTTCAGGGTCTTGAGTTGAGTTTATAAAATCTTTAAAAACCGGCAGTTTCGAAGCAGATGTGCTACTATTTACCTGGAGCTCAAAACCATGAAATCGACAACCCAAAAAACCAAGGTTCCATCAGCACGGCTTAAAGTTCGCAAGTCGTTCCTGGTGTCGGCAGTACTTTTCCTGATCGTTTTTTACGTTGGCCTATCCGGTTACGCCGCTACGCGTCTGGTCAGGGTGGAGCGCTTGCCCCTTGTAATAACTCCTAAAGATTTCGGGCTTTCCTACGAAGATGTCGTGTTTCCGAGCGATATCGATGCGCTCCGGATCAAAGGGTGGTATATTCCGGCTGAGGGAAGCCACCGGATAATCATTATGGTGCATGGTGAGAAGTGCCATCGGGCAAACCCGAGTATCGCCATTCTTGAAATTGCCAGAGCTATGGTTGAACAGGGTTTTACTGTTTTGACATTCGACCTTCGAGGGAGAGGCGAGTCCCCTGCAGGCTATAACACGCTTGGCTTTTTTGAGCAGCGCGACCTGAAGGGAGCTCTCCGGTACGCGATCTCCAGGGGATTTGCCGATCTCCCCGGCGTCTTCAAGATCCAGATACCAAAACGCTCTGGGTTGCCCGAAGAACTCCATCGCTGCTGAGCAGAAAGAGAAAGCTTACTGGAATGGTTTGAGAATTATTACGTTTAAAAATGAGATTTGATATTGTAACGGTCGAATATCTGGGGATACCGTTTTTTAAGGAATAACCAGCTCTCTATGTCCGCTCCTAATTTAATGAATGAAGAATCATAGAAGAGCGTTTCCAGAAAGAATAGACCGTAAAGACCCGGAATACGTTTCCTGACACAATCGAGTTGGAAGGCGGACATAATCCAGAAATAAGCTTTTTTTCGATCGGCCGGAATCAGTTTTTCGACTTGGATGTCGGGTATATCCTCTTTAAATGCTTCGGAGCCCCAATAGTAAATGTTGGCGAGTTTTATCATGGATAACGGGTCATAGTACTTCCTGGCGGCTGTTTCATGAGCTTTAAAGCTTCTATCCAGATCGTGCTCCTCGAAATATTTCTCTCCGAGCAGATAGTAAGCGATTCCCAACTGGTCGTTTCCCAGCCGGTTGCTGCCGATCTCCGTTATCAGCTGTTCCTCCGAAAGAGCGCTCAGAGACTGTGCCTCCGCTTGAATACGGGCCACCACCTCGGTAGTCATTTCTTTGAGCCGTGAGACCAGGACGTTGCGGGCAATGAATGGTCCCATCAGGAGGTGTTTCTCGCCGGACGACCAGGGGCCGGGCACGTCCCGTAAAGCGAGATAAGCCTTATGATCGATGTCCGTGATAATAGCTCTCTCTCCGTCAATCGTTACCGTGGCGTGGTACATTGTTTTGGTGGCCCCGGTATCGACCATGGCTTTCATTTTTTTCTCGTAGAAAACCAGTTGGTCGGAGGTGGGAGTGAAATCGATAAATCTCGATTTTATGCCCCGGGTCTCGAGCTGCTGCTGCACCAGGAGCAAGAGGTCGAGGTCATCGTTTGCCTTCATTTTTTCCGTATACTCTATTATTTCGGTGAAGTTCTTTTCGGCCACATCCACGGTCCGGGCTTCAATGCCAGAGGATAGATCGAAATATTTACAGAGCAGTGAGATGTCCAGAGCCAGGAGCATGGGGTTGCTCAACCAGACCGCCAGGAGAAGCAGGAGCGAGACCGCCAGTCGCCGGGATTTTAGTTTCACTTTATTCCCTCCTCATATCCGCGTAATTTTGAGGCTCATTTTTTGTTTTCTATTATCATTCAAAGCATAATCCATACCAATTATCTTCTGGGAGGCTGATAACCCTATCTTTAGCGGGATTTGTTGTTATTTCATGACGGAGCAAATAATTTTTAAATGGGCTAGATGTACATTCAAGGAGCATCATATGTACAAAACTTTACAAGTTTTACTCGTTCTCTATGGGAATGAGAACGGATAGTGGATCTCTTCTGTCCAAATGTTTAAATGCCAAGCCTGACCCCTATCAAATTACTCTTTACTTGCCGATGTTCGTGACAAGAAAGTGAGAAGGGAGTATCATGAGGTTTGTGATGGATTGGATAATGACACCGTATTTCATTATGATTACCAGGATTGTAGTGGCAACCATTCTCATTATTTGCCCCCCTTTTATCCCGGCAGTTCACTCTACTACATACGCGGCACCCCATTGGAAAGACTGCCAGTTCTCTATGCGTAATCTGGAGCACAGGATCGACATATATGGGATAGAGTATGACACGCCCCTGAGGTCCGGAGAGATCAGCGGGACCTCGGCGCTCGGAACCGCGCTCAAACGATACTTCGCCGAAGGAAAGTTGCCCGACTGCGAAAAAGGGGGGCCATATTGGCACGATGCTGAGACCGGGACCGTCATATGTCCCGTTCACGGTACTGCTGAAAATATCATCAAACCCAATGAACCCAAAGAAAAACTTATTTTTTTCCTCTCGCACCTGGGGGCCGTGGCAGCGGCGGTCCTGGCCGCTTTTATTGCTCTCTCACGCTTCAAAGCGGCCGGGCTCATACCAGGCTTGATCTTTGTCGTAATTATGACCGGCGCTTTCCTGGATATTTCTTCCTCTTTTTTCTTCCCGGTGGCCGGCTTGTTTGCGCTAATAACTTCTGTGACGACGGTCCTCCTGGGTCCAGAGCGCCGCCGCACCATTATCCAGGTCGCATTGTGTCTGTCACTCGTCGGGATCATTTGGAGCGTACTGGTGAGAATTGAAGGGTCCCTGGTATCCTTTTTGCTGAACAGCGGCCTGTTTTCGTTTCTTCTGTGGAAAAGAATTTCTCTTCCCGAAACCGGGCGATCATTAATAGATTATAAGAATCGGGAAACCCTCGTCAAGTTTGCTTTTGGGCTGGCTGTTGCCGGCCTGGCGCCGGCCCTGCTGACGTATCTGGCTGAACCGTATATCCGCCGGTCCATTGACGAATATCTCTTAGGACACCTGGTGATTACGATTAATTTCGTGCTCATGATCCTGGGGCCCGGCTTCCTGCTGGCGGCCCTGGCGATAACCGTGGTAACTGCCTTCAAGGAAGATATCATTCGGACGGCTGATCCCACGCTCCTTCGCTGGTGGCAGGCTGCGTTTGGGGTGTCGATAGCGGGTCTGCTTTTCTTAACACATCTTTTCTTCACGAAATAATTACGTGCCCGGTACCTGGGTCACTTCAACTCATCGAACGGCTCAGAAACCTCTTGCTTAATTGGCTTGTGTAACTTGTTGATGGCGATTACACTATTACATAGATAGAGAGGGTTACCGCCTATCATGTATTGTCTACGAAAATACGTCGCTGTCTTACTGCTCAACTGCTTTATATTCATCTCGTTGGCCAGCCCGGCCGTTATCGCTTACCCGGGATACGGTGACGGTTCCGATGAAATGGAAGCGGTGCGCACCGGTCCGCAAACTATTGAAGAACCGGAGCCGGCGGATGACGACGAGGAACTCTCGGCGAAATCATACAACACATCGCAGACTGAGTCGGGGGAAGCAAAAACGGTGGACCTCGGCGTTCGAGATGTATCTTCCTGGACCCTGCATAAGGAAGTCCCCGAGGGGAAGAATTGGTGCGGCCAGTATGCCACCTACGTGATCCTCAAGCAGCATTTCGGAAAAGACATCACGTTCAAAGATCTCTATGAAGAGGTTAACCCGGCGGGAATCTTTTCCGCTCCGGACGCCCTGGTGCGCTATGCCCGGGACCAGGGAATCCCCGCCGCCAAACACAACAATGCCAGCCTCGATGACTTGCGGGCCCAGCTCGATAAAGGGAACCCGGTGACAATTCTGGGAACCGGGCCCGATGGAAAGACACCGCATTATATAGCCGTCACCGGTTACCAGACCGACGTCGTCGGAAATATCGTCTCCCTGCAGGTGGCCGATTCCTGCTACATGCAGGAGATTCCCGTGGATGAGTTTAAACAGATGTGGGCAAATCCCCTGGATGGTATGAATTCCGCTCTGGGTACCATGAGCGGTTACCGGAACCTGATGATCACGTATGACGGTTCCAGGAGTTTCAACTTCGAAACCAGTTTCGATGATTCCGTCGCCAATGGCATCACCAATATAGTGGCCGGCTGGAAAAAGGGGAGCGTCTCCCAGATGTTGCGGGCGGTACCTCAGTTGGGTGGAGCACTGATCGGCGCCGTTCCCGTCGCGGTCGGAAGAGGTATCGATTGGGTCGGTTCCAAGGCGTACAATTGGGGGAAACGAAAGTGGTCAGAAGGAGGCTTCTTCGGCAAGGTTGCCGGTGGTGCGGCGGTCGTAGCCGGCGGCGCCACCAAAGTGGCCGGTAAGGTAGTCAGTGGTGTCGGCAACGCCGTATCCGCTGTGGGCAACTGGATCGGGAACCTCTGGTAGTAGGGGAGATCACCTATGCAGACCGGTGTTTACATCTTCGAAGCGGTAGCGATTGTCGTTTGGGCGATTACGCTTGGATGGACAGTCAAAGACTGCCGGAAATCAAACGGCAACCGTATTTTATGGGGTGCCCTGGCCCTGGTTTTAGGCCCCTTGTCTCTGATACCATATTTTATCTGGGGCCGGTGATCCCTGCCCAAATCACGTTCTCTATTTACTTACTCTCCATTCAGAACTCTATCTCGCCGATGTCTACGGTTTCCTTTCGGTCCTTGAGGCGCAAGGTGATTGATTTGCGCTTCTCGTTCTCGCGCCCGTAGTTGGTGAAGACATCCACCTGCAGGGTTACCGCCCCGATAAGTTTCTGGGCCGAACTCCCGAAGAAGTTGGTCTTGATGCTGTAGACTCCGTTCATGGCTTTTCTGACCAGGTACTCTTCCGGCCCGTACCCCTGTGTGAAATCGCGGGAGAAGTTGCCGCCGATGGTGGTCCGGCGATGGCTGTAAAAAGCCTTCTCGCCGGAGGGTTCGATGATCCACAGGTCGATGTCCGTGAGGTCGGCGTCCCAGGTGAGGATGATCCTGACATCCACGTCGAGCAGTTTTACGAGCCGCTCGTCGACGTACGGTAGATCTTTTATTCCCGCCCGTTTGGCTTTGGCCAGGATAGTGTTGAGTTCCATGAGGGAGATGAGTTCGATCTCCGCGAAGCGGTCCCAGCGGTTTAAGACCACGTGGTACAGGAGTTCTACCGCTCGGCTGTACTCGCCTTTGCGGGCCAGCACGAGCGCCAGGTCGCGGTATGACTGTGGTTCTTCCGGCCTGAGTTTAAGCACCTCTTCGAACACCATAGCGGCCAATTCCAGTTCCTCGATCTGGGCCAGGCGGTGTCCGAGCACCCGTAAAAGCGCAGCGTTCTCTAGCTCCAGTTCCGCGATGTTCGAGAGTATCCTGAGCCCGATCTCGTTGTGTTTCCGGTTGAAGAAGATGTCCGAGCAGTCCAGGAAGAAGGCCGGCGAAGTGCCGTACTCGGCCTTGTGGTGGAGATACACGTCGTACTGCTCACTGGGATCGGCTTTGTTGATGGCCTGGCCGTACGGAGTCTGGGGAGTCCAGGGCTTGATAACGATGGCCGGTTCCGGGCTTTTTGATTCGCTTTTTCCTACGGTGGCTTTTTTGGATGCGGCCCTGGGCGACATCGACGGCATGGCTTCGGAGAGTGACGCTTCATCGGCCAGGTCGGCAGAAAATCCTTCTTCGGCCATTGAGGGAGCTGGAGATCGTCTATTCCTGGAAGAACCTCGGTCTTCTCTCTCCTCCTTCTGTGCTCCTCCGATCCTGAAGTTCTTGGGGTAGGTAAACTCGGTGTCCCACCATTTAACCCTGGTTTTCCAGAGCCCGAGCACGTACTCGATCTTGCTCTCTTTTTCCCGGCCGGCCCTGGTTTCTTCCTGTTCGATGGCCGCCAGGTACCGGTCTCGCATGGTGGGCAGTGTTTTCGGCGGCAGTATCCGATGCTCCAGGTACTGCTCGAAGTTGTCGAGCACGATCAGGGACGTGAAGGGGGTGAGAAGACCGTATTTCTTGCCCGTGCGGACGATCTCAGCCTCGTTTTTGTCCGCGAACACCTGGAGTTCGTCTACCTTCTTCTGGGCCCAGAAGCGGCGCAGGAGTGTGCCGGATGCCGCCGTTTCCCGGGAGACCGTGAATTTTATCCGGTCCTTAATTTTGCCGTTTATACCGTAGTTGAGAGTGATGACGGCGTTGTCTCCGGTAAGCCTGCCCGCGGCGGTGAAACGGCCGGTGATTTTTTCGGGAATACTCGGATAGACATCCGTCGCTTCTTCGTCGTCGAAAGTGGCTGAAATGAACGAGTAGGCCGGTCTACCGATACCGTCTGCAGCCGCGGTTAGCTCCACCCGGTTCAGGTTGAAATACGCGCCTCCGGTTTTCATGGCCAGGTACTTGAGGAGCGGGTGATTTGACCCGGAGACGCAGGAGAAGATGTAAAGAGGCGCCGGCAGGTCTTCCGGCTCCACGGACCCGAAATTTGAAATGCCGTCAGTAAAGAGAAGGCAGTGGTCGGGCCGGTTTTCATTTCCTTTCAGCGACAGGCTTCCGAGCGAAGTGCCGCCGTCGTAACGGACCGTACCGAGTGCTTTAAGAAGATCGTCCACCCGCCCGCCGGTAACGGTAAACGAGCGGGGCTGCTCGGCGACGTTTCTGAACACCACCAGGTCCACCTCGACTTTTGTGTCTTTGAACCGGGAGAAGTAGTGTTTGAGAAGGTCTAACTCCTTTTGGTGGTCGACTGAGGAACGCGATGTGGAAGCGTCCCAGAAGACGGTCACCAGGGAGGGCGGGGTATCTCGTCCGGTTTCCGGGGTGGCGGGGACGGCGGGAAAATCGTCGATACAGAAATAGTACTCTCCCTGGCCGCTTTTTTCCACGGTCACGTTTTTCCGGTCCATGGCGGGGATGGTGATAACCAGGTCTTCCGTGAGTTTGATGTTCTTCAGGGCCGTCTCGGCCACGAAACTGTCGCGCCATTTCTTGAAAGCGAATCCGGACAGTTTACCTCCGGTTATCACCGGTCCGGAGGCGGCCTTTACCGCTTCCACTTTTATGAAAAAATCTTTTATCTCGTCTTTGAAGTTGAGCGGTATCCGGTAGCTGGTACCATTTCCCGCGCTCACCAGGTCGCTGACGTAGCGGACCGCGATGGTTCGGCTGCCGCGCCCCGGTATGGGAAACACCCTGGTTTTGAAATTGTTGCCCTTGACCCACTCGATCAAGCCGGGGTCGATTCCCTGGCGAACGATCTTTTCGAAGACCTGGCGCCCCCTGGCTTTTTCCACCACCGAACCGTCCACCATCTGTCCGTTGATGTCGAGTGCGTACCCGCTCACGGTAGCACCCTGTGGCAGGGGAAAATAGAGGTCTCCTGCCAGTCGCCGCTGGTTGGGATTGTAGAAGACCATGATCATACTGGTCTCGGCGATGAAACCGAAAATTCTGGTATTAATCTCGATTTTAGACAGGGTTATCGGCTCTATTTTTTCGCCCTGTGGGAGTTCGGGAACGAGAATGGGCGGCACGGTTTGGGCTGTCGCAGCAGTCATGGAAAAGAAGACCAAAAGAGATAATAACAGGGCTGATAGTTTGTGGTTTTTCATGGGTGTATTCCTCCTCACGATTCCATACGTTTGAATCTAGCGGTCGAGTTTTTTATTTTATTTCACCCAATGATGTCCGGGCGAAAGACATAATAGCAGAACGCGGGCAAAATTGCTTTTCGTCGGCCCGCTTGATATACTTTTCCCACGATATGAAGCATTTTCTAACAGAACGACACAGATATTTAATCGTGTCCGGGCCGTTGTGCGTACTTGTTATTCTCGTCCTGGCCACCGCTGCTTACAGCGCTTCCAGTATGTCTGGTTCAGTTACCGCCCCGGGTTTAGACGGTCCCGCCGTCGCTTCGCTCGAATATGTCAATGCCCGCGTTATCGAGGTGAAATTGCCATCAGGAATGAGCCTCAGACCACAAGGGCGCTATACACCCTACACCGAGCTGATTCTACTTAAACTCGCCGATGGAACCACGGTGGAAGTTAACCATCTGGTGAAAGGTGTCTCCTTGTACGATACTCGGCCGGATGTGGGAGACGAGATGGTTATCGAAGTAAAACGCGAGGGTGAGAACGGTTTGCCAGAGGAAACGAATATCAAGGATTTCAGCCGGCTTTTCCCCTTAAGTTTGCTGGTTGCGGTAATGGGGGTGTCCGTGATCGCCATCGGGGGAAAGAAAGGTCTCATGGCACTTGTTGCTCTGGTTGTTACGCTGCTGCTGGTGACGCACGGCCTCCTGCCCTTACTCTTGGCTGGGTATCCCCCTTTGATCACCACCTGGGTAATCTCGTTCGTCGCCTCCGGGGCCACCATGGTGCTGGTCGCCGGCGCGACACGCAAAGCCCTGGCCGCGCTAACCGGAGTGGGAGCTGGCCTGCTGGCGTCGTCCCTTTTCTCGGTTTCATTTGTCGGTTTCTGTCACCTGACCGGCCTGAAGACCACCAACGTCCAGGGTTTGTTGAGCTCCCCTCTGTACCGGCTTGAAGATGTTCGGGGACTCCTCATACTGGGCATTATCATCAGTTCTCTGGGTGCTGTAATGGACATGGCCATGGGGGTCGCCTCCTTCGCGTTCGAACTCAAGAAAGCAAAACCGGGAATCTCCTGGAAAGATCTTTTCAAGCACTCGGCCAGCATGGGAAGCTCGGTGGTGGGAACGATGTTCGGCACGCTTTTTATGGCTTTTCTGGGACACTCGGTCCCCTGGATAATCGCTTTTAAGGTCGGAGAACTTCCGTTTCCTCTTTTCCTCAACTGGGAGCTTACCGCCGTGGAGATCGGGAAAATAACCGCGGCGGCGGCGGGACTGGCCGTGTCGGTTCCGGCTACCGCCTGGGCCGCCTGTTATTTGCAGAAACAGACCGGGAATACCGGGAAACCCTCTGCCGGCCTGGTTATCAGTCGCCCCGGGAACCTGTCCGGAGCAAGACTGATCCCGCTTTTTCTGGTCGGAGTACTTGTTATCTATCCGGTTGCGTCTCTGGCCCAGGCGCCTGATTATGAGTTTTTCCTGTATAACTTCCTCCGAATTAAGGAACGCGGTGAGACCATTGTTACCGGGACGGTGCTTGAGGTAAAACCGCACCCGTCAGGCAAGATACAGGAACTGAAGTACAAACTGGAAGACGGCGCTATCATTGCCGGCCGGAACATCCTCTGGGGATCGGAAAAATACGATACGGTTCTTAAAACTGGTAACCGGGTCGTGCTCCGGCTTAACCGGGACAGAGCCGGGAAGGCGGAGTTTCTTACTTTTGACAAGCGCCGGGAGTATCTTACCGCTTTGGGAGTAACCGTCCTGCTTCTTACCTGGATCGGGGGCCGTAAAGGCCTGGCGACCGTCCTGGGAGGGGCCTGTACATTGCTCTATTTCGGGAAGATTCTTCTGCCGGCCCTGGAAGTCGGATACTATCCCCTAAGTGCGGCCATATTAACAGCTTTTCTCACCGCGGTTTCGGTGCTGTTTCTGCTCTGCGGTGTCAATAGAAAATCGGCGGCGGCTATTGCCGGGTCGATTGCCGGCCTCTCCATAACGGCGCTCACCACGTGGGCGTTTTACGGCGGGTTGCACCTGAAAGGAAGCACCGGCGAACCGATGCAGATCATGTTCTACGTCACCAGTATGAGCGGCCGGTTGGAATGGAATCCGTCCACGATCATCCTGGCCGGTATGGTGCTCGGTGCGGCCGGCGCCGTGATAGACGTGGCCATGACGGTGGCGGCCGCAGTTTTTGAGATGGCCCGGGCTCATAGCGGGCTTCATCCGGGCCAATTGGTGAGACACGGACTGGCGGTAGGGAAAGATGTCATCAGCACCATGGTCAATACGCTCGTGCTGGCGTATGCGGGAAGCGGGGTTTCGACTCTTCTCCTGCTCAAAATTTATCGTCCCTCAGCGTTACTGTTTCACCGTGAAGAGATCTCGCTTTTCGTGCTTGAATCCGTTTCCGGAATCCTCGGTTTCGTGCTGGCGGTGCCGTTGACGGCCCTGGCGGCGGCCTACCTCGCCGGGCGGGTTCAAAAGGGAAAATCCGATCACGGTCCCGTTTCAACCAACTGCGCGCCGTAACCGCTGCTACACATTTATATATTATATGCCGATATTTGCATTGGTATGGTATATTTCCGACGCACGACATTTTTACTGATTCTGCTCTTCATCGTGACGTTCGCGGCCGGTTGCGTCACCAGCCGGATGGGCGTTATGCTCTCAGGCGGCGCTACGGTGGCGTTCCTCGGTGACTACATTAAAAATTGGGAACCGCCGGAACCTATCCAGCAACAGCAAGCGCCCACGCAGGCACCGGAAGGACTCACCGTCTCCAACTTGTCGTCACTGGGATTTATCCTGAGCTGGGATGAAGTGCCCACGGCCATTGCCTATCATGTCTATATCGACCGGGTACTGTTTTACGAGGCGGTGCTCACCAGGCAGGTCACCTTTACCGGTTTGACCGTGGGACAGAACTACGCGCTCGAGGTATCTGCCTTGAATACCGGCGGTGCGGGCCCGAAATCAGCGCCGATCGTGGTAACTATCCCGGCCGATTCCGGACCCGCCGGCGATAACATCCCTCCCAGTATCTCGCTGGTGGCTCCCGTGGGCGGCGAGACTGTTACCGATTCCCTGAACATCGCCTGGAACGCATTGGACGCCGACGGCGACACGGTGACCATCACCGTGGAACTCAGTACCGACAGCGGTCTCACCTGGGCCCTTTTAGCTACCGACGAACCGGATGACGGCGTCTTCCCCTGGGACTCGACGGATGTCGTGGACGGCGACACGTTCCGTGTCAGGGTGACGGCCTACGACGGTCGCGCCATAGCCAGCGAGACCTCAGCTACAGATTTTTCCATCGATAACGGCATCACCAATGAGCGGCCGGTGGTGACCTTGACCGCGCCCACCGGCGGCGAAGTGTGGACCGGTCTTCAGGAGATCACCTGGACGGCGAGTGATCCCGAAGGCGAAGAAGTCACAATAAGCATTTTCTACAGTTCCGACAGCGGCACGACCTGGCAGGGGGAGGCCTTCAACAGCGCCAATGACGGCACTCATCCGTTTGACACCACTTTCCTGTCCGACGGCAGCCGGTATCGTGTCAGGATCGTGGCCAGCGACGGTGCCCGCACCGCCGAGGCCGCTTCGACCGAAGATTTCATCATCAACAATTCCGGTAATTTGCCTCCGCTGGTGACCTTGACAGCGCCAAACGGCGGCGAGACATGGAGCGGCACCCAAAACATCACCTGGACGGCTTCCGATCCCGAGGACGAAGATCTGACCATCGAGATACTCTTCAGCAGTAACAGCGGCGGCTCCTACGCCTCCATCACGAGTGAGGAAGACAATGACGGCAGCTATTCCTGGACCATCACCACCGTGGGCGATACCACCACCTGCCGGATACAGGTAGTAGCCAGCGACGGTCTCGCCACCGCCCAGGACAGCTCCGAAGCTGATTTCACCATAACGGGCGGTGGGGTTGGTGAAGAAGTAACTTTCCCCGATCCTATCCTTGAAGCAGCAATTCGAGATTCTATCGCGAAACCGGCCGGCCCTATCTTCAAAAACGAATTGAGCGTAATCACAGAAATCATAATCCTCAGAGAAGAAATCAGCGATTTAACCGGTCTTGAACATTGCGAGAACTTGATAATTCTCGATATCATGTCAGGGGCAGTAAGCAATATTAGCACACTGTCAGGTATGACGCAGTTAACGAGACTGAGGTTAGATGGGAATCAAATCAGTGGGATTGAGGAATTGGCAAACTTAGTCAATCTAACACATCTTGGTCTAGGTACGAACCAGATCAGTGACATCAGTTCTCTATCGGGATTAACAAATCTCATTACGTTGTCGCTAGCCCAAAACACAATCACTGATTTCAGTCTTCTGTCAGGATTTACAAGTCTCGTTGAGTTGGAATTATACAGCAATCAAATCACTGATATCAGCTTCCTAACGCCTCTAACAAATCTCAATATCCTTGTCCTTTTTGATAATCAGATCACTGATATCAGCCCTATGTTGGGATTAACGAGTCTCACTGACGTGTGGTTAAACAGTAATCAGATCACTGATATTGAAACTCTCGTTGATAATCAAGGTATCAGCGATGGAGATAATATAGAGTTAACTGTTAATCCGCTGGATGACACGTCTAAAAACACACATATTCCCGCTCTCGAGGCCAGAGGTGTCACCGTCAGTTATACGGAATAATCCGCATACCACACTCCTCGCTTGAGGTACGGTCTTCTGAAAGTGCCATGCAAGGTGAGAGTTTAGCGTGGTTCTTGGAGTGACTATAGGGCGGGACGGCGAGGCCTTGTTACTGAACAATATCGCGTAGATGATTAGAATCGGAAAGACCTCATAGGGTCCTCTTTCCACACTTTCTTGCTTCCTATCTCAATCTTATAATCTCAGATTCAGGTCGGTTCGTCATTTTGTGTCCTTTTTCCCACACCAGTGTC
>CAZQHK010000009.1:27921-126687 GCA_964593455.1 uncultured bacterium
AATCTCAAATCTCGTTCTTGGTAGAAGAATACGTCAGGACGAATTTACATCACATCGATAGCTTCTGCTCCACCAGTTCGATGAGGTTTCTGGCCCGTTGCATGGCCTCCTCGGCCTCCACGGGATCATCGAAGAAATGGGCCGGCACTCCTCCCGGGAGCCCGTTCGGATAGCGGGTCTGGATGTAGCATACATCCAACTTCTTGGTATTCCGGACGTCTTTGAAGTCCGGATCTACTTCGGTGGCCATCTCCAGCAGTTCGGCTATGGAATGGGTGTAGATTACTTCGACCGATGAGGCGGCCTGGTAGAGATAGGCTTTCAAGGCCTTCTCGGCCGCCTGCTGGAAATGGAAAAGCGCGATGTAATACCGTCCGCGTTTCCTCAGTTCATCGGCGTCGATGAATTCGACCCGGGCTTGAGTCAGCCATCGGCCGGATTCATTCTGAGGAGTTTTTCTCATATATGATCCTCCCGGACGCAAGTGCGTTTTTCAGAAATCTGCTCACTGGTAATTCTTGTTCCCACTCGTCCCGGTTGTACGCGATGATGTCCGAAGCGAGCCTACGGTCGACCTGTTCATAGATAAGACACATCCACTCTTTTCCGCTTCGCCCCGGCGGCATCACCACCAGCAGGTCGAGATCGCTGGCGACATCGCTCTTGTTTCTAGACAGAGACCCGAAAAGGACTATTTTCTCTGCTCCGAGCTCGATCAGCCGGCTGCGGATCGATTCAACGGAATCCATCAGCATTTTGTGGCGTCTGGTTTTTTCAGATCTGATTTCTGCGAGCGTTCTCATGTTTCAAAGATTGACTGCCTCCTTTAAAACAGCCTCTCTAATGTAGGGGCTGATGGATGAGCTGGTAACAACCTCCACCTTCCGGCCCAGAAGGTCCTCAATATCCTGCTTGATAGCCACGATGTCAAGCAGACTGGCACCCTTTTTCAAGTCAACCAGAAGGTCGATATCGCTTGCTTCGGTGGCTTCTCCACGAGCCAGAGACCAGAATTACCGTTACTCTTACGGCAACGTGCGCGTGCGCGATGGAGAGGATTTGTTCCCGTTTGTGTTGAAGCAGTTCGTCAATTCCCATAAACGATCACCAGATATTCTCAAATAAGTATACATAAATATCTCAAGTCGATTCATAAGAGAAACGAAGTTATTGAACGAACTCCAGGGCGGGACAGATAGGCCTTGCTACTGGACAATGTCGCGTAGATGATTAGGATCGGAAAGACCTCTGGTTCAGGTCTGTCTCAAGCTAATGTCCTTTTTCCCACCATGATGTCTGTCTCTAGATGAAGTCAACCTCCCACCCTCCAGCAAGAAAGTGTAGAAAGTATGGTAGGAGAAGCAAGCAGGAGTGAGATGGAGATGGAGAGAAAGGAACTCTGCTGAGCAAGCGCCTTGCGCAGCAACAGCGCAGTGAAGGCTGAGCACAGTAATCGTATAAAGCGAGAATAGAAAGATGTTGTTATTGTCAAAACTACAGGGCGGGACGTCAAGGCCTAGGTACTGGACAATGTCGCGTTGATGTTTAGGATAGGAAAGACCTCGTAGGGACCTCTTTCTACACTGTTTGCTTACAGCCACATGCTCAGCGTCAGGACTCCCACGTTATACGCTACGTGCAGGACTATGCTGGGAAACAAGGTCTTTCGTTTACCGATGAGCCAGGCGCTTATCAGGCCGAGCAGGAAGGCGGCGGGGATGGAGACCGGCGGGTGCATCAAGGCGAACACCATGGCGCTCATGAAAGCCGCGGTAAGCGGGGTCGGGACCACGCGGAGGATGCTGGTGTGAAGGAATCCCCGGAAGAAGACCTCCTCCCAGACGGGAGCAACTACCAGGGCCACCACGAACAGGGTCCATTTCCACTGGTCAAGCGGCAGGTTCATCCACTTGACCTGATGCAGGTAGGGATAGACCGCGGCTAAAAGAACGCAGGCGAACCCGAGCCCCAGGGCCAGGTCGGGCAGCAGTTTCGCCGGGGCCATCCGCAGGGTTATGCCTGTCGACTGCGAGTGTTTTCTGAAGTAGCGGATGATAAAGATCCCCATGAGCAGGCTCGATATCAGCAAGGCCACCGGCCCGATGGTCATTCCGTCGGCCTGCTTAAAAATGGTCACGTGCAAGATGAGGCTGATCACGGAGTTCAGGATAAAGAAGAAGTACAGGTACATGAAGGCGTCACCCATGACCGCCGCCGGAGTGGGTAACTCCTCGGTCTCGTCGAGATACCGGAACCGGTCTTCGGCTTTCAGGAAGATGGCCCAGGCCATCAGGGAGAAAACTGCCACCGAACCGGTGATCACGGACGGCCTTCCGATCAGCATGATACCAACCAGCGGCAGTGTCAGCGCGGCCATGAGGATCTTGCCGCCGCCGGTCGAGCCGCCTTGCAGGAACCTGGCTTCGAAGTTGGGATAGAGGACGGAAATGGCCACGCCCAGGTGGGCCACGCCCACGGCGATAAACAGGAGCCAGGCAGTCCCGGCCAGCGTTTGAACGGCTGAGAATCCGATTGTCACCGCGATAGCGAGAAACAGAATGATATAGACCGCGGCCGCGATCACCGACCACATGAGCGACTTGGTGACCATCACCCGGCGCGGGCTTAAGGGCAGGCTTCTGAGCACCCACACCGCTTTCTTCTCGAACCCGACACTGTTGATGGCTCCGAAGTAGTGAAAATACATGATGCCCATGGTAAGGAAACTAAGCGTCTCGACGGGTTTTGGAGTCCCGCGTTGAATGAGCATGTATCCGTAAAAGAAGAAAAAGGCCAGGGGCACCACCAGGCCGTTGACCATGAACCCTTTGTCGCGTTTGAGCAGCCGCAGGTCTTTTCTGATAATTCCTTTCAATATCCCGGTACCGATACTGATTTCCGGTGAAGAGCCCGCACCGGGTTTCTCCTCGGCCTGGTATGTCCAACCAAGCGTCTGGAAGATCTTGCCCGCCTTTAAACACAAACCCCAGAGCAGCAGGCAGAATAACATGAAAGCTGTGCACCAGGCGGCGCCGGCCAGGTAGCTGGTCTGGATTTCATAGAAACCACGGACGAGCCAATACAGGGGAAAGCAGCGGAATCCCGTTTTAAGGAGTCCGCTGTCGTTGACCCAATCCGGCACGATCGGTTCTCCCGCTATCTCCTGGAATGACGCGTACTTGGAAAAACTGGAAAAAGTTGGATAGAACAAGGCGAAAATGAGTACCAGGATCAGCACGTTGCTGATCTGGACGATGTTTCGTACGGTGGAAGCAGGGAAAAAACGGGCCAGGGCGAAGTTTGTCATGGTTATGACCATGCCGAACAGGATCTCGATGAAGATGAAGACCAGTGCGGCAATGAAGTAAGCCACCGGTTTTCCGGAGAATCCCGCGGCCAATCCCATTATCGCCGGCAGCAGGAACATCATTCCCGAAATGTCCATGGTCAACCGTTCCAGGGATTTCATGACCATGAACAGCTCGAATTTTATCGGCAGCGTCTGGAGAAACTCCACGTCCGAGCCTCGTTGGGCCACATCATGGGTCTGGGTGATGAAAAGATCCGAGACCATCGACATCAAGAGCAGGAAGAAGAGCACGATACTGCCCACCCAGAGCATGATCTCGGGGCCGAGTTTGGTCAGGCCGAACTCAGTTCCTTTTCTGAAGATGGTAAACAGGTAGAACGCCAGGAACATGAAGTAGATAAGCCCGATAACGCTCAGTATTTTCGAGGTCCGGCTCTTCAGGGTCCGCCGGATAAATAGCTTCATTTTCATGAAGAGGAAAAGGAAAACTATTTTCACTGTTCGGGTGTCTCCTCCGGTTGAGTGGTGAGATCGATGAAAACGTTCTCGAGATCACCGGACCCGGTTCCTTCCGACGCGCAAAGCTCGTCCGGAGTACCCAACCCCACGATACGGCCTTGGGAAATAATTCCGATCCGGTTACAGATCTTCTGGGCAATCTCCAGCACGTGTGTGGATAAAAGAATGGTCTTCCCCCCGGCTGCCAGGTCGACAATCTTTTCCCTGAGATCGCGGACACTTTTGGGATCGAGCCCGCCCGTGGGCTCATCCAGGATCAATACCGGAGGATCGTGGATGAGGGCTGAAGCGAGAGATATCTTCTTTTTCATTCCCTGCGAGTAGTTGACCAGGAACTCGCCTTCCCGGCCAACCAGCCCGAAGAAATCGAGCCACTGCTCGATCCGGTCACGGGCTGTGTCGGCAGGAATTTTGCGTACTTCAGCCACGAAACTTAAAAAGTCCACCGCATTTAAGTAATCGTACACGAAGGGTTCTTCCGGCAGGTAACCTACCAACTCTCTCACCCTGATGGTTTCATCCACCACGTCGTGTCCCGACATGACAACGGTACCGGTGGTGGGTTTTAAAAGTCCCAGCAGAAGTTTCATCGTCGTGGTTTTTCCGGCCCCGTTCGGTCCGAGAAGACCGAATATCTCGCCGTCATCAACGGTGAACTCGAGACCGTCAACCGCGGTCAGGTCGCCAAACTGTTTTGTCAGCTGGAGAAACTCTATCATGGTAGAAAACTCCGGTTCCGTCGTTGTTTACCTTACAATAGACAGATTGGGAGCATATGTCAATGAGGACCAAGAAAGACCGGACGATACGTATGCGAAGATGACATAACCAGATCTCTCTGCTATAATAATGATAACATTTCTTGAGAAATTTTCCCTATGGAACACGAGACCGAAAAGCTTATTGAACAACTGCAAAGCGGCACAGACGAGGAGCGTAAAAAAGCGGCTCTGGCTCTGGGCGCGATGAGCGATCCGGCCGTAGTTGAGCCTCTAGAGGCGGCTCTCAAAGACAAGGCTATGGGGGTGAGATACTTTGCTCGCAAATCACTGGGAAAACTCAGGAATAAGTTAAAGACGCCGGCGGTTTCAACGTCAGCCGATCACACCGGCGACGGGCAGGCTGCGGATGTTTCGAAGGATGACGAAAATCAGGTATCCCCATCGGAAGCCCTCGAAGAACTGCGCGGACTGGTGCCCGAAACGGCGTTTTCCTCTCTGGCCGAGGAGCGCGAAGAGGCGCTCCTGGATATCGTGGAAACAAACCTGCCCGTGGCCGGCCAGGCGGTAGCCGCGCTGCTGGCGAAAGAAGAAAATCCGCGTATTAAAGCCACCGCCGTGAAAGCCCTGGCCCGCTTAATGGGCGGGGAAGCGGTGAAAAACATCCTGCCGTATCTCAAGGATGATGACGACCGCGTGCGGGCCAACACCGTGGAAGCCCTACAGATTACCGCCGACCCCGGCGCCGTGGAACATATCGTGCCGCTCTTGAACGATGAAAATCACCGGGTGCGGGGCAACGCCACCCGGGCCCTACACGAGTTCGGGCAGGAAGTGATTCCCGTCCTCACGGAAATGCTTGAAGCGCCTGAAGAATGGATGCGGGTAAGTGCCGCACACGCTCTGGGATTCATCGATGACGATCAGGTCTACCCGCTGCTCTGGCAGGCCTGTGACGATGCCAACGATGATGTCAGGGAAATGGGTTACATGGCGCTTTTGAAGATGGCGGAAAACAAAACGGCCGGACCCTTTTTGCAGGAGATGGCCCGGGTACTCGAAGACACCCAATCCTCCCGTCAGCGATGCGCGCTCCGGATTCGGAAAAACCTGGATAAACTGAGCGAGTCCGGTGATCAGGAGCAGAAAAACTACGTCCTGCTGCTTCTTGCTGATCTGAGCGGGAACAAGGTGCGTGAACTGGCGGGAAAAATTAAATCGGGCTCGGATGAGGAGCGTAAGGAAGCTGTTTTGGCCCTGGGCGATCTGGTATCCGAGGAGGCTTTGCAACTGCTGGAAGAAACATTGCAGGACACGTCCCGCGGAGTCCGGTATTTTGCCAGAAAATCGTTGGCCAAACTGCGGCGGCGGCTCGCCACCGTCCGGAAGACCGTACCGGAGGATTCAGCTTCTTCACAAGGACCGGTTGAAGAAGATGTGCTGGAACCACAGCCTTACCAGGAAGTGGAATTACCGCAGGGGCCCGATGAGAGCACTGCCGCCATTCTCGAGCAGCTGTTATCGGAGAACGTCGAGGACCGTATGCAGGCGCTCACAGCTATTGCTGATTCTCCTTCCGCGAGCGCGGTGGATTCCCTGGTTGAACTGCTTGCCCGGGAAGAAGATACTCACGTTCGGGCTACCGCTGTCAAGGTGCTGGCTTTGGCGGGAGGAAAAGAAGTTTCCGGAATTATCGCCCAATTTCTCAGAGACGAGGACCATCGGGTCAGGGCCAATGCCGTGGAAGCCGTGGAGATCACCGGTGACCTCGATATGATCGGGACCCTGGTCCCGCTTCTGGAAGACGAAGATCATCGGGTCAGGGCCAACACCGCCCGCGCGCTGCACGCTTTCGGTATGCATGGAGTGCTTCCGGTTCTTGATGAAATGCTCCTTGCGGCGGAGGAATCCATGCGCATCAGCGCCGCGCACGCCCTGGGATTCCTGGAGGATGAAGGTGTCTACACGCTTCTCTGGAAAGCCTGCGAAGACGAGAGTCCCGATGTACAGAAAATGGCCTTCGACTCGTTGATCAGGATCAGCGACCGGGGAACCGCTTCGCTCTTTTTCCAGGAAATGGCCGAGGCCATGAAAAATCCCGATTCGGACAAACACGCCATTGCCCAGAAATTGTACCAGAAGGTGATAACCATCATGGAACGGGGCAGCCTGGAAGAAAAAAACCTGGCCTTGAAACTGGTGGACGATATCACTTATTTTCTCAAGGAGAATGGCGCAGTTGACCTTCTGATCGAGATGTACTCTTCCCTGGTCGATCTTCATCCCGACGCGCGGCGATTGATCACGCTGGGCAATCTCTTCCTCCAGAAAGGCGACCTGGTCAATGCCCGGATTCAATTCGACCGTTACCTGGCGCTTGATCCCGGCAATGTCCCGATCAGGATGAAGCTGGGGGAGATATCATTTTTCGTGGGTGAACTGGACAAAGCCGAGGAAGAATACTCGAAAGCTCTGAAACTTTCTCCCGACAGTCCGGCTATTCTCTACAAAGCGGGAGAGGTCCGGTTTCTGGCGGGAAAATACCAGGAAGCCGTCTCCACCTTCCAGCGTCTTCTCAAGATGGAAACATCCCTGGCCCCGCACGCTCATAACCTGTTGGGGTTGTGTTTCATAAAGATGGCGTTCCCGGAAATGGCTGATCGGGAGTTCAATACCATCAATTTTGATGAACTGGACATCTCCGAAAACCAGATGAAAGAGATGCTTTACCGCATCGCCGCCGCCTACCGGGAAAACGGGTATCGCAAAGAAGCCCTGGAGTATTACAAGCGTATCATGGTCACCGACGTGGAGTACCGGGACGTAGCGGGCCAGGTGGATGAACTCAAGAACTTGATCACCAGAGGGCCGTCATATGAAAAAGAAAAAGGCGATTCGACCTCTGGCGCTCTCAGCGGCAGTGACGTGGAGAACCTGAACAAGTTCACCAAGAAACGGTATTCGGACATCGCGATCCTGGGAGAGGGAGGGATGGGCAGGGTTTACCAGGCCCGCGACACCCTGCTCGACCGCCAGGTGGCCATCAAGTTGCTGCCGATGCCCCTGGCCCGGGAGAAAAAGATACGGGATCGGTTCACCCGGGAGGCCCGGGCCGCGGCCCGGATGTCTCATCCCAACATCGTTCAGATCTACGACGTCAATCCGGGCAAATTTCCGTTTTTCATCATGGAGTTCGTCAAAGGCAAGAGTTTCCGGGATTTGATCAAGCTCGGGAAGGTGCTGGCGCCCTCGGCGCTCAAGGACCTGGTGCTGCAGATAGCCGAGGCGTTCCAGTACGCTCACGACCGGGGTGTCATCCACCGCGATATCAAGCCCGACAACATCATGCTCGATTTTCACGGCCAGGTGAAGATAATGGATTTCGGACTGGCCAAGATGGAGATGGTGTCGGAGTTGACTCAAAAAGGCGAGGTTATGGGCACCGTCTATTACATGTCGCCAGAGCAGATACGGGGGCAGAAGATTGACAGCCGGTCGGACATCTATTCTTTCGGCGTCACTTTGTACGAGATTATCACCAGGGTTAAACCATTCCGCCAGGGAAACATTATGTATGAGCATTTGAGCACCGACCCGGAGTCCCCGTCAAAAATCAACCCTTCTATTCCTAAAGCAGTGGAACAGGCGGTACTCAGGTGCCTGGAGAAAGATCCGGACGACCGTTACCTGACATTCAGAGATTTTATTCAAGATTGGCTGTTGGTATAACTCATCCTCCGGCTCGCCCCTATTGTCATCCACCTGAACGCTATCTCTGACATCTCCTTCGATCTAAACTTAACCCGTAAAATGCGGTTGACTTTCCATTAATCTCGGGTTATAATATCCTGCAACATCGGCCAGCGGCAGCGCTACCGCAGCCGCTCAAGGATGGGCGCGGGTAGCTCAGCGGGAGAGCACCGGCCTTACAAGCCGGGGGTCACAGGTTCAAACCCTGTTCCGCGCAAACCTGAATTCGTCCCGGGCGGATGTTGAAAGCAATTTTTCGGAGCCGTGGTGTAGCCTGGTTTAACACGCTGGCCTGTCAAGCCAGAGAGCGCGAGTTCAAATCTCGTCGGCTCCGTTTTTGTTTTTGTCAGAATCCTCTCATCGTCCGGTATGACTGGCAATCAGCCTTCTTTTACCCGTTTCTGCTCTTCGAGATACCGCGTGTCGCAACAACAGTTTGGCGGTGACATCCGGGCCTCATAGGTGTATAATGTTATTCTTGCCGAGGAAAGGTGATGAACCAGGTCATGAAGAACCGCAAGAACGATAAACCTTCGAAAAAAACCACCAAGGCAAAATCTTCACCGTACATTACATATGTTAAAGCCAACACGCCGATCTGCAACTCGGTGGAAGGACAGGTAGCTTCGTCGGGACTGCCTTTTATCGCCGCCCGCATCAAGAACACTGTTTACGACTTGACCTATATGCCAACCCAGCGCTTCAAAGCCGAGTTTCTCTCATACAGCGATCCCGGCGGCAATTCCGTCTACCGGAGGAGTCTTAGTTTTGTCCTCCAAAAAGCATGTTTCAACCTGTTCAAGGAAAACCGCGTCATGGTGGGAATGTCACTTGCCAACTCCATCTACTACGATTTTTATCCGGAAAGGCAGCTCACCGCCGAAATACTGGGAGCCATTCGCCATGAGATGAGTTCTATCATCAAGCAGGACATACCGCTGGAGCGGATGGAGATGCCTCTTGACCGGGCCAAGAAGCTTTTCAAATTGTTGGAGATGAGAGATAAGAGCCTGCTCCTGAGACATATCTACCGGAAGAAAGTACTGGTTCACAAATGCGGTAACTTCTCGCATATAACCCATGGTCCGTATGTCCCGAGCACCGGCTGTCTTCACAAATTCCAGCTGAAAAAGTATTCCACCGGGTTCCTGCTCAGCCCTCCGGACCCCCGCCGTCCTTTTTCCATTCTGCCGGTCAAACGGTACGACAAGCTGTTCAACATCTACAAAGAAAGTAAACGCTGGAGCAACATTCTTGGGTTTGACAATGTCGCCAAGCTGAACGAGCTCATCGTCAGTGGTAACGTTTCGGAAATCATCCAGGTGGCCGAAGCGCTGCACGAGAAGAAGATCGCTTTGATTGCAGATAAAATCTACGAAAAAAGAAAGCAGCTCAAGCTGATTCTCATTGCCGGTCCGTCCTCATCCGGAAAGACCACCTTCTCCAAACGCCTGGCGATTCAACTCAAAGTCAATAGCCTGATCCCGCTTACGCTCTCTCTTGACAACTACTTCGTCGACCGCGAAAAGTATCCGTTGGACGAAGACGGAAACTACGATTTCGAAAGTCTCTACGCCCTTAATCTGAATCTGTTCAACGAGCACATGCTCAAGCTTATGAAGGGTGAAGAGGTCATCGTTCCCGAGTTCGATTTTGATATCGGCAAATCCATCCACGGTGGGAAGCCGTTCCGGCTGGAAAAGGATCAACTTCTAATCATCGAGGGTATTCACGGGTTGAATGAAAAACTAACCTTCTCAGTGCCGAACAGGAATAAATACAAGATTTATGTCAGCCCGCTCACCCAGCTCAACATCGACGACCACACCAGGATTTCAACTGCCTGGACCCGGCTTCTCCGGCGGACGGTACGGGATTACCAGTTCCGCTCCTACGAGGCTATCCAGACTCTGGAGAGATGGCCCTCGGTCCGGCGTGGGGAGTCCAGGAACATCTTCCCGTTCCAGCACCAGGCGGACGTAATGTTCAACTCGGCCCTGGTGTACGAGCTTTCGGTGCTCAAAAACCTGGTAGAGATCCTGCTTAAGCGGGTCAAGAAGAAAGAACCGGAGTACGATCTGGCGCAGCGTTTGCTCGATTTTCTGTCGTACTTCATGCCTATCCGGTACGACGAGGTTCCACCGACATCGATCTTACGCGAGTTTATCGGTGGAAGCTCTTTTAAATACTAGCCCGGATTCAACCATCAGACTACGTCCAGGTCCTCGGTGACAGTTACCCGGCGCCGCTCCTTCTTCTCCGCCTGCTTCTTCTTGTTCGCCAGCATCTTTTCCTTGGCCCGTTTCGAACGTTTCCGTTTCTGCCGCCTGATCTTCTCGATCCGTTTCCTTTCGGCCTGGACGGAGCCGGTCCGTTCCCGCTCGATTTCATCACAGAGAAGCCGGCGGGCAAAGAAACGGTTCAGCGCCTGTGAGCGCTCCTTCTGGCACTTGACTGAAACGCCCGTTGGCTTGTGGCAGAGGTAGACGCAGGTGGCGACTTTATTTGAATGCTGCCCGCCGGGCCCGGATGAGCGGACAAACTTCTCCTCCAGGTCGTTCTCGGAGACCCCCATCTCCTCCATCCGTTTCAACAAAGCCCGTTCTTTCCTGAGTGAAACGCCAAATGAGGGCACAGTGTCTTCCTCCCCAATCATTATACCTTACTTTCCACGCTTCTTGCTTGAGGGTGGGACCACCTAGCTTCCGCTACGGCGCAATGTTCGCTCAGGCATAGCGAGAGCTTCTACTTACCCACCTCCCTCTGGAATATCAGTGTAGAAAGCAAGGCTTATAATTACAATTGAATTACTTTACTGCTCCATGAAATTACTTGAAATTAATAAGAAAATTCATTAAAATACTCGTATGGAGAATCCGTTGCGTTTTCTTATTATCGATGATGAAATCAGTATACGTACCCTGGTCAGCAAGCTGCTGAGAGTGGAATTTCCCGGCTGCCGGATCATGCAGATCGGCGACCGTGCTTCATTTGAAGAACACCTCGATAACAGTAAGTTTGACGTTGTCATTACCGATTATTATCTGGGCTGGATAGATGGGCTAGAAGTCCTGAAAGCCGTCAAACAACGCGACCCGTATTGCCCGGTTATCATGTTCACCGGTTCCGGAGACGAAGAGATCGCCGTGGAGGCCATGAAGTCCGGGCTGGATGACTACGTGCTAAAATCGCCGGAGCGCTTCAAACGGCTTGCCCCTTCCATCAAAATGGCCCTGGAGCACAAGCGGACAGAGCAAAAGAAACGTCATATCGAACAGGAACTCATCGAGAGCGAGGAGCGGCTCGAGGCCATACTTCAGTCTGTAACTGATCATATGAGCATGATAGACCGATCTTTGAATATCATCTGGACCAACAACACCGCCTTAAAATCATTCGGGGGAGACTTACTCGGAAAGAATTGTTATAAAGCGTATTACGGAAGAGAAACGGTGTGTGATAACTGCCCGGCTATGAAGACATTCGATGACGGCAATGTCCATCACCATGAGATCTCCGTCCAGACAGAAGGCGAGGGAGAACGAATATTTTTCTGTACTACCAAAGTGGCGCTGCGTGACGATCAGGGTGAACCGATGGCCGTGCTGGAACTGTCACGGGATGTTACCGAGCGGAAGAGGGCGAAAGAAGAGTTGGAGCGGGCATACAACATTATTAACGATAGCCAGACCATGGCTTTTCTGTGGAAAAACGCCGAGAATTTTCCTGTTGAGTACGTTACCGAGAACGTGAAGGATGTACTCGGCTACACCGCCGAAGAGTTCATGTCGGGCGCCGTCTCCTGGCCCGGAATTACCCATCCCGATGACGAACCCCGGTTGAGGGCTGAACTCGAACGCAACCTCGAGCTGGGTATCAATCAATTCAGCCAGGATTACCGGTTGATCGCCAAATCGGGGGATATCAAGTGGATAAGCGACCGGACTTCCGCCATTATGGACGAAAATGGGACCATTACCCATTACCAGGCTGTCGTTATCGATGTGACCGATCAGAAGCGGGTCGAGGACCTGAAGTTCTTGAATGCCATGGCTTTAGAGCTGGCGGAAACGCACTCGACGGATGAGTTGCGAAAACTCATCGGTGAAAAACTGAAAGAGTTCACCGGAGCGGTCATGGTTTTGGTAAACGGGTATGATGCCGAGAAGAATGAGTTGAAGGTAGAGCACATCGCCGCCAAACGGGGAACCATTGGATCCGCCCAAAAGGTGCTCGGCTCACGGTTAAAAGAGATGCGCTTTATCATTCCTCCCGAGGTATACGCGAGAATGATCACCGAACGGGTTGCCAAACTCACAGGAATATATGAACTGTCGTTTGAAGCAATTCCTAAAAAAGCCGCCGGGCTCATGGAAAAGACCCTGGGCCTCGGCAGCGTATACGGGCTGGCCCTGTACGATGACAAGTCGTTGTTCGGAACCGCCGCAGTTTTACTGCCTTGGGACAATGAACTGCTTTTCATCGAATCGCTGAAGGTTTTTGCGCACATGGCCGCCGCCTCACTCGGGCGGGTACAGGTGGAAGAAGTGCTGCGGGAGTCGGAAGCCAAGTTCAGGATGGTGTCTGACTATTCTTTCAACTGGGAAATTTTTAGAGACAGGAACGGTCGCTTGATCTATATAAACCCTGCTTTCGAACGGATCACCGGCTACACGGTTGAGGAGTACATGTCGGGCAAGGTTACCAGGGAAGATCTTCTTCATCCCGAAGACCTGGAGAAAAATCAGAAGTTGTTTGCCGAGGCAATGGGTGGAACAGTTATTAAAGAATTTGAATGCCGGCTGATACAAAAGGATGGCCGGCTGATCTTCATATCAGTTTCCAGTCAACCGGTCATTACCGAATCCGGAGAACATGTCGGCAATCGTTTGAGTATTCGTGATATCACGGAACGAAAAACGGCGGAGGAGGCGCTCAGACATAGCGAGGAAAAATTCAAGAAAGTGGTTTCGACCTCCCCTGATGCAATCATGGTTTTCGACGCCAAAACAAAAAAGATAGTGGAGGTCAACAAGGCCTGCGAGGACCTCTACGGGTATGTCAGGAAGGAGTTCCTCGATCTGTGCCAACCGGATATAAGCGCCGAACCTGAAAAATCAGCTACATCAATCATCAGGGCTTTGAAGGGCAAGCTCCATCACATTCCGCTCAGGTATCACCGCAAGAATAACGGAACCGTTTTCCCGGTTGAGATTTCAATGGCAACGTTCGATTATTTCGGCTATACCATGATCTGTGAAGTGGTCAGAGATATCAGTGAACGCAAACGATTGGAAAGGGAAATAATCGAGATCAGCGGGCGGGAACAGCGTCGAATCGGTCAGGACCTTCACGACGGGCTCGGTCAGCAGCTCACCGGCGTTTCCTATATGCTGATGGCACTGGTAGAAACTCTACGTCAGAAAGGACTGCCGGAAGTGGAAAGTGTCGCCCGAGCGGTGGAACTGATCGACGAAACTATTTCTCAAGCCCATACGCTTTCCCAGGGGCTTTGCCCGGTTGAGATCGAGGAAAATGGCTTGGCCGAAGCCTTGAGAGGACTCTGGCAGCAAACTAACAGTACCTACGATATCAGATGTCTATTCGATTGCGATGAGGAAGTTTCCGTTATCAGTACTGATGTTGCCACTCATCTTTTCAGGATAGCCCAAGAGGCGGTTACCAACGCCGTCAAGCACAGCCTGGCCGATACCATCCGGATACGGTTGCAGTCGCTGGATAACAACATTATCCTGGCTATCGAAGATAACGGGACCAGTTTCTGTGAAACGCCGACGGAATCACAGGGAATGGGTATCAGTATCATGCGTCACCGGGCCGGATTCATCGGAGCAACTTTCGAGATCATTTCAAAGCCTGAAAAAGGCACGGTTATAGTCTGCACGCTGTCACAATTCTGATATGCCGGCAATATGCGCGTTTGACTTGCCTAAGCACTTACGCTTATATATACTATAGTAAAGATTAGAGGTAGAACTTCAGCATGTTTGCTATACACATTTCATGTGTGTTCAGACTATCCTGTAAATCAGTGAACGGAAAGAGACAGTTAAAACCGTATCCACCGGGATTAACAATACTGAGAGGTTGAACTATACTATGATAGCCGAACCCAAACCGGTAGAAAAAAGGAAAATAAGCAAAGTCGTTATTATCGATGATCATCCAATCGTGGCCAAAGGGTTGTCGTTACTGCTCGACAAACAACCCGACCTGACAATTTGCGGCGATGTGGATAATGCCCGCGGCGCCCTGCAGTTGATCAAAGAAAAAACTCCCGATCTGGCCATTATCGACATATCGCTCAAGGGAATGAGCGGATTGGAGTTGACCTCCGATATCAGGAACCGGTATCCGGATGTTCGAATTCTCGTTCTCTCCATGCATGACGAGTTTCTGTATGCCGAACGTGCTTTGGAAGCCGGGGCGGCCGGGTATGTAATGAAGAAAGAACGTTCCGGGACCATCCTCGAGGCAATCCGACAGATACTGAAGGGCGCTGTTTACGTCAGTGAAAATATTAAAGACCAGATGTTGAAGAACATCGTTTATGGTAAGGGCGGACACAGGAGCCCGAGCGTGCGGGACCTCAGCAACCGTGAACTGGAGGTCTTTCAGATGGTCGGGCAGGGTTTTAGCACCGGCGAAATTGCCGAACGGCTGCACCTCAGTAAAAAAACCATTCACACCTACCGTTTTCAGATCAAGAACAAGCTTGGTTTGAAAAGTGCCAAGGATTTAAACAAGTATGCCATAAAATGGAGACATGTGGACCGGCCAAGTTGATTTACGTACTATTGGATGAAGAAATATTTATTGGCGGGTTTGTTGACTTTAGTAATATAATAAAGCATAGGCAATGAACGAAACAGGAGAACAGGGTGATAACCATGGAAAAAATGGTGGAGTACGATATACGGGGTGATATTGCGTTTATTAAACCGAACAGCAATATCGACGAATCCAACTCATGGCAGTTTCAAGAGATCCTGAGGAACGTTATCGACCAGGGAGTTGTTATGATCATTGTCGATCTTCACCTGGTGGAGTATATGTCAAGCGCCACTCTCGGTATCGCTGCTGCCAGCACCGACCGGCTGGAGGGTCTGGGGGGGGGCTCTACTTCTGTCACGTGAACGAGGGTGTTCGCAAAGTTATGGACATGACCCGTTTGGACGAAAAAATAAAAATATTTGATTCCGAAGAGGAAGCGGTGGCCGCGTGCCAATCGTCGGCCGATTTGAAAACAAGCTAACGAGAATAGTAAAGTAATGAACCCAGAAGAACAAACTCAACGATATAAAGAGCTGCAGGTCAAATCCATCAGTCAGGAGAAGTTGATCCTGATGCTCTACGATGGATCGGTTAAGTTTCTCAACAACGCTCTGGAGGCTCTCAAAACTAAAAAATATGACGTTGTCAACGACAACCTCGTGCGTGTCCAAATGATTCTCACCGAACTCATGGTGTCGCTCGACCTGAGCGTCGGCGAGCTGGCCGCGAGCATGTATGCATTCTACCAATTCATGTACGACAAGCTGGTAGAGGGAAACGTGAAAAAGGAAGCCGAGCCAATACAGGAAGTAATCGAGATGCTGCTCAATCTTCGCGAGGTATGGGTAAAAGCCCTCAAAGCCAGAAAACACGAGACTCGAGCCGAAAAACCGGTTAAGCCTACCACCAGCGACAGCGGTTTCGACTTCGTCGGTTAAGTTTTCGCCGGCCAATGTCACCAGCCTCGATTTACAGGGCCTTCAACACTGATATTCTTCATGCAAGCAGGGGAAAAAGTTATCCACAAGAAAGTTGCTATCGATCGGCAAATATTTGTTGCGGGTTCCGTTATTTCTCCGTATAATGGAACGAAGTATCGCAATGATAATCATAGATAGAAGGAGGAGTTGCTGTGAAGAAGCTTTTAGCTGTTGTGATTCTTAGTCTGTTTCTCGTTCCCGTTTGTTTGGCCGAGGGTGTAGTGCCTGTTCTGGTCATCGATTCGGGTTCGGATTTCACTCACCCACTGCTCAATCCGCTGGCTGATCCCAATCAGGTGGAGCTGAATGGAACTGGAGGTATTGACGACTCCGGAAACGGGTATGTTGACGATATCTACGGGTGGAATTTCCCGAATAACAATAATGTTTTGTGTAATCTCGACAATACTCCGCCGCGGTATGACGATGTCATTACCTTTATGAACCTCATCGGTATCTATCAGCAAGTCGGCCGCGACAATATGGACCCAGCTGATTTCAAACTTCTGGTCAAACTCTACAACGACAAAGAGTTGACACCCTGGAACAGCTTCACCGGCGGATGGGCACACGGAACCCACTGTGCCGGCGTCATCGCCACCGACAACAAGGCGCCCCTGATGAAAGCGGTCAGACATCTCAACACCGGCGAACCACCCGAAAAAAAGGCCGAAGAGATGTTGATGAACTTCACCCTGATGTATCGTCCGGGCCGGTCGCGGACCAGGTCTATCGATGAAAACCCGATGCTCCCCGAACTCATCGCTTACTTCAAGGAGATGGGGCAGAAGGGCGCCGAGGAGATCGAGCCTGAAGCGAAGTATGTGGGCAGCCTGAACCCTCGGGTAGTCAACTGCTCTTTCGGCGTACCGAACGAGGCCTTATTGAAATCGTTCAAAGACTACATGACACAGCAGTGGAATTTCACTAACCCCACCGATAAAGAAGTGCAGGATATGGTCAACCTCTATGTCACGCACACCATGCTTCCGAGCGATAAAGTCTTCTACAGCTACATGAAAGACGCGCTCATCGTGTTCGCCGCCGGGAACTCTTCTGAAAATTATGAGAACGTGGTCACCTCGCCGATCAGCGTTGACATCACCAACAAACTGGTGGTGGCTGCTACCAACAAAGACGAGAGCCTGGCCGATTTCTCCTGTTACGGCAAGAATATAGTCGAAGTAGCCGTGCCCGGTGTCAATATCATGTCGTCTTTCCCCAATGGACGGATGGGCGCCATGAGCGGCACGTCTATGGCAGCACCGATGGCCGCCAAGTTCGCTACCATGGTTTTTGCCGAAAACAAGTATCTCACTCCCGAGCAGGTGAAAGAGATTTTGATGCGTACGGTTGATAAAAAAACCTGGTTGGCTGACAAGATCGTCTCAGGCGGTGTCATCAATGTGGACCGCGCCGTAGCTGCGGCACGCTTCATGAGAGAGACCAAAACCCTGGATGAAGCGATCACGAAAGCCTTGCAGGAGATCGATGACAAGAAGCCCGATTCAATTCGCGGTGTACGTCCTCCGCGTTTCGAGACGGAATTCGAGAAAGAGCTCTACAAGTCATCTATCTGGTAAACAAACAGTAACTCACAGCAACTTGAAAAGTCTCCGGTTCAACCGGGGGCTTTTTTATTATGGATATGATACCTCTTCCCGAGGAACACATCATACGAAGCCATCCTGGCTTCGTACCCTCCGGGCGTCACTGCGTGACTGTTGATCGCATCCGCTGACTCTTACTACTCCTTTATCCCCAACCGGTCGAAGACGAAGGCGTATTCGAAGGCGATGTCTCTCAAGTAGGAGTATCGGCCCGACGCTCCGCCGTGGCCGGCCACCATGGTGGTTTTGAAGAGCAGCAGGTTTCGGTCGGTTTTGTTGCCCCTGAGTCTGGCCACCCACTTGGCGGGCTCCCAGTACATGACCCGGGTATCGTTGAAGGAGGTGAGGACCAGCATATTCGGATAGTCCTGGTGGGTTACATTATCGTACGGAGAGTACGTTTGGATGTAGTTGAAGAAGTATTTGATATTTGGATTTCCCCATTCTTCATATTCAGCCACTGTCAGTGGCAGTGTGGCATCGAGCATGGTGTTGAGGACGTCTACGAAAGGAACCTTGGCAATGACTATATCGAAAAGATCAGGCCGCATATTGCTGACCGCGCCCATGAGCATACCGCCGGCACTCTCCCCTCTTATTACCAGTTTGCTGCTCGATGTATATTTTTTCTTGATCAGGTATTTGGCGCAGGCGATGAAGTCGGTAAAGGTGTTTCTCTTACGTAGCAGTTTACCCTGCTTGTACCAAAGGCGCCCCATTTCACTGCCGCCGCGAACATGGGCGATGGCGTAGACGAATCCCCGGTCGAGCAGGCTCAGGCAGGTGGTAAAAAAATATGGTTCCAAGCTGTCGCCGTATGCTCCGTATCCTTCCATGAAACATGGATTTTGGCCGTTTAAGGTCAAGTCTTTCCTGTAAACCAGTGATATGGGTACTCGGGTGCCGTCATCGGTGGTGGCAAAGATTTTTTCCGTGAGATACTTTTGGGGATCGTATTCCGGTACTTCCTGTTTCTTCTTCAATTCCCGTTCTCTGGTATCCAGATCGTAATCATAGACCGTTTCGGGAGTGATCAATGATGAGTAGGTGAACCTGAGCACGTTCGTATTGAAATCATAATTGCTGCCTTCCCAGAAGGTGTAGACCGGTTCCGGGAACTCTATATAATATTCCTGATTATTGGTGAGGTTTCTTACCCGCATCTTTCGCAAACCATCGGACCGCTCATATATAACCAGGTGTCCTGAGAAAACGTCGATTCCTTCTATGGCCACAGATGGACGATGCGCTATGATCTCTTTCCATAGATACCTGGAGAAATCTGAAACTGGAGCTTCCATGAGTCTAAAATTGACCGCTTTATCGTTAGTGAGTATGAATAAACGGTCCCCGTGGTGGGCTATGGAGCACTCGACTCCCTTCTTTCTGGTATGAACGGGCTTGAACTCCTTTTCCGGTGTGTTCGCGTTGAGAATGTGAAGTTCGGATGTGGTGTTGCTTTCAATTGCTAAGACCAGGTATTGCTTGCTCCTGGTTTTTGAGATAAAGGTGGAATAGGCTTCTGCCTCTTCCTCGTAGAGCATGGTGTCCAGCTCAGTGGTGGTGCCCAGGGTATGACGGTGCAGCTGATAGGGACGGTGGCTGTCATCCAATGTAATGTAAAAAATAATTTTATTGTCATTGGCCCATTCCGCGGTGGTGTCAGTGTTAACGATGGTTTCCTCGTAAACCAAAGATGGATTTTTCAGATTCTTGAAATGGATCGTGTACTCTTCCGAACCGGATGTTTCCACGGAATACATGAGCAGCTCATGGTTGGGGCTTACCTCGTATACTCCCAGGCTGAAGAAGTCGTGGCCGGCAGCCAGTTCATTCTCGTCCAGCAGGATTTCTTCTTCTGACTGGAGACTGTCTTTTTTCCGGCAGTGAATTGCGTATTCCTTGCCTTTCTCCATACGGGAGTAATAATAGTAATCATCAAGTTTCTCCGGGACCGAAAGATCCGTCTCCTTGATTCTTGAGCGCATCTCCTGGAAGAGATTTTCCTGAAACTGACCGGTGTGTTTCATCATATCTTCAGCGTAACGGTTCTCGGCCTTGATATACTCCAGTACAGTCGGATTGTCTTTTTGACGCAGCCAGAAATAATTATCCTGTATGATCTGTCCATGCTTCCAGTATTCATGGGGAACGACACTTGCCTGCGGGGGAACGGGGAGCGGATCCAATGCCCAGGAGGCCGTGCAAAGAACTGTGAGAATTAAAACCAGGCCGGCAGAACAAACTTTGTAATCGTATCCGACAGCACGTTTTTCATTCATATCATAATCTCCTTTACTTCATGTTGTTATGTGTCATGATGCAGTCAATCAACGGGATTAAGTATACTTCCGTGTTGCCGGGCAGTCAATTCCCTGCGGGTATAAAACAAATTAAGCTTGAAAAGAATGTGTTAGATTGTGTTAAATAGTATAGCGATTTATTATTTTACATGAAAATTTGCTTACTTTTTAGGGAGGAAAAAGCAATGTCCTTGAAATTGATTTGTATCACTGTGATTATGCTTCTTTTCATGATGGTTCTTCCGCTCGTATCTCAGGAATGGGACGATTTGAACCTGGAAGATTTGATGAACATAACCGTTACCACCGTCTCCAAAAAAGCGGAAAAGGTATCGGAAGCCTCGGCGGTAATGACTGTCATAACAGCCGAGGATATCAAGAAAATGGGAGTGAGGACCCTCGATGACGTTTTGCGGACGGTGGCCGGAGTGGATATAATCGAGACCTATTACGGATACTCGTCGGTCACCTTCCGTGGTGTGCTGCAGACGCATTACAATAACAAGAGCCTGCTCCTGTTAAACGGGCACCCCATGTACGAGACCGTAGTGGGATCGTATTACATCGAAGCAATTCCGGTAACCAGCGTCAGCCGGATCGAGATAATCAGGGGGCCCAGTTCCGTCATGTACGGGACCAACGCCTTCGCCGGTGTAATCAATATAATTACCAAGAAAGGCGCCGATATTACCGCTCCCGAAGCCAGCCTCACCCTGGGGAGTTTCTCCACCCGCCGGTTGGATTTTATCTCGGGCAGCAGCCAGGATGGTTTAGATATCACATTTTGCGGTTCTACCAAGGACGATGACGGTTATCCTTACCGGGTACGCTCCGACGAGGAAGGCAACGCGGGGGAACCCGCCTACGGTATGGACCGGGACGCCTACGAGAACGATTTCACGAACGGCCTGGTGCATGTCGCCTGGAAAGATTTCTCGTTCCAGTTGTTTTCCTGGAAACAGGAAAAAGACAAGTTCGGCCTGATCCCCACGCTTGTTTCTACCGGTGAGAGCCATCGAAAGGGGTACGGTTTCGATGTCAGTTACCGTAAAGCCCTCTCAGAAGACAGGGAGGTCACCTTGTTCAGTTGGTATGACAAGATGAGCAAGCGTGAATGGATAAACGCTTATTACCCGGCCACAGCCGCCGCCTACGCTCAGCATTACCAGGATTATTCAGGAGACAAGATGGGATTTGACCTTCGTTATGACTACCCGGGAATAGCTGAGAAGACGGATCTGCTGTTCGGAGTAGTGTATGAAACATTCAACTCCGAACCCTATTATTTCCGGTACGCTTCCACGTTTGGAGAGACTTCACCGGGAAGCGGTGTCGCTCCTGTTCCGGGTGAAATAGACGAACCGGCCAGCTCTTATCTCGACAGTCACGAAACCACCGAGAAATCATTTTACATTCAGCCCACGTACCGGCCCAATGAGCGAACCACGTTTACTGTGGGCGGGCGGTTAGCGTAGAAAGTCAGGTAATGTGAATAACGAGGACTCCGGTTCCGATATGTCTCCCTCCGGAGGCGTGGTCTACCGGTTAAACGACGAACTTATCGGCAAACTCCTGTATGGAGAAGCCTACCGGGCGCCCAACTTCTTTGAAAAGTACGTGGAAGCTTCCAATGTTCTCTACGGTAATCCCGATCTCCAGGCGGAAAAGATCAAGACTATCGATCTCAACTTGACCTACCAGAAAGGGATCTATCTTTATCAGATCAACCCGTTCTACTCCAAGACATCCGATGTCATCTCGCGAAGCCTGACCACCGTGGACAAATGGACAGCCGCTCCCAATATTCCCAAGTATGGTAACAAAGGCGGAGAAAAGATCAAAGGGATCATCTTCGAGATGAAATCAATTCCTTCCAAGGTTTTCGACTATACGTTCAACCTGACGTATCAGGAAGGCGAGGACATTGAAACCGGCGGCGACATCGACGGGCTCGAGGAACTGGCCTGTAATCTGATTCTCAACTACAAGGTCGAGAAGTCCGGTCTCAACATCAATACCCGGATCAAGTATATCGGAGACAGGTCTCTCTCCTTTGGGACTCCCGGAAGCGAACAACCGGGTACGGTCGGCAATTTCACGGTAGTCGACCTCAAGCTGCTATGGACTGAACCGATACCGAAAGTCGATGTTGGTTTATCTATTTTCAATTTGTTTGACGAAAGCTATACCTATCCGGAGTATATACGGCACAGAATCATGGAAACTCCCGGAGGACCGAAACGGGCTGTTTACCTGACTCTGACCCATAGATTCTAAGTTGCGAGGAGATGAATTAAATGTTTAAAGATAGGAAACGGATGGTCGTCGACGGCCTGGTGGGAATGGTTGTTTCCTTGCTTATACTTGTTCTTTTCGCAGCATCGGCAGGGGCAGAGGATGGAGCCGGCAGTGTACAGCTTCCCATGAAATTGCAACAGGCAATTTTGTTTAAATGTACTCCTTACGCTGCCGGAATTATCAGCAGAGCCAAGGAAGAATTCAAAGTTGGAATTCTCTATAACGAGGAAACACTGGTGATCAAAAACGAGTTTGAGGAAACATTCTCTGAAAATTTCCAGAAAAAAAACATCAACAAGCTTCCCGTAAAATTGATCTTCATCGATGAGACAAACTTCGATTTCCTGTCCCTTGACAGCTCCAAGGATTATCTTCAGACCAAAGATGATTTTCCCGCGGTGAACGTCCTATACATTATTTCAACCCTCCGAGAAGAGCAGATAAAAGCCATACTCGAGATGACTGCCGAGAAGAAATGTATGACTGTAACTTCTGTTCAGTCGAATGCAGATGCCGGTATTTCTCTTGGAATCCTTCTCAACCAGAAAACCCAAAAGCCACGTATTCTCATTCATTTGAAAACCGCCCAAGCGGAAGATTGCCAATTCAACCCGGCCCTGTTCCGCCTGGCGGAAGTAATCAAGTAAGGAGTCCTCGCATGAAGACTTTAACCACCTATTTCAGCTTGAGATATAAGGTCATGTTGGTAATATTTATACTGGTTTTCCTGTTTGCCGGGTTCATCGCGTATTTTTTCCCGGCCCGGGAAAAGAAACTTGCGCTGGCCACGCTGCAAAACAAGGCAGAGAACCTGGCCTACCTGGTAGCCTTGACTTCAAATGTCGCACTGGAGTTCGATAATCCTTCCATGGTGGAATCGGTGGTCAAGGGGCTGGAAAAAGACCGGGACCTCTGCTATGTGTATTTTCTCAAGAGCGATAAGGAGATATTTTACAAGTACAATCCCGCTGATACCGCCATCGATTTGAGTAATATTTCGTTGTCCAATAAAATGCTGCGAGTATTCGTCGATGGAATCTACCGTATCTGTGCTCCCATCAACAGTGCCATGGATTCCGAAGAAGTGGTGGGGTACCTTGTCATGGGCTTTTCATTAACGGAACTCCATCGCCAGTCGGACATCAACTTCTGGGTGGCTATATGGGTTGGTCTGGCGTTTATCGGGCTTACCAATGTGATTATTTTCATCTTCAGTAAACCGATAATATCCTCCCTGAAGAATGTAATCGAGCAAATTTCCAGCCTTTCCTCCGGGAACATATTGGGTCTCGATCGGATCGAGGAAAAACGTCGGGATGAGATAGGAGAACTGGTTGATGCTTTCAATGCCATGCTCCAGACGCTCACCACCCTGGCCGAGCAGGCACAGATTATCGCCAGCGACGATCTGTATAACGACACCTTGATAACGACTGCTGAGGGAGATTTGAGCGGCGCGTTCGCCGAAATGGTTAAAAACCTGCGGGCCCTGACCGAACAGGCGCGTCTCATCGCCGCGGATGACCTGGAAAACGATCTGCTTGCCACCGAATCCGAGGGAGATTTGAGCGGCGCGTTCGCCGAAATGGTAAAGAAGTTCCGCAACCTGGCCAAACAGTCACGTACGATCGCCGAAGGCGATCTAAAAAGCCATCTTCTCTCCACGGAGACAACCGGGACCCTGGGCGGCGCATTCGCCGAGATGGTGAGGAACCTGAAACCACTGGCCGAACAGGCTGATCTTATCGCTGCCGGTAAACTGTCCGCCCCGGCGCTTAAAAAAGAAATTAAAGGTGATCTCGGCGAGGCTTTCCGCATTATGAGCGACAATCTACAGGAACTGCTGGGGAACATCCGCACGGTGTCGGAAAAAATAAAACAAACCCTGGCAGAGATATTGACCGCTGCGGAAAACATGATAAAAGCCACCCGCACACAGACGGAAAAAATAACCGATTCCTCAGCGGCCATAACGGAAATGAGTGCGTCTATCCAGCAGATCTCGGACAGTTGCAAACAGGCGGACGAGATGGCTTCCGAAGCGGAAGGCTCCGCCGGCCAGGGAGCGGTGGCCGTCAAGGATACCGTCGAGGGGCTCAACACGGTAACGGAAATTATTCAGGAAGCTTTCGGTATGACCCGGAAACTCGGGGAGAAAAGCCTGGCCATCGGCAATATTATAGGAACAATTACCGAGATCAGCGAGCAGACAAACCTGTTGGCTTTGAATGCCGCCATCGAGGCCGCCCGGGCCGGAGAGCACGGCCGCGGATTTTCCGTAGTGGCCGCCGAAGTCAGGAAACTTGCGGAACGTACCGCCTCGAGCGCCATGGAAATAGGCGAGATCATCAAATCGATTCAGACCGAGATAACCTCGATCAACAAGGCCATGGAACAATCAAACCAATCGGCCATGGAAGGCAAAAAACTGGCCGCGACCCTGGAGGAATCTTTCAGGGGTATTCAAATCAACGTCAATAAAAGTAACTCCAGCATGGAACAGATCACCGAAGCCATGTCGCAACAGGCGGATGTCTGTGACGATATCGTCGGGGCCATCGACACGATCACCATCGCCGTCAAGGATACCGACAACCGGAGTCACCACCTGTTGGAGCAGGTGGAAGAGATGAAGGTAACAACCGAGAATCTGGATTCGCAAATCAAGAAATTCGACGTCTGACAATGGATAGCAACCGTAAGCAACTTTATATACCGGGAGCCAATGCGGAAATAATTTACCGTCTCATGGGCTTAGGGATGTCCGGAGCGGTCCTCCACATCGGTGCTCATCCGGATGATGAAGACATCGGTTTGATATCATATCTGTATCGGAAATACGGGGTTAGAGCGGTCTACTGGTCGGCTAATCGCGGCGAAGGCGGCCAGAACCGCATCGGTCCGTACGGAGACGAGGCTCTCGGTGTGTACCGGTCCTGGGAAAGTCTCGAGGCCCGGTCCATAGACGGCGGAGAATGTCTATTCGGCCCGTTTTACGATTTCGGCTACAGCAAGAACGGTGAAGAATCACTGGCCAAGTGGGGCAGGGAAGAGCTCGTGCGCGAGATCGTACGGGCCATCCGGTTGGTTCAACCGAATGTCTTGGTCGCCCGATGGACCGGAAAGCCAACCGATTTTCACGGCCAGCACCAGGCGGTTGGCGCAGCTACCCTGGAAGCCTTTGAAGCCGCCGGAGATCCTGACCGGTTTCCCGAGTTGAAAAAGCAGGGTTTGGCAGCCTGGCAGCCGATTAAGCTATACCATTCTACCGACAACTCCGGGGGTGACCTCTCAGCCGGCGGTACGGTGAATTTGTTCGGCGGGATCAACCCGGAGTTTGAAAAAGAAGGATTTGTCCGGATAAATACCGGTGAGTTCGATCTTATCGCGGGCGGCACTTATCAGGAACGGGCCTGGCTAGCCTACAATAAGTACCAGACCCAGGCCATGGGACTGGCACCAAAACCGGGTAACTTTTATTATTATTTCAAACTGCATACCAGCCTGGTCAAGGTGCCTGAAAAAGAGGAGAGCTTTTTCGACGGGTTTGATCCCTCGCTGTCCGGATTAGCGGATCATCCTGCCGATGGCTCGACTGTTTTGAGAGAAAAATTATCCGCGATACGAAACAGATGCCATGAAGCACTGGAGCGTTTCCGGACTGAGGACCCCATGAAAGCTTCGGATTCTCTCCTCGAAGGACTCGAGCTGCTGCGGGAGATGCGCTCGGCGTTGGCAGATCAGGACCTCGATAATGAAACCAGCTCGGCTCTCGATTTCTTCCTGGAACAGAAGACCGTCGATTTCGAAGACGTCACCACCCGATGCCTGGGACTTGAACTGGATGCCACGTGTGACCGGGCCCGTATCATACCGGGTGAAACGGTGCGAGTTACCGCCAGGCTTTGGAATAACCGGCAGATCGAGATCGACGAAATTTCTTTTAAAGCCTGTCTGCCAGATTTCTGGAAAGCGCAGAGGGTAGACAGTGAACAGAAAAACGATGTTCCGACGATGAGTCCGCAAAGAGAGTTTGAAGTCATAGTGGCGGAGACTGCGGATTTAAGCTGTCCGTACTGGCTCCTTAATCCTCGCCGGAAATACTGTTATCTATGGCCGGAAGGGGAACCCTCAAGCCGGCCTTTCAGCCCGTCACCGGTAACTGTCAGTTCCCGGGTCACTCTAGGCGGTCATCTTTTGACCCTTCGCCGCCCGGTAGTCTGCCGTGAGGCTTTCCCTGGTGGGTTCAGGGAACTTCCCCTGGCGGTCATTCCTCCTATTTCGCTTCAGCCAAAAACCATCCAGGAGTTTCGTCTCGTGGGTGGAACCGAACAACGACTCGAACTGCAGGTGGTGGCCCGGAACAACAGTGAAAAAGCGATAGATGGGAGCCTGGAACTGGAGGTTCCCGAGGGCTGGAAGGTCATCCCGGGAAGGATAACCCTGTCGTTCTCAGCTGCCGTCGCGACCGAGACGGTGCGGCACACGGTGATCATTCCCGCAGGCACACAAGCCGGACGTTTCAGCCTGCGCTATGCCATCCGCTATCGTAACCGAGACTACGCAGTGGTGGTCAATCCCGTTCGTATGGGCACTCCCGGCCTTCCCGGACTGGCGGATGAATCGACCTGTATCAGGGAAGAATATATCATTAAACCGTCTCTGGTTACGGTTCATCTTCTGGATGTCAAATTGGTGGAGGGGCTTCGATACGCCTATGTCAAGGGTGCCAAGGAACAACTGCTGGAGGCTTTGACGCCTCTGGGACTCAACTTCTATTGCATCAGTGACGAGGAGATGGGATACATAGATTTGAGCGAATTCGATGCGGTTATTATCGGCCCTAACGCCTATCTGGTCAGAGAAGAGCTGAGAATATACTCCTCTCGCTTCCTGGAGTATGTCAAAGAGGGTGGAACACTGATTGTCCAGTTTCAGGGATACCGGTACCAATCTCCTGGGTTCACTCCTTTCCCCTTCACTTACCATCAGCCGCACGACCGGGTGACCCATGAAAAGGCGCCTGTAACCATCCTCGATGGTGAACATGTTCTGTTACGGCTGCCAAATACCGTAAACAGCGATGCTTTTGACAACTGGATCCGGGAGCGGGGTCTTTATTTCTTTGGAAAATGGGATAAACGGTACAATACGCTCCTTTCCTGCTCCGATCCCGGTGAAGACCAAAAACACGGCGGACTTCTGGATTGCCAGTTTGGCAAGGGCACATTTCTCTATACCGGCTATTCGTTTTTCAGACAGCTTCCCGCCGGTGTGCCGGGAGCGTTCCGCCTGTTCGCCAATATACTGGCCTTGCCGGAAGCGAGAATTCTGGAACGTATCGATTTTATCAAGAAAATATCGCTTTTCTCGCTTCTCTCCGACGAGCATCTCAACTCAGTGGCCCGGCTCATGTCGGAACGGTGGGAAGAAGACAGCGCCTATATTTGCCGGCAGGGTGACAGCGGTGAAGAGCTTTACATCGTCTATCGCGGAGAGGTGGAAGTAGTGAAGGAATCAGGATCTCAAGAAACGGTGGTTTACCTGGCCGGGGTCGGAGATTGTCTCGGTGAAATGGGTATTCTGGCCGATGTTCCCCGAACGGCCTCCCTCAGGACCCGGGGAGATGTACAACTGCTTGTTATCAAGGGAGCCCACTTTCTCAGCCTTCTACGGCAAAGCCCGGACATATCCATCCAGGTCATAAGGCTCCTGGTTAACAGGCTGGCTGCTTCCACCGGCTAGGATGAAATCATGAATATCGGTATTATGTGCCATTCCAGTTTCGGCGGGAGCGCCCGTATCGGCACCGAACTGGCCAAGGAACTGGCCTGCTGCGGTCACCGGGTACATCTTTTCACCAGGACGGTACCTTTCGGCAGCTGGGATCCTGACTCGGGAGTAACTCTCCACCGGACGGTAGCCGTAGTAGACAACACCTTCCACCCGGCTACTCTGCATACGGACTGGCCGGATGAGGAATTCAATCTTTTTTTGTCCAACGTGACCCGGGTAATTGAAGAAGAGGGATTGGACGTACTTCACTTCCATTACGCGGTACCATTTGCTTTCATTGCCGAAGAGGTAAAACGGCGACTGGGGAAGCTATCTCCTCTCCTGGTGGGCACTCTTCACGGCAGCGATGTGACCGTATATGGACGTGATGCCGTCAGGGGGCCCCGCCTGGCCAGGACGTTAAAGGCTCTAGACGGTTTAACCACGGTTTCTAAAAGTCATGCGGATCTTTCCCGGGAAGTTTTTGGTTTGAAGACCTCACCTGAAGTTATTTCCAACTTCGTTGATCTGAAGCGGTTTCGTCCCCTCGATGACTTTTTCAGGGGAAGCAGGAAACTACCCGTTGACGATCATGACCGTGTACCCGCTAAGAGCAGGGTCCGGATAGCCCATATCTCGAACTTCCGGCCGGTTAAAGACCTGGAAGGTCTTTCCCGCATTTTCGTGAAGATCAGACAGGTGATGGAAGCCGAACTGTGGCTGGTGGGTGACGGGCAGGAAATGCACAAGATAAAAACCATCCTCAAGAGTAATGGAGTTGATAAAGACATTTACTATTGGGGACTCAGGCGGAATGTGGCTCCTATCCTGGCCCAGGCGGATATGTTTCTTATTTCCAGCCATTGGGAAAGTTTCTGCCTGGTAGCTCTGGAAGCCATGGCCTGCGGGGTACCGGTCATTGCCACCAGGGTCGGTGGTCTCCCGGAAGTAGTGCTGCACGATCAGACGGGATTTCTTTATTCCCCGGGAGACTATTGTGCCGCCGCCGGGTACGCGGTACGCCTCTTGAATGATCCCGTTAAGATGTCTTCAATGAGAGAAGCCGCAGCCAAACACGCATGTCGTTTCGATTCCAGGGTCATTCCGGAAATGTATGAAGCGTATTACCGGGAGTTATTGTTCAAGAAAACAGGTGATTTAAACTATCTCGACATTGGAAAGGTGGGAATCAACCGTGAAACCTTACAGTCCGGAAGCGTTTTTTAATCTCTCGGGTTCTCCCGCCGCAGACCTTTTCAGAGAACTTACCTATGTATGGGAAGCGGTGGCTCTCTTACCTGAGTTCATCGAAAAAACTATTGTCCCGGAAATCAAAGGAGCGGTCGAGGAAGGCGCCTGGCTGGAACCGGGAAATGTCCAGTTAGGCGAAGGCAGCCGGGTCATGCGCGGTGCCATTATTCACGGACCGGCAATCATCGGGCGTGATACGGTGGTCAGAAGCGGCGCTTACATACGCGGGCATGTCATGATCGGTGACGGGTGTCTGATCGGGCATGGCACGGAACTTCGGCAGCTCCTGGTATTGAACAACAGCAATATACCGCATCTTAACTGTTTTTTTACATCGCTGGTTGGTAACCGGGTAAAGATCGGCGGGTCCACGCACACCGCCAATATGCTTCTCAATGGAAAGAAAGTCGAGATTCGGATCAAGGCAGAACGCGAGACGATTACTTTTCCTACCGGGCAGACGTTGTTTGGAACGGTGATCGGGGATGACTGCAACGTTGCCGGAGTCAGCGTTCTGCAGGCCGGCAGTGTGATTGGCCGCCGGAGTGTGGTTTTCCCCCAGTGTTCCGTCTCCGGATACATCCCTCCCGACTCGATGATGCGCCCGGTATCGGTACCGTTCGAGGTCGTTCCCCGGGACAAAAAGGGAGGTTGAACCGAATCGATATACTCGTCTTTTCACCTCATCCGGACGATGCCGAATTGGGTTGTGCCGGGACTATCCTTCTCTCCGCCGACCGTGGTTTGGAAGTGGCCATCGCCGACCTGAGTGATGGAGAAAAAGCCAGTCGCGGCAATCCTGATAAACGGAACAGTGAACGGGAACAGGCAGCCCGCCTCATGGGGATAAGTGAACGCTACCGGCTGGGTTTGCCTGACACCTTGATCGGGACGGATCACTCTCATCGTCTACCGGTTATAGAATTAATAAGAGCGGTCCGGCCCAGGATAGTGCTGGCTCCCTACTGTCAGGATAAACACCCGGACCATGCTGCCGGCGGTCGATTGGTGAAGGAAGCCGTCTTTCTGGCCGGCGTGGCCACGGTTGGCGCCGGAACCGTTTTTAGGCCGGAACGGCTTTTTTACTACATGATCCATCAACCGTTTAATCCTTCGTTTGCCATCGATATTACATCTGTCTGGGAGAAGAAAAAAACAGTATTGGATGTCTATGAAAGCCAGTTCACGTTTAATGGGGAAGGGGAGAAAACGGAGCTCTGCCGCCCTGATTTCATGAGCTTTATCGAGGCCCGAGCCCGGTATTTTGGCGCCATGATCGGCGCCGTTTATGCTGAGGCGTTCTTTTCCGAAGGACCGGTGGGGCTGGAAGAGTTGCCGGGAATAGGCAACCGCTCCGGTCCCGTTCGGAACATTCCCGGTTATAATCTATTTGTTTAGGTATAACGCAAACCTGTTGCTGCCATCCTGCTGTCAATAATCACGTTTCAATAAGTGGCCCTCTAAAACCGGAAGTTGAAGAAGAAACGACATATGAAAAAAAAGCGGTTTTTCCTGGTAATAGTAATGAGCGTATTATGTGCCGCGCTGCTTTTATACGCGCGATGCCTCCTGAGTTCGAATGATAAACGTAAAGACGGCCTTTTCGTAGAAGATCTCGGTGACGGTGTGACATTGACGCTTATCAGGATACCTCCCGGTAAATTCACCATGGGGAGCCCGATCGATGAACCGGGCAGGTTCACAGATGAAAGTCCCGAACATGCTGTTTCCATTTCCCGGGCCATATGGATGGGTAAATTCGAAGTAACGCAGGAACAATACCAAAAAATAATGCGGATGAGTCCCAGCCGGTTCCGGGGAAGGAAGAGGCCGGTGGAGACGATCACGTTCTTCAACGCTCGTGAATTTTGTCAGAAACTCTCTCAGAAAACCGGGAAACTGTACCGTTTACCGACCGAGGCTGAATGGGAGTATGCCTGCCGGGCAGGGACGAACACCGCCCTTTATACGGGCCTGATAAGCATTAACGGAATAAAGAATTCTCCCGAAATCGATCCCATCGCCTGGTACGCGGGCAACAGCGGTGTTGCCAATGAAGATGGAATTGATTCTTCGGCCTGGGAAGGGAAACAGTACCCTCACCGCCGGGCGGCCACCCACCCGGTCGGTTTTAAAAAACCGAATGATTTCGGGCTTTATGATATGATTGGCAATGTCTGGGAATGGTGCCAGGATTGGTATGACGCCGGGTACTATCAAGCCACTCCATACGACGATCCTTCGGGACCCCAAACCTCTGCTAAGAAAGTCTTGCGAGGCGGCTCCTGGGGTAGCGATGTCAGAAACTGCCGCTCGGCTAACCGGTTGGGAGAGTTTCCCGGCCAGAGAAATCACACCGTCGGATTAAGAGTCGTGCTGGAAAACGCCGCATTTTGACAATTACCGCCACCTTGAGTTAGTATCAACCGCATGAACATCGGTGCGATAATTAAACGTCTGGTGAGATTTATCAGATATGACATCTGGCACATCCGCCTCCAGGATCTTCCCGGAGCCCGGTACTTCTTCGTCAAACAATTGAGAATCGTACTGCTGGCGCTGCGTGAGTTCGGGGAAGACCGGTGTCATCTACGGGCCTCGGCGCTGACCTTTTACTCGCTTCTCTCGATCGTGCCGGTGGTGGCTATGGCTTTCGGAGTGGCCAAGGGATTCGGCCTGGAGAAGGTGCTGGAAAAACAGATCATCAAACAACTCTCCGGGCAAGAGGAGGTTGCTACCCGCATCATCGATTTTGCCCGTTCGTTACTGGAAAACACCAAAGGCGGGCTCATCGCCGGTATCGGTGTGCTGCTGCTGTTCTACACTATATTCAAGGTCCTGGCCAATATCGAGCATTCTTTCAATGATATCTGGGGAGTCAAGAGTCCCCGCAGCCTGGGCCGGCGTTTGAGCGATTATCTGGCCATCATGGTGGTCTGTCCCCTGCTTTTTGTTATATCCCACAGTCTTACCGTATTCGTCATGGGCCAGCTGAAAATCATTTCTCAAAACGGATCCGGGTTGGCACTCGTCAGTCCGCTGTTGCTGAAAATTCTCAATTTTCTACCGTTTGGCGTCATATGGGTTTTGTTCAGCTTTATCTACATTTTCGTGCCCAATACGAAAGTCAACCTGAAGTCGGGGATACTGGCCGGTATCGTTGCCGGTTCGGTCTACCAGTTCGTCAATTGGGGATACTTCAAATTCCAGGTGGGCGCGGCCAATTACGGCGCCATCTACGGTAGTTTCGCTGCCCTGCCGCTCTTTCTTATCTGGCTCCAGGTAAGCTGGTTGATCGTGCTTTTAGGGGCCGAGATCTGTTTCGGTCACCAGAACGTGGAAACCTATGAACTTGAGCCCCTCAGCCAGCGGGCCAGCCATTCGTTTAAAAAACTTCTCGCTCTGAAAATGACACATCTCCTGATTAAAAATTTCCATCAGGGTAAAAAGCCGCTGACCGCCGATCAGATCAGCCGCGAGCTCGATATCCCCAGCCGGCTGGTACATGATGTTCTCTACGAATTGGTGGAAGCGGCTGTTCTGACCGAAACCACGGGAGAGAACCTCGAAATAGTCGGGTATCAGCCCGCCCGCTGCATCGAACATATGACCATCGGATTTGTGATCAACCAACTCGAACATCGGGGGATAGAGAGTATTCCTATACAGGGATCAGAGTCGTTGAGTAAGCTATCGTCAGCCCTGAGGCAGATACACGAAACTATCGCCCGCTCACCGGCGAATGTACCGTTGAAAGATATCTAAGGACCTAGATACCCGCGTTAGCTAATGCCTCGCAGATTGAATCGACTATTCCGACCAGTTTTGGATGAGATGCTTCGAATTCCCTGACCGACTTGCCCAGTCCATCCAGCGACAGTTTAAAAAGTACCGGGTCCTTTTTTGTGCGGGTCGCCTCGCGGGCCGTCTGTTCGGCAAAACCAACGACACTTTTTGCCTGTTCGTCGTGAGTCTTGGATAGTTCTCCTACCTCGGACTTGAGTGTGCAAATGAGATCGAGAAGTTCGGTCTTCTTCTCGTCATCAATGGATTCGTGGTCTTGAAGCATAGACTCGATGCGTTCAATTGTCTCCCTGATCATGATCGTTATAGCCTCCTGTATAAAACATACCAGATTGTCGAACCGGTATTCAACACCAATACGTTTTGATTTTCCTGCCACTTCACTTTCTACGCTTTCTTGCTTGAGGGTGGGAGGAGAGACTCTATTGAGGGAAGGGATTTGAGTAACCCGCCGCTTTCGCCGATACCGCCGCAGGAAGCACCCATTGCTTAAACCTCCCTGAGATTGTTTTTTATCGAAAAACTTCATTATATAACGGTCGCTGGGAACAATATGTTCCTGTAAAAAGAAAAAGACAGCACTGAAGCCACGAGTATGTCAAAATTCAGATTGGCTAACGCTGTTTGACATGGTCATTCAAACATGCTTATACTAAATAACGATTTTCTATATCTATGCAGCCCAAAATACATGATAGGGGGAGAAACGTGTGAAGAAGCTAATTTGTTGTTTTCTGCTGCTGACCGTTCTGACCGGTTTTGCGTGGGCTGATGCCCTGGAGGACAAATACGGACTCAAGGGTATTTCAAAAGAAGAGGTTGCTAATCTCTGGGGTGTGATGGGTCTGGAGGGTGCTCCTCCCGAGGTCCTGGACGCGGCGGCGGTCCAGAAACTGATCTCCAAAATACAATGGGATAATGCAGATGAGGCCAGGGGCATCGGCAGTTCCAAGGCCATTCGCGGCGGCACGCTCCGTTATCCCATCACCGGCTACCCGGCGACCATCAGAACCGTGGGCAAGAACAGCGGCAATGTCACCAACAGCCTGTTGGAATCGCTGGCCTACGAAACACCGATGGGACTGCATCCCACAACCCTGAAATACACGCCGGGACTGGCCAACCGCTGGTTCGTGGCCCCGGACAAGATGACTTTCTTTTTCAAATTCGACCCACGGGCGAAATTTTCCGACGGGGAAGCGGTGGAAGCCTACGACTACGTAGCCACCTGGGACCTTTACACCGACGAGGGCCTCGACGACCCCTTCCAGAACGACTACTGGAACAAGTACGAGCGGCCGGTAGCGCTCACCCGGGACATCGTCATGGTGAAATCAAAACAGCTCAACTGGCGGACCTTCCTCTCCGCGGGAACCTTTGTCGTGCTGCCGCAGCACGTTATCGGCGAAATGACCGGTAAGGAGTACCTGGAGAAGTTCCAGTTCTCCATGATGCCGGGAAGCGGGCCCTACGAGTACCTGGACAGTAAGACAAACATCTCACTCACCATGAAACGGCGCTCCGACTGGTGGGGCGACAAACTGCCGTTGAATCAGGGGCTCTACAACTTCGACAACCTCATCTTCGAGTGCATCACCGATGAAAATCTGCTGAAGGAAAAATTAAAGAAGGGCGACCTGGACTTCATGCAGGTCAACATCGCCCGGGAGTGGCACCAGGAGTTGACCGCCGACAAGATGGAGAAGATCGCCAAGGGCTGGATACAGAAACGTAAGATCTTTACCCACAAGGCGGCGGGAACCTCGGGTATGGCCTACAATATGCGCCAGTGGCCTTTTGACGACATCAACGTGCGCAAGGCCGTGGCCCATCTCTACAACCGGGAACTGATGATGGACAAGCTTTTTTTCAATGAATATGTTTATCTTGATTCCTTCTACGCCAACTCTCCGTATGAGAATGAAGACAATCCTATAATCAGGTACGATCCCGACGAGGCCATCGACCTCCTGGAGGAGGCTGGCTGGGCGCAGACCAGCATCAACGACGAAGGGTACATGGTCCGGGACGGCAAGGTATTCGAAATCACGCTGCCCTACGTGAGCAAATCCGGCGAGCGGATCTACACCATCTTCCAGGAAGACCTCAAGGAGGTGGGGATCAAGCTCAAGCTGAAACAGATTACGTGGGCTACCATGATCAAAGACCTGGGTGACCGGAACTTCTCGCTTCTTCCCATGGCGTACACCGGATTGATCTTCCCCAACCCGGAATCCTCTATGCACTCCAAGTTCGCCGACCAGAAGAACAACAACAATATTTGGGGATTCAAGAACAAGCGGGTGGACGAGATCTGCGACAAGTACTCGTCCATGTTCGACCTGGAGGAGCGGATCGCGGCGGTAAAGGAGATCGACGGCATCGCTTGCCGGGAGCACCTCTGGTGTTTCGGCTGGTACGGTCCACACACCAGGATTCTTTACTGGAACAAATTCGGGGCTCCTGATTACCTGTTCAGCCGCTTCGAGCGGAGCACCAACTCCATCATCGTGTACTGGTGGCTCGACGCCGAGAAAGAGAAAAAAATGGAAGAGGCCATTGACGCGGGAGCGGCTTTGACGGAAGACAGTAAGACCTTTCATAAGGGTCTGGACGTCAAATACTGGGACAAGTATATCAAGAAGCATGGTGCAGAAGAACTGGGTGACCTGTAAGCATGGCTGAGCGATGAGGAGGACCGGTTGATGGCAGCCTATTTCAGTCGCAGATTTTTGTTGATAATACCAACCTTTATCGGAATCACCTTCCTGGCATTTACCGTCATGCGGTTCGTGCCCGGCGGGCCGGTGGAGCAGGCCATCGCCGCCTACCAGATGCAGATGGCCGGAGCCGGTGAAGCTGGGGCCTCGACGGGGGGTGGCAGTGGAACGGACCAAAACATATCTATCTCTCCGGAAATGATCCAGAAATTGAAGGAGATTTACGGCTTCGACAAGCCATTCTACGTTGCCTATCTCATCTGGCTGAACAAGCTCTCTCCCCTGGGGTTTAACCTGAAGGAGAAAGGGATTATAAAGACCGTGTTCAGCTTGCACTTCAAGAGACCCAACATGGGGATCTCGGATACGTACTCCCGGCCCGTCTGGGACGTCATCGCCGAGCGGTTTCCCATCTCCATCAAGTTCGGTTTGATCGGGTTCCTGCTCTCCTACCTGGTGTGCGTGCCACTGGGGGTGTGGAAAGCGGTGAAGCACGGCAGCGCCTTCGACATGGTATCGTCGGTCATTGTTTTCATCGGCTACTCGATCCCGGGCTGGGTGCTGGGAATCGTGCTGCTGGTCTATTTCGGCGGCGGCTCATTCTGGAACGTATTTCCCCTGGGCGGAATCAATTCGCCGAACTACGGTGACCTCGGATTCTGGGCGCAGTGCCGGGACACCGTCTGGTACATGATTCTGCCGGTGCTCTGCTACATGGTGGGCGGGTTTGCCACCCTGACTATCCTGATGAAGAACAGCCTGATGGAGAATCTGGGGCAGGACTACGTGCGGACAGCTTTCGCCAAGGGCTTAAGCGAGAACACGGTTATCTTCGTGCACGCGTTGAGAAACTCCCTGATCCCTATCGCCACCGGCCTGGGACACTTATTATCGCTGATTCTGGCAGGTTCCTACCTGATCGAGAAAGTGTTCAATATCCACGGTTTCGGGCTTTTAGGGTACACGTCGCTCATCGCTCGTGACTACCCCGTGGTGCTGGGAACCCTGGTGCTGGGATCGCTTCTTAAACTGTTCGGGAACATCATGTCTGACGTTCTGTACTGCTATATAGATCCCCGAATCAGGTTTGCATAGGAAGGGGGGAAGAGCATTAGTTTACTGGAAATAGTCCTGCCGACAAAGCTGTTCTCTCCGGTGTTCCTGAAACGGGTGAGGAAATTCACCACCATGAAGCGGGGATACTACGCGTTCATCCTCATCATCATCCTGTATGTCGGGTCATTCTTCACCGAGTTTGCCATCAACTCCAACCCGTTGTGGGTAACCTACAACGGTACAAGCTACTTCACGGTGTATGACACGGTAAAACTGAAGAAAGCACTGCTGAAAGACTACGATGCCCTCTCAAAAGAATCCCGGGAGCTCAAGAAGAAATCCCGGAAAATGGTGGACAAGGAGGAAGGCGCTCGCCTGCTGGCCGAGAGCAAAGAGCTTAAGGTCAAGTTTCGTAAGATCCTGAAAGCCAAGCGGGACATCTCCAACGGCCGGGCTCTCGGGAAAGTAATCGAGGACATCGATGACAGCAACTCGGTGACTTTGGCCTTCTATCCCTACGGGCCGGAGGAGTCACTGCTGGAAACCATGCCAAAGGGAGTCAACCCCCCCACCAAACCGGCCTGTATGCCCCGGCCCGCGGAACTGGATGATCCCACCCTTTCCGAAGAAAAGCGGGAACAGCTGGAAATAGAATATTGGACCGGACCGCATATTTTCGGCACCGACGACCGGGGACGCGATGTCTTCGCCAGGCTGGTGTATGGGTTTAGAACTTCTATCTCGTTTTCACTTCTGGTGACATTGATATCCTACATCGTCGGTATCTCCATCGGAGCCTTGATGGGATACTACGGAGGCAAGTTCGATCTCACCGTGCAGCGTTTCGTGGAGATCTGGTCGTCAATGCCGTTTCTGTATACCGTGATGATCGTGGCCGCCATCATGACCCCGAACTTCACGCTGTTGGCGGTCATCCTGTGTCTGTTCGGCTGGATGGGTATTACCTATTACATCAGGGGAGAATTTTTCCGGGAGAAAAACAAAGACTACGTGCAGGCGGCTATCGCCATGGGCCAGAAAGACTACAAGATCATCTTCAAGCACATCCTGCCCAACTCGCTGACGCCCGCCATATCATTCGCGCCATTCGCGGTGGTGGGGAACATCAGTTCGCTGGTCAGTCTGGACTTTCTGGGGTTCGGGCTGCCGCCACCCACACCGAGTTGGGGAGAACTGCTAGGGCAGGGGCTGGGTAATCTTCAGGCCTGGTGGCTGGCCATGTGCCCACTGGGAGCCCTGTTCATTACCCTGCTGCTGGTGTCGTTCATCGGTGAAGCGATACGTGAGGCCTTCGACCCGAAGGTCTACTCGCGGCTGCGCTAGGGACGGAAGTGAGACGATGACTGCGAGAAAAGAGCTGCTGAGAGTCAGTAATCTGAAGACCTACTTCCGGACCGAAGGCACAATCGCCAAAGCCGTGGACGGAGTTGATTTCAATATCTACGAGGGCGAAGTGCTGGGTATCGTGGGTGAATCGGGGTCCGGTAAATCAGTCTCGGCTTTATCCATTCTCCGCCTCATTCCGAACCCACCCGGTGATATCGTGGGCGGAGAGATCACTTTCAGGGGTACGAGCCTGCTCGATCTCAGCTACCAGGAAATGCGGAAAGTCCGGGGCAACGAGATCTCCATGATCTTCCAGGAGCCTATGACCAGCCTGAATCCGGTATTTACCATCGGCAAGCAGATCATGGAACCGATCATCCTCCACCAGCACAAGTCGAAGGATGAGGCGGCTGAGATCGCTATCGAGATGCTGGACCTGGTGGGGATTCCTTCGCCGCGAGAGCGGTTGAAAGACTACCCGCACCAGTTTTCCGGCGGGATGCGGCAGCGGGCCATGATCGCCATGGCCCTGGCGTGTGATCCGTATCTTCTCATTGCCGACGAGCCGACCACCGCCCTGGATGTCACCATCCAGGCCCAGATACTGGACCTGATGCTCGATGTCAAAGCCAAGAAACGGGAAGCCGCTATACTGCTTATCACCCACGACCTGGCGGTCATAGCCGAAACCTGCCAGCGGGTGGTGGTCATGTACTGTGGCCGGGTGCAGGAGATTGCCGAGATAGAGACCCTGTTCGAAGCGCCGAAGCACCCCTACACCGTGGGGCTTTTGAAATCGCTTCCGTCCACCAATGTGAAATCGGACCGCCTGTACAACATCAGGGGGAGCGTGCCGAGCATTCTGGAACTTCCGGAAGGGTGCGCGTTCTCCAACCGGTGTGACGAGGCCATGGACATCTGCCAACGGGAAGTGCCTGATCTTCTGGAAATAGAAGACGGTCACTTCGTCAGATGCCATCTGTACGACCAGCTGGTCACGAAGTAGGCAGGTGACGAACGCTATGGCAGAGAAAAAAAACATGTTGGAGAAGCGGTTGGAGGAAGCGGAAAAGAAGATTGCCCGGCTGGAGAAAAAGCTGCAGAGTTCCGAAAACCTTCTGCTGGAGGTCAGGAACCTGATGAAGCATTTCCCTGTGCTGGGCGGCGTTTTGAGACGTCAAGTGGCCACCATCAAGGCCGTGGACGGCATCTCGTTCAAGCTGAAAGCAGGTGAAACCATGGGGCTGGTGGGAGAGTCCGGGTGCGGTAAATCAACCGCCGGCCGGGCCATCATCGGGCTGTATCGGGCCACGCACGGTGAAGTTAACTTCCATGAAGGCGGCGGCACCGTGGACTTGACCAAGCTCACCCGGAAGCAGATGCAGCCCTACCGGGCGGAGATTCAGATGATCTTTCAGGACCCGTATAGCTCTCTCAATCCCCGGCTGACTGTGGGAAACATCATCGAAGAGCCTATGCATATCCACCCCCACAAGATGGATATGGACTACAAGGACAAGGTTATATGGCTGATGGAGAAGGTGGGGCTGCGCTCCGACCAGTTCGACCGCTATCCCCACGAGTTTTCCGGAGGCCAGCGGCAACGTATCGGTATCGCCCGGGCCCTGGCCACCAACCCGAAACTCATCATCGCCGATGAGCCTGTGTCGGCGCTGGACGTCTCCGTGCAGGCCCAGGTCATCAACCTGATGCAGGACCTGCAGGGGGAGTTCGGCCTGGCCTTCATCTTCATAGCTCACGATCTGTCGGTGGTCAAACACATCAGCAACCGGATCGCGGTGATGTACCTGGGGAACATCGTGGAGATCGGGGAAGCGGACGAGGTCTATAATCATCCGCGCCATCCTTACAGCCAGGCACTGCTGTCGTCGGTTCCCCTCCCGGACCCGAAGGCCGTGAAGAAAAAACGGATCATCCTGGAGGGCGACGTGCCCTCGCCGCTTGATAAACCGACGGGTTGCGGGTTTCGGACCCGGTGCCCCATCGTCAAGCCGCCCTGCGCGCGGCTGGTGCCGGCGCTGGAAGACAAAGACATCGACCACCTGGTGGCCTGCCCGTACGTGTAGCGCCGATTTGAAAAAGAAACAAACAGCCTCCCGGTATCACCGGGGGGTTGTTTTACTTTGTCTAGTAACAGAATTAAATCATTGAGTTGACCGATAACTCAAGGCTCTCTTCCTTTTACAAAAGTGTGACACACGCTGGTAGGATAGCTGGGATTGAGATGATTCAGCAAGCAGCGTAGAAAGTGGTCCCTACGGAAGCTTGTTTATTATGCAAACGTGGGTGCTAACAAAGTGCTTCTGCGTAAGCTTAGTGGTCCCGCCCTGGGGTTTTCTCCAGCATTTCAGAAAAACCGGCGGAATCTATGAGCGACATGGCCCGCTGGTGGACTCGTTTCGCTTCCTCCGGACGTCCCTGGTCCCGGTAGTAGCGAGCCAGACGGAGCAGGGGATTATTAACGATGAAATGCTTCCGGCCGTAAAACTCGGTTCGTATATCCAGGATTCGCCGGTAGAGCCGGGTGCTCTCATCATCATCATTTCTGTGACGGCAGTTCCTGGCCAGGTCGGCCAGAGCTGGTATGCAATCGAGATGGGATAATCCTCGCGCAGTCTCGGTGGTTAAAAGGATGCGGCTGTACAAAGGGGAGGAGAGAGAATATTTCCCCTGCCTATCATAGACCCGGGCCAGGCTTCGTAGTAGCAGCATCGTATTGTATCGGTTGGGACCGTCAATCAGGTCGAAGATGGCGACAGCCCGCAGGTAGAACGATTCGGCTTGATCCAGACGGCCGTATCCGGTATAGAAGTCGCCCAGGTTCCACAGAGAGTTCGCAATGGTAATGTGGTTTTCCGGCAGGTTCTTTTCCTGGATGGCCAGAACCCGGCGGTAGGCTTCTTCCGCTTCTGTAAACTTCTCTTGCGCCCGGTACAGCCCGGCCAGCGAGTTGAGCGATAGTACCAGGTAGGGATGGTCTTCACCGAGGTGCTGTTTAAAGAAATCAAGCTGGCGCAGGTAGATGGGTTCAGCTGCACCGTAACGGCCCTGGCTGCGGTAGGTATTCGCTAAAAGATTTGCGGTTTCTCTGGAACGGTAGTCATCGGCCCCGAAAACCTGTTCGAAGATCGACAGGGCCTGCCGGTAAAGCAACTCGGCCTCATTATATCGTTTCCGGCTGTTGAACAAATCCGCCAGATTAATCATGGTCACCGCCGTTTGCTGATGCTGGCTGCCCAGAGCGGCACGGAACAGATCAAGCGCTTGCTTAAATAATAATTCGGTTTCCTCCGGAGCGGTTCCCCGGGCATGGAAAAGCAGGGCCAGTTCACGTATCCCGCGGGCTTCATCAACAGGGTACCGGTCCGGCTCCCGGCGAAAAATAGCAAGAGCTTTCCTGAATAGGTGTTCGGCTTTTTGAGAGTCTCCTGATTTTCCGGTTGCCCTGGCCGCTGCGATCATGGCCCGGGCGGAATACACAGGCTTGCTTCCGAAATGTTCACGGGCAATATTCAACGCTTTCACGGCTGCTTCGGTCGATAACTCGTATTGACCTCTTTTGAAAAGAGCCAATGATACCTTCAGGTGGTTTTTGTATTGTTCTTCCTGAGCACAGGTAGGGGTGCCCAGGAACAATAGTAATACCAATATCAGTGCAGCGCTCAATTTATTCATAGGCAGGCCAATAGGTTTGTTTTCTTCACTATATCATTGCCAGGAAGAACAGTCAAAGCCCTTATTTTTTCCTTATTTCTTATTGCAATCACTCTCCCTGTTTGATACAGTATTAACCGTGATTGGTATTCATAGAAGGAGCGGTGACATGGAAGAAAAGATAACCATCGTCGTCGATCACACCAAATGCACCGGCAGCGGCGAATGTATCAAGGTCTGCCCACAAAAGGTAATCTCCCTGGTCGACGGGAAAGCCGTGATCGACCTGGAAAAATGTGATCTTGACGGAATTTGTATCCCGGCCTGTCCGAATAGCGCTATCATCATCGAATAACAATACGACCTGTTCTTCAATATACCGTATAAAAAAGGATACGACATGAAATCACGCTTGGACGTTACCATACTGGTGTTGATAATATTCGCGTGTCTGGGTGCCGGAACGAGTCAAATATTCTTTGCCACTGCAACCGGTGAGATTCCAACCGAACCCGGAGTCAGCCGGGTCGGATTCGATATCGACAATACGCTGGTTTTCAGCGATATGGCCTTCGACGAGGTGCGAAAAACAACTGACCTCGAAGCCTATACAGACGAATGGTGGGAAGCTGTCAACCGGTTCAGCAACGAGCGGCTGTGTCCACCCAAAAAGCTGGCAACCGCTATTCTGCGGGAGTATCAGAGGAGACATGTTACCATCTACGCCATAACCGCCCGCAAAAGCTTCGGAGGAGAAACACTCAAACAGTACGTCTCCAGTAAATTTGGTATTCCTGAGGACCACATCTTCTTTGAACCGGAAAGCAAGACCGACAGGCTTAAAGAGCTGAAACTCGATGTCTTCTACGGCGACTCGGACACAGATATCAAATTTTCCATGGAAGCCGGAGTCAAAGGGATTAGAGTGCTGCGTCACCCATATTCCACCTACTGGAAACACTACGAGCCCGGCAAGTACGGCGAGATCGTCCTGCAAAACTCCGCTGAATAACACCCTTCACGGTTGCAGTAGATGGCTTAATAAGGCTATAGGGTATGTAACTCAGGACAACTGGGAGAGCAGGTCCGCTGTGGTTACTATGTGGGCGAAGGCGTAGGCCAGGTTCTTTAGGGTGCACAACTGCAGGTCGTCGTTGGCCGTGGCGGTGGCGTCGGCGACAAAGAAGACCCGGTAATCGCGCATAAAAGCATCGCGGGCCGTGGTCTCCCAGCAGCTAGTTGGTCAGGCCGCCGTCTATCTCAAGATCGCGGTGACCGTGCCGGGTGAAAACTACCGGGACATCAAGTTTAGCGCAAGCCTGGACGAGTGACAGGGTGTTATCCAGGATAGAAGAGGCAATACCGTGGAAATAGCGCTGCATGTCGATCACCAGGAGAGCGGTCTTACGGGGCCGTAAAACCGCCTGGCGAACATTGTACTGCCGGTAGTCGGTCATAATCTGTTGCTTCAGTCTCCGTTTTCCGGAAAAGGTGCGTTGGGACGGACGGTCAGGACTTCTCCGTGACGGAGTTTGCATGGTTTGCCGTTGTGATAATGAATATACCTGATCTCGCTGGTCTTGTCATAATGCGGAGGAGGTACTTGACTCCATAACCCCATGATCTTGGTTTCGGGGTCATCTTTACAAAAACAGGCGATGGCGCAGTTGTTCCGTAGGCTCATGACATCCTCGGAAACAGTTTCGTCAAAGTAATTGAGTTCAAACTTCCTGAGATCGGCGACCTGCCGTTCGTAATGGACGATCAGGCTAATGGGTACCAGTTTCAGCATGGGGCGCAGCACGAAATAATCCCGTTTCCTGGGACGGACAAAAACGTACCTGGCCTTCAAGTAATCGACGTACGCCGGAGACTTGTTATTGTCATTGTAAGGTATCATTTCGTGGTGGTTTTGACCGTACAGAATGGAGTGAGCGCTGTACCCCAGGAAGGGCACGCCGCGTTTCCAGGCACGTTTGAAAAGTGACCAGTGGGTTTTCTTATCGATTTTATAGTTGTACATGTCATACAGAAATTCTGGATCGCCGCCGCCGCCGTAAAAGCCGTGAACATCGGCTAACAGGTTACTATTACACACATACTCAATCCGTGCTTTACGCAGGAATGTCTTTTTCCGGTTGTTAAGCCAGGAGCGGAGTCCCGGCAAGCCTTTCGGACCTTTTTCCAGCAGATGAACGAAAACACGATACACAAACAACCGTTCTACCGCGTCCAGGCGGTCCATGATGTCTCCCTGGATCAGTTCGCGCAGAACATCCACTCCATACTCCCGGTTCTGCTGAATTTGATGTACTACCGTGCCCATCGTTTCCATGGAATTGGCCAGGCACAGAATACCGATATCCACCAGATCGTTCCATCCTTTAAAACCGCCGAGCATTTCCTTGAGATGATCGATCCGGTGAAGGTGGTAGTATGAATGAAACTTGAAAACACAGGTCCTTGCGTTTAATTGCCGGCCGTAATACTCTTTGAAACCGGATGCGTAACTGATCTGGTCGCGAGGGTAGAAGGAGGCCGGAGAAAAAAGTATCCGCACTGCCTGGCGGCTTTTCAAGCCATGTTTTTTCATCACCGTGTAAATGAAATATTCATCCAGATCGGCCGTCTGTCCCATGAACGGCGAAAAGCCGCTCAAAAGGAAAGCGATCCGCGCGTGCGGATTCTGATTAATGAGATTTTTAAGAGTGTTTTTCAACTCTTCCTCGAGCGGAGGATACGGTGAGGATGATTCTTCCTCCACGGTTTTTTCTTCTTGGTCGGCCATACCGGGTTTTCTCCCTAACACTGCGCAATTATATCATGGCTGCCGCCTGTCTTCCAATGGTCAAAGTGACGGTTTTTGACGGTTTTGCTACCATGTGCTATACTGTGCCCTCACAGCTACTCAAATCTAAAGGAGGATTTCTATAATGGACCGTCTATTTTACCATTTGTGCCTGATACTTTTGATTGCAGCTCTGGTGGGGAACACTCTGGTTGTCGCCGCTTCGGAAACAAAACCGGAGACAGAAAAGGAAACGAAACAAGAAACGAAACAGGAGACGGAAGTCACCGAGAAGGAAGAAGAACCCGAAAAGAAAGCCGACGAAAAAATCGCCGTGGTCAACAAGGTTGTCATTACTAAAAGCGATTTTGAACGGGAATTCACCAGCATCAGCCGACAGCTCATGATGCAGGGACACATTAAAGCCCAGGAAGAACTACTCAAGTTGAAGGCCGACGTTCTGGACAGCATGGTGAAGCGTGAGCTTCTGTACCAGGATATCCAGACCAAAAACATCACTGTTGACGAAGCTGGCATCGCACAGCAGTTGATGGCTTTGAGAGGCCGGTTTCCCACCGAAAAAGAGTACAAGGAAGCCCTGGACCAGATGGGTGTAAACCAGGAAGAACTCGAAAAACGCGTCAGACGCGATCTCACTATTCAGGATTTTATCAAAAATGAGTTTACATCGAAAACCGAAGTCACGGAAAAAGACATCAAAACCTTTTACGACAGTAAAAAAGACCAGTTTACGAAACCGGAAGAAGTCAAGGCCAGCCACATCCTGCTGAAGGTCGAGGCGGAAGCCGGAGAGGATAAGAAGAAAGAAGCTCGCGCCAAGCTTGAAGATGTACAGAAGAAGATAAAAAAGGGAGAAGATTTTGCCGCTCTGGCGAAAGAATTATCCGATTGTCCGAGCAGTTCGAAAGGCGGGGATCTGGGCTCGTTTCGCAAGGGTCAGATGGTTAAACCGTTCGAGGATGCAGCTTTCGGAATGGAAGCGGGCCAGATGAGCGATATCGTCGAAACCCGGTTCGGCTACCATCTGATCAAGGTCACCGAAAAGAAAGCCGGAGGAACCGTCTCCTTTGAAGAAGTGAAACCGCAGATCGAGAAATACCTGACCCAGGAGAAGGTCCAGGAGGCGCTGGACAAGCATGTGGGTGTGCTAAGAGAAGCCTCAACCGTGGAAACCTTCCTGCAGGAGTAGATAACCCGCATATTTCACGAGCACTCCTGCATCACGAGAATACATCCTGTATTCTCGCCCTTCGGGCCTCACTTCGTGATGTCCAATTTCGCTTCCTGCGAAATAGTACGGCCACGGATGCACCCGCACCTTCTGCGTTACGCTCGGTCACCTGTCCTCGATGTATCGCGACGGATACGACTGCGGAAGGCTCGATCGCGTGCCTTGAATCTGCAGGCGCCTTCGCGGCCTCGCGACAGAATCTCGTGAAATATGTGGGCTAATAATGGCCCAGGGTTCCGTCTCGGCGGCTTTTGCGTTCGGCGTAGTTAAAAAACGCATATCCGATATACGGAACGATGACCGCACTTACCAGCAATATCAAGATTTCGGTGCCGACCGGTAGAATCGTTTTTGTTCCCAGGAACAAAGACCGCAGGCAATCCACCGAGTAGGTCAGGGGGATGATCTTCGAAAGCGGTTGCAGCCACTCCGGAAGCACGGTGATCGGGTAGGAAGCACCGCATATAATCGGCAGCGACATACCGACGATCTCCGCCAATGGCCCGGCCTCCTTGACCACCAGTGTGAATCCGCAGAATATGAATCCAAAACCGTAGAAGATAAAAATCGACAGAGCGATAACCGCCGCTCCCCCGAGCATGTTGGCCGTATTCAAACTGAAATTGAAAAACACCGTCACAAAAACAAGACTGAGCGCCAGGTAGGTGGTAGTCATGAGTATGCTGAAAACCGATCTTCCGATCAGGAAAACGAAACGGTTGGCCGGCGCCACCAGGTTTTGTTCCAGGGTTCCGAACCACATCTCTATACGCAGGGAAAACCCTATTTCGTAGAGGGCTGAACTGACGAACTGCCACAGCATCGTGCCCAGGATCAGAAAGGAAATATAATCGCTGGTACCGGTTTGTTCGATAAAGTCAGCGGTGGCGTTTTTACCGCCGAAAGCTATCCCCATAAAAATGATTGGGATCATCCAGACAATCGGGAGCAGTATCCGGGATATGAGCACCATGCGGTAGCGAACCGTGTGTTTGAACTGTTTGCTCACGATTGCTCCGATAACACGGAGATTCGTAATCAGGTCAGGCAGAGTCTTCATTAATAGCTCCCGAATGTACCCGTTCTCCGGCTAATCTGCTCCATTTTTATGAATATCAGGTAGCCGGCCACAAACAAAATCGCTCCCCACAGCACCAGCGTAGCCAGGTCCAGAAGCATGGTTTCGATACTTTCCCCGAATATCAGAATCCGTCGGATATTATCAATTGCCCTGGTGAACGGGATATGCCGGGTAACCGCGGTGACCCGCTCAGGCAGGACCGAGGATGGATACATGACACCGCACAGGAGAAGCGCCAGGGTATTGAAGACCTGGATAAGCCGCTGCGATTCTTTGAACAATAACACGATGGCTCCAAAGATGATTCCCAGCCCGTAGAGGCTCACGAGCAGGATCATCACGATTACCATTGCTGCCGGAAGACTGCCTTTGAAGTTGAGGCCGAAGGTAAGTTCGGTGAAAAAATACATGATGCCGACGATCATCGTATTGGTTACCAGGCCGGAAAGGGAACGCCCCAAAAGGAGCACGATTCTTGGAGTGGGAGTGATCCAGCTTTGTTCTAGCGTACCATGGAGTTGTTCTTGCCTGAGTGAAAAGCCCACGTTCCACATCACGTTGACGATCAGTACCCAGACCGACGCTCCCACCACGATGTAACCGACGTAATTGTCCGTTCCGGCTAAAGCGGTGAAATTCTGAGAACCGCTGGCCATGGTACCGGAAAACAGTTTGCCGATGAAGAGAAAATTGCAGGTAAAGATAATGGGGAACAGGGTAATCATGATGATCCAGGTAGGGTAGCTGATGAAAATCATCAGCTCTTTTCTGGCCACTGCCCAGATCGGTCTCAGGTAGCGGTTCATCTCAGTCCGTCAATCCTTCTCCGGTAAGCTTGATGAAGACATCTTCGAGAGTCGGTCGTTCAAACCTGAAATTGGCTATATCGGGCAGCATCTGAACCATCTTTCGAGCCAAACGGGCCGGACTCCCGCCGACAAACAACGTTATCTTTTCAAGCGAGTCCTCACCGTCCACTTTAATTACACGGTTGACTCCCGGAATCTGTTTAAAGGAGTCAAGATCGTATCCGGTTTCCGGTGTGAGTTCGACATGAACGATAGTTTCCGGACAGATCTTGTGCTTCAGTTCCTCCGGGGAATCGAGAGCCACCAGGTTGCCTTTATGAATAACTGCCACCCGATCCGCCAGCTGATCGGCTTCTTCCATGGTGTGGGTGGCAAAGATCATGGTCTTTCCGGTTTTCTTCTGATCCAGGATAAATTTCCTGATATGGCGGGCCGACTGGACGTCAAGACCGGCCGTGGGTTCGTCGAAGAGGATGATCAGGGGGTCGTTGATAAAGCTTTTAGCAACCAGCAGCCGCTGACGCATACCGGTGGAATAGGATTCCACCCGGTCATCGGCGCGATCAGTCAAGCCGACCAGAGCCAGGAGATTATTCATCCGTTCTTTAGCCACCGGCGGCGGGACATGGTAGAGACTGGCGAAATACTTAAGGTTTTCACGGGCGGTGAGTTTCCAGTACACGGCGCGCTCCCCGCCGATCACGACACCGAGAGAAGATCGGACCCGGTCGGGATCAGCGGCCACGTCGAATCCGTTCAGCAGCACCCGGCCGGAAGTCGGTTCGAGCAGGGTGCAAAGAATCTTTATAAGGGTTGTTTTACCGGCACCATTGGGACCGAGCAAAGCCAGGAGTTCACCTTCTTTGACCGACAGTGAAAACCGGTCCAGAGCTTTAACCGTCTTCTTTCCGCGGTGGATGAAAGGAGGAATGAAAGAGTAACTCTTTTTTTTGTGATCAGCGGTGACATACTCCTTGACCAATTCCTCGATAACAATACCGTGATTATCAGCCTGTTTCATGATTGCTCCATAGGGGAAATAGCGTTTTTGACAGTGATGTTATGGGGGTAAGTTTACCGGGGAAAAGCACTTAAAGCAAGTACATAATTGATATTTGGAGGTCACTATTTGTTGTTCTTTGTTTTGGAGAGCCAGATGCCGGTTAATACGAGTGCCAGGGCAATCCAGATGTTTGCTTGGATCGATGTCCGGTACCACACGGTGGCGGCTACGACATTAATTACCGGCAGTAAGTAGACGGAAATCTTGAACCGGTCCGGGTCCGGATGCCTGACCATTACCTGTATCCACGCCACGTAGGTAAAAACGGTTACCACCAGACTGACGTAGAGAAACAGCGGTATGATTTTCATCGAGCAAAGCCAGGCCAAAGAGAAGGTGTTTCCTGAAAAATAACCCACTCCCAATCCTACGATCAGGGATGAAAGAGCGGCAACCGATTGTGCCAGGCCTTGAAACAGCAGGCGGATTCCGTGTATCGACTCATCGAGCTCGGCGCTGTAAGCTGCCCAGAACAGGGCACCAGTCAGCGCGCACGCCACTCCGAGGATATTGCCCGATGCCAACTCCAGGGAACCGGGTGCGGCCACGATTACGACCGAGGTGAAACCAAGCAGACAGCTGGCCATAACACGCCCGGGAAGGCGGCGGCCCTGGTGGCGGTAGGAGAAGTACACGAGCAGCATAGGCCAGGTGTAGTTGGCAATGGTGGCGTACTGGACCTGGAGGACCAGGTAGGTTGATAGCGGCATGAGTACGTGATAGAAACCGTTAAAACAGAGGAGTTTGATGAATCTGCCAGGTTTTTTTGCGTAGACTCTCCCGAAGCGTTTTCGTTCCCCCGCCGCAGCCCCGCAGAGAAGAGCCGCCAGGGCGGCGAGCAGATTGATGGCGAAGACGGCCGAGAACGCGTTGTTTCCAGCCAAAGAAACCAGTTCCCGTATGAATACGAAGCACGTCCCCCAGATCAGGATAATGGCGTATCCAAGCAGGGTATAAAAACCGGCTTTTCGAGTCATGCAGTCCTCCTTTATTTCCGGCAGAATATAACAGGTTAACCCGGCATAGTCAAAATGCCGGCGGCTCCTATAAAGTATTTAACTGATGCTTCATTGACTCTGTCCATCCTCGAATGTTACCGTGAGGACAGGGATGCAAAACTTTCAGGAAACCGCATCAGATTCATGTCGTCGAACGTAAGAATAATAAAGGCTCGTAAAACCATGGACCTGCTTGACTCTGTTCGTACTCGCTGCGAAAAGGTTGCTGAAATCTCACGTCATGTCCAGATCAATGTAAATGCGTTGCCTTCGTATGCCGCCGCTCTGCCGCTTGAGCGGATTGCCAATCCCGTCGTCGATCCGGATTGCCACTACCTGGGTCACGGTACCGACACGGTATCTTTTTTCATGGTACTGGATACTGTAAACTTCGGGTCAGGATATTTCCCCCACATGAAAAAACGGCCCGGGATGTCCGGGTATTTTACGGTGGCTTCCTCGCTCAACGATTATTTCAATACGAACGGACCGTTTTCAGCCCGGGAGCTGATCAACCTGAGCATCACCGACTGTTGCCGCATATTCGATCAGGACATCGTGAACGAACATATACGGGAGCTCATGCACCTTTTTGCCTCGGCTCTCAACGATCTCGGGCAGTTTTTAACAGACAGATTCCACGGCAGTTTCACCGCCCCGGTCGAGCAGGCTGGAGGATCGGCTGAAGAACTGGTTAGACAACTCATAGCCATGTCGTTCTTCAATGACGTGGAAAGTTACGGTGAGTTCAGGGTGCCTTTTTTTAAACGGGCACAGCTGACCGTGGCCGATCTCAATCTAGCCTTCGCAGGGCAGGGTCCCGGAAACTTCAACGATCTTGACCGTCTGACAATGTTCGCTGATAACCTGGTGCCTCATGTGCTGCGTGTCGATGGTATTTTGCGCTACGAGAATAATCTCGCGCAAAAGATCGACCGGGAGGAGCTTATTTATTCAGGGTCGCCGGAAGAAGTTGAAATCAGGGCCTGCGCCATTCATGTGGTGGAGCTTCTGGCAGCAGAACTCAAGCGACAAGGCAGTGAAGTCACTTCCATGCAGCTCGATTATCTCCTGTGGAACCGCGGACAGCAGCCCTTCTACAAGCGGGGCAAACCACGTCACCGCACCAGATCAGTGTTTTATTGATTGGAAGGATATGAACGCCCAATTATCTTTTTGGACAATCCTGGTATTTGCAGCTGATAATCAATGAATGCCGGGGGCTCGGTAAATACCGTGACCTTTATCTTGCGAGAACACCCGGGGACGATGATCCTCCGCAAAGAGCAGGGAGTTGTCTATGTCATCATGTTCAGGCAAGAAATTATAATTGGAGTATTGCCAGAAAAAATAATGCACCCGGTATCCGTACCTGGTGAACATCCTCGAAGGCTTGACCGTACCCGGGAGGACACGGTTCCGGAGAAGTGTATGGAAGCCCGCGATTGTATCCGCATTTTCCCGTGTAATTATTATTTGCCGCGATAGACCGTTTCCATTCTTCGCGTTCCACCGGCGAAGATGCGTAGCTTTCCGAGAGTAATGCGTCAATTATCGCCAGTCGTTTCAATACTTCTTCTTGATCAAGGTTTGACTTCTGTGTAGCAGGGTTATTCAAGCGCAGTATCAAAGCTTCTTTCAAGTGGCGTAAGACATGACTAAAAGCGGGGCCTACCAATTTCATGCGCTCTCGGACGTATTCGACAAAGCTGTCATAGAGTATGGAAGATATTCTTATTTAGCGCCTCATACTATTATAACCCGAATAATTCACAAAGTATTCTGCTGCGGCTCGAAAATGGCTACAGCTACTATACCATAAACCTTCTTGCCTTGGGGCTTGCCCGGCTCCGGAAGTCCACTGTTTTTTTGCCCTCTTTTCGAAAAGCGGGTACAGTGTGATTCTTTGACAATTGACTGGATATCTACTACAATAATTATCGTTAGCTATGTGGTCGGGGGAAATGGATATGAAACAGTTCTCGGTCGGGGTGTCCATGGCCTGGCAGATCGCAGCCGGAGCAGCCGCCAACACCAGATACCGGCATATAGAGAAAGAACATCTGTTCATCGGTTTGTTCAGCCTGGAAAAGCTCGTCGAGTTGGGGGAAGAGAAGTTCGGACTGGCGGCCGATTCATGGATAGCCCTGATAAACGAGCACAGAATGCTCGAACGGCTCTTGATGTCGTATAAAATCGACACCGCCTATATGAGACGCCAGATGAGAACCAAACTGGTTCCTCAGGGCTACCAGCATACTGACGGGGTCGTACATCGGAGCGAGGAATGCCTGAAGATATTCGATCTGGCTAAAGATCTGGCGGAGTCTTCCGGCTGCCAGCACTTCAACACGCTTCATCTCCTGGCTGCCATCCTGAAGAATCCCGGAGAAATCGTTGACGGAATCCTCAAGGAAGCCACTATTATCCCCCATCTTTTCAGCCATCGCATCATCAACCTGTCCACCAGGAAACGACCATTCCAGACGCATCTCGGCGCAAATGAGGTGAAAACCATTCACGAGATGGCCCAGTCCCAGGCCGACTCCATTCTGACGATCATGTTTGACGATATTGTAATTGCTCCGGAGTTAGGCAGCGATATGACTGAATCCCAGTTTAATCAGATACTCTCACGCCACAACGACATCATTCGAGACATTCTGAATCGCACCGGAAACGGCGAGGTGATCAAGTTTACCGGAAACGGCGTCATGGCGGCTTTCACCGCTCTGAAAAGTGCTATGCGGGCGGCCCTGATGATACAGAAAGCATTCTTAGACGTTTTTACCTTTAATATTCGTATCGGGCTCGATGTGGGCACCATATCGAAAGGAAAGCTGGATGAACTCAATGAAACAGCCGGTTCGCCGGTTGGTAATGCCTACCGGATCATGAAGCTCGCCGCCGCCGGTCACATCCTGATCAGTGAAGGAGTCTACCAGATCGCCGCCCCGTTAAGCTCCAAGGACCTGGTTTTCTCACATCTCGGTCCTCTTGAAACACAGGACGACGAATCGGTCATCAATATCTACGAAGTGCACGATCCCAGCCGCACTACTTGTATGTCCGGGTTCCACGCAAAACGCCTGAGTTCCGATCTGGAAGTGTTGAACGATTTGAAAAACATCAAGGGCTCGGATTTCGGTTAATCCTGCTGTTTTGTTATCTCGTCGATTTTGTCACGGGCTTCAGTAAAGTCAGCCTTGAGCAGCAAGACCATCCTATATTCCCGGACAGCTTCATTCTGCAAACCTTTTTTCTCGAAGATTGAACCGAGCTGAAAATGAGCCTGATAGAGGTCCTGGTCTATTCGCAGGGCCGTTCTGAACTCGTGTACAGCCTCGTCATACTGTTCTTTGAGCTCATACACGCGACCCAGATTGAGGTGGGTCTGTGCCATATTCGGATTGATCTTCAGTACTTTCTGGTATTCTGCCAGGGCCGGATCCAGGTTTCCCTGAAGCTCATACACTTTTCCCAGTTGTATCCTGGCTGCGGCGTTATTCGGTTCGGTCAATAAGGTCAGTTTAAACTTTCTGACAGCATCTTCGTACTCGCCCTGGCTGACGTAGATTTTTCCCAGGTTGAATTGAGCTTCGATGAGTTCCGGGTTGATGGTGAGGGTTTCATTGAACTGACAGACCGCTTCCTTGTACATTCCCTGTTCGGAAAAAACTTTGCCCAGTTCCAGGTGAGCCTTGGCATGGTGCGGATTTATCCTCAAGGCTTCGCGGTAATTCTGCTCTGCTTCACGGAAATTTCCCTGGCGCTCGTAACAATTTCCCATATTGAGATAAGCTTCATCCAGCTCCGGGTTGATCTTTAACGCCTCCCGGTACGAGGCAATGGCTTCTTCATACATACCCTTTATGGAAAAAGCGTCGCCCAGAAGAAGATGGCCTTCGATCAAATCAGGATTGACCTTTAACGCCCGTTGGTAATCCTGGATGGCCTCGTCATAGAGTTCCTGAGTGAACAAAATACGACCCAGCCTGATATAGGCGTCCACCATTGTCTGGTCCAGTTGAACCGCCTCACCATACTCCATAACAGCCCGGTACTGGTCTTTTTCCTTCTCGTAGAGCTTCCCGAGTTTGAAATGGGCCACCGACAGGCCCGAGTCGATCTGGAGAGCGTCACGATACTTCTTGATGGCTTCTTCGTTCAATCCCTGGATGACGAAGATGTTACCCAATCGCAGATGGGCTTCAGTCAGATTCTGATTCAATTGGATCGCTTCCATGTACTCGCTCATCGCCAGATACGTGTTGCCGGCCTCTTCATACAGCCTGCCGATACTGAGCGGGGCTTCGGCCAGGGTGGGTTTGATCAGGAGAGCCGCCTTGAAGGCGGCGATGGCTTTGTCAGTCTCGCCTCGGGCAGTGAAAATCCTGCCCAGACGCATGTGCGCTTCGAAAAGGTCCGGATCGATTTTCAGGACCTCCTGAAGGTGTTCTTCAGCTTCATCATAGTTTTCCATCTGCTCGAGAATCTCGCTCACCTTGAGGTGGGCTTCCGAGAGTTCAGGTTTGAGTTCCAGTGCTTTGCGGTAGCTTTTCATCAGTATTTCCGGGTCGCTGTTATTATCCAGTTGAAACAGGGCGGAGGCGAACCTGAGGTACGCTTCAGCCAGCCTTGGATCATTCTGAAGAGTGATACGGTACTCCTGCAACGCTTTTTCGGTCTCTCCCCGTTCGTCATGTATTTCTCCGACGCGAAGGTGGGCTTCAGCTAAATCCGGGTTTACCTTCAGCGCCTTGCGGTATGACGCCAGCGCTTCACTTGTTTCACTTCTCAGTTTCAGAACATTTCCCAAGCCCAGATGGGCTTCAGCCAGGTTGGGATCGATCAGAAGGCTTTTTCTGAATTTCAAGGCCGCATCGTTGTAGTTTCTGTCTTTCATCAGGAGCAATCCCAGGTGAAGGTGGCCTTCGGCCAAATTGGGATTAAGCCGAAGCGCTTCCCCGATCGCTTCCAGGGCCTGGTCGTATTTTTTTTGCTCGGAATAAACCTGCCCCATGTACAGGTGGACTTCAGTGAGATTCCGGTCGATATCCATTGCTTTGGAAAAGGCGTCAAGCGCCTCGCTGAAGCTGCCTTTGGCAGTCAGGATCCGTCCGTGATACAGATGGGCTTCAGCCAGTTCCGGTTTCAACTTCAGGGATTCATTTATCGACTTGAGAGCCTTCTCCAGGTCTCCCTTCAAGAAATGAACCTTGCCGGCCCGGAAGAAGGTTTCGCCGCTTCTTGGTTTGAGGAGAAGGGCTTTGCCATACTCTTTGAGAGCGTTTTCATATTGTTTCTTGGTGGCGAACTCGTTGCCCAGGTTCAGCTGGTAGGTAAACAGATCAGGATTCAGACGAAGCGCCTCGAGGCAGGCTTTGATCGCGTCATCGTGAAATCCCTGGGTTTCCAGGGCGTTCCCGAAAGTGAGATGGGCTTCGGCCAGTTCCGGTTTTATCCGCAGCGTTTCTTTGTACTCCTCCACAGCCTTTATTAATTGTCCCGCAAGCTCGTATGACTTGCCCAGGGCCAGGTGGGCTTCGGCCAGTTCCGGTTTTATCCGCAGCGCTTCTTTGTACTCCATGGCGGCTTCTTCCTGCCGGCCGCTGAGTTCCAGGGCTTTCCCCAGGTTGAACCGGACATCGTCCTGATCCGGATTGAGCTGCACGGCGGTTTGGTAGGAGTTGATAGCTTCTTCATACTGTTTGCGCTTCAGGAGCGCGTCGCCGAGTTTGACATGTGTTTCGGGAGTATCCGATTTCAACAGAAGGGCGATTCTAAACTCCTTGATGGCATCGTCTATGAGGTCCAGAGAGAAGTAGGAAAGACCCCGGTAATAGAACTCTTCCACCTTGGTGGCTTCCTCGCTGGGTGGAGTAGGAGGATCGACTCTGAACTCCTTTTGAAACAGGCTTTCCAGGTCGAATCGCAGTTCTTTGAAGTCCGAGTACCGGTTGTGGGGTTCCTTCTCCAGACAGCGTTTGATGATCGGAAACATACTGGAGTTGAGCTTGGGAACCTCATCATTCTTGTGGGTTTTGTAATATTCTTTGACACTGTTCGCCTTGAATGGAAGCTTTCCCACGTTGGCCATCTGGTACAAAACGATTCCGAAGCTGTAGATGTCGCTTCTGATACCGGACATTCCCTTGAACTGTTCCGGAGGCATCCAGGGCAGCGTGCCGACCACTGCGTTGTCTCCCTTAACGGTAACCACACTGAGTCCCGTATGAGAATCGCCGCCCAATTCAGTGAGCTTGGCCAGAGTATCAGTCTTGTCGAACATTTTTGCCAGCCCGAAATCGGTGATTTTTACCGTTCGCCGGCTGGATATCATGATATTGTCCGGTTTGATATCCCGGTGGGCGGTGATTCCGCGGGCGACGGCATGTTCCATCCCGTAACAGAACTCGATTCCCCACTCCAGGACACGTTTCAGGGCGATCGGGCGCTCGAGATGCTGGGTCAGGGTGTTCTTGGCCTCATCGTCGGGTGGAACATACTCGAGCACGATATACAATCGGTCATCGAAGTTTTCCACGGTAATAGCCTGGACGATGTAAGGATATTTTCTCAAGTAGACCCACGCGTAGGCCTCGCTTTTGAAACTCTCCTGGATCTCTTTGGAAGCCAGGAACTTGTCCTGGAAGGTTTTCAAGGCGTAAATCTCGTTGTTTTCTATATCGCGGCAGATATAGACGATCCCCATGCCACTCTTGCCTTCGCCACCGAGCACACAGTGAACTTCGTAACGCTCACCGATGATATCCCCGACATCGGCGCCGCCGGTAGAGACAAGTGAATCTTCAAGGGTGTCGTCAGCAACAACCTTGCCGTCCGGGCGGGATATCTCAAAATTAATATTTACTAAGCTTTTTTGGTCGTCCACGGTTTTTCACCGTCTCTAGTATAGCGGCCGCGTATCTTTTGGTCAATTCAGGAATGAAGCTTTTCCTTCTGCCGATAAGTCAGGTCAAATACCCGGAAAAGGAAAGCCTGGCGTTCGCAAATCTCGTCAATGATCTTCGAAATTGGTTTACCCACACCGTGCCCGGCCTTTGTTTCTACCCGAAGCAGGATAGGGCCATCCCCGGAGCAAAGGTCCTGGAGAGCGGCGGCAAACTTTTTGCCATGTGCCGGAACCACCCGGTCATCGGTATCAGCGGTCATGATCAATGTCGGCGGGAACACGGATCCCTCCCGTATATTGTGGAGTGGAGAGTAGGAGTAGAGAAAGGTGAAATGCTCTTGACTCTTCTCAGCGTTACCGTATTCACCAATCCAGTAACGGCCGATGGAAAACAGGTGATACCTGAGCATGTCGATCACCGGTACACTGCATAACACCGCGCCGAACAACTCGGGACGCTGCACCAGGCATGCCGCCACCAACAGTCCCCCGTTACTCCCGCCGCTTATGGCCAGACGCCTGGAAGTGGTGTAACCGTTATCGATCAGCCACTCGGCCGCGGCGATAAAATCATCGAAGACATTCTGCTTTTTCTCAAGCATACCGGCCTGGTGCCAGTCCTCTCCGTACTCTCCACCTCCCCGGAGATTGGCCACAGCGAACACGCCGCCCTGTTCCATCCATACCACCTGGGAAATGCTGAAGTGCGGGGTAAGGCTGATGCGAAAACCACCATAACCGGTAAGGGAAACGGGATTTGAGCCGTCGAGGATTAGTCCTTTACGATGAGTAATAAACATGGGGACCCGGGTACCGTCCTTGGAACGGTAGAACACCTGCTTCGTTTCGAAAACCGATGGGTCAAAATCGATCTCGGGACCCTGGAAAAGAGTCATCTCATCGGCTGTGAAATCGTACCGGTAGATACTGGTGGGAAACAGAAAAGAGGTGAACATAATAAACGTTTCCGTGTGCTCCCGTTTACCGGTGAAAGGGGCAGTGGTTCCGAGGGCGGGAAGGTCGATCTCGCGTACGAACGCTCCATCCAGATCAAACACCTTGAGGCGATGATGGGCGTGGTGAAGATAGGTTACCACCAACTGGTTGTTGACCATGACCGCATTCGATATGACATCCTCCTGCTCAGAGAGGATCTCGCGCCAGTGCTCTTTCCCGGGCTTCCTGATATCGATGGCCACAATTCGCCCCCGGGGAGCAGCGAGGTCCGTCTCGAAATAGAAGACGTGTTCCACGTTCCCGATAGGAGAATACATGGCGTCGGCTTCGTCCAGCAGGCGCACGAAAGGCCCGGTGCCGTCAACTTCGCGGTAATAGATACGGTTCTTCGTGTCGGTACCATGATAGACATAGAGCACGAGGTAGCGGCCATCGTCCGTGACGAGGGAAGCAAAGCCGAGTTCTTTGGCGTCGGGGCGCTTATAAACCAGCTTGTCTTCCGATTGCGGAGTCCCGAGTTGATGCCAGTAAACACGGACATGGCAGTACCGGTCTTCCTTGGGTATGGTGTCGGGATCGGGAAAACGATCATAGAAAAATCCAGAGTTGTCATGTTTCCAGGCTACCCGGGCATGGCGACAGCGGGTAATCACCTCATCGTAGTCGCGGCCCGAATCGATATCGCGAATCCGGATTTCCTGCCAGTCGCTGCCATGGTGCGAAAGTCCATACGCCACCAGGGTACCGTCTACACTTACCGCCCGGTTGGTCAGGGCCACCGTGCCATCGTCACTGAGCTTGTTGGGATCGATGATCACTTTCGGAGTACCGTTTAGACCTTCCTGCATGTAAAAAACGAACTGGTTTTGAAGCCCGTCATTCTTCATGAAAAAATACCGGTTCTCACCTTTGCGGTAAGGAGCCGAATACTTGGGAAAATCAAACAACTTCTCCAGTCTGCTCTTCAATTGCTCGCGGGCCGGCACCGGCTTCAGAAACTCGCGTGTGCGACAATTCTGTTTTTCCACCCAAGCCATGGTCTCATCCGACTCCGGATCTTCCAGCCATCGGTATGGGTCGGGAACCTTCGTTCCGTGATAATCGTCAATAACCGTCTTCATAGCAGGTATTTATCCTTTCACCACGCCGATCGGACGCAGCCGGACGACTTTCTCCGAAAGACCGGCTCCTTCTACCACGTCCACTACCGACGAAATATCCTTGTAGGCATCAGGCATTTCTTCGAACAGCGTTTTTCGGCCCCGGGCCATAACGAATATCCCTTTTCGTTCGAGTTCCCCGGCAATGGACCGGTGCTGACCTTCCCTGATCGCTTTCTTGCGGCTCATTACCCGGCCGGCGCCGTGACAGGTCGAACCGAAAGTCTTTTGCATGGCGCCTTTTTTCCCAACCATGATATACGAGTTGGTGCCCATGTCTCCAGGGATAAGGACCGGTTGTCCCACGGCGCGGTAGTCCTCAGGCAGAGCAGGGTGTCCGGCGGGGAAAGCCCTGGTGGCGCCCTTGCGGTGGACACACACCTCCAGGTTATGTCCCGCTACCTGGTGGGTTTCCACCTTGGCGATATTGTGCGCGACATCGTATATCAGGCAGCCACCCAGGTCACGCGGTCCACACCGGAGCGTGTGCATCAGGCTCTCACGGGCCCAGTGCGTCAAACACTGGCGGTTGGCCCAAGCGTAGTTGGCGGCACATTTCATGGCAGCGAAATAGTTTTGGCCTTCTACCGAGCTAAACGGCGCGCAGCAGAGCTGACGGTCAGGCAGGTGGATCCCATAGCGGCTAGCCGCCCTGGTCATCGAGGCCAAAAAATCATCGCACACCTGATACCCGAATCCCCGTGACCCCGTGTGGATCATGACGGTGACCTGGTTTTCTGTAAGCCCGAAGGCAGCCGCCGCTGCCCGGTTGAAAACCCTGTCCACCACCTGTAGCTCGATAAAATGGTTGCCGGCTCCCAGGGTACCTAACTGCCTGGCGCCGCGTTTAAAAGCACGTTTTGAGATGAGAGACGGATCGGCACCTGCCATACAGCCCCGGTCTTCCGTGTGAACGAGGTCATCGGGAGTGCCATAGCCGTTTTGAACTGCCCAGGCCGCGCCCCTGGTCATGACCTTACAGGCTTCTTTGCCTAAGACCTTGATCTGGCCGGTGGAGCCAACGCCGCAAGGAATATCCCTGAAAAGGCCGGATACCATCTCCTTGATCAGTCTCTTGACATCGTCATAACAGAAATTGGTGGACATAAGCCGGCAGCCGCAGTTGATGTCGTATCCAACACCTCCAGGAGAGATTATCCCGTCTCGTGTCCCGAAAGCCGCCACGCCGCCGATTGGAAACCCGTATCCCTGGTGCATATCAGGCATAGCCAGCGAGTATCCGATGATACCGGGCAGGTGGGCGACGTTCTCTACTTGCCGGATACTACCGTCCTGACCAATTTTCTCGAGCAGTTCCTCGGAGCTGAAGATACGGCCAGGCACCAGCATCCGGTGGTGAGCCGGGATCTCATATGTGAATCGGTCTATCTTTTTTACAGCCGTCAAAACGATACTCCTCTTCAATTAGCATACCTTCCAGATCGAAGGCGCTTCGTGTATTGTACGCTCATTAAACATCAACTATAAACCTGGCCTGCCAGCGCCCATCGTGTTCTTCCACGTAAAAATCGTGATAGGTCACAGCTTTAATTTCCAGTTCAGGGCAGGGGGCCGTATTCCCGACACGGCCGCCGCGACAACTCATCCTAACGCTATCCGGATCCAGTGACAATACCCGGAACCGTTTAAAAATCAGCCCTTCCGTTGATAAGAGGAATACGAACTCGCGGAGAAAGTCGAACATAAGCTCGCTGATCGTTTCGCCGGTGATCTCGATTTCCCGGTGAATCTCATCTCCGACCTCGTCAACGTCTGCAACCAGCGAAAAAAGAGCCGTTGCGGCTCCTAAAAAGAGATCTTCACAGCTGTCTGATTCAACGATAAAACCAGCGTCTGCCGTGTGTTCTATTTCCGTATACGTGAACACATCTCAACCGTACTTTCCTCGTAGTGATTCCATCAACACCGCCTCTTCAGCCAGGCCATTAATTCATTTAAACTCCAGGTGTTGACAACATTCTCTTTCGTCAGCCAGCCGCGCCGGGCGGTCCCGATTCCATAAACCATGTAGTTGAATCCCTCGGTGCTGTGAGCATCGGTACAGACGGCGATCTTGACTCCCTGTTCCACTGCCCGCCGGGCATGTACGTCCTTGAGATCGAGACGTTCGTGATGGGAGTTGATTTCCATCCCCTTCCCGTATTCGGCGGCGGCAGCGATAACCGCTTCCATATTAACCGCGTACGGTTCCCGTTTCATGATCAAGCGGCCACTGGGATGAGCCAGTAGGTGAAGGTACGGATTTTTAAGCGCCTGTATTATCCGCCGTGTCATATCTTCTTCCGTCATGGAAAACCGAGAATGCACTGAACCGATCACCACGTCGAGCCGCTCAAGCACCTCGTCGGCGATATCCAGTGTCCCGTCGGGAAGGATATCAACTTCCGCTCCGGCAAGCACTGTTATGCCGTGACTATGAAGTTCCCTGTTGAGGGCCTCCACCTCTTTTATTTGCTCAATTATTGCGGTTTCATCCTGTCCTCCGGCAATCCTGGTCGATTTGGTGTGGTCGGTGATGGCGATATATTCGTATCCCAGCTCGCGTGCTGCCAGCGCCATGGTTTTCATATCGTCCACTCCGTCAGACCTGGTCGAGTGTACATGCAGGTCTCCCTTGATGTCCCCGGCGGTGATCAGGCAGGGTATCATGCCCTTGGCGGCGGCTTCGATCTCCCCGCGGTCTTCACGCATCTCGGGCGGTATCCAGGCTAACTCCAGCGCAGAGAAAATTTCTTCTTCGGTATCCCCGCACAATCGCTCGTCGTCCGCTTCCCGGAAAACCCCGTACTCGTTGACTTTCAACCCAATCTTTTGAGCCCGCTCCCTGATCCTTATATTGTGTTGTTTACTGCCGGTGAAATAGTGCCGGGCAGCGCCGTAGCTGGCCGGTTCCACCACCCGCAAATCAACCTGCATACCTCGGATGGTCAAGACGCTCATCTTGGTTGGTCCCCTGAGCAGGATTTCCTCTATTTCAGTGAATGTCCCCAACCGGTCCATCACCGCATCCGGGTCTTTGGATGCTACCAGCAAATCGATATCACCGATGGTCTCCCGCCAGCGCCTGAGGCTGCCCGCCATGGAACTTGAGATAACAGCTCGATCAGGCGCTGCGGTCAGGTGATCAAGTATTTTATGGGCGGCTTGATAGGCATGTCCCAAATAATAGCGCCCCTGGAAACGTTTATACTCCCCGATCCCTTTTAAAATCTTTTGTTCGAGCCTGGCGCCCATTCGGGGCAGTTCCTTTATTTTTCCGGCTTCGGCCGCTTGCTCAAGATCGTCGATAGTGCGGACGTTCAATCGTTCCATAAAAAGTTTGACGGCCCGGGGTCCAATCCCATGGATCTTGAGCAATTTCCGTGTACTTGGTGGTACATCACAGCGCAGTTTCTCCAGGGTCGGGCAGGTCCCGGTAGCGATGATCTTTCGGATCTTTTCATCGAGATCTTTGCCGATACCGGCAATGGATTGAAGTCCCTCGGTTTGCGCGATGTCCTCTACCGGTCGTGATAAACCTTCCAAGGTTTCAGCCGTCCGGCGGTAACTCCGAATCCGAAAAGGATTCGAGCCCTGGATCTCCAGTATGTCGGCTATTTCATTCAATAATAGTGACACACTGCGATTGTCCAATTTAGGCTCCCTCTGTCTGGCGGAAATAGATGGGCAATAGTATGTGTTGTTAACGCACATCAGGGGATGTTCTGCGTCTACGGCAAATGCAGTTTACTCTTTTGATTCAGTGCTTTCTGTTGTGCCTGTATCAGCAGTCTCTTCAGTCAACTTGCCTTTTTTGGCCAGTTTCCGAAGCTTTTTTTCTTCTTTCTTTTTCTGCTTTGCCAAATCTCTTCTTCTTTTTTCGTATTTGTAATTTACTCTTGCCATTGTTCATCCTTTCAAAATCTCAGTTAGGGGTTTTTATGACCATTTCTATTGTAACAATATTAGAGGGAGATTACAAAGGATAATAAGAAAACCGTATTAGGGGAGAAATTAACCGGAACTCTTCCGAAACAGACGGCACAGCACGGCTGCGGCCAGGTAGACGACACCCGCCAGGACGATTATAGTGGGACCGCTGGGAAGATCGTAGGAATAACTGATTCCCAGGCCGACGGAATTGAATACCAGGCAGAAAAACACCGAGAGACCCATAGTATGCCACAGACGATGTGAAAACTGACTGGCAACCGCTGCCGGGAGAGTGAGAAGAGCGATTACCATGACGATCCCCACCACAGTTACCAGGAGGACCACCGTCAAGGCCGTCAGGCACAAAAGCATCAGGTAGTAAAACTCTACCCGAACGCCGCGCAACCGGGCAAATTCCTCATCAAAGCACACGGCCACCAACTTATGGTAGAAGAACAATCCCAGGCCGGCAACCAGGATATCCAGTCCGGCCATCAGCCACAGATCGTTTTTTGAGATCATCAAGATGTTTCCGAACAGGTAGCTCATGGGATCGATATATCCCGGTGTTCGGGCGATAAAAAGCAAACCCACGGCCATACCCGTAGCCCAGAGCGCTCCGATCACCGTATCCTCACGCTGCCGGGCATACAGGCTCACCAGTCCGATGATGAGAGCGGCAGCCAGGGCGGACACCACAGCCCCGTGTATGGGGTTCAACCATTGAAGACCGGCGGTTTCACGAAAATAGAGAGCGGCGCCAATTCCCCCCAGGACACAATGAGAAATGGCACCGGCAATGTAGCTTATCCGGCGAGTTACCACATAGGTGCCGATGATTCCGAAAGAAACACTGGCCAGCGCACCGGCGATGAAAGCGTACCTCAGGAACGGAATATCAGGATCACTGAGAGCCTGAATAAAATCACTCATGGTCATGGTCCCCCGGAGGACAGGTGTCATCATGCCGGACCAGTCGGAGACTGCATCCGTAGACATGCCGTATTAACTCGTCCTCGATACCGCTGGTAGGATGCATGATGACCCGGCGGTTGACACAGAGAACATGTTCGACCATATCCGAAACAAAGCGAGGATCATGAGATACCAGGAGAATGGCCATACGCTCCTGCAGGCGCTGAAGAACATCGTGTATCTTGCGTTCTACCTCAGCATCGACATTGGCCGTGGGCTCATCGAGTAGAAGCAGGTCAGGTTCGCCGATCAGCGCCCTGGCAATCAGGACCCGTTGTCGCTGCCCCCCCGAGAGGCGGCAAAACCGATGGTCTTTCAGGTCTGCTACCTCCAATTCTTCCATAACTTTCAGAGCCGCCTGACGGTCGCTTTTCGAGTAATCCCCACACAGATGCCGCTCGATTCGGCCCATCAATACCACTTCCATAACAGATACCGGGAACTGAGGGTCAAAAGAAAAATATTGCGGGGTGTAACCGATTCTATGGCGGACATTTTGTGGTGGCTGTCCGAGTACCCGAACGCTTCCTTTATCAGGCTTGATGAGCCCTAATATAAGCCTGAGAAGCGTTGTTTTGCCGCCTCCGTTGGGGCCCACGATGGTCACCAATTCCCGGCTCTGAATGACGATATTTACGGATTCGATGACCGGTATACCGTTATATGAGAAAGAAACATCGTTCAGAGCAATAGCGGGAGCATTATCATGGTTGTTCATCCGACACCTCACCATTCCTGTCCTTAAGGTCACGTTCCAGTTCGACAGCCATGTCTTCGAGATTTTTCAGTACTGCACGAGCCAGGGGGTCCATGGGAACCACCACTCCCCCGACAGTTCTGGCGATCGCCTGCGCGCTTCTGTCATCGAACTGGGGTTGGACGAATATGATCTTTACATTTTCAGCCCGGGCATTTTTGATGATGGTTCGCAAGTTGCGTATTGAGGGACGTTTTCCCTCTACTTCCACGGCCTTTTGCTCCAACCCGTAGGCATCACCGAAATAACCGAACGCCGGGTGAAAGACATAGAAGGACTCTCCCCGGTATGGGGCCAGAAGTTGCTTTATTTTCCGGTCGACAGTTTCCAGTTCAGCCAGAAATGATACCAGGTTTTTCCGGAAGGACTCAGCGTTTTCCGGATCAACTGACTGCAGAGCACCGGCGATTCTCCGTACCTGGATTTTTATCATTTCCGGCGACAGCCAGATATGCGGGTCTTCAGCCCCGTCGCGCTTATGACCGGAGTCTTCTTCGCCGTGATGGGGGTCCAGCGAGCCTATCTTCCTGCGTTTAATTCCGGCAGCCGTATCCACCACGGTCAGCGCTTGGTGGGAATCTTGAATCTTTTTCAACAAGCGTTGTTCAAAGGGAATTCCAACGGTAAAATACAGAGCGGACCGGCCCAATGTGAGCATCTGTTTAGGAGTTGGCTCATAGGTGTGCGGGCTTTGTCCGGGTTGCAAAAAAATGTTGACAGAAACAAGTTTCCCCCCAATTTGCTCTACGAAATACGCCTGCGGCGGAACACTGACAAATACTTCCAGTGCAGGTGGCGGACTGTCGGCAATAACCGGCGGACTCCAGACTGGAACCACCAACAATACCAGGAAAAAAACAAGCAACACACACATTTTTCTACTCTTTCCTGGTATGGAGGTCTTTCACGAAACCATTATCACAAACCAGGTGGACGGCGTGGCAATCACCGCATTCCTCCAGTGTATGGTTGGTTGAAAAAATCTGCCAGTGCCTACGTTGCTCGGGTGTGAGGATACCGGTGCCTCGGCAAAGAGGACAGGCACTGTCCAGGGCCGCCAGAATGGCTGAACGGATGAATTCTGAGCGGTTGCCGACATCCCGCAGAGCTTCCAGTAAAGTCGAATCAGCTTTGAATGTAACGATCTCCTGTTTCTTTTTTGAGGGCATATGAATCTTCCTTTCAACCTGCATATTCCACATGCACTCTTGCTCTGATCATGAAATATACGGGTTAACGCTGCCACTATTTTATTACTTTTTAATACCACAGTCAACTATCCATATTGTTTCCTGATCGTATAAGGTCGGGAAGCTACTGAACGCTTGACTCCCTATAAAAGAGAAGTGTATTATGCGCTTGCTATATAGCTAAAAGTGGGGAACTCTTAACCATGTCCAGGTTAAATTGTTACAGGTGTGATGACAGAACCGTTAGTGCATTTCCATTTGTACTTATCATCTTTTTCGTTGTTTCAACCGTCTGGCCGGGAGGGGAAGTCCCTTCTTTCGCCCAGGAAATCGATCCCGAACAGCTCAATCGCTCCATGAACTGGTTCCATAACGCCAAACACCACCATGAACTTGGCGAAGACGAAAAAGCACTCGTCTGCCTGGATAAAGCATTGGAAATCTACCCCGGTAATCCCGAAGCCAATGAACTTCTCAACTTCATAAAATCGGGCGGGCAAAAACCGGCTGTTTCACCGGAAGGAGACGGGACGGCGGAAGAACAAACTCCCAAGATGAAAAAGGCATGCGTGATCAACTTGAAGGTACTGGGGGGTGGACTGGAGATGTATGATATGGACCGCGAAGGAGGCGAGAGCATTCCTGAAGGTCCCGTTACCGCCGGTTCTCAATTAGGAGAAACCCTGCTCAACGAAGGGTATGTTAAAAAAGTGCCGGTTTGTCCGGGTGGTGGAACATATATACATCGGGGAAACTGCTCGGTCTACTGCACTGTTCACGGTGAAGATGATCTGGTTGTTACCGGCGATGATCTCCTGCCATTGCTTGACGGTGATTTAAACGGCCTAGCGGGACCGACACCAGAGGCCGCCGAGGCGGATCCGCAGTCTCTTTCACCCAAAGAAGCTTTGAAAAAAGCCGGATTACTCATTCGGGAGGGGCAGCTCAGCGCGGCTCTTCCATTTGCTCAAGCGGCCAATGAAGGACTTGATAGTTCCGCTGTTTCTCTGAACGTCCTGGGTTACATTCATGAAAAGCTCGGCGTTCTCGACGAGGCTATCAGATACTATCAGAAGGCCATGGAAAAAGAGCCCGATAACCCGGCCTTTGCCAATAACTTCGCTTTCGCCTGCGCCTCCGCGGGAATATTGCTGTCAAAAGCCGTTGAGAAAGCCCGGCTGGCGGTTGATCTCAAACCGACATCCGAACACTTCCGCGACACGTTGGGTTTTTGTCTCCTGAAGATGAAAAATTACGACGGCGCCGCTAAAGCGTTCTCTAAAGCTCTGGAATTGACCCCCGAGTTTCCTCAGCCGACGTTTCATCTTTCATTCATAGATACCGCCAACGGCCACGTGGCGGTGGCCTTGGAGAAACTTAATCGTGTTATTACGGCCAACCCGGATTATCTGCCCGCGCTGACTCGGACCGCCGTTTTAAAAGCAGAAACGGGAGACCGGGAGATGGCGACTAAGCTCTTCCTCTCTATCATGCAGCGGGAACCGGAGCACAGCCTGACTCTTTTCTACCTGGGCTTTATGCTCCTGGACACGAAACCGGAGGAAGCCGGCAAGTATTTCCAGGCTGTTACCATGATCAATCCGGAAAGTGCTGAAAGTTACCTGTCCAGAGCTTTTCTGGCACAGCAGCAAGGGGCCGATTACAGTGATGTCGTTTCGCATCATCGATCAGCCATCGAAGCCAGACCGAGCTGGTGGCTTTCCTCATTTACTCTGGCTGCCTACCTGTTGAAAAGCGGAGACCTGGAAAAAGCGCTGGATGAAACGAATGTGGCTCTCCGGATCGCTGAACCTCACCTGACCCCAAAAATCAAAGCTCTCATCCAGGAGATCGAAAAAAAACAGTTAACGGGCGCCATGAACTGGTACGAGAACGCCGAGTGGCGGTACCGCTTCGCTCTGCCCGGATCAGACTGGGAGGTTTCCGAGGATACGGAATTCTATAATGTGGATGAAGCACAGGTAGTTTTGATTAAACAGGACGAGAACACCAACCGGTTGGCTCTCATAGCCATCATTGTCCAGGATAATGAAGAACTGTATACCGCCGACGATATGATCTCCGGCTGGGAAGCACAGATACCGGACGTGGTACGCGGTTACCACCGTCTGGGAGTCGATACCGTGGAAGTAGGGGACTACGAAGGAAAAGCACTGGTCTTTGAGCAGGATCCGGGTATCAGTACCAAGCAGGCGATCATTTCGTTTGGCAAAACCAGGTTAACCGTGTTAGTGACCGATTTAACCGACTATTTCGAAGAGAGCGTCAAGGTCTACGAAAAAGTTATCAAGACGTTCCATTTTCTGTAAAGGATCATGGTGTGGTGATCATCTGGCTGCTGTTGAAAATTACTCTCGTTCTTCTCCTGCTGCTGCTGGCCGGGCTCATCCTGGCCCTGTTCAGTCCCCTGAAAGCCAGGATCAAGGGCTTGCTCACCTTGCCGCAAAACGATGCCTATACCGCCTGGCTGAAGGTCACCTGGATCTACGGGTTGCTGGCCTTCGAGCTGGAGGCGGTTCCCGCCGGAATGACCCAGCGATTCAAACTGGCCGGTTTTACAGTGAAAGAAGAGGAAACACCTTCTGAACGCGACGATGATCCGGGGAATGGACCCTCCGGCGGCGGTCCGCTTGCCGGCGGCACACCCGGCCTCACGGGAAGAGGGCAGGGGGATGAAATCGTCTTCGATCTCGCCCTGTTCGGAATGGACCCGGACGTACCACCGGAGAAAGAGCCGGACCGATCTGAAGAAGACGGTGATGTGAAAACCGTTGAAGCTACTGAAGAGGAGAGCGGCAAGCTGGCTAAAATTAAAATGGTCTGGCGGTTTTTAAAAGAACACGATGTTCTTATCCGCGACCTCCTTAAAGCGCTCTATATTCTCGGCCGGGATTTCCTGCGTTCGTTTCAACTTCGTCTTGAATTGTTGAGAATGGACATGTCCCTGACTGACCTGGCCATGCTGGGACAACTCTACGGGCTGACTGCTTCTCTGCAAGGTGTCAGGCCGGACCTGTTCGGCGCTATCCAGATCGTCCCTGATTTCCAGTCCAGGCAGGACACCGTGGATATCGATACCCGTGGAGAAATCAAATTTTCCATGTTCAATTGTTGTTTGTCGGGCACCAGGTTCTTTCTGAGACCGTGTGTGTGGAAAGCGGCCTGGCTCGGTTTTAAACACTATCGTCAACAGAAAAAACGCGAAAAGGAGTGAAAGAGTGAGCAAAAAAATTGATTTTTCAGGGGATATTCCCGGTGAAGAATACCAGCCTTACATTCCGGCAGACTCCTGTATTCCTGAACTGACTCTCCGGTCGGCTCTCATCGGTATAGCCCTGGCAGTCGTGTTCGGCAGCGCCAACGCTTACCTGGGCGCGACGGTCGGAATGACGGTGAGCGCCTCCATACCGGCCGCCGTCATCTCCATGGGAGTGCTGCGGTTGTGGCTTAAAAAAGGGACCGTCCTGGAGAACAACATAGCCCAGACAATCGGGTCCGCGGGAGAATCGTTGGCGGCGGGAGTTATCTTCACCGTGCCGGCCATCATCCTGCTTAATCTCGAGTACCCCGAAAGCATTTCCTTCCCGAGTTGGTTCACTATTTTTATTCTTTCCCTGCTGGGTGGCCTGTTGGGCATTCTCTTCCTCATCCCCCTCAGGCGTTACCTGATTGTCAAGGAACACGGCAAGCTTCCGTACCCGGAAGGGACCGCATGCGCGGAGGTGCTCACAGTCGGCGAGAGGGGCGGGGAAGGCGCCAAACTGGTGTTTAAAGGGGTACTCTTGGGGGCTTTATACAAGCTGCTCATGGACGACCGCAGCCTCGGTCTCTGGAACCGGTTTCCGGAATGGCATTTCTTCCACAAAATCAAGGAAGGCGCCGTGGAAAAAGTTGTCGGTATCAAGAACGCCGTCATTACCTTTGATGTTCTCCCCATGCTGGTGGGAGTGGGATACATTATCGGCCCCCGGATTTCCGCTTTTATGCTGGCTGGCGGGGTGCTTGGATGGTGGGTGTTGATCCCGCTCATATCCTACATTGGTGGGGGCCTGGAAACCGCAGTATATCCGGCTTCTACGCTTATATCGGATATGGCTCCCATCCAGATATGGAGCAACTATATACGTTACATCGGGGCGGGTGCCGTGGCTTTTGGCGGCCTGGCCAGTCTGGTCAAGTCTTTTCCCACCATTCTGCAATCGTTTAAGCTCGGGTTCAAGGAGATCACCTCCACGCTGGCCGGAAAAGTGGCCGTTTCCGAGAGCGGTGAGGAAATCGAAGAACTGCCGCGCACCAGGCGCGACATTCCCATGGTCCAGGTCATTCTCGGGGTCCTGGCTCTGTTCATCATTATCGGGCTCGTTCCGCAGGTAAAAGGCGGTTTTCTGGCGGCGCTGCTGATCATTATTTTCGGCTTTTTCTTCGTGACCGTCTCGTCCCGGATTGTCGGGCTGGTGGGAAGCTCCAGTAACCCGGCTTCCGGCATGACCATCGCAACGCTGTTGGCCACGACCATCCTGGTAGTGGCGGCCGGATTAGAAGGACCCGCGGCCATGCTGGCAGCCATTACGATCGGCGCCGTTGTTTGTATCGCCGTCTGCATCGCCGGTGATACCTCCCAGGATTTGAAAACCGGGTTTCTGCTCGGCGCCACGCCCTGGAAACAGCAAGTAAGCGAGATCCTGGGGGTTGTTGTGTCGGCGCTGGCGGTAGGCGGAACGGTAATCCTGCTCAACAATACGTACGGGTTCGATCCGGCGATTCCCACCGCTTTGAAAGCTCCCCAAGCCAATTTGATGAAAATAATCATTGAAGGTGTGGTGAACCAGGATCTACCGTGGATTCTGGTGTTTGTGGGAGCTATTTGTTCCATGGTGGTCGAGCTTTTCGGCTTGCCGTCACTGGCGTTCGCTGTGGGACTGTATCTGCCGCTCGAGCTTTCCACATCGGTCATGGTCGGCGGTCTGGTGTCGCTCGTGTTGAAACTGTTTCACAAAAAGGAGTTCAAGTTCAGGAACGAACGAGGTATTCTGTATGCTTCCGGCCTCATCGCCGGAGAAGCGGTACTCGGTGTACTCATCGCCGTCAGGATCGCGCTCAACGATCTGGCCCTGGCCAAAGGATGGTGGCCGGGTCTGACCGGTAGCGATTGGAGCGCGCTCCTTTTGGATAAACTTGACCTGAAGGCTTTGCCAAAAAATGATCTTTTTGCTATGTTCATATTTATACTATTGACCATTACACTCGGTTATGTCGTATTCAGAAAGGATGTGAGGCCGGAAGACGAGCCTGAACCCTCGTAGGCTGATTTAAGGCCGTTTGAGGGGGTTGATGAACTTTAGGTTGTTAATCGTCTTTTAAAGGCGTTTTAGAAGGCACTGAAAAATTACGGAGGTGACGTTGATGGCAATAGAAGATCTGGCTGGAACGGTTATCAGGGAACTGCATAACGCTATCAAAACCCACACGGTGGTAGGAGATCCCATAGATGTCGGCGGACGCAAGATCATACCGCTGACCAAGGTATCGTTTGGTTTCGGAGTCGGCAGCGGTACCGGGAAAGACAAGAAGAAAGGCAAGGAAAGCGGCGGTGGTTCCGGGGCCGGGGCTTCCATCGAGCCGATCGGCTTTCTTGAAGTGACGGCGGATGAGACCAGATTAATACCGGCTCACGAGAAGAAAGAGATTTGGGAGAAGATCCTGACATCGCCGCAGGCCAAGAAGATATTCAACAAACTCTGGAGCAAGATTTCTCTGAAGGTCGATGGGGAGTCTTCATGCCATGAGAAGAAAAAATCTTGTACGGCGGAAGCGGAAGCGAAGAAGGGGATCTCCAAAGAAGAGGCCGACGCGTTGTTCAGCGGCGACCCCCGCGATGGAGACTCCTCCGATTAATAACACCAATCGGCAGAGCAGAGAGGTTAAAAGCGCTTTAAAAGCCTCATGAAATAAGAGAATACGAATTAGTTTACATAAGATCTCTTATCAGACCCAAAGCATAAACAGGCTATTTTGTGCTGTTTGATCCCGTCTTTCGATATTCTGATCTACGAATGTGTTGAAGACGCTCGTACAGGCACGAAAAGGAGTAAAATGACATGGTGAAGAACGATAACAACGGCGGCGGTAAGCCGGGAGCAGTTATCCCCCCGCTGTTCGTCGCCCGGGATATCGACGGATTTTTCGGTCTCTTTATCGATAACCTTGTCAACCTCCTGATCGTGGTGACCACCTTGAAGTTCGTTTTCAACATGCCGGACCAGATCGTCTACGGCCGGGTTGTTCCGGGAGCGGCGGTTTCCATCCTGGCAGGTAATTTCATATATACCTTGATGGCCAGACGCCTGGCCAAGCGCGAGGGGCGAACCGATGTGACCGCTCTCCCGTACGGAATATCGACACCCATCATGTTCGCCTACCTCTTCTTGATCATCGGGCCCGTTTTTTGGAGCAAGAGCGCGATGCTTATTGCTGACGGCGTGCCCGAAGCCGTGGCTTTAAGTCAGGCAGCGACGCTAGCCTGGAAGGTTGGTGTCGCTTCCACCCTGATCGGCGGAATAATAGAGGCTCTGGGGGCCTTTTTCGGGCCGTTTATCAGGCGGGTCACGCCACGGGCGGCGCTTTTAGGCACGTTGGCCGGAATCGCCATAACATTCATTGCCATGAAGCCGACACTGGGGATTTTCGAACACCCAGAAGTGGGATTTCTCCCGTTGGCCATTATCCTCATCGGGTTTATTGCCAGAGTGGTATTCCCATTCAGCATCCCCGCCGGATTCATGACTATTCTCCTGGGTACCGTCCTGGCCTGGGCAATCGGATTCCAAAACTCGGCCAAAGTCCAGGAAGCCGTACAGGCGGTGGGTTTACATGTTCCCCGTTTCTACTTCAAAGACCTTATCCAGGGCTTCCACCACGTGGTCCCTTACCTGGTGGTCGTATTGCCGATGGGTATCTACAACTTCCTGGAAACCATGCAGAACACCGAAAGCGCGGCCGCCGCCGGCGACAACTACGACACCCGGCAAACCATGCTCGTTGACGGGGCCGGAACCATGGTGGGTGCACTGCTGGGAAGTTGTTTCCCCACCACGGTCTACATCGGGCATCCGGGCTGGAAAGCAGTTGGTTCCAGGCTCGGATACACCATGATAAACGGTGTGGCTGTCTTTATTATCGCCGTTGGTGGCCTGCTCAAATTGGGCGCGGCGGTGATCCCCAAAGAGGTGGCCTTCTGTATCCTGCTCTATATCGGCCTGGTGATTACCGCGCAGGCTTTCCAGAGTTCGCCTCGCAAACACGCGCCGGCCGTTGCCATTGCGTTTGTGCCGCACCTGGCAAATTTTGTTAAAACCGAAGCCGACAAGATTTTCAATGTGGTCCTTCCCTATCTCAATCCCGCTATGCTCACCGGCAACGAGGCCAATGTAGCTGCGCCGTCTTTAAAGGTAATCGAAGGAATCGGGTACGATAAATTCGTCCAGATAGATTTTCTATACAAGGGTCTGGCCAGCCTGGGGTCAGGCGCCATCGTTAGCGGTCTTTTACTTGGAGCCATCACCGCTTTTCTCATCGATAAACGATTCACGGGTGCGGCTTCATACGCCGGCGCGGCTGCCGTAATGGCTTATTTCGGTATCATTCATGCACCCCGGGTCCAGGTCGGTGCAGCACCCATGCATGCCCTGGGATACCTGACGTTGACCGTGCTCTTCACCCTGCTCCGTTTCTATGAAAAATCAACCGGCAAACAGCTGAAGTTCGCTGACGAGGAAACTCATTAAGAAGAAAGAAATTAAGGTTTTAGAGGTAGGGTAATTTATCAGAACGTTCGGATAAACACTGTACTCATCCGAAAATCAGGTGTTCAGCTCTGGATTAAGATCTCCATGACAGTATCTTCACGAAGCCGTCTGTCACTCCGAGTAGCTTTGAAAATGACCTCTTTGTCGTCTTCACGAAACTTGCTCTCATAAACCAGTTCGATACAGTCATCAAACTCCCGCAGGATATCAGGTACTCGAACCGGTATCTTTTGTTCCGGAGTGGCGCCCACGAGGAAGACGATTCTTCCCAACTCGACGTCGCGCCCGTCCTGAATGTCGCACACGTCAAACGGCGGAGTGGTCATGTTATTGCATCTAATGACAACGGTTTTACCCACCAGGTTGTAAAGGGGAGTCAGCTTTTCTTTGAGCTCCACCTCGTGTTCCCGGCGAAGAAGGTCCGGATCTATACTGTAAGCTGTAATAGGATATTTCGGTTTCCGGCTCATCGTTCCCTCCCTAATGAAACAATTCCATTGTATCAGAAAATACTCATTTTGTCAGGCGGTTCTATCTGTTCCTGATTTATCCGGCAAATTATCATGTTTTCCGGCAATCTTCCGGTAGGCTGAAATGTACTGTGTGTTCATGCGTTGCGGAAGGTCGGATTCGGCCTCCGGCGGTTTTGGTTCAGGCATTTCCATGTCATTGAGAATCCGTTTTAACGGCTCCTGCAGACTCTCGGGAAGCGATGGCAGCAGGTCGAGCAGGTCCTCGTTCCGTTCTTTGCCGGAGAGTCCCCTGAAGAGGATCTCAGCTTCCATTCGCACATTTTCATCCGGGTCGGAAAGCAGGTAAATACCAGGTTTCAGCGCCTGGATGGTCCCCTGGGCAATGAGATGCCGCAAACCTTCTAAACGCAGAGTGGGATCCTCAGACTCCACCATGCGTATCAGGACGTCAAGGGATGTGTGTTCACCCAGATTATAGAGTGAACATGCAGCCATCCCCCGTACTCCCGGGTGAATATCCTTCAACAGCGGTTGAAGAAGCTCGATAGCTTCTTCTTTATTCAGGTGTGCGTAAATCTCCACCAGGGCAATCCGGACCTCCGGAGAAGGGTCAAAACACATTTTTGCAACCGCGTTTTTAACATGATCATTCCACTGCCTACCAAGGAGAAGGAGGGCCGTTTCGCGGATCAAGGGAGATGATGCGCCAAGTTTGTTTTCAAAAATAGCCGATCGTCCTTCAATCTCATAGAGATCGAGAAGATTCAGGACTTTGACCTGAATCTCGGGAGTGTCTCCATCGGTGGCGGCGCGCAGCAGTTCTCGTTTGAATTCCTGATCATCATGCATGAACGGGATAATGATATGTACTTTTTCCTCCAGTGCGGCGAAGAACCGGCGGAAATCAGCAAAAAAACCGATGTCCTGAAGTATTCTTATTATAAGCTTTTTCTGCTCGCGGTCGCTCCCCGGTAGATGCGAAAGTAACAGTTCGGCTTCCTCCACGGGAAGGTTTTTCGCCAGGGTCCGGGTGGCTGCCTTCGCCACCTCGAGGCTGGGGTCCCGCAGGGAGTCGATGAGTGCCTCCCAGACGGCCTTGTCCCAATATCTGACCAGCCCGCCCGCCGCACTGGCCCTGATTTCAGGGACCGGGTCTTCGAGTCTTTGAAGCAGCAGTCCTCGTGACCGTGAATGATGCATCTCCCGCAAGGTTTCAACCGCCCGTAAACGGATAGCGACATCGGGATTCTGGCACCACTCGTAAAGTTTTCCGTACATCTCCAGAGAGATAAGTACTCTGGTTAACTCTGATTTTAAACCATCATTGAGCATTTCCAGCCGGTCTACCAGTTCGCAGCCAACCCGGGAAGCGAACTCTGCCTCCAGCAGGAAATCCAGATACTCGTTTACCTGGGCGGCTTCCTGCCCGTCATCAAGGACCTTTATAACTGCGTTAGCGACATCTTCCGGTGATACCGCTGAAATCCACGTGAGAACAGGTTCTTTACGCTCAACCAGCGTTTCTTTGGATGTCTCCAGGAGGAGATGAACGTTTATTTTAAGGGATTCGACATCGTTTGCCGGAAGATATTCTATCTCAATCTTGCTCAACAGGCTCTGCAGCAGCTCTCTTCCACTTTGAACCCGGCTGCCTAAGCCCGGTTCCTTTTGATCCGTGCCGCCCAAATTGAGACAGTTCTTAACCCGGTCGATTACATCCTGAGCCATGAACGGTTTTAATAAATAATCGTCGGCGCCTGAATCGAAGGATTCTTTTACATCTCCCTCCAGCCGATTGGCGGTCAACATGATTACCGGTATTGTCTTGGATATTTTGTTGCGGAAGTAGCGGAGAAAATCAAGACCACTCTCCCCCGGCATATTGATGTCCAGAAGAAGAAGATCGGGAAGCCCTACCCTGTCCAGGTGCTCCCGTGCCGCTGCCGCATCCTCAACATCAATGACCTCTAATCCTTCATGAGTAAGAATACGGCGACACAGATGCCTTACCAGGGCTTCATCATCGACTACCAGGACGTGTCCCATTGTTTATATTCCGTTGAGGCCTTCTTTAAGATATTCTACCCACCGGTCAATACCCTCACCTGTTTTAGCCGAAACTTTGAATATTTCCAGTTTCTGATTGATCTTTTTGGCGTCACCGGTGGCACGGGCAACATCAAAATCACAGAACGGTATAAGGTCGGTTTTGGTAATGAGAACCACATCCACGAAGTTGAACATGGGCATGTACTTAGCCGGTTTATCATCCCCTTCGGGAACACTCAGAACCACAACCCGGAGATGTTCTCCCAGATCAAAGCTGGCCGGGCACACCAGGTTGCCGACATTTTCAATAAAGAGCAGATCAGTGTGATTCAGGTCTAGTTTCGGTAACGCAGCTTTAACCATACCGGCATCGAGATGACAAGCTCCTTGTGTGTTGAGTTGAACCACCTGTGCCCCGGTTCCCTCAAACTTCCGGGCATCGATATCAGTGTAAAGGTCACCCTCGATTATCGCGACGCTCTCACCACCTACTTTTTCTATTGTACTCTGCAAAAGCGTCGTTTTACCCGAACCAGGCGATCCGAGAAGATTGATTGTCAGGTTTCCCGATTTCTGATAAATTTCTTTGTTCTCAAGGGCAATGAGATCGTTGGCCTTCAAGAGATTCGTCATGACTGTTACTTTCTTCATTATCATTCACCCTCAAAATCAACTATATAGAACTCGTATCCGGAAACAAGCCGTATTTTTGAACTCGAACACGCCGGGCAAGCCATTAACAGGTTTTCTCCGACTTCGAATTTTCGTTCACAATCGGCACATCTGGCCATGGCCGGTTTTTTCTCAATCATCAGTTCCGCCCCTTCGAGCGGTGTTGTCTTCGAAGCAAACTCGAAATAGAAAGCAAGTGACTCCGGCGCCACGCAACTCAAGGCTCCGGCACACAGCCTGATCTTCTTCACCGTTTTCAGGTGATATTTCTCAGCTTCCTCCGAAACCACCTTCATTATATTTTCAACAAAAGCCGCTTCATGCATGATCAGGTAAGAAGATTCACCTCTACCGTCTCCCCCTGTAGGAGGTCTTTCTCCGTCAACATAAACCCGTCGGCAACCGCCGCCCGTGGCGTCGACGAGATAATCCCCGGCAGGTACGGCAGGCCGCTTTCGAGTATTTTGAGTCCCGACAAACGGTACCCGAGAGGATAGGCCTTCTTTCCCTTGAATGTCAGGAACACAACATACGTGTACTTGCTGTTGTTGACCAGAACAGTCTGGGCCAGCTTCTTCCGGGTCACGGAATACCGCATATCCGGTTTAAAGAATGCTTGAATGACAAGATTGAGAGCGGTGAACGCCCCGGTAGGTTTACCGGGCAGGCAGAACACCGGTTTTTTGTTGACCATGGCCACCATGAGTAATTTTCCCGGTTTGATAGAGACCTGTTTGAAAATGATAGTGCCCAGGCGTGAAATGATTGACGGGAGATAGCAGTTCTGCCCTTTTGAGATAGAGCCGGAACTCAATATGGCGTCGCATGTCTTTAGCCCCTTTTTCAAGAGGCTCTCTATGGATTTCGATTTGTCCTTGGCCACTCCCAGCCACACCGGTTCGCATCCCCAGTTCTTGAGGGTTGAAATGATCATGGGACTGTTGGTGTCGGGAATGATTCCCCGGGCAAACTCTTCGCCGCTGGAAAATACCCCTACCCTGAGTTTTTTCAAGACGGTGACCGTCTTTTCCCCGATCTCGGTAAGAAGGGCTATCTCCTGCGGCCTGACAGTACTGCCGACCCGGATCAGTTTGGTCCCTTTCCGGTAATGACTACCCTCGCGGGCGACGTTCATCCAGCGGGAGAGGGCCGGGCCGGTAAGCCGGTTGCCTTCAGTGCGTGAATCCTCTAATCTCAGAACAGCATTGGCGCCTTCGGGCAGAAAAGCCCCGGTTGAGATCGGGCAAGCGGAGCCTTTCTCCAAGGGAGGTATATTTTCAGCCCGGTCGCCGGTGCGTACCGGTCCAACCAGACGCCGCAGTGGATGCTCGTCTTCGACCCGGACCGCATAACCGTCCATCAAAGCAAAATTTCTGGCCGGTCCCGCCCGACGCGCTATGATGTCTCCGGCCAGTTTTCGTCCTATTGCGTCCGTGATAGGGATTTTTTCATCTTCCCGTTTCAAGGACAAATCGGCTCTAATCTTTCTGACCATCTTCCTGGCTTCAGACAGGTTGACGGCTTCTTTGTAAACTGCTTCACGCTTAACTGCCAAGGGTCTGGGCGGCTCCTCTCTTGAAATCTTCTTCGAAGGTCACCCGGTTCAACTCCTGGAGTGTGGTGACTCCCACCAAAACCTTTTTCCAGCCGGCTTCGCGCAGTGAAAGCATACCTTCTTCTTTTGCCCTGAGTTTGATCTGGACGGGCGATATCCGGTTCAGGATCATGTCTTTGATGGCATCGCTCATCTCCAACGTTTCAAAAACTCCCGTCCGTCCGGCGTATCCGGTAAATTTGCAGGACCGGCAGCCTTTGCCCTTGTAGAAAGTCCGGTCCTTGTACCGCTGCCAGTCATGGGTCAGTTCCGCAATTTCCATCAGGCCTTCCCGGTCTACGATCTTGCACATGGGACAGATGGTCCGCACCAGTCTTTGGGCCAGGATAACATTGAAAGAAGATACGAATTCGTAGGGATCGATGCCCATATTCATGAGTCGTCCGACGGCATCGATAACATTGTTGGCGTGAATGGAACTGAGCACTAAATGGCCGGTCAGAGCGGCGTTTATGGCTATCTCGGCTGTTTCACTGTCTCGAATCTCACCCACCAGCACTTTGTCGGGATCCTGCCGGACGATGGAGCGCAGCCCGCGGGAGAATGACATTCCCATCTTCTCGTTGACCGGTACCTGAACGATACCTTCAAGTTCATACTCCACAGGGTCTTCGATAGTGATAATTTTGACTTCGGGACTCTTTACGGCGTTGAGCATGGCGTATAACGACGTGGTCTTGCCGCTGCCCGTCGGGCCGGTTACCAGGATCATGCCGTAGGGTTTGACGATATTCCGCTTGATCTTGAGCATGTCCATGTCAGCTAAACCGACCTCCAATAGAGAAAGCTTGGAGATACCCTTGTCGAGAATTCTGATAACCACGGTCTCACCGTGAATCGACGGCAAGGTAGATACTCTGAAATCGACCTTGCGTTCTGCCACCCTGGCTCTGAAACGACCGTCCTGGGGAATATTTTTCTTGGCGATATCCAGCTCCGACATGACCTTGATACGGGAAACCACCGGGTTGATCAACTTGGAACTCATGTTCTGCAGATCAAGCAGAACCCCGTCTACCCGGTAACGGACTCGCAAGTGATTCTCGGCGGCCTCGAAATGAATATCGCTGGCGCGGTCCTCGATTGCTTTCAGCAGGATGGAGTTGACAAACTTCACTACCGGTGACCCGGAGTCTTCCTCCTGGCCGTCGAGAACAACATCCGCTTTCTTCTCGATAGCCTGTCCTTCATACTCCAGGTCCACGTCGGCGGCAATCTGGGTCAGATCATAGGTGGGGACATCGCCATCCAGAGACTCCATGGCGGCTACGGCGTCAGCCTGACTGCTCATCTCCTGATTCCAGGTTTCGTTTTGGAATGAGGACGATATTTTTTCCTGACCCAGAGAAAGCGGTCCGCCATTTCCGGAAATATTTTCGAGTTTTTCCATAAAAATGTTCAAAGTCCTGAACGAACAAATTTTCGGTTCTATGACGATACCGGCTTTCAAATCGAGGTAGAGAAGATTTTTCAACTCATCGAGCAGAGCCAGGTCCTGGGGGTCGGCAAAAGCAATTGTCAAGCTCCGATTGGTAAGCTCAAGAGGAATAAAGCGGTGTTTCTTGATCAGCGAGGGATTGATAACGTTGAGAATAGTCCGGTCGATCTCGAAACCGTGGAGATCGACATACTTGAGACCGCGGTGCATGGCCAGCGCCTGGGCGTACTGTTCATCGGTAATGAGCAAGTTCTTGAGCAGAATCTCGCCTATATCCTTGGGTGGCGTGGAGAAGTTCTGAAGAAATTTAGCTACCTGCTCCCGGGATATAAAACCTTCATCGAGTAAAATATCCAGAAAATTACGGCCGGGAAGGACCGAGGCCAAACGCAGTTCACGCAGTTCATCCTCATCGATGACCGCCTCTGATAAAAGGAGTTTCTCCAGTGGTTGACCGGTTTCCCGGCTCATCCGTTCGAACTTCTTTAATTCCTCTTCGGTTACAAATCCCTGTTGAAGCAGGATATCCTTGAATGTGCTGCCGCTACCCATGGGATCATCAACCGCCTCTCGAAATCACCTCATTCTAGCATTGGGCCTGGGCATTGTCAAACATTGACGCGGGTTATTGGCCCGCATATTTCACTAGTGTACCTACATCACGAGAATACATCCTGTATTCTCGCCCTTCGGGCATCACTTCGTGATGTCCAGTGTTGCGATCCTGCAAAACAGTGCGATCACGAATTCATACGCATCTTCTGCGTTAGGCTCGGTCGCCTATCCTCGGCGTATCGCTACAGATACGCCTGCGGAATGCTTTATCGCATGTCTTGAAGCTACGAATGACTTCGCGATCTCGTAACGGCAACTCGTGAAATATGCGGGCTAGTATTCCTTGAACAGGCGGCCCCACTCGGTTTTATAGAATTCTCGCAGGTATTTGCTGCCCACCAGCGGGTACCAGAGATAATCGTGGTAGACCGTAGAGGCGATGGCTGCCCAGATCGAGGCTGGTGTGTGAAGAAGAAGTTTTTCGAAAAACCGCAACGGGCCTTTCCTGATGAACTGATCACCCCAGATAACAAAACTGCGTTTAGTACGGAAGTTGAAGTTGATACCCTCTATATCGCTTCCCACTATCTCGATTCTGGACGGATCGCCGACCCCCAGACCGATACCGTTGGCCAGATTGATAAAGGGTATCTTGAGGGGATCCATGCCCATCATTTTAGCTGCTACCGCATCCAGAGCCACTGAATCCGAACTGGCCAGGATATAGTTTTTCACCTTCGGTTCCATGCACCGGGGACCGGCCCCGTCTCCGCACACGGTGGCGTCCATGACCGCGAATACCCCCGGATGAATCTCACGCTGGAGTATGAGCAGATCCACCAGCGCTTCATGGATATACTTATGACAGTAATGACGCACCGTTTTTAACAGACCACCAAAGGAGTTCTTGACGGCGCCGGTCATAACAGAGTGCCCGTGGGTCTTCATGGTGGGCAGGTGGATAACATCCTTACCGATAAACATTTCGGGAATTTCCACCCCTTCCGGGTAGAGGCGGTCCAGGATGAGAAACTTCCGTTTCGGCTTGAACACAGTCCATTGCACGTCGGTCAATGGTGTGAAGGAGATTCCGTGTTTTTTAAAAACCGGGTTCCAGCGGTTCTTCTCTGCTCCGATCTGCGTATTGGTAACCACGGTCTTGTTCTCCACCGGATGAATCCGGTCACGTGAGAACCCGTCTTCCACGAGGGCGCCGATGACAGCGTCGAGTTGCCACGGGGGGGTGGAACAGGCGGGATAAAAAAGCGACCACGAAAGATTCAGTTTCAAAAGAGTTTCGCGCTTACTGGAGATCACGCCGGTGTATCCGGCCAGGTTCATCAGGCGTTGGTAGTCCTGGAAGATATTGACCGGATCTGTCTTGAGAACAGCTACTTTCGATTTGGTCATACCCGGTTCCTTTCTTCAGGCTGCCCCGGTTGAACGGTAGAGTATCAACACGACTGCCACCATCCAGAGCACGATGACGCAAAGCAATGGAATATCTTGTAACATGAGTTGTTCCGGACTTCCCCCTTTATCTTCCCGGTAAATGAGATAGAGATACCGCATGATCCCGAAAAGCACCAGTGGAATGGTGTACATGAGGTCGGTAGAGCCATGAGCGTGCCTGGTCCGGTCCGAAATGGTGTAGAGACAGTAGCAGACCAGCGTGGACGAGGTTACTACGGATATCATCTGGTCGAGCAAAACTGGGGTGTATTCGCCGAGTATGGCCCGGTGCGCCGCCCCGGTTTCGCCGAGAAAGACAAGCTCGTGCCGCCGTTTACCCAGGGCCAAAAAGAGAGACAGTAGAAACGCACACAGCAGCAGCCATGGGGAAAGCGGCACCTGGATGACCACCGTGCCGCCTACCGCACGAAGTACGAACCCCAGGGCGATGATTACCACGTCGAGAATCACTACCTGTTTAAACGCGACCGTGTAACTGATTGTTACCACCATATACAGCAGCAGAATGAAAAAGAAAGCTTCTTTGATCAGGAAAGCAAGCGAGAGTGCCGCCACGGCCAGGATAAAGGATAAAACCGCGGCTGAAAGAGGTGAGATTCTGCCGGCGGCGATCGGCCGGTTTTTCTTCCTGGGATGCTCCCGGTCCTTTTCCCGGTCCACGATATCGTTGAAGATATACATCGAACTGGAGCCCAGGCAAAAGGCAATGAAGGCGCCTAAACTCAGGAGAACGTGAGCTTTATCGGTTAGATTCTGTGAAAACAGCAAGCCGGCCAGCACAATGAGGTTTTTAGACCACTGCATTGGCCTCAAAAGCTGAATCCAGGCGATCACAGTTCCTCCAAATGTTTAAGGTTCTCATGAATGATGGTTATCTGACCGCCGCGCTTAATCTCTCCCAGCCAGGCTTCGATCAAACGATCTTGCCGCTCTTTCTTGAGAGCCTTTTCAATCTCTTCCCGTTTCTCTACGAACGGGAGATATTCTTCACTTTCAGGTTTCTTATATGTTTCTTTGTGCTCTTCATAATACACTTTGAGCTGTTCTTCGGTAAAAACGCTCACCAGCGCCTCTCGGATTTCTTCTTTGACCTCGTCCAGAGGTTTCGGTTCTCCTGCACGCAGTTCGGCGGGTGTGACCAGGTGAAGCCCGTAGCGGGATTCCAGTTTAGTAGTTAACCCACCGGCAGGCATCTGGAAAATACGATCGGCCACGGTCTGCTCCAGGACGGTGACCGGCGTAAACCGGCCTTGCACCTGTCTGAAGCTAAAGCTGGCCAGCTCGTTTCTGAAGGTTTTTGCTTTTTCAGGATCATCACCCAGATTTTCCTCCTGCTTTACCCATCCCATAACACCGCCTTCCTGCGCGGTCTTCCCCTCGGAATATTCTTTGGCAGCCTCTTCAAAAGTCAGCTCTCCCTTTAGGATACGTTCCCGAAGGCTGTCGAGGAGACTTTCGACATTTTGCCGGGCCCGTGTCTTAATCAGATCTTTCCGGACTTCTGAGCGTACCAGCGGGATAGGCAGATAGGGGCGCAATTCTATCGATACCAGCTCAAGAAGATGGTATCCCTTATCAGTTTTAATAATCTCACTGTGTATTCCCGGTTTCGATGCCAGGAGCGACTCCACTATTTCGGGAAAGATAGCAGAAGATGAGGCGATCTCAGCCAGGAGCGTACTCCGCTTGACGCTGTCGAGATCAGGAGGGATCTTACCCAGGTAGAAGGGAGCAATTTCCCCACCGTCCTTGGCACTAGGCAATTCGGAGTACTGAACGGCCATAGCGGAAAAATCGGCGCCCTCCCGCAACTTGTTGAACACCAAGGAGATAACCCTGAAAGCGTCCTCCCAGGCTAAAGCCGGCCGCAGTTTTTCCTCGACTTCACCTTTGGCCTCTTTATATGTCTGGGGACGAGGCGGGATGATCTCCTCGACTTTGAGAAGATGGAATCCTATCTCCGATTCGATCACTTCACTGGTGGCGCCGGCTGCCAGGGAAAACACCGATTGTTCAATTGGTTTAAGAAGATTCTTGCTGTCGGCGGCCAGGATCTCGGCGGCCAATTTGAGAACCGCCGGGCTTCTCTGGCTTCCCTTGATGAGATAGCCGATCTCGCCATTTTGGGCTTTGCTCTCTCCTTCGGAATACTTGGCAACCGCTTCATCAAAGGTCAGTTTCCCGGCACTGAGCTCTTCCTGTATGGTTTCAGCAAGCTCTTTGGCAACGTCTTCCGCTTTATCGAGTTTCAGGTCGCTGATAATGTCATCCCGGGCATCTTCAAGCGGCTGTTTCGTTGATGTGCCGTCTTCGTTGGTAAATTCGTATTGGGTTATGTTCTTGTCATAGTATTCAGTAATTTCACTCTCTTCAACGACAATAGAAGTAATTCGGCTTTCATTCCGTGGATCCACGAAGATCTGACGTACCTTGCGTTTATCTATCGTTTTAAAATCTTCTTTGTGTTCACCGTAATATGAACTACAGCGGTTTTCCGGGATATTCACCCGGGCCATCCGGCTGCCGTCGCGGGGATCGATAAAGATGTGCTTGATGGTGGCCAGCCCCCGGGTTTTGAACTCGGGCCGGGTACATATGGAAGCATAGTGTTTATCAACAGCTTCTTTGGTTATTTCAGCATCGGCTTTGTTTTTCCAGTCATCCGAATCCGGGTTGACCATGATGTGCTTGATCAGCACTTCGTCCGGTTTCCGGAACCGGTCGAGATGTTCCTGGTAGAATTGCTGGAATTCCTCATCGGTAACCGTAGTAGCAAGTGTCATCTTTATCTCGTCCCGGACCTCGTCAAGTTTCTTGCCGGAAAAATCTGTTTCCATATTTACCTCGAAATACTCCTCAATTTCACTGGTTTTAGCTGATTTCCCGCTAGTCACCAGTTCTTCCCGTTTCGATATCAGAATCTGGCTTCTCAACATATCCCGGAGACCTTCCATGGTCAGATTCTGACTGGCTAAAAACGTATCCATCCCACCCTGCGCTTGCTTTGAACTGGCCAGTTTATCGATCATGACCTCCACTTCGCCGGTCAGGTTCGGGTAGAGACCTTCCGAGAACTTTAACTGGAGCCGCTCGAGAGCAAACTGTTCAACCAGCTTCTTTTTCCCTTCCTTACCCTGGAAATATCGTTTAAACTCCGGGCTGAGCCGTTTGGTGTAAAGATCGATCACGTCGCCTACCGTAACCGTACCGCCTTTGAAGGTGGCCACCACATTCGCCCGTAAAGCCGCTTCCTCCGCTTTCTCCTGGAGTCGAATTTCATCGATCTCGTTCTTTACTTCCGCCTCTTGTTCCCTTTCTTTACGGTCGAGGAAAAACGAACCACCAAAGATGAAAATGGATAAGATGAACGCCATGGCCACTGCCCAGATAACAACCCGTATGACTTTTTTCTGTCTCAGAATAATCATTGTCGAAGTCCTCCTGCTATGTAATAGTTGCTGCAGACATAGACAGGACCGGTTCCAACCTCAGCCGGAATCCGCCCCTGCTTAAAATCGCTACATTATACCACCAGAGGTAAACAAACTCAAAAGCTTTTCAAGTTCACAAATAAGCTGATAGCCGTCCGAGAGCCTCAAAGAGGATCCGGCGCTCAAAATAACCGTTCCTCCGGGGCCGCAGCGTAAACTAAAATCGTGCGATTGCCGCTTCATTGAGGCAAACCGGCAAAGCCCTCTCACATCGACTTTGGATGAAAACGCTAGTTTCACCGTTTCCCGCCAGCGCGAAATTTTGAGTACTTCAGCCTGGCAGCACAGTATCTTAAGCCGAACGAAGGCTGTCAGATGTTCTAGTTCCGGCGGGAAGGGCCCGAAACGGTCCTTCAGGTCGTCGGACACGTGCTCAGCCTCCTCCAGGCTGGTAGCATAAGCCAGACGCTTATAGAATTCGATTTTTTGGCGGGAGTCGGGCACATATTCCGAAGGGATATACGCGCTCACCCCGATGGATATCTCGGGTTCCAGGTCATTTTTCGGGAGGAAAGCTCCTTCCCTGTTCCGTTTCAGTTCATCCACGCTCTCTTTGAGCAGTTGGCAGTAGAGTTCGAAACCGACCGCCTGCATAAAGCCATGTTGTTCCGGTCCAAGAACATTACCGGCCCCTCTAATCTCCAGGTCACGCATGGCTATCTTGAAACCGCTGCCAAGTTCTGTAAACTCCTGGAGCGCCGTGAAGCGCCGGCGGGCGGTTGTTGAAATGAGACCTCCCCTGGGATAAAAAAAATAACTGTATGCCTGATGCCGTGCCCGGCCGACACGGCCTCGGAGCTGATAGAGGTCGGCCAGGCCGAAACGATGTGCCATGTGGACGAATATGGTGTTGACATTAGGTATGTCCAGGCCGGATTCGATGATAGATGTACAGAGGAGAATATCGTTCTCACGGTTGAGGAAAGCGACCATTACCTTTTCCAACTGCCGTTTCGGCATCTGCCCGTGGGCCACCGCTACTTTGATACCGGGCAGCAGTTGTCGGAGATAAGCCCCTACACCCTCAATAGTCTGCACGCGATTGTGTACGAAATACACCTGTCCGCCTCGCGCCAGCTCCCTTTGTGCCGCGTGCTTGATAGTGTTCTCGTTGAGTTCGGTAACATAGGTCTTGATAGCCAGCCGGTACTCGGGCGGAGTGTCGACCAGACTCATATCCTTCAAGCCGGTCAGTGACATGTGGAGCGTGCGGGGAATCGGGGTGGCGGTCATGGTGAGAACGTCAACGGTTTCACAGAATTTTTGAATGATTGTCTTGTGCTGCACCCCGAAGCGCTGTTCTTCGTCAATGATCAGGAGACCCAGGTTTTTGAAGGTCACATCCCCCTGGATAAGGCGATGGGTTCCAATGACCATCTCGATTTCCCCGCGTTTTAATCTAGCCAATACCTCACGCTGCTCTTTTGCGCTCTTGAAGCGGCTGAGAGATTCAACCGTGACCGGAAACACTCCGAAACGGTCCCGGAAAACCTGCATGTGCTGTTCCGCCAGGATAGTCGTGGGAACGAGCATAGCCACCTGTTTGCCGTCCATGATGGCTTTGAAAGCCGCCCTGACGGCGATCTCCGTTTTCCCGTAGCCGACATCACCGCACAAAAGACGGTTCATGGGTTTGGTGCTCTCCATGTCATCCTTGACTTCATCGATAGCTCTGGTCTGGTCTATCGTTTCTTCATATTCAAAAGCTTCCTCAAGCTCATTCTGCCAGGGAGTGTCCGGTGAGAACGCGTATCCTTCCCGGCTGGAGCGCACCATGTGGATGCGATGCAGGTCCTTTGCCAGGTTATCAACGGATTTTTTTACCCTTCGCTTGGTGCGTTCCCACTGCCCGCTTCCCAGGCGGCTCAGTTGGGGGCGATGCCCTTCTCCGCCGACGTAACGCTGGACCAGATGTGCCTGGTCTGTGGGAACGTAAAGCCGGTCGCCGCGAGCGAATTGCAGGGAAAGGAACTCCCGGTCATAGCCTTCCACGGTGAGTACGGTCTCTCCCTCGTAACAAGCGACACCCTGATTGATATGCACGACAAGATCGTTTTTCCTGATCTCGGTAAACGGTAGGAAACTGGTGGATGGAGATCGTCCCATGGTTGGTTCCCGCCTGACGAAACGGCCACCGGTAAAGTCGGTTTCCGAGACTACCGCGAGCTTCTCATCATGGAATACGAAACCGGCCTCCACGGGAGCGACAACGAGTTTCACCACCTTTGCGCCGATAGCGGGTTTCAAAGTATAGGGAGTGGAATATTCCGTCAACATCTCCGCCATTCGGCGCCCGCGTCCGGTGTCCGCCGCGCAAAGGAAGACGTCGTAATCTTTTTTCAGATAGTCGCGGAGCGTGCTGTTCATGACATCGAGCTTGCGGTTAAATGACGGTACTCTCGAGACCTTTACCCGTTTTTTTACATAGTCTTTGCCGGTCTGGCAATCAAGCGCCGTCACTACCAACCGCGTCCTGCTGCGAAGGTTTTTCGTGATCTCATCGGCACCGAGGAAATATTTTTCGGGAGCCGGCAACAAGGTGGTCGACTTAAGTTCTTCAAAGGAATCACGGCACCTTTGCTCGAACATCTCGGCCGCTTCATTTACCAGCTCAGGCTCGATGACCACAACGGAAGCTTTCCTCGGGACATGGTGGAGCGGAGAGATCAGTTCCCGGTGGAAATACGGTGTCCAATTCTCCATCCCGGGAAAAGACAGTCCATGCTTGAAATCATGGATACGCCGGGTAAGCTCTTCGCACATCTTAGCGCCGTGTAATTGCTTTTTTAAACGGTTCAGGTTTTTTATACCCGCCGACCGTCTAACCGGATCGACAAGCATCTCGGCGCAGGGAACCAGGTAGGTTCTCTCCACCTGTCGGATCGAGCGCTGGGTATCCACATCGAAAAACCGGATTGATTCCAGGGTGTTACCCATCAGTTCCAGCCTGATCGGATGTTCATGAAGGGGAATGAACACGTCTATAATCGAGCCCCTGACACTGAAATGGCCTCTTCTCTCTACCATAACGCACCGTTGGTACCCGAAAAAGAGAAGCTGCTGAACCAACCACTTCCGGATAATTTCATCACCGCGTTCAAGCACGATTCGTGCTTCCCCAAGCCGGTCTTCGTGAATACTCTTTCTCATTAAAGCCGGGACCGGCGCAATGATGGTCATGTTTTCCCCATCGAGCAGCCGGCTGAGAATATCTATCCGACGGGCAATGATTTCCCGGGAAGGAGATATCTCTTCGTAGGGTAAGAGCTCCCAATCCGGAAAGATCTCCAGCATCCTGGTCTGCTTATTGTTAATTTCAACCAGGGCCCGGCAGCCGGAATACAACTTCTCGGCCGCGGGGGCATTGGGGGCGACGACCAACAGCGGGTGGAGTGAGGAGCGGTTCAAGGCGGCAAGCAAGGCCACCGTAGCCGGTTCGTTCAGTCCGGTGATGTGTAGTTTTGACAAGTCTTCTCGATGGAACACGCCCATCGCCTCCCGAGTGGCCTCGGTGGCCGCAAGGCGGGAGAGGAGATCTGAAACGTTATTACCATGAGAACCAGAAGTGTGCACAGAAGTCTGTCCCGTAGTCTATTCTCGCTATCAAACGGTTGCATCGAATGCGCGTCCAGTATATAATAACCCATAGTTGTGCGTCAAAGGTTACGGAGAATAGGTGAACAAGTTTGGAGAGTCCTCTCCGCGTTATTCTGGTTGCTTTATTGGGTCTGGTAATTATCTTAGCCGCCGCCGGTGCCGGGCTTGCCTTCCTGAGTCAAAACGAAGTCTTCATGGAGACCTTCCTGGCTCTGCTTTCCAATATTATACCTCTCTCTGGCGGCGTGTTCGCCATCTTCCTTTTGATTGTCTTTTTTTCATGGCATTACAGCTCTCTCAGGAAGGCGGGAATCGCCGAGGCCTGGTGGATGGAGAAGATAGACTGGCTCAGGAACCTCGCCGCTATCAAACAGGTTGATGAGTTTTACCGGGAGACCGGAAGAATCTTCCAGTTGGTGACCAAAGCCCGGTGGGTAAAACTATACGAACACCAGGCTAATCGGGGAACCCTTGTTCAACGGCTCACCGGAACCGAAGTATCGCCTGATAAGGATACCAATCTTGAATTCCTGCTGGAAGAGCACGTGGTTAAAATGAGAGGTGCCGGCAACAAAAAGCAACCGTGTTTCGAGTTGAACAACATCCCCAACTCCCTGGCTATCCGAGAGCCTTTCCAGGAACGTCTCACCCTGCACATCTTCCCGCTGTTCATCGGGAATGAACTCATCGGCGTCCTGGTGGCGGGTACGGAGCTTGGGACTTCAACGTTGGGAAAAGCCGCCCGACGTTATCTCGAAACCACGGCCGCTTTCATATCATCCTCATTCCACAGCCGCCGACTGGAAGTCAAGCTTGATCTCGAGGCCCTCTCCGACCCCGCTACCGGCTGCTTCCGTTACCGTTTCCTCCCCATCTTCCTGGAGCGTGAGATCGACCGGGCCGAACGGACCCAGAAGGAAGTGGCTGTTCTCCTGGTGGAACCGGACGCCGGGGAAAAGGTCATGATCGGCGCCGGAGACGAGATCCACAAGGAATTGATCAAATCAATTTCCTCCGAAATACGGGGAATGGACATGATCTTCAAGGATGCCGGTACCGGCGTCTACCTGATTCTTCTGGGCGAAACCGACGAGGAGGAAGTCAAGAGCGTGGCCGAGAGGATACAGAAGTCAGTCTCCCGCAAGAAATTTTACGACCCGGAAATGGCCTTAAAGCTTGACATCACCGTCAGGCTCGGCGCCGCCCTTTATCCTACCGATGCCACGCTGCCGGCAAATCTACTGGAAATGGCCAATCAGGCGCTCACCAACGCCCGCGAGAAAAACCTCTCTGAAATGGCCAGATACGCTTCTTAGGTGCCTGGCTCATAGCTGGCATTATTGATTCATCCACCTCTAAGATTATGTCTTCGCGGTCTGGTTGCAAGACCTTGTACCGGGCGTTACAATGAATCCATACTATTCCCATTGAAACGAGGCGATATCATGGTTAAACGTGCAGCGGTTCTGCTGCTGGTGATGACGGCACTGTTGGTGGGGCCGGTTATGGCCGGACGGGTGGTGCTGCAAGACGGAGAAGTCTTGACCGGGACGGTTTCCCTGGACGGTGGCTTCGTCACGGTGGATGACAGGAAACTCGACAAATCACAGGTCAAGGAGATCTTCTTTCGGTTTGAAAAGGAGATCGTGACCGCCGCGCCTACAGCACAGGCAAGCGGTGAAATCAAGCAAATCATCGATGAAGCCAATGCCTTTGCGGATAAGTGGCCGGAGGCCGGAGCGGTGCTCCTGGTGGATGACGGGCTCTATTCTTACTCTCACGAGGGAACCTGGAAAAACCGGTTCCATACCCGGGTAAAAATCTTGAAAGAAGAATTTAAAAATAGCTACTCCATAGGGGGGACGGGATTTGTTGACGGCCGGGCCCGGGCAAATGTGGTGCTCGCCCGTACTATCAAACAGGACGGCCGTGTGATCGATCTCGACCCGAATGATGTCCGCATCACCAAACCGTCCTCCGGTGGGGACACCTTTGTTACCGTCACAACGCTGATGTTCACGTTTCCCGAGGTGGAAGTGGGAGACATCGTGGAGAGCATCATCGAACAGGAGACATACAATCCAGCCGTCAAGAAGTTCTTTTTTCCTCTCTGGCTTTTCCAAAGCAGTATCCCGGTACTCATGTCACAGGTACAGGTTGAAGTGCCAAAAGAAATTGATTTTAAGTATCGCACGGTTGCTATGCCTGACAGCAGCGAGAAGCCTGCTATCATCGAAAAAGATGATCTGAAAAGCTATACCTGGCGGATGGACGAAATCGATCCCTATATCGGGGAAACGATGATGCCCAACGTGTTCGATATCCTTCCTTCCATGCGGGGAGCGATTATCGATGATTGGGCCTTCATTGCCGACTGGGTGCAAAAGTATTGGAAACAAAATACCACTCCCTCGGAAGAACTCATAGCGTTCACGAAAGACCTGACGAAAGACGACACCACCCCGGAAGACAAGATCGCCCGCATCTATCACTGGCTTCAGAAGAACATCCGGTACATTATCATCAAGGGCGACATGGCCTCGATTTTTGGAAGCTGGGCCGGTGAGGTGACCCTGGAACGGAAGTTCGGCTGCTGTGTTGATAAGGCAGTGCTCATGAGCAGTATGTTGACGGCTGTAGGCGTGAAATCAACGCCGGTTCTGCTCAATGTCGTTTCCGGAAACACCTTCCATCCGGATGTACCGCAGATCTCGATCCAGCACTCCATATCATGTGTTTACCTCGACGGGCGTAAATTTTATCTCGACAGCACCGGCAGCAACTACCGGTACCCGTACTTTTCGGCGGGCAACCATGGTGTCTGGTGTCTGAATCCACTGGAACGCCAGCTGGAGTTCATCGACCCTCCCCTGCCCCGGGACAACGCCGCCATGTACCGGTTGATGATGGACCTGGAGGAAGATGGCGATTGCCGGGTCGTCTACTGGACCAACTATACCGGTTCGTACGAAGCGGGTATCAGGGGATACTGGAAACGGGTGAAGGAAAGCGAACGGCCGTTGCAATTTGCCAACATGGTAAAAAGAACGGCGCCGACAGCCCGGCTCGAAAAATACCGGCTTTTCAACCTGGAAGACATCTCCAAACCGTTTTCCCTATCGCTAACCTACACCATCGACAAGTATCCTACCTTTGCCGGCGACCTGGTGATCCTGGAGTTGCCCGACCACAATTTCCCGTCAAACGAAACGGGGCTCGATAAACGGGAATTTCCTCTGCGTTATTACGGGTCCTATCAACGCGGTTATACTTATATCATCAACCTGCCCGACAACATGAGCGTCTACTATCTGCCTGATCCGCTTTCCATCGAAACCCCCTATGCCACTTATAGCGCCTCATACCGGAAGGTCGGTGAGAAAAAAATCATTTTCAAAGACATATTCCGTCGTTTAAAAGATACGGTTCCGGCTGAGGATTACGAGCTGCACAAACAGATGTGTCGGGAGATCGACAACTATACTAAACAACAGATTTTCCTGGTGCGAGAAAACACGAAAGGGGGTGAGTAGTGATGATCCGGTTTAAGAATGTACCCTGCCTAACATTTCTCATGTTCCTGCTTCTGACATGCCGTTTCGCCGCTGCCGACACGGTAACCCTGAACAACGGTGACGAGTTTTACGGGTCTATCATCGGTATTGATGACAAAACCATCGTTATCCGAACGGATGCCGGTGATAAAACGGTTCCTCGGGAGGACGCCGTCAAGGTATCGTTCTGGTCAACCCGCGGAATCGACGGAGAGAAAACCGTCAAAGACATCGCGGACCGGGAACTCGCCGCCATGCTGTCAAATCTTCCTGGTCCCGCCGATGAGCCCGATGCCGGATATGTCAACCTGCTGGTTGATGTGCGTTATACAATGGACGACGACAGAAAAGTTACGAAACGGACCCGGGTTTCCCGGGTGGTCCTCAAGGAGCGGGCACGAGGTCTGGGAAATCTGTCCTTCTCCTACCGGGGAGACAGGGAACAAGGCCGCTACCTGTGGGGCCGGACGATTGTGGAAGACACGATCCATGACATGCGCGAGGATGCCATTTCCGATGAATCGAAGTACTATTATCTCAAGCAATATGACCGTCTCCGGCGCAGGAAAACCGCCCTGCCCGAGGTGAATGTCGGATCGGTGTTTGACTATTGCTACGAGATAGAGTCTGATTCAGCCGACATCGAACACCCGTTCATGGTAGAAACCACCCTCAGGCACAGCGACCCTACCAGGACTCGCCGTTACACTGTCACCGTACCCGAATCCGTGCCTTTCAAGTACAAACTATTTAATGCACCCGAAGGTATGGTAAGCGTGGATATACGTAATGAAGAAACCCGGAAAAAATATATTTTTCTGGTAAAGGACATGCCGGGCTACCGGGAAGAAAACGACATGCCACCTTCCTACAAGATCTTTCCCTGGCTGGCTTTCGGTCTCGATTACGGTTGGAGCGATGTCTGCGATCGGTGGACTGACCGGGCCCGCGAACTCATGAAACCGTCTCCAGATATGATTGAAACTGCCTACTCTATCACCGAAAAGTTGGAAACACCCAGGGAAAAGGCCCGTGCCATCTACCGGTATGTCTGCCGTGAAATCGATCACCACGGCGTGTCAATGTGGGCTTATTCCTACCTTCCCCGCCCGGTATCGGAAGTGTTTTCCAGCAAACTGGCCAACAGCCTGGACAAAGTGTGCCTGTATGTGAGCCTGCTTTCCTGTGCCGGCGTCGAGGCGGACGTCGTCCTTATCAGGAGCAAATACTCCGGCCCCGTTATCCGCTCCATCGGTTCCCTGGCTCAGTTCGACACGGTGGCCGCCCGGTTGAAAGATGGAACCTGGGTAGCACCTTTTTCCGACCACTACCTCTTCCACGAGCTGCCGCTGAGTCTCCAGGGGGCGGAAGGTCTGGTCGTGAAAACCGGTGAGTTCATCACGATACCCTACCGGGACCCCGGCGACGAAGCAGTAGTAAACGAGGTTTCCGCTCATCTCAACACCGATGGTTCACTGGACGTTAAACTCCATGTGGTCTATTTCGGCGACAACGACTCATCCATGAGGAACGTTCGCCAGTACCGGGAAGAAGAGCTGAGAAAGCAGATGGAGAAAATGGTACACGGGCGGCATCCCAATGCCAAACTGAGGGAGTTTGCTTTCAAAAACCTGGATGACGGTGAAAAACGCGTTGAGCTCGACCTGGTTTACAGTATCCCCGGCTATGCTATTTTGGCGGGAGAAAAACTGATGGTATTCAAATTACCAGAACTCAGACAGACCGCCGGCTGGATGGAAGATATCACCGGTTTTGGAGCACCGACCAGGGAATATGATCTCTGGTGGGGCTGGCGGGGAAGACTTGACGACACCGTGACTATCGAACTGCCGGAAGGATGGAACCTGCGCCATCTCCCGGATGAGCTTTCTCTTAAGGGACCGGGTTTGAGCTATTCGTGCAGCCTCGAGGAAAAAGACGGTGCGGTGGTGGTCAAAGACCGGTACATACGGGAAGCCGTGGAGATCTCCCGGCAGGACTACGACCAAGTGAAGAATCTGTTGGAAAAACGCAGCCGTTTCATCAACGAATGGATCGTGGTAGAACGCTGAAACTTGTCTCTGGGATGTTTGATCCTAGTTTTCCAGGAGTTCCCGGAGTATTAGCTGTGTTTCAGCCGGTAACTCGGTATTACGGTTTTTGAGCGCGGCCGCGATATCCTTGACCGCCGAACGGAACACCGGGCGAATACCTGATTTCAAGTTGCGCAGTGTCCCGGCGAATACCGCGAGTTTTTCCGATCCTTCTCCGGCCAACACTTCCCTGACCAGATGGTCACTAAGCTTGTTGCGGAGTTTAATCATCCGCATGTACTCACGTTGCTCGCCGGTGGTCAGGGATCGCTCAGAGTTTGAAGCATCTTTCAAAACGGCGCCGATATAGCGTTGGATATCGACAATGGTTCTGACTCTTTCCTCCACCAGGTTACCGGTTCTCTCGAGCAGGAACATACACGACTCTATGTTGGTCTCGCAGATGGGGCCGACCTCGTCATCATCGGGAATGAACCATGTGCCCAGTTCGATGGTGAAGGCAAAAACCCCCATCTCGCCGTAGAACCAGTCATCCGACGTGCCCATACAGGCATAGAGATCGGTAATCTTCTGGGGCGTATATCCGGTGAAGGCGGCCATGCCTTCAGCAAGCTCCTTGAGCACAGGTTCGTCTGGCGCGTGGGCGTCGTAATCGTAGCCGAAGGGATAGAGAACCAGTTCCGAGTAACTGTGAAAACCCAGGGCGGCATCGAACTGTTCTCTGATGGTTAACTCTTTCAGGGCGATGATTTCAGGTTCGGAAAACGGTTCTGTACCGTGGTAGGTATCGGAGCTTGGACTCGAGCTGGCCCCGACATTTCCCCACATGTAGGAGTAGTTACGGTTGAGATCAACGCCGTCCTTTGATCCGCTGCCCCACCAGCGGGTTGGATTTTGCTCATATTTCCGGCGGTTTTTCCGCCACATCGTGTACTCGGTCTGGGAGTGAACAACTCCGTCCGGGTTGACAATGGGGACGATCCAAATTTCCCGTTCATTCACCAGGCCGGTGATCTCCTCGTTTGAACCGTAGTTGGAGAGTAAGAAATGAGCCAGGGCTAACGGAACTTCAAAGGATATCCACTCTCTGGCATGATGAGCGCCATAGTACAGTATAGCCGGTTCGTCCTCGTCCTCCAGGGGATTGTCGGAGATCTTAAGAGCCCATATGGGTCTCTCCTCCCAGGACTGGCCAATGGATTCCAGGGTGGTTAATTCAGGGTATGTCTCGTGTATCTGTTGTAGTTCTGTTCCCATCTGAGCGACACTGTGATAGATACCCTGATCCTGGGCCCGGCGGTATTTCTCCAGACGGTCATCAATATTCTCCTCCATCACCGTCAGGCGTAACTGGTTGGCTCTAAGCGTATTAAGCTCATAGGGCAACACAACCACATCGACATAGCCGGGACCTCTGGAGTATCCACAGACCGACAGGAGACCTATCTCGGCCACCTGGTATAACTCCGCCCTGGTGTCGAGGTGGATCCGTACCAGCGACCGGGGTACGGGCGCTTCCTGGGCTGCCATGATCGAGGGCGCCATGATGACGGTGAAAGCTACTAAAAAGCAAATACCAACAAATTTTTTCATCGATTCTCCTCCATTAAAGAAAAAATAAGTAGATAGTTCGATAGGACAACAGTCTGGAGATTAACGTTCTATCTTATCAAGCATACTGAGAAATGCCTCAACCGTCAATGTTAAACTGTCTCATTCGGTCTCTAACAGCTGCATTTTGACCATCCGGTTGAAGTGACCGTTCCTATCTACCAGGTCCTGGTAAGAGCCTTCTTCGATAATTGCGCCTTCCTTTAATACGTAGATATAGTCGGCGTTCATGATAGTGGAAAGACGGTGGGCAATGACCATTATCGTAGTCATTCTTGAAATCGTCTCGAGAGCATGTTGAATGAGACGCTCGGACTGAGTGTCAAGGGCGCTGGTGGCTTCGTCCAGGAACAGAATATCCGGTTTTCTGATGATAGCCCGGGCCAGGGCCACACGCTGGCGCTGCCCGCCGGAGAGACGCGTACCATAGTCACCCACTTCCGCCTCGTACCCGTGTGGAAGTTTTTCTATGAAATCATGAGCATCAGCGTGTTGACAGGCCGCCTTGATATGTTCATCGGAAGCCTCGGGACAGGCCCATAAAAGGTTATCTCTGACGCTCATGTTGAAAAGCGCGCTTTCCTGTGGCACGTAGCCAATCCGATGGCGGTAGGACAGGATATCAAATTCCGTAAGATCGATTCCATCGATGGCGACGTGTCCCGTATCTGGCTGGGAGAATCCCATCATCAGGTCGACCAGGGTGGATTTGCCTGCCCCGGATTCTCCCACCACCGCCACCATCTGCCCTTTTTTAATGCTGATGGAAATATCTTTGAGGACCGGTGAACCCGGTGGATAAGAGAACGTGACACCGGTAAGTGAAATCTCTTTTTCAAAGCCACCATATTTTTTGTTTCCTGAAGGCTGGCCCAATTTTCGAGCCTCCTCGCGCAGTGCCCGGACATGCTCAAAACCGGGTAGAAGATTAAGTAAAACTGTCCTGGCAGTCACCAGGGTTCCGATCGTGGCCACCGCTTTCAGAAGGGCCGCCATGAGAACAGCCAGCTCGGCTACCGCTACGTTACGCAAACTACCAGTGAAGAGGGCCGCGACTACCACCACCCGGGTGAACGGCTGGTAGAGGGCCGGCACGGTAATGTTAAGCGTCTGTGAGCGCACCATGGAGCGGGCGTTGGAATCGAATGTTTTCTTGAGCCGTTCACGGCTCCACTTCTGGTTACCGAATCCGAGAATGACCCTGGCCAGACCAAAACTTTCCTGGAGTACCGATCCATACCGATTGGCGGTGGCGGTGTTCTGGCGGCCCAGGCGGTATCCCACTCTGCCCAGCCACATCAAGGGCCAGGCCAGGATCATGGCCACCAACAGGCTGACGAGCGTTACTTCCCAGGAAATGAGGAGAGGCACGGTCAGGAAAACTATCAGACGCAGGGAACCCGTCAGGCAAACAGCGACGGAAGCGAAGGCCGCCCCCACTTTCCCCAGCTCACGAATAAACGTGTTGAAAATCGTTCCCTGCCGCTGCGTACCGAAAAAATACCAGCGGGCATTAAAGAAATCGTCGAAGGTCCCCATGGTAAGGTCACGCAGCACCGCGTACCGGGTCTTCAGGATCGTGTACTGTGCCAGCACGCGAAAAGCGCTGGCCAGGGTTACCAACCCCAGGAATACTGTTAAACACCAGCCCAGAGTCACCGGCACTCCGGCCGCCGCCATCAACGAGGTCACGCGCCTGGTAAGAAGACTGTGTTCGGTTCCACCGGGATACATAACCATGTCCACTACCGGTCCCAGAAAAGCCATGGAACCAACCTCCACCAGGTTCTGGACGATGGTCAGGACCGAGTTGGCCGCAAGATGGGCCGGGTACTTTAACGCAATGTCACGTATAAAACCGGTGGTTTTCATACCTGACATAATAACGTATTCAACCCTAATAATTCATATTATTTCATCTTAATTAGAATGATATGAGATTATTAGGGTCATTGACGAGTGCCGGGCAGATCGGTACAATGGCCTTGGTTACTCTTATGAATGTGAGGAAAACTATAATGAAATGCCCGAGCTGCCAAATTGAATTAACTAAAAAGAAACTTAATGATATAGAGGTAGATGAATGCCCTACCTGCCAGGGAATATGGTTCGAGAAGGACGAACTTCGGCAGGCCAAGGATGCTGCTGATCCGGATCTGAAATGGATGGATTTTGAGATCTGGAAACATGAAGACCAGTTCAAGATATCGTCGAGAAACCGCCCGTGCCCGCAGTGCAATCAGGCAATGGCCGTGGTTAGATACGGCAATACACGGGTAAAAATCGATTGCTGCGCCCTGTGCAAAGGAGTCTGGCTGGACAAGGGCGAGTTCAAAAAGATCATCAGGGATTTGAACAACGAATTGCTCAATAAATCGTTTCCGAGATACATCCTGGCCAGTCTCGAAGAGGCCGCCGAGATCCTGATAGGACCGGAATCCTTCATCTCGGAATGGAAAGACCTCTGCACCGTCCTCAGGATGATGCAGTACCGCCTGCTGGCGGAAAATCCAAAAATAGGTGCCGCCATGAAAAGCGTCCAGGAATCAAATATACTAGGATAAAAA
>CAZQHK010000010.1:0-78500 GCA_964593455.1 uncultured bacterium
CCGGCCAGTACGCTGGAGGTGGCGGGATCGGTTGCCACCACCGCTATCGTCAACAAGACCGCCAATTATGCTGCCACAGCCTCCGACCATATCATCATATGCGATGCCGCCGGTGGACCAATCACTATCACGCTTCCTGCCGCCGGTGACTGCCCGGGACGCATATACATCCTCAAAAGGATGAATCCGCCTCCCAATCTGGTAAGCATCGATCCCGCCGGCGCGGAACTCATCAACGGGGGTTCGACCCCCCTGGATTTGTCCAATCCTAATGAATTCGTAACCATCGTCAGCGACGGAAGCGAGTGGCACGTCATCTCCATGGGCACGGTTGCTGGTGGCGGCTGATAAACAACTGGCGTTCTGTATATAGTCGTGAAGTAACTGCAGAAGGTCGGAAGGATTCACCGGCCTATTTCGCAGGATCGCGAAATAGCGCATCGAAGGACTTGTCACGTACAAAAAGATTATGGCTTTATTGAGATGTCCGCAGGATGAGCGACAGGAGGCCGCTCACTATAAACCGGCGAATGACAAAAGATTTAGGTAGCCGTTTTGGTATCTGCTTGTTATAATTGTTAGCTCCCCTATATGAGCAATCTTAAATCTTTAGGAGGTTTTATCTATGAAATTCATGAGAAATGTGGTTTTACTGGCCTTGTGCGTCGTGCTTATTTCAGTAGCTCCCGCGGAGGCGTTTGCTCCCCAGGACGGTCCCGGTTTGCTGCGAGTTAGCAGCGATGTCAGGGTTCAGCCCGATACCCGTGTCCTGGGCAGCTTGGCGGCGTTCAGAAGCGAGAGTCCGGGAGTGTGGACGGTACGCTGGAACGACCGTACGGGCGTTCCCCGGTCGATTCTGGGCAAAGGCAACAAACGCTACCGGATAAACGACCCCGTGGAAATTGCCAAAACGTTTCTCCGGGAAACGGCGGACATGTTCCGGTCAGAAAACGGGTTTGCGGACCTGAGCCTCGACCGGGTGCTCACCTCGGGCCAGAGCCGGCACGTCCATTTCGCGCAGGAGATAGATGGAATCCCGCTTTTCCAGTGCGGGCTCAGCGTGCACATCAGCCCCAAGGGGGAGGTCAGGCAGGTCAACGGCGAGTACGTGCCCCGGCCTGAAATCAAAGGGACCTGGGCTCTCACCGACAAACAGGCCCTGGAAGCGGCGCTCGGGAATATCTCCGGTACCCGCGCCACCGGCCGGCCCGCGATCGAAAAAGTGCTCTACTTCGACGGTTCTTCCGCCAGGCGCGCCTGGCAGGTCAGGATGACCACTGATATCCCCCTGGGCGCCTGGGAGATGGTGGTCGACGGGGCTGACGGCAAGGTTTTATACCGCAGCAATTATGTCGATTTCGCCACCGGTACGGGCAGCGTGTATGACCTGCACCCGTTGGCGGGCGACCCGGTGCTCAAGGACTTGCTGTACATGAAAGCGCTCACCGCCCTGAAGAGCAAGTTCGTCACCGTCAAGAACGAGGACGAGCGGGAAGCTTCCGACCCGGATGGACGTTATGTCTATGATCCGGAAAACACCCATTTCGACGAGGTCATGGTTTATTACCAGATAATTGTCATCCACGACTATTTTGCCGGTCTCGGGTTCCACAGCCTCGATAAACGTGCTCCCGGCGCCACGGTACACGTGGGCGACGACTACGATAACGCCTACTTCCACCCCTGGTTCAACGGTTTTTATTTCGGCGACGGCAACAAGTTAAATGACCTGGCCAAGGAGGCTAACGTCGTCCATCACGAGTATACGCATGCCGTCACCGGGAAAATCGTATCGCTTCGCGGGGGGGAAGCCGGGGCCATGAACGAAGCCTTCTCCGACTACTTCGCCTGCACCCAGGACGACGATCCGCTGATCGGGGAATACGTGTGCTCCCGGCTCCCGCTGGGGTACCTGCGGAACATGGAGAACGAGCTTCATTACCCCGAGGACATCGAGGGCGAAGTGCATCACGACGGCAAGATCTACGGCGCCACGCTCTGGGATCTGAGAAAAGCCCTGGGCAAAGATGTCACCGACATGCTGGCGCATGTCAGCCGTTACCACATGCGCTCCGGCGCCAAGTTCGTTGGCGGGCTCGAAGGCCTGGTAGCTGCGGATCTCGACCTTTATAACGGGGTCAACGAAGAGACCATTCGCCGAATATTTGCCACGCGCGGTATACAATCCAATGATCGCATGCTCGATGACCAGCTGATCGAGAAACGTTTCTACAAGCTGCTGGAAAAATACCGGTAAGTACGGGTAGGTACGGAGAGGCTCAAACGGCTCACTCAGAAGATCAAGTCAGTCCCTGTTTCCGCAGGAACTGTCCTAACTTTCGGTCTTCGGTGAGAATATGGTCAATCAAGCAGTTCTTCAGAAACTCGAAGATGCTCAGGTCGATATCGATCTCCCGGGAGGCGTGTTTTTCCCGAATCCTCTGCACGTCGGAAATGAGTCCGGCATGCTTTCTGCGCTGTACCTCATAACCCGGATAATCGTACTGTTTCATGCATCGCTCTTCTTCCGAAAAATGAAATTCGTAAACATGAATGAAGGAATCGAGTGCCTCCTGCACTTCTTTCCGTTTGATTCTCGACTCGATGGCGTTGTAAAAGATATTGGCTTTCTTCAACAACTGCCGGTGTTGAAGATCGATGAATTCGATGTTGATGTTGTATTCGTCCCGCCAGACAAATAATTGAGTGCCCACCAACTGGGAGTCCATGATCGAGCGTTTTCGTTTCTCGAAAGTCTCGTAAAGTTTCCAACGGACAATAGGTATTTCGCGCAGCGCTTCTCCCGGGATCTGACACACCTCCACCGGCTCCATGGCCTTGATTCTGAACAGGCTGGGCATTTCGTATAACACTTCTTCTTCCCCGAAAAAGTCTCCGCCCTGCAGTCGTTCCAGTACATCTTCTTCACCGAATCGTTCGAGAAGTCCGCTCTTGATAATAAAGAGAGACTTCTCGTCTTTGAACGAAAACTCGTGTCCGGCCGGGTATTGTTTCCACTCCATGGCCTTGGCTATTCGGTTCAGAACCGGGTAGGAGATGGCTTCGTTGAACAGCCAGGTCGTTTGGAGAAACTGCTCGTTTGCCCGCAGCCGGTTGAGGTCGGCGTACAGGTTGTTTTGTTTCACAAACTCCAGGTAGATATTGGAGTTTAGTTTCAAGGCCTGGACGAAGCTCGCGGCCCGGTAGGTGACGTTCAGGGGGATGTTGAACAGCCCGTTTATCTCGCCGACGAAAGCGCCGGCTGAGAGCATGTTCCGCATCCGGGAGTCCGACTGGATCATCTCCACGTTGCCCGTGAGGACGATGTAGATTTCTTTGTAGGCCACACCGCTTTTGAAAATAATACTTTCCGGATTGAAGGTGACCACGGGATTGTTTAAAAGTATCGCCAGTTTGCGGGGATTGGTCGTAGGGAAATAGGCTTCAAGGCGCTGGAGTGCGTACTGGCGGGTGTAGTTCTGATGGGCGGGTATCAGCGTGTCGAAAGTGCCGAAAGGAGCTCCCGATCCGATTTCCTTCTCCCGGTCGGTCAGCTTCCGGGCGACGTGGGTAAGCAAGATCTTCTCCGATGGATCGTCGCGGAAATCCTCCGCCTCGCCGTGGATTATGCCGCCGCCGATATCTATTTTCTTCAGGTCCACCTTCTGTAAGTACTGTTTCTTTACCGTGTCAAAAAACTCCTGGGAGATGCCGATTTTTGAGTCGTCGTCGGTGACCATGTTTTTCAAAACTTCGAAGCTGGTCAGGTCCTCATAATGGGCGTAGGTGTGATACCCCTTGTTCCACAGGGCCCGGAAGAGAAAAATGTTGGTCTCCACGGGATGCGGGGAAAGAATGGGTTTCACTTCGAGCCCGTCGATGTCGTTCCAGATGTCGAACTCCAGGTCTTGTACTTCGAAATAGTCATAGAAATGTTCCTCGTCCAGAGAAAGCAGGGCGGTCACTTTCTTGGCCACGCTGGTCCTGACCAGGGGGGTGGCAAAGTATTTGATCCGTTTGTCTGACCGCATCAGGGTAGGGAGCCCGGCGAAATGGTCGTCATGGGAATGGGTGTGGAATATACCTTCGATCTCGTTGACGCTGATCCCCAGGGACTGGAGACTGGCCAGAAAGTTCGGGTTGGCGTCGATCAGGTAGATTCGCCCCTGAAATACCAGGATACTGGAGACACTCTGGCGGTTGGGGTCCCAGCCGTCGCCTTCCCCGGAGTGGATGACTTCGAAATATTCCCGTTTGATGTTGTAGAACCCCATGGAGAAAGCCATCTCGTAGTTCTCCTGCAGGCTCAGGTTGAGGTCGATAGTGATGGTCTCACCTTGATATTTGAACTCGAAAGCGTTCCACCCGGTCCGGCGAACAAATACCCCGCTGTTACGTATCTCGGCTGCGTTATTATCCAGGAAAAGCGAGTCCAGCAGCTCGTTGGTGGGCCGTATTTTTCCGAAGGCGAACTTCAGTTTCAACCGCATGAGCTCGTGGGCCCGTTCCGGGGACAGGCCGGCTTCCAGCATTTCCTCCTCGGTCACCAGGCCGTAGTTGCCACGGTAGATGTATTGCATCTGGGACTGGACCTGGTGTTTCGAGCCGATGAGCATTGGTTTGGCGCCGGTGTTGTTGGGGTGGTTCGGTAAGATCATTCCCTGGCGGTAGAGCATCTGCAGCAATGGGAACTCGGCCAGGTTGGCGAAATTCCCGTTCTGCACCAGCACGTCTGAAAGCAGGATGGCGTTCGGACCTGTCTCGTAGGTTAACCCATTCTTCTCCCGGGGGGCCATCAGCCCACGTTTCATAAGGAGCTTGACACTGTCGGCCGGGCATCCGCAGAGTACCCGGAGGTCGGCCTCGGGCGCCTCCACCCAGAAAATACCGGTAGCTATCTTGGTCTTGGTGATTTTTGGCATTGTTTATCCACCCTATTATTATGTCGTAGCCCGGTTTGATCGGGCAATTCGTTCTGCTATTGCATATAATTGTATATAATATTTATTAGGCAAATGCAATAAGATAGAATTATTGTAACAGGCCGCCGTATCCGTTTCAAGAAAGAATGAGATTTGAGATTTTTTACCTTGCTTTCTACGCTAATATTCCAGAGTAAGGAGTGTAGAAAGCAAGGGGTCAGGTCTTGCAATCATGCATTTTGTGGAAAGTGGTTTACCTCTTCCGGCCTAAGCTCCAGGAGTGACGGTCGTCCCGGGCCTTCGGGCTCCTTTTTTTTACTACCCACTCCCGGTAGAGTTCGGCCACTTCGTTTCCCCGGCCGCGTCTGGCGGTTACCTTGAGATCCAGCAAGTATTCACCTCGTTTGCGGGAAAAAATTCCCCGGGCCCGGTTACCCCAGCGGTCGCGGGTGACGGTGAACTCGAGCGTGCCCTTTTTTTTCATAACAGCTTTGAAGGGGCCGCCGATTGACCGCCCCAGTGGGTCCCTGGTGATCTTGAAATCGATGTAAATGTCAGAACCCTTCTCGAACACATCCACCTGGATGATATCAACGCCGGCCGAAGTATCGAGACCCGTGCCACTGACCCAGGACTCTTCGGCCGTAAAATATCCGAGCAGATCCTGATAGGGTTTCACCGGTAGCGGCGTTGTCGGATATGCGGGGAACCGGTCTTCCGCTGGAAACCCGCCACCCGATTCCCAGTATCCAGGATCCCGGCGTTCCAATTTCATCCAGTCGGTGCCGTTGAAATGAAAACGGGTAAAACTGGTTACAAATTCGCGCTGGTTGTCTCCTTCTTTTTCCAATGGCAATGAGCAAGATACCTGGAGAAAATCCCGGCCCCCTCCTCCGAGAGTCGACACCAGTTTCCAAGCGGCTTTCGAGGACTGCTTGAGGAGTAACTGTTTACGTTCACCGGTTGCTTTGTCCACTGTTGCCAGCCATTGAAATCCGGTATCCACTATCTCTACCGGGTTCGTGACCGGCCCGTTGTCGGTGCCCATTCCTGTGCCGAAATCGACCATGACCAGGAAGGTCTCTTTATCGGAACCATACAGACGGTTCTTTTTCAAACCGGCAAAGGGTAGATCCAGTACATGGGAGTGAACTTCCCGGCCCCGCCGGTCGACGATACGCAGCACTGCCGGCTCGGGCGGATGATCCAGCAGAAGCTTCCATCGGGAAAGTTTTTCCGGATCTCCCGCATCATCGTTCTGGTTTCGTAGCTGGGCCAAGAAATAATCGGGAGCACTCCGGGTCTCGTCGGTAATCCGGGCATCTTCCAGAAGCCGGAGCGAACCATCCAGGCCGTGCCGAGTTTTGTTGAGCGGAAACTCGATTTGTATTTTGTAATTGCTTTTCGGGGTTGCCACTGACGAGCCTGTTTCTTTCGATCGGCTCCCCCCCGCCGTGGCCATCCGGCAGGGAAGGGTGGACAAGATAAGGATAAACATCAGGAATAAAGCGATAGAGCGTGTGGGGCGCAGTAAACACCGGCAGATTAACATGGTATCACCTCAATTAAATTATATACTTATTTATTCTGAATCTCAATATGCAAGAAAGCTAAGGTAAAATTCACTGAATAGTGAGTTGAACCTGGACCGGGTACGGATTCTGTGAGCCGAGCTTGAGGGAGATGTCCGACGCAAACAGCTGGTACCCGCTTTTGCTGACCTGGTAGGTTACTTCTCGCGATTGATCATCCACTCCCACGGCCAGAAACGCGGTGCCGTTGGCGGTGGTGAACGCGGCGGCCGTTCCGAAGTAGCCGTCAACGGAAACCGAAGCCTCTCCAACGGGGTTTCCGAGCTGGTCGGAGACCAGGAAAACGGCTTCCACGAAACCGGTGGGGACGGGATCGTCGAGTTCCAGGGTAACGCTGTCGCAGCCGGCAACGAGCAGGAAACAAACCAGGGTTAAAAGAACTGCCGTGATTCGGCGATGAAACATTTTGTTCCCCCATAGATCTAAAAAAAGATTTCCCACATTATACTGCATGATTTTCAGGGTTAAGAATTATTTGTTTTATTGACGGTCTTAACGTGAAGGACGTAAATCAGGATTTAAGTAAAATTTATTGCATCGAGGACATGCGATCGAGCACAATACCGAAGATGCTTGTGAAATATGCGGGTCAACCAAAGGACAAACGCTGTACTCTACTTTTTGGTTTCTTGTTTTGGTGTTTCAGGTGGAGCCGTTTCCGATTCTACCGGGGCGCTCTGAGTTTGTTCCGTCCTCTCCCCGGCCTTCGCCGCCTTGTGCTTAACGTACCAGCAACGTCCGAAATAGCCGCCGGTACCGAGCAGTGCGATGACGATGATGACGATGATAACCGACATCAGCCAGCGTCGGTGGGGCACACCCCTGGCCAGCAGGGGGTAAGGTGGGTATTGAGTGAAGAAATGACTCTGTCCGCGGGTGAGCCGCATCCTGGCGTTGATGGCCCATCCCGAGGCTTCCAGCACGGCGCTGAGATCGCGTTGCCGCAGCTTGATCAGGGCCACGATGGTGGCCGGCAGCATGACGGCGATAATCGCTCCGATGAGAACGCTCAGTACCTGGACTACACCCAGATTGGCCATGGTCTTGGTGATAAACGCTCCAGCCGATCCCAGCGCGGCTATGGCGATACTGCCATTCATCAGGATACCGCCGGCAGCGGATCCCGTGAGTCCTCCACCCCCGGCCGCCGGGACCGCTTTCCCGCCGGGTTTATCGCCGGTGGTTTTGACATCGGTTACGGCTTTGTGAGCGGCCTTCTCCAGTTTTTTTTCCGCGGCGCTGGTCATGGTCTCGATCTTATCTGTGATAAACTTGCCCAGGCGTTTGAACGGGGATACGATTGCTTCGTTCAGGGAGATGGGATTCTCGATGATCTGGACCACCTCGGCGTCCCATTCCTCGTCGCCGATATCTTTGAACACGCCGCGTTTCCCGATGCACAGGTTTCCTTTGCCGCCTGATGTAACCGGTACGGCTATCTCGCATTTCTTCGTTTCGCCCTTGGACCTGAGTTCCAGGTAGAGCACGTACATGTTGCTGGCGCCGGCTATCTTGGAGTGTTTTTTCCGGTCGTTTACCTTGACCGCCAGGTTGAACCGCCGTCCATCCATGATCAAGGTCCCAAACTCGAATATGGCTCGCTTGCCGGCATCGTACAGATAAGGGAAACTGATGAAATTGTTGGCCAGTTTCAGAAGCCAGGCCTGGTACAGGATCAGCCGCTCCACCAGGCGGATATTGTCCATCTCGAAGGCCATGGCTGAACTCTTGGAAATAAGGGTTTTGACCGATTCGCTGCACTCTTCATCCAGGTAGGATTGTATCTGCTCCAGCCCCAGCGGTTCCACCAGGGCGCCGGCCTTTGAGTCGAGCCATGATTCATATCCTGCAAACGTATCTTTGACCCGTTTCCACTCCTTCATGGCCAGGCGTCCGGCGGGGCGTTTGAGCACGGGCTCGATTACCTGTTTCCAGATGAGGGAAATCCGGTTTTCATAGTAGGGATTAATCTGTTTGGAGAAATCGAGCACGAGATCAGGGGAGGGTTCAGCCAGTGGGGCATCTTTTAACATCCCATCGATGACGGCCGGGTCGCTGAAATCGAGCTCTTTAAGCTCATCGTCGCTGAGAGGCACCTGGCCTGAAATCCGCGGGTCCATGGCTACAGCCTGGCACTGGGCAAAATATTGGTCGAACTTGTCGCGGATGGCCGTCATCGTTCCGTAAGCATCGGCGGTGCCGGTGCCGAACGGCAAAATATCCGAAGTCTTTTTCCTTTTTGTAAGGGTTCCTTTTTCGTGCCAGGCCAGGTAATCGTTGCACGCGGCGATGAATTCGTCGAGTTCGGCCTGGTTGACACCCCGTTTTCCGCTCGGGTGATCGGCGCCCCCCACGGTGGCGATGATGTCCTCTATAAATTGTTTCACCTCTGGTTTTCCTGCCGCCTCGGGCAGAACCACACCGGCCTCGCTCACCGGTTTTTGTTCCTCTTCAGCCTTGATCCGCCGGGTCTGCGCGAGTGTTATCTCCTGGCTCCCGGCCTGGTTGAGCTTGATGAGCATCTTTTCCATCGATTGCCTGATGCGAGCTCCCTCTTCAGTGTCGGTATTGATAGCCTCCAGGGCCAGGGTAGTTCCGCCATTTGTTATCCCGGACCGATCCTTTACATTTTGCAGCAGCCAGGCGATGGCATCCTTGAGTTCGAAACACATGATGCGGTTGTTGTGGTCGGTGTCGACATATTTAAGAAAATCCAGATCGCAGTTCAAGGATTCGATCGGGCCGCCGGTGGCTACCCAGTGCGCCTCGTCCAGTTTTAGGGCGTGTTCCAGGTCATCCGCCTTGTTCATCGTGAGATGGAACGTGCGCCCGTATTTGTTAAAACTCATGATCTTGAGCATGGCCATAACTGATTCTCCTATTCTGATACAGTGTGATTACAAGTGTGCGAATCATCTTACATTTCATACCAATTATTGTCAATTCATACCTCATTTCCTGTCTATGAAAACAGGTGCAAAGTGAAGTGAATCCATCTTTCAAACCGGAGGACAAACTTTTCTATCATAGTGGGTTGACAGAGGGTAGAGGGGATGGCTAGAATGTGCCGGAAACGCGGAGGTGCTCTTTGGAGATCTTTCTCTTCTCAGGGGTGCCTGGTTTACTTGTAATTATCACTACATAACCAAGGAAAGGGGCTAGTCAAATGGCTAAGGGGAAGTCAAAACAAACTATCAAGTCCTGTGATGTGGAAGCCTACATGAAAGACATCATCGCGTACAACGCAGGTGAGCGTGAGTTTCACCAGGCTGTCTGCGAGGTGGCGGAGTCGATCATCCCGATCCTTGATTGTCATCCGGAATACCAGGAGGCGAAGATCCTCGAGCGTATCGCCGAACCGGAACGGATGATCATGTTCCGCGTTCCGTGGGTCGATGACCAGGGAGAGGTGCAGGTCAACCGCGGGTATAGGATCGAGATGAACAGCGCCATCGGTCCGTACAAGGGCGGACTCCGGTTCCATCCCAGCGTGAATCTTAGTATTCTGAAATTCCTGGCGTTCGAGCAGGTCTTCAAGAACTCCCTGACCACGCTCCCCATGGGCGGCGGCAAGGGAGGAGCCAACTTCGATCCCAAGGGCAAATCAGACGGCGAAGTAATGCGGTTCTGCCAGAGCTTCATGATGGAGTTGAGCCGCCATATTGGCCCCGACACCGACGTGCCCGCCGGGGATATCGGCGTGGGCGGCCGCGAGATAGGTTTTATGTATGGCATGTACCGGAAACTCCGCAACGAGGTCACCGGGGTTCTCACCGGCAAAGGGCTGACCTGGGGCGGCAGCCTGATCCGTCCCGAGGCCACCGGTTACGGCCAGGTCTACTTCGCCGAGGAGATGCTCAAGACCCGCGGCCAGAGCTTCAAGGGATTGACCTGCCTGGTGTCCGGAGCCGGCAACGTGGCCCAGTACGCCACTGAGAAGGTCCTGGAACTGGGCGGCAAGGTGGTCGCCCTGTCCGATTCCGGCGGCATGATCTACGATCCCAAAGGCGTGGATGAGAAAAAGCTGGCCTGGGTCATGGAGCTCAAGAACGTCCGCCGCGGCCGCATCAAGGAGTACGCCAAGAAGTTCAGGAGTGCCAGGTACATCCCGGTGGACCCGAAGAAGAAGTTTAACCCGCTCTGGGACATAAAGGCCGACGTGGCTCTGCCCAGCGCCACCCAGAACGAGATCAACGAGCTCGATGCCAAGCATCTGGTCAAGAACGGTGTGTTCTGTGTCTCGGAGGGCGCCAACATGCCCACCACTCCAGCTGGTGTGGAAGTATTCATCAAGGCCAAGACCCTCTACGGTCCTGGCAAGGCGGCCAACGCCGGCGGCGTAGCCTGCTCCGGTCTGGAGATGTGCCAAAACAGCGCCCGGTTGAGCTGGACCCGCGAAGAGGTCGACCGCCGGCTCCACGACATAATGATCAGCATTCACGAGAACTGCGTCACGACCGCCGCCGAGTACGGCACTCCCGGCAACTATGTCAACGGGGCCAACATCGCCGGCTTCCTCAAGGTGGCCCAGGCCATGCTGGAGCAGGGCATCGTATAACCTGAAAACTACCGATTGCAGCAGGAAAATAAAGAGCGGAGATGACCATTTTTCTCCGCTCTTTTCTACTCGGCGTGCTTGCTATTTATCCTGCATTATCCTACAATCGGCAACGGGTACCGGGAAGGACTGTTAGCATGCTGCCCTCAAAAGACCGTTTCATCAGGAAAATAGCCGACAACTTCCAGTTTCTCAAATTCGCCATCGAGGAGGAAGGTCTGGGACTGCTCTACCTGCAGTACCTGCAAAGCGGTGGGGCCTCCATCGAGCCGAAGGAAAAGAAGATCGTGCTCGAGAACATGGCCCGGAAGCTGATAACGGAGGACGAGCATTACGTAGCATTGATCGCCGATATTTTCAGTTTTGACGATCTGATCCGCATCAAGGAACGTATCATCGGCCAGGGCCGTATCGGGGGCAAAAGCACGGGGATGCTGCTGGCTCACAACGCCCTGAAAAAGAACGAGGATTATCTCGGTTGCGAGATAAGGATTCCCCGGTCGTGGTACATTGGCAGCGTGGTCTTTACCGAGTTTCTGGAGCAAAACGGCCTGGAACGTTTCGAAAACGTCAAGTGGCAGGAGAGCATCCACGAGGAAAATTACCAGGAGCTTCTGTCGCTGTTTCCCGAGGCAACCTTCGGCCAGGACATCATCGCCCGAATCAAGAAACTGTTGAAGAAGACGCAGGGAACGCCCCTGATCGTCCGGTCTTCATCGCTGCTGGAAGATTGCCGCAAGGCGCCCTTTGCCGGGCTGTACGACAGTTACTTCATCCCGAATTGTTTCTCCTTGGACGAAAACCTGGAGATGTTCGTGGAGGGCATGAAAACGATCTATGCTTCACTCTTCAAACCGGACTGTTTCGAGTACCGCCGCAAGCGTGGGCTGCTGCGTCAGTACGAGGCCATGGCCTTCCTGGTCCAGGAAGTGGTGGGAATGGAGCTGGAAGGCATGGAAAAGCACGAGGACCTGTACGCTCCGCTCTTTTCCGGAGTGGGTTTTTCCCAGAACTGTTTTCCGTGGTCGAAAGACGTGCGCCAGGAGGACGGTGCGGTCCGGCTGGCTTTCGGTCTGGGCACCGCGGTGGTGGATCGTCCAGAGGAAGACGGCGGTACTTTTCTCTGCGATCTGACCACCTACTCGCATCCCAAGGGCGAACAGATGCTAAAATCGTCGCAACGGCAGGTGCACGTGGTGGATATGAAGGAGCGGGATTTCCGGGAAACGGTGAAACCGATTGATGTGAATGAGCTGATTCGCGGCAATCTCAGATCCTACTTCGAGGACAATGATCTGCTCGGCGCCGAAGAGCTTATCAGCGTTTCCGACCGGACCGGCCGGATCAGGCGGGCCAACAAGCACACCATGAAGAAAGGGTATCCCTTCGTCACCTTCCATTCTATTGCCCAAAAGTGGGGCCCGCAGCTCAAGAAGATGCTCAAGGTCATTGAGTTTGTGTACACCCGGGAAGAGATAGCCGCTTACCTCAACGACGCCATGTGGATAAAAGTAGGCAAGATTATCGGGTACTGCCCTCCGAATATCCGCGAATGCTTGAAAGAGGACAAAATAACGATCTTTTGCGAGTGTTCCATTAAAAGCGAGTTCCAGCACGATCAGAAGTTTGCCAGAGGCCTGGCCGACCAGTTGCGGTTCGTGGTGGAAGCCAAGAATCTCATCAAGAGGCTCGGTGATTACCGGTCGTTCAAGTACGCCTTCAACCAGGTGATGCATAAAGAGCTGAAAAATGATATCAATAAGCTGTTGCGACGCAAAGCCGTGGACGTCGAGTTCGCGGTGGTGGGGGAGGTCTTATATTTACTTCAATGTCGCTCTCTCAGCCTGTACAGTGACGCCGACCTTGATAAGGACCTCGCTTCCATTTTGGAGTGGGATAAGTTCATCGAGGTCCGGTCTATCTGTCCGACGGCACAGGTCCATATAGACAGCGTGCTGTATGTTGACGGGGAGCGGTATGCAGATATGACGGAACCGGAAAAGTTCGAGATCAGGGATACCATCGGTGAAATCAATCTGGACATCGGAGCAGAAAACGAGGAGCGGCAAAAAGATGGAAGGGAATCTCGGAACGTGATGTTTCTCTTGCCCGGCAGAGTCGGTTCGTCACATCCGGAACTGGGGGTGCCGGTCCGCTATCACGATGTCGATAACGCCCGGATCCTGGTGGAGTGCCCCATGGGGGATCAACAGCCCGATTTTTCCTACGGATCTCATTTTTACCTGCGCCTGGTGGGAGACGAGATCTACACGTTTCCCATTGCTTCCGGAGACCTGTTCCGGAAAGAGCTCATCGATTCCAATCAGGTCGAACACTATCTCGGCGGCGCCATCGTCATAGCGGATATCCCGCAGACGATCTACATGTCCGGGGTGGAAAAATGGATCGTGAGCGAGCTTGAAACGGAACAGGAAAAGTAATGACCGACCATAATGGCCAATCCGCCGCGTATCCGGTCGCTTGACAGTCCTGTTAAGCTGTACTATCATCGAAACCGGCAGGCTTCGAGTCCGGAGGGAAGCTGCCCATAAAACCGGTCCTTTGGGCACGTTAGCAGCTTCGAATGAGGCTATAACCATGAAAAAGTTCATTGTGGTTCTGTTGTCTATCCTGTATATCCTGTCACCGGTTGATCTTCTTCCCGAACTGATGGGCCCTCACGGGATGATAGACGACGTGGTCTTATTGGCCTTTGTAGTCTACATGCTGGCCACCGGCCGCTCCCCTCTTTCACTGTTTAAACTTTTTAAACAACCGCCGAAACAGGGATGGTCTCAGCAGGAATTCGAGGGGGCGAGATCCGAATGGAAAACAAGGCAGGCCGGCGGCGCAGCCGGAGACGGTGCCGATGAACGTGAATCCGTCTCCGGGGAAACCGATACGCTCAAGGACCCGTATAGTATTCTGGAAATAGAACGGAATGCTTCACTGGATGAAATTAAAAAAGCTTACAAAGAAAAAGTGACCCTGTATCATCCGGACAAAGTCTCTCATCTGGGGGAGGAGTTCAGGGAGATAGCGCACCGGAAATTTGTTGATATCCAGTGGGCATATAATGAATTAAAAAGAAGTTGACATGGAATATATTCCTTGAAATATTGACATATTTATGGTATAATACAAGACTTACTTTTAAAATAGAGTAGTAGGTAGTAAGCACAATAAGAACCAATCTTCGAGGCTAATTTCTGTAGCCAGTATCCAGTAGATACCTTACGTTACCTGGTGTTACCAGCTTATTATGCATATTTCAACGTTATTGGAGGAATTTTTATGAGTCTTTACGAAACAGTCGGTAAACAGTTCAACAAAGCAGCCGACCTGATGAATCTGGACCCGGATATTCGCAGGATGCTGGCGAAGCCCCAGAACGAGATTATCGTCAATTTCCCGGCGATCATGGACGACAGTCGGGTGGAGATGTTCACGGGCTACCGCGTTCAACATAATAATATATTGGGACCATTCAAGGGCGGGCTCCGGTTCCACCCTGCTGTGGACATCGATGAGGTCCGCTCTCTGGCTACCTGGATGACCTGGAAAAGCGCTATCATGGACATACCCTTCGGTGGCGGCAAGGGCGGAATCCAGATATCACCCTGGAAGTATTCAAAGCGGGAACTGATGCGGATCACCCGCCGGTTCACGGTGGCTTTGGGTAACAATATCGGGCCGGAATACGATATCCCGGCACCCGACGTGAACACCAATGCCCAGATCATGGCCTGGATGCTCGATACCTACCTGATGATGATGCCGGCCCGCGAGCGAAACGCCAACTACCATGTGGTCACCGGCAAACCCATCGCTTCCGGCGGCTCCATCGGCCGTGACAAGGCGACGGGCCAGGGACTGGTCTACTGTATCGAGAAATGGGCCGAATGCAACAATGTCGACCTGGGCACGACGACCTACTTCGTGCAGGGATTCGGTAATGTTGGTTCCTGGTCGGCCAAACTGCTCAAGCCGCACGGCTCGAAGCTTCTGGCGGCTGAAGATCACACCGGCGCCATCGTCAACCTCGATGGTATCGACGCCGACAAGCTGGCCGACTACGTGGCTGAAAAGGGTGGCGTTGAACGGTATCCGGAAGCGAAAGCTATTGACCACGAGACCTTCATGAAGACCAAAGCGGACATCTTCGTGCCGGCGGCACTTGAAAACCAGATAACGGAAGAAACCGCACCCTGGCTGGAGGTGAAACTGGTGGCCGAGGGCGCCAACGGACCAACGGACCTGGAGGGCGACCGTATTTTGGGTAACAAGGGTATAGACCTGATTCCCGACATCCTCTGCAACGCGGGCGGTGTGTGCGTGAGCTATTTCGAATGGCTCCAGAACAAACGGAGCGAGTTCTGGGAGCTGGAGGAAGTCGACCGGAAACTCCATACCAAGATGATCAACGCCTATGGTCGTGTCAGGGAGGCCGCTAAAGAGTTTGACTGCGATTGGCGTACCGCCGCCTACATCGTGGCCCTGCGGCGCCTGGGAAGAACCTACAGCGAGCGCGGCATCTTCCCCTGATCGCGGAGGGAAAACGTATGTCAGAAAGGAGAGGCAAATGCCTCTCCTTTTTTGTTTACCTGACACTCCGCAGACATCAATCTTCCTTCAACTGCATCAACCGGTCTAGGAAGGCTTTCATGAAAAATAAGCCTAGAAAGAGTGGAAAGAGGCGGTTGACGAAGGTGGTCAGGAGGCTGCTGGCCATGAGGATTTCGGCCGGTGCGAATTTGGGGAAGAACACCAGGAAAGCCGATTCCCTTGTACCCAGGCTGCAGAAGGTGATGGGCAGCACGGCGATGATGATACTCAGAGGGCCGAAAAGCAGGAAGGTACTGAACGGCACCTCTGTCCCCAGGGCCTTAAGGAGCAAATAGGTGTTGAGAAGCTGGCATCCCTCGAACACCAGGGAGCACAGCATCAGGATCGACATCTGTTTGGGGAGAAACAGTTTCCGGGAGGTCCTGAACTCCTCCTCTTTCAGACGGACCAGGCGGAGCAGCCGTTTGACCAGGCTGCTGGTGTGTGTAGTCCCGGCCAGGAACAAAAGACTTAAAAGAACCACCGCCAGGATCGCCACCCCGATTTTTTCGGGGACGCCCGGAACATACAGGAACAAGCCGGCCAGGGCGAAAGCGGACAGGGCAGCGAAGCTCAGGATATAGCCCAGGATGATGGAGACGACGCCCTTGCTGTAGGGAAATCCGTGCTTGGTTTTCAGGTACGCCGCACGGCTCAGTTCTCCCGCTTTGAATGGGGTGACGTTTTTTATCGGCAGCGTTCCCATTCGTAAGATAAGCGCTTCCTTAAACGTCAGCGTGCAACCCAGGGTGTACAGGATGTACTGGTAGCGGGGAATAGTAATGAAGATGTGGGCGGCGAAAGAGATGAAAAGGCCTGCGGCCAGAAGTTGAACATTCGCCTGGCTGATAGCCTCCATCACGTCTGCAAACTTGATCTTGGAGAACAGGACGGCAAAGATACCGATCGTGGTCAGCCAGACCAGAACAAATTTGATCACTCGTTTGGTCGTGTCTTTCATTTGAAAAACTTTCGCTTGATACGCAACAGATAGTACTTGATGTAGAGAATGTAACGGTAGTCTCTTCCCTTGAAAGCCACCAGTATCTGCAGGAGAATAATCACCGGGGACGGGATAGAGCCGAAGGCCCGGTACCATTTGTGCCTGATGATATATTTCACCCACGGTTCCGGCAGCAGCGGCAGAAATTTGTAGAGAACTGAAAAACATTTGTTTATCCGTCGCACTCTACTGTCTTTCACGTCGCCGCCGTGAAAGAAATTCCCGATCCGGCCCGACTCGATGTCTTTCACGTTGGCGTCACTCAAAAGGCCTTCTTCCCTGGCCCGTTTCAGGATCGGCATCTTTGGGAAATAGGTCAGATTGTGGACTTTGAGGCGGTTCAAGTAAGAAAGTCTGCTGTAGAACAGGGCTCCGTAGATGTGGTCCCGTTCTCTTTCTCCGGGCAACCCGAACATGTGGTCGATGTCGTAGTTCAGACCCACCCGGTCGCAGGTCGCATAGGTTTCAAATGAACGGGCGTTCGTTTCGGTGCGGTTGAGTACGTCCCGTTTCACCTGCTCGTTCACCGTCTGCATCCCGAACTCGATACAGTAACAGCCGGCGTTTTTCAGCATGCGGGCCAGTTCCTCGTCGAGCAGGGTCACCTTCCCGAAGCACCTGAACGGCACACCGATCTCTTTCGTGTACCGGTCAAGCAGGTTCTTGAGCCATTTCCGGTCGGTGAAAAACAGGGCGTCATTGAACATCACTTCGCGGAAATCGTACCGTTTCTTCATCTGAACGAGCTCATCCATGATGGATTCGATACTTCTTTTCCGGTAAAACTTGTTTTTGTAGAGCTTGTTGATATAGCTCTCGCAGCAGTAGCTGCAGCTGAAGACACACCCCCGGCCGGCCATGATCATATAGTCGTCCCGGTAGTTGACCTCTTTCTCGAACAGTGCCTTGTCGGGCAGCGGCAGGGAATCGAGGTCCTTGACCAGAGGAGCAATCTTGTTGTGCTTGACAGTGCCGTTTTGCTTGTACCAGAGGTTGGGCACTTTTTTAAAATTCGGTTTCTCGGCCGTGAGCGCTTTCACCAGGGCGGGCAGCGCCTGGTCACCCTCGCCCACCACCACGAAATCGACGGACTCATTCCCGATCACCGTTTCCGGCACCAGGCTGGGGTGAATGCCACCGAAAACCACCGGTACCTTCTTCCGTTCTTTGACGATTCGGGCGATATCGACGGTCCACTCGTACGTGCCGGTGTAAACGGTGAAAGCCACCAGATCGGGGGCGGATCGTTCGATGAGCGCGAGTACATCTTCTTTCCTGGAGAAAATCTTTTCCAGGAACGGGATATAAAAGACATTGTCTTCGGTCCCGAACAGTCCCGGATCGTAGGCCAGCGCCACCTCGTGCCCTGCTTCTTTAAGGATGCTGGAGAGGTACTCTATCCCCAGGTGTTCTCTTCCTAGATGAACGAAACAGATCTTCATTTGCCCCACTTAGCAATCTTTTTATAGAAATCGAGCTTCCGGGGCTCGTGGTAGGCGACGAAATCCTTGTCTTCAGTGGAGACTTTTTCCTGGCTGAAGACCATCTCGAAAAAACCCTGCACCTTCCGCCTGAATTCAGAGAACGATCTCACTTTCAGGGTTGCCTTGAACAGGAACGACAGCCGGGAGTGGAAGCTGACGTACGCCCATTTTGCCAACTCGTCGAGTTCGTCGTTGCTCAACTCCGTCCATGGCCGGGGCAGGGGACGGTCCTTCTCGTTCCCCTTGATCCATTCGGCCCAGTAGTCCTGGTCCTCTTCTTCCACCATCTTCTTCCAGAGCGGGGTCAGCGGCTTGGCCAGACACTTGGAGAACTGGACGTAATCCAGGTCCAGGGACTTGGCGAACTTTACTGTCTGCTTCACCGATTTTCGAGTGTCGCCCGGTGAACCGATAATGAAAAACCCCAGGGCCCGCATTCCCAGACTCTTGGTGACCTTGATGGTCTGCCGCACCTGCTCCAGGGTGATACCTTTTTGCATCCGGTCCAGCGACTCCTGCAAACCGGACTCGATGCCGTAATAGATACGGCCGCAGCCAGCGTCCGCCATGGCTGCCAGCATGTCGGCGTCGATGTCTACCCGGGACCGGCAAGCCCAGAGTATATCGAGTTTCCGTTTCTTCATCTCGGCGCAGATGTCCATGACCCGTTTCTTGTCCACCGTGAAATCGTAATCGAAAATATCAATCTCCCTGACGCCATGCTTCCGGTAGCATTCCTCCATCTCGTCCACCACGATCTTTGGCGAACGGGGATTATAGGGTGTTTTGCCGGCTTCGCAGAACGTACACTTGAACGGGCAGCCCAGGCTGGTGATCATCACTGTGAAGTTCTTCCGTTCCGTGGGAAACTCGGCGTAAAGCTCGTTTGGCAGGAGGTCGCGGGCGGGAGTCGGGAAATCCTCGAACACGACCGGCTGAGTCGGGGTTATCTTGATTTCTCCGTCTTCCTTGTACACCAGCCCCGCCACGTCTTTCAGCTCTCGTTTCCCTTCCAGGGCTTCGAAAAGCTGCGGAACGGTATGGTAGGCGTGCTCCACGCAACCGTAATCGATTTCCGGATGGCTCAGCGACTCTTCAGGATACACCCGCAAGTTGTAGCCGCCCACTACCACCGGAATATTCAGGGCTTTCTTCAGGTAGCGGATCCACTCCAGGGTGTCCTGGAACATGTAGGTAGTCATCATGAATCCCATGATGTCCGGCTTGAATTCCTTGAGGCGGTGCATGGTCTCTTCCATGGTGAGATTCAAAGTGCGGGCGTCGATGATGGTCACGTCGTGGCCAGCTTCCCGGGCGATGGAAGCCACCCAGGAAATACTCATGGGAGGAAACATCCCGAAGTATTTCTGGACAATTCGCAGGTTCTCCTCGTGAACCTTGTATTTAAACGGGTTGAAAACCAGGGCAAATCGCATGTAGTTTCTTTCCAGCTCAGTTTATCGCACCTGACATTTATAACAGATTTACGCGTAAAATTAAAGTTAAACCCGGTCTCCTGTTATTACATAAACGGCTGCCGGCCGCTATAGATTCCGCGCACACCGACAACGGCAATTATCAGGGAAGTACCTTTTTCGACTCCAGGAACCGGTAGACGTTGCGGGCCATGACCTCGTGTCCCGCCGGCGTGCAGTGGTCGTCGTCCAAAAAGTACGTGCTCCAATTTGCGTCGTTGGTCAGTTTTTCAAACTCCGCGCATTGTTCGAGAAAGGGCAGGGAGTGGCGGTCGGCCAGGCTCTTGAGCGCCTTGTTGGCAGCGGTGTGGGGGTAGGGGTAGTTCTGGATGAGAAGGGGAACATCCTGGTCCCGGCAGATGGCGGCGCTGGCTTCCAGGTCTTCTTCGAGCCAGGCGTCCAGTTGAGTCTCCCATTTTTTCTTGTCTCGGAGATAGTGAACATACCGGGCAAACAGCGCATTGTCCATCAGGCCGGGATTCTTTTCAGCCATATCCTGCATGAGCGACATGAGCTCGTCCGCTTTGTACTTGTTCTGAAGTTCGTAGGATTTAATGAGCAGGTAGTAGTTATCATGATCGTAAGGATCGAGTTCGATAGTCTTGCAAAGAAATTTCACGGCTTCATCGTAGTTCTTCTGGTAGGCGAACTCTTTGCCCAGCCGGCTGTAGACCAAAGCGCCGAAGGCTTTTGGTCGGTGGGAGTCCGGGTACTTGTCCATGGCCATCTCCAGAATCTTGATGGCTTTATCGATAGCACCGGTCTGGAAATAGAAAAATCCGAGTGTGCAGAGCAGTTCCGGTGAAACAATCTCTTTTTCGAGTACCTGGTGACCGTAGAACATGCCTTCAGTGATACTTTTCGTGTTACTCAGGTACCAGACCCGTTCCGTGTGGCTGTAGCTCTCCGACGGTTCCCGCAGCAGGAGCATTCGTTCGATATAGTCCGTGGCCCGCTTGGTGACGGTCGTAATGGCATACCCGTCGGCGCCGAACTCTTCTTCAGCGCCGGTTTCTATTTCCTTGTCAGCGCTGCTCCTGGTTTTCCATTTCAGAAAAAGTCCTTTCAAGTTGACCGAGATGATCTTTCCCATCTTGTAGAGACGAAGTCCGCGGATCGCCGAGAGGATCGGTTTCTTTCCGCCGAGATCGAAACCGGCCAGGTTGAACTTGTTGGCGGAGCCCACCAGGAGTATGACCGCGTCGGGGCGGTAGGTTTTGATAAGTTGCGGCAGTCGAATACGGACCTGCCTGGAGTTGTATTCGCAAACCCCGCCGTTGACGATCCTGATTCGTTTGCCCGTTTTGTTCGAGTCGACGATTTCCTGCAGGTAGCTGGGATACGTCTCATCGAATTCAGACAAGCCTCCGAAGGTGTACGAGTCCCCGACGCAGAGAAGCGTGAAATCGGATTTCTCCCGCCCGTTCGCGGCCGGATCTGCCGATTCCGAAGATGTTTTGGCCCGGATAATCGATCCCTGCCCGAAGCGCTCCGGTGTCCTCCGGGAGTAAAGATGGCCCGCTACCCGCAGTCCTATTTCAAGCAGACCGAGGAAAAACAAGAGGCTTAACACGCCGAGCGCGATCTTGGCCGCCAGCGGGAATCTGGTTTCGCTCATAGGTAGTTCGTCCCTTCTTCAGGGACTTCCAGCGGCGGAGGATTTATTCCGGTCACTACGTCTCTGAGTACAGCCGCTATTTTTTCCAGCACACACGGAGACAGCGTCTCGTAAATGGGGACCTGGAGACTCCTTTTTCTCACTTCCGCCGTTTGGGGACATTCTCCGGCGTCGCCTGTTTCCAGGGAGCAGTCACGCATGAGGTCGTTCCCGGTGTCGATACCCAGTCGGAAAAGATCGTGCCGCGCCTTTTCCCGACCGTCGGTGTAGAGTAGCCAGAAGTAGCCGTTAAAGCCTTCCGAGACAGCTGGTTTCTCGACGAGCCCGGCTAATTCTTCATCAAGAATCCGGGCGTTTGCCAGTCGCCGGCACCGGTGCTCTTCCACCAGGTTAAGGTGTCTGAGGCCGATCATCGCCTGAAGGTTGGTGTACCGGGCGGTGGTGTGGGCTATCTTCACCGATTTTCTCAATGTCTTGTTGTAGGCGCTGACGGGATTCACTCCGAGCCGGTTACAAAGCCGCAAGATCGGGTAGAGGGTCCAGGGGAAAAAAAACCGGTGCGTAAGGAGGTGCATCAGGTAGGCAGTAATAATTCGTTTTATCAAATCCTGCTGGTTTGGAAACGGCAGAGAGCTTGTGCGGGAACGGACATGTTCCGCCACCTCGTCGTTGTCGGTGGTCACCATGCACCCGCCGAAGGTCATAAACGGTTTGGTGGTGTGAAAACTGAAGAAAGCGGCGTCACCGAAGGTGCCCACGTGCCGACCGTCGATGGTGCTCCCTACGGCATGGGCGCAGTCTTCGAGAAGGACGATGTTCCGGCTTTTCAGCACCCGCTTGATGGCGTCCATATCACAGGGATTCCCGAACAGGTGCGCCACGATAACCGCGGCTGTCCGGTCGGACAACCGCCTGGCTATTTCCCGGGGATCGATGTTGTTGGTCTCAGTATCGATATCGACGCAAACTGGTTTCAGACCGGCGTCGGAGATCACTTTCGGTACGCTCAGATCTTCATAGGCCGGAAGTATAATCTCACCACCTTCAGGAAGGTTGTATGCGTCTAGCAGGAGACTGAGACCCAGGCGCCCGGTAGCGGCCGCCACTGCGTTTCTCGTTCCGATGAAGCCGGCAAAGCGGCGTTCGAAGACACCGATTCCGGGACCGTCCAGAACCCGGTCCCGGCCGAGCAGATTGAGTATGAGCCAGAAATCGCCGGGCGCGAGATGAATGATTCGTCGGCTCACCGGCAGCATCATGATGATTCCTTCCGTTTCCCGAGAACAGACCAATTCAGTGTCATCAGATCATACAAAAGGTTTATCTTGAGTCGGGTGACATTGTAGCACGTATCGCACAGCGGTTTTTGAACCCGGCGAATGGCACCGGCCACACCGTCTTTGAGGATGTTCGGAATCCTTTCTTTCTCACCCGGCCGGTAGCGGCCGCACACTTTCACGTCGCCGTTTGAGGCAACCCGGAAGAAAAGCCGTCCCCCGGCGCAGGCCAATCCCTGGCTAAATGGCCACATCTTCATGTATTTCAGCACGAGACCGGTGTTTTTAATGTTTGGGACCGTTTTTCTCAACTCGCCGATTCTTAAAAGCCCCCGGACAATCTCCTGTCGCGGTCCGGCCACCGGATTTTCCTTGTCTCCCGACAGCACCTTTGGCGAGGCGGGTTGGAATGAGATAATGGCATTCTTCTCTCGGGCGAGATCGACCAGGTAATCGATACAATCTGTATTGTGCTCGGTCAGGGTGGTGTTGATCTGCACCCGGACTCCGTGCGTTTGGGCGATATCGATAGCTTCCAGGGCTGTTTTAAAGGATCCCGCCGGCCGTACACGTTCGTGTATCTCCGCAGGCCCATCGAGGCTCAGGGTTATGGAGTCGATATACGGTAGAAGGCTGGTGTTATCGCTAATAAGGGCTCCGTTGGTGTTGAGCCCGATGTAGAGTCCACAGCGTTTTCCGGCCTGCAGCACGGGAAGCAGGTCGGGACGCAGAAAGGGCTCTCCGCCCGTAACCTGCAGAAACCGCGTGCCCAATTTTGCCAGTTCGTCAATCATGAAAATGATCTGGTCGGTGGCCAACTCGGGTTCCTTTTTACGCCACCGCCCACAGTAAGAACAGCTGTAGTTGCACCGGTTGGTGATAAGGTAGCTGACGGCCAACGGAATGGTTTGTTTAAAAAAAACAACTCTCAGAAAAGCGCTGCCGGCGTAAAACATGTCCGAGATTCTCATTCCCGCTCCTCATCTCCCAGGTTTTCAAAGTCTATACCAAACCATCGTCTTTTGCAAAGTGCGGTCCGGGTTGCTATACTATCTTGCGTGAAGTCCGGACCGTTCTGCCGGCCGTAATAATAAACGTCGGGATACGTGTTTCGGTTCATTTGGCGATAGTTCAAACATGGAGTTTGATTGAAAAGAGTACCAGAGCTATGAATATTTCAACCATGCGGATTGTTGACCGGTGGGTGGGGGTGCCTGTCTGCTGGTTTTTGACGATGGTGAGAAGACTGTTCGGCTCCGAGAGGCCGGCCGGCAGTGGTGAAGTCAGGCGGATTCTGTTTATCAAACCGGCTGAACAGGGAGCCACCGTGCTTGCTTATCCGGCTATCACCAGGGCCGTCGAGATGGTTGGCCGTCGGAACGTCTATTTTTTGGTTTTCGAGGAGAATAGCCATATTTTCGAGGTGCTGGATGTTATCCCGCTGGACAATATCATCACCATTCCCACCCGGGGTGCCATTTCTTTTTTTTGGGGAACGCTCACCTCGCTTATCAAGGTCCGTATGCTTAAGCCGGACATGGCCGTAGATATGGAATTCTTTGCCCGATTTTCAGCCATTGTGACCTATTTGACCGGTGCGAAGACGCGTGTCGGTTTTCATTCGTTTTCAGGTGAAGCGGCCTACCGTGGTGACTTGATGACTCATCGTCTCGGCTATAACTCTCATCTTCATATAAGCCAGGTCTACCTGGCTATGCTGGAGGCAGCTTCCCTCCCTCCCTCCGCTTTGCCCGCTTTGCCTTTCCGGCCAGCTACGACTTGCGGTTCCTTACCTTTATTCCGGCCTGATACCGGTTCAGTAAACGAAATCCGGAGTCTGCTTCAACGGGAAACCGGATGGGAAGAAGGTACCCGGTTGGTGCTGCTGAACGCCAACTGCAGTGACCTGCTGCCCTTGAGGAGTTGGCCCGCCGGCCGGTACGTACAGTTGGCCCGCCGGCTGCTGAAATCGTATAACGATCTGCTGGTGATTTTTACCGGCCCCCCGGAAGAGAGAGCGGCGATCGAGAAGTTAGTGGCCGATGTGGACTCCGGACGGTGTGTCTCGCTGGCCGGAAAAACCACTCTCAGGCTGCTTCTAACTCTGTACTCCATGGTCCGGGTCATGGTAACCAACGATTCCGGCCCGGCGCATTTTGCCGCTCTCACACCGATGGATGTAGTGACATTGTTCGGACCAGAAACGCCCGCCATTTTCGGGTCGCTGTCGCCTCGAAACCGGGTCATCAGCGCCGGTTTGGCCTGTAGTCCCTGTGTAAACGCATACAACGACCGGTATTCTCCCTGCTCCAACAACCTCTGTATGCAAAACATCACGGTGGACCAGGTTTATGACGAAGTAAATGTTCTGCTTCAACCGGTTAAGGAGAAGAAATCAGGAACACGGGATTTGGAGTGTGAACGGACCTGATATCGAGGCGTACGCAAAATTTCATTCTACTGGCCGGCATGGTGTTTCTGATAGTCCTGCTTTATTACAGCACTTTTAACACTACCTTCATCTGGGACGACAGAACGCTGATAGTTAACAATACCTATATCCGGTCGTTGAAGAATATCCCGTTTTTTTTCACCCTGGAGTACTGGAAAGAGCATCATCTTGGCGGGAAAACATATCGGCCCCTCAGGACCACCACCTTCGCTTTGGACTACCATTTCTGGAAATTTGACCAGCGAGGGTATCATCTCACCAATCTCACGTTCTACATTTTGAACTGTTTACTCGTCTACTTCCTGGTGCTGGAGCTGGAAAAGGCCGCCGGGCGCGGTGAAAGTTCCACCGGTTACAGGGGCGTCTTGCTGGGAGTTCCTCTGGCTGCGGCCCTGCTTTTTGCCGTTCACCCGATACATACCGAGACGATTGTTTACATCAAGAACCGCTCGGAGATGATAACGATGCTTTTTTACCAGTTGTCATTTCTGCTGTTCTTGAAGCACCTGGTGGCCAGACAGCTGTCGGCCGGCACCATCGCTTTCCTGGCCAGCCTGGTTTGTTTTATCCTCAGCCTTATCAGCAAGGAGACCGCCTTCTCCCTGCCTCCCATGCTGGTACTCTTCGTCCTCCTTTTCACACCTCGTGATCGGTGGCGGAAACTGCTTTTGCGTACCGCTCCTTATTTCGTTCTGGCGCTCTTATACCTGGTTTTCAAAAAAACCGGTATGGGGGCGGTGGCCATGTATGAAGACTCGTTTCAATCCGGCCCGTATTACCAGCTTCTGTCGGTATTCATCACCTTTGGACGTTACTTCAAACTGCTGGTGTTTCCGGTTAATCTGGTAGTGGAACACGAGTTTGTGGTGCCGGGCTCGTTTTTCAGACTCAACGTCTTGCTGTCCGTCCTCTCGTTGGTTCTCCTGACAGGTGCCGTCCAGTTTACCGTCAAACGGTTACCGATGATATCGTTTGCTTTGATATGGATATTCATGTGTATTCTGCCTGTATCCAATATCATCTTTATCGGGGGCCGGCCTTTCGCCGAACAGCGGCTCTATCTGCCGTCACTGGGGTTCTGTCTGCTGCTGGCCGTGCTGTTTCGGTTGGCGGCTCAGGCGCCGGACCGCGCCCGGTTGGCGGCAATCTGCCGAGCAACTGCCGTCCCCGTGTTATTGGTACTGCTCGTTCTGTACTCGTATGGGACGTACCGACGCAACCTGGAATGGAGGGATCCTCTTACTCTCTGGAAAAGCGCTGCTCGGATCTCGCCCAACAGTGCCCGGGTTTTCAATCAGCTCGGTTCGGCCTATGGCCGGGCCGGAGAAAAGGAGAAGGCCATCGAAGCATTACGGCGAGCGGTGAAGCTCGGCCCGCCCATGGTTGGCGTGTATTACAATCTCGGTCTGGAACTATCCTCCCTGGGACGTTCCGAAGAAGCCATGGTTGTGCACCAGGAAATGATCGATAAGTTTCCAGATTGCATCTATGGATATTTTTGCCTCGGGGTGGAGTACGCCAAGCTGGGACGATATGAAGACGCTATTCGTATGCACCAAAAAGTATTGGAGCTCGATCCCGGCTATGCGGAAGGATTAAGCGCTCTCGGAAACGTGTATGACCTTATGGGAGATACAGAAAAAGCCATCGATTTCTACCGCCAGGCTATCGAAGTTTCTCCCACTACCCCGAATTTATATTTCGTGCTGGGCGGTAAGTATGCCGCCCTGGGAATGGCGGAAGAAAGTCTCGCTCTCCACCATAAACTGGTTGAGAACATCCCTGATTCTGAGTACGGGTATTTCTGTCTGGGTATGGATTACGCTGGTATGGGCCGTTTGGAAGAAGCCGTTTCAAATTATGAAAAAGCGCTTGAGCTCTCTCCGCGCTTGAGTGAGGGTTATTTCAATCTGGGGTTGATGTTCTACCGGATGGATCGTAATGAAAAAGCCATTCTGTCTTTTAAAAAAGCATTGGAAATAGATAGCAGCCTGTTTGGCGTATACCGTTATTTGTCCTGGTGTCATTACAAACTGGACAGGTTCGGTTTGGCTGTTGACTATTTCGATCTGGCCAATGTGCACGGATTTCACGACAGAGAACTCGGGCGGCTTCTTGAATCTCACCGGTGAGACCGCGTCTTTTGGCTCGTGTATCGAGATCAAGCCAGGATGCCATGCGGATATTTGATGTCTTTGTCTATGTGTTTGCTGTTGTTGTATACTGACGCTGCGAACAGAAGATTTTACCTGCCCACCCCCTGAATTTCGGGCATAGAAAAACAAGGAGGTGCTGGTGTGAGCGAAGGCGAACTTCTCGATATCGTCCAGGTAAAATACATCCTGCAGCAAGGATCACAGGTTCAGCGGAAGATAGCCGTTAACTGGCTCAAGAAACAGGACACGCGGGAAACGGTTGACATGTTGATCCAAACCTTCACCGATGTGTACTGGCTGGTACGGCGGATGGCTGCCGACGCGGTTGCCGAACTGGGGGAAAAGTACTCCGACCAGGTAATTAGTGCTCTCGATGATGAAAACCTGGACATCAATTACTGGAGCATCCAGGTCCTCGCCAAGTGGGGCGGTGACTATCACCGTCCAATCTTAAAAGCCCTCGATCATCCTTCGGACGAAGTAAAATCATACGCCGTCAAGGCGCTACGGGGATTCCCGCACGAGGATATTATGCTCCGCCTGATCGACCTGCTAGACTATGAAAACTGGCACTTGAGGCGCCTTTCAGCCGATTCCCTGGAGCACATGGGGGAACCGGCCATCCCGTTCCTGAAGAACGCGTTCAAAAAACATTTGACCGATAAACACGGTGAGGATATCAGTTATTGGACCTGCCGGATACTCAGCAAACTCCTGGAAAAGGAAAGTCTCTCGTTTTTAAAGAAACTTCTCTCCTCGCAGTTTGACAATCTGCGCTACCATGCCATCGGTGCCCTGGGAGACATCGAAGGCTCTAAATCGCTGCCGGCACTCATCAAGTCTTTCAACGACCGCTCGTGGGTCGTCCGGGCCAAAGCCTCGGCGGTGATCGAAGCCAAGGGAGCGGCCGTCATTCCGTATCTGAAAAAGGCTTTTCTCAAAGGCAACAGCGATATCAAATACTGGACCATCAAGCTCATCGCCAAGATATTGAAATCAAAAGCCATCCCGGTCATAGATGACTTGATTCACCAGGTTCCCGGAGAAGTCGATTTCTACGCGGTATCAGCCCTGGGAGAGATCAACAGCGAAGCGGCCATCGATCCGTTGATCGAGTGTTTTCAGTCGAGTTCCTGGCTCATCCGCCAGACGGCGGCGGAGATGCTGAAAAAGATGGGGAACCGGCCGATGGACAAGCTTATCAAAGCTCTCGACAGCGAGTATGAAGACGTCCAGTTTTTCGCTATCCAGGTTCTGTCCCATATCGGCGGCCGGGCGATACCGATCCTGAAAAAACGGCTGCGGGAGGGATCTACCAAGACCAAGCTGGCGGTCATCAACGCCTTTGGCAAACAGGAATCAAAAGGAGTGGAACAGGCGCTGATTGACGCTCTCAGCGACAGTGAGTGGGTGGTCAGGAACCAGAGCGCCATCGCGCTGGAGGAACTTGGTCCAGACGTGGTTGAAGAGCTTATACAGGTGTTTGACGAGTGGCATGAAGACAAGAACTTCTGGTCGGTGCAGATCATGAAATCGCTCTTCCCGGCAGTTCTCAAGAACCTGGAGGATTATCTTTGTTCTGACGATGAGTACCGCGTTTGGCAAACCACCTGCGGTTATATCATGCTGGCCAAGGAGCTTGGGGACCAGGACCGCAAGCTGCTGTTTGAAAGTTTCTCCAGAACGACCGGGGGCGATAAGGCGTCATTGCTGGTTGATTTTCTCCGGCATTTCAAGAAAGATTATTGTTCTCACATCGTCTTTCTCCTGGAAAAGATTACATCTCACGTGGAGCGTATCCAACTGCTCAAAACCTATTTTAACTCCGACAACTACAATATCAGGTACTTCACCGTTCTGGCATTGTTGAGGATAGGCACCCTCGATTCCATTGAAGTAGTGGCCGAAGCCATGGATTCACCGGTCTACGGGGAGAAAGTTACCCTCGTCCTGGAAGCCATGAAAGATCAGCTCCACGGCTTTCCGCACACGGAAATAATAGAACGCAAGTTCACCGGAAAACAGGAAGTGTCTCTCGATGAAAAAGTAGAGAAGATGTTCAATACCGAAGACGTCCGGTCCGTGGAATCCATGCTGGCTCTAATCGATATCGAGAACGTGGAGACCAGGATGACCTTGGCGGAATCGGTGGCCAAGGTCACGTTGCCGAAAGTCATGTTTTCCTATATCAAATACATAAAACAGCTCGACAACGACTACCAGGAAGACATCCTCAACAAACTGAACAAGTTAAAAACCGATGTGTTTCTGACGACGATTGCAGGGTGTCTTCCCCTGTCCCAGGACGATGTCTACCGTTATGTTCAGAACCTGCTGGCGATGTTTACCACCACCGAACAGCGGCTTCAGTATTTGCGAATACACCTCCATCACATGGAACTGGATTTCCGGTACTCGATTATCGACTACTTCTACGAGCTCGACCTGGACGACGCGAAGGATATTCTGCTGGAGGAGATCGTCAAAGAACGGGAACGGTTCTCAACTATATACATCTTCGACTACCTGTGTCAGAAGTTGTTCAAGCGGAACTACGTGACCCGGAACAAAGCCATGGAGTTTCTAAAATCACTCGGATCGCTGGTGGTTGAGCTGCTGGTGGAAGTCATGATCTTGAAGAAACTTTCACCCATCGAGCTGATGTCTTTCGAGAACCTGCTTCACGAGCTTGGCCAGGAAGCCAGAGAGGTTTTACGGAAACTGGCCGAATCGGATAAAAAAGATGTCGCCAAACAGGCCAACCGGCTGTTGTCACACCTGTGAGCAACCGTCATGCTCATCGAACTCCACTGCCACACGGATCTGCACTCCGGTTGCAGCATCATTGACCCGGAGACGCTCGTCCGCCAGGCGATTAAACAGGGCCTGCAGGGAGTAGTTATAACCGAACACCACTACCAATGGAACACGGAAGATATCACCCGTCTACGTGAACGGGCGGAGGTCGACAATACCTTTCTGATCCTGGCCGGCCAGGAGGTGGAGACCGACATCGGTCATGTCCTGGTCTACGGCGCGGATCAAAGTATTTCAGACAGGATCGAGCTTAATGAGCTGAGGCAACGCTATCCATCGGCGGCCCTGGTCTGGGCACACCCCTTCAGGTACGGAAAGAACCCGGACGGGAAGGCGCTCTTGAACCCATTCCTGGACGGGGTGGAGATATTCAGTATGAACCACTCCACCAAGGAGAACTGTCGTGGCCTGACAAGTTGGCACGAGCACAAGTTCACCGCCGTCAGCGGGAGCGACACCCACAGTTTGAAGATGGCGGCCATGTATCCCACCTTGTTCGATCATCCCGTTAAAACTATTCAAGATGTGGCGGTAGAAATCAAGGCCGGGCGGTGCCGGCCTCTTTTCAAGGAGATACCGAGTGCCGGGAGCAACATCATGGTGACCAAGATCACCATCGGTTCAAAAGGCGCCGATGAGTCCCGGAGTTCCATCGTGCTGAAAGAAATCTCCGGCCATCAGAAATGGAAAAAGACCAAAAAAACAATCAGTCTGATCAAAACGTTGCGCCGATCGGGTTTAAGTAAAGGCACTTTTCGTGTCCCCCGGATTATCGACGTCAACGACGAAACCTGCGTGCTCATCGAGGAGAGGCAGCGAGGCAAAACCCTGTTCGAGCTCGTGTCCAGCGTCAATCTTGATGTGGGCCGGGCTTACTTTCAGCTTGCCGCTCGCTGGCTGGCCACTCTCCACGGCCTGAACCTGAAACTGCGACATCCGGAAGACGCCGGTCAGCGGTTCGAGGAAGAAATCACGTTCTTCGAACTGAGGGGCAACATGAGCATCGCTTCGTTCCTGATCAAAGTCGGTAAAGGCGAGAGCGACGATATGGACTGGATCATACAAAGATCACTGGACCTGATGGGGAAGATCAATACTGAGACTGACTTTTAAAATGAATTTGTGGATCTGTCCTCCAGAATATTTTAATCAATGGAAGTAAATAATTTCACACGTTCCATGGGGGTTTTACTTACTTATTGGTCTTGAAATTTAAGTATAATTACCTTACACTACACTGAAGCAACACTAACATATGAGAGATTATCTCTATGATAGGGGTGCGATTTGCTGTCCGAGGCAATACAGTGGGTACCCTGTTCAAAAAAAACATCATTGAATCTGATTCCGGGAGGAATGCGTCATGAATACATCTAAGTTTGCTTTGAAAAGCATTGTTTCAGCTGTCATCCTGTCGTTGATGGTGGTGGCCGCCGGTTGTGGCGGCGGGGGTTCGAGCGCCGGCAGCTCCGGCGGCGGCACGCCGTCGCTGGCGAGTCTGGGTTACACCCTGACGGGGAAGGTGGTGCTGCCCGATGGCTCGAGTGGTCCCGGTATCCTGGTGATGGCCAGCCAGGTAAACGAGGGCGGTGTCACCAGCCAGCAAGCCAGAGTACTGGCGGCCCGGCCGACCGGACCCAACGAGTTCAAAAAAGCTGTCCAGACCGCCTCCGACTCCGTAGGTACCTACCTGACCATGACCGACGCTGAGGGCGTGTACGTGCTTTCCGGGCTCGATCAAGGCACCTACTTCATCGAGGCCAGCCGGGACGGGATGAAAGCCACCTCCCGGGCGGTCGTGTCTCCGAACGAGGCTTCGGTGGTTGACCTTGAGTTGACACCCACGGGTTCGCTCAGCGGCACCGGTGAGTTAGAGGGAGCTGAGCCGGGAGAACACGCCGGTACGTTTGTGGTGATCAAGGGTACCGACTATATCGGGTACACAGGCAGCGACGGTTCTTTCGTCATCCACCAGATTCCGGTTGGGAGTTACCAAGTAACATTCGTGCACCCGGGCTACGAGAGCTACGACTATCCCGATTCGATTACCATCCCAACAGCCGATACCGAGAACCTCTCTACGGTGACGCTCGCATCGTTGAAAGGCGGCGCCATCGAGGGCGTGGTGACAGCCCAGGATCAAGAGCCTGTGGAGGGTGTCATGGTGAAAGTGGAGGGTCTCGATCGCTACGGGATGACCGATGCCGACGGCGCCTACCGGCTGGACGACGTGCCGGCGGGCACACACACGATGCAGTTTCACCACGACCTGGTGGAAGTGGGTGTAGAGGAAACGGGAGTCGTGGTAACGAAAATGGCGACAGCCACACTTAACGCCGAATTTCTTGACGACAAACCCCCGGTGTGGGAAGGCTCCTCCGGGGTGGTGTACGTGACGGAAATAACGCCCACCGAAGGCGGTTACTCCAAACCGGCTGCCGAAGAGATAAGTGTAGCGGTGGAGTTTGGGCGGGCGTTTGACGCTTCGCCACCGCTGACGGTCATGGTGTACTTCAACCACGTTGAGGATTGGGACGCCGAGATGTGGGAGAACAACAACCCCGGTGAATACGGTGAGTCGGAGATATACGAAGGTATTCGCGGTGAGTACGGGGTGATCGTGACGGGTTTGATCCCGGGAGCACGCTATCTGTTCGGAGTACGGGCAAAAGACCGCCACGGGAACCTGGAGTTCAACCGCTCGGAATACCTGCACGTGCCGGGTGAAGGAGTTATCTCCCCGGAAGAGCGGGAGAACCTGTTAACGGCGGTCGGGAACATCGGTATCGGAACAAAAGACCCGCAGGGACTGTTCCATGTGGAGGCGTCCGACGGTTCGGCCTTCGTAGTGGCCGCCGAGACGGGCAATGTGGGTATCGGCACCACCGCTCCCGACGCGGCGCTCACGGTGGGGAGCGACGAGCAGTTACCGATAAACGCCGCCAGCGGCGTGTTCAAGGTGCAGTCCGACGGCACGGTAACCGCCGGGACCTGGCAGGGCGATCCCATCGCCGACGGGTACATCGGCAGCGTGAGCGGGTCGAAAGTGACTGGTGATATTGACGCGTCCCAGATTAGCGGATCAATTCCCGCGTCGCAGATCGCCGGCGACATTCCCACGTCACAACTATCCGGTTCGATTCCAGGCGCGCAGATCGCGGGTGATATCCCTGGCAAAGCGGCTGGCGTAACAGGAGTGGTTCCCTTGGAAAGCGGCGGCACCGGCGCCGCTACTGCCGAGCAGGCTCGAATCAACCTGGGAATATCGACTACCGGCGGGTTGGTGGCCTGGGGCGAACTCACCGGAACGCTCTCCGACCAGGCCGACCTGCAGGGTGAACTGGAAGCTTTACAGGGAAATATCACGACGAATCAAGACGACATCACCAGTCTTGCGACTGCTGTAGACAGCAAAGAGTCTTCTGTCACCGCGGGGACTGCGGCCCAGTATTACCGGGGCGACAAGAGCTGGCAAACGTTGACCACTACCACCGTGCCTGAAGGTGACAATGTCTACTGGACACAGGATCGCTTCGACGCGGCCCTGGCGGGAAAGAGCACCGACGATCTGCTGCAGGGCTCCGTCAATCATTACTCTCCCTGGACACTCAACGGATCGGAGCTGGTCTACACCGTCGGCAATGTGGGTATCAGCACCACCAGCCCGGGTGAGAAACTGCACGTCAACGGCAAGGTCAGGATCGGCGACTACACGCTGCCTTCCACTGACGGTACCGGCGGCCAGGTCTTGGCCACCAACGGTTCCGGTATCCTGAGCTGGAACGATCTCCCGGAAGACACCGACACGCATCTCACCGACAGTGAGATCGGCACGATGGGATATATCAAAACCTACAGCGAGACTGATCCGACAGTCACTCTGGTGAAGCTGCAGTCTCTTGTTAACGATGATTTCCACGCCCTGGGCGGGGTCGATGTCACACTCACCGATAGTCAAATCGCCGCCATGGGCTATATCAAGACCGACACCAACACCACGTACAGTGCCGGCGACGGCCTAGCGCTGGACGGGACGAGTTTTTCATTATCCCAGCAGGAAGCTGTCAGCGGGCAGGTGCTTAAGTGGAGCGGTTCGGCCTGGGCACCGGGAGACGATATAAACGAGGGTGATGTAACCGGCCCGGCTTCCGTCGCCGACCACGCGGTGGCGAGATTCGACGGGATCACGGGCAAGGTTATTCAGGCCGCCGGCGTGGTGATCGACGATTCGGGCAATGTCGGCATCGGGACCACCAGCCCCACTGAGTTTCTGCATATCAAGGGTTCTGGGTATCCCTGGATGATCATTGAAAGTACCGATGAGGAAGGTGGCGGTTTGAGCCTTCAAAGTTCCGGTGAAGAGTGGCAGATATATCTCGAAGACACCGATCTGTCATTCTTCCAGGGAGATGATGAGACAGGATCAAACCGGGTGGTTTTTAAAGCCGGCGGCAATGTCGGTATCGGGACCACCGATCCGTCGGTGAAACTGGAAGTATTGTCCACCACCAACAATGACGGCCTGAGCCTGAAAACCGTGGACGGGTACAACAGCTACATCCGGTTCCATGAAGGCAGTGCGGTAAAAGCGGCCATCAGCCACGGGGGCTACGATGATAATTTCAATCTGTCGTATCCATCCAGCGGTTTCCTGTCGATCCGTGAAGATTACGACGAGGTGCTCAGGGTGATGGGCGGGATGGTCGGGATCGGTGTCACCAGTCCCGACGAGGTGCTGCACCTTAAGGACGGGGCGCTCAGGATCGGCGATGACACCGACGCCTACACCATCTTCTCCGCCGATCCCGGCGACGACGTGGTTTACCTCACCTCACACAACGCTATCCTGGAGCTGAACTCCGTCTCTGACGAGGACGTGAGCCTAGCCGGCGGCGGCGGCCGGGTGGGTATCGGTAATACGGAGCCGGAGAGCCGCCTGCACATTACCGGGGACACCGGGGCGGGTGGCCGCCGAGTGACGGTGGGAGACAGTTTCACACCTCTGGCGCCGCCCATCGATCAGCACGGCGATCCGTACCTGCACAACCTGGGAGTGCTCACCGACTATGGCGGTCAGGACAACGAGGTCCAGGGAGCTTTCCGAGCTACCGACGGGGATGATATAATCGAGGTTCTGATCAACCACAAGTACATAGGATCGGCGCCCTGGCGGGCTTTGTCCGTCTGGGGGCTATACAGCCAGGGAGCGACAACGGAGTACTTCTATGTGGGAGCGGAAGGCGAAGGTTATTTCTCCGGCAACGTGGGCATTGGTACTTCGGCACCTGGTTACCCGCTCGACGTCGACGGGTCCATTCACCTGATCTCCGGGGCCATCGTGTTCCCGGACGGCTCACAGATGAACTCCGCCGGCACCGGGTCGGCCAATTCGTTATCGAACACCGCGGACTTGCTCATTACCGCCGATAGTGACTCCGCCGCCGGCGGTGAGATCCAGTTCAACATTAGTGGCAGCGAGAAGATGGTTATCCTGAATGACGGCAAGGTTGGGATTGGAACGGAATCTCCCGCCGGAGGTCTAGACATTTCCCATGGGAGCCTTTCCCTGGTCCTGGGCGCCAACAACGGCGCTTCAACCAGAACCGATGCCACCGAAAAAGTGTCACGGATCGTGGCTTCCCACTACACCAAGGCCGAGGAGCCTTTCGCTATGATGGTGGGAAGCGCTCTGGAGACCGATAACATGCTCCAGATTGGCGGTGGCACTACCATGGCCAATGCTGCCACATCAGTATCGTTCTACACCGCCGCAAACACGACGAGCACCCTCGGTACGGAACGTATGACCATCACTTCCGACGGTACGGTAGGGATTGGTACCACCAGCCCCAGCGGCCGGCTCGAAGTCCAGGGCGGCAAGACGAGAATCGTTTCCGATGACTCCTTCGCGGGGCAGCTCCAGGTCGTAAACTCGAGTGACAACGCCGAATCGGCCATCGGGTTCATGGACAATGGCCAGCACGGCACCGGCACCGAGTGGTGGGTCATGGGCCGCGGCGTCTGGGACATCGGCGCGGCCAATTTCGGCATCTGCCGCCAGGACGTGGGCTCGGGAGGCGTAGCCCTGACCATTCTGGGCGCCAACGGCAATGTCGGTATTGGTACTACGACGCCGAGTCAGAAATTGGAAGTTAGCGGCAATGTTCTGGCTACAGTGCTAATCGGCCAAACTATAGAGAGCACTGCTGTCGGATTCAAATTTCCCGACGGCACCACCCAATCCACCTCCGCCGGCGACAGCCACAGCCTGGACGCCGCCGATGGCTCACCCGCGGATGCGGTCTTCGTTGATAATGACGGCAATGTGGGTGTGGGTACTTCGTCGCCTAGCCGCCATCTGCATTCGGTCTCCAGCGGTATCCCGCTCCTGGCTGAACGGTCCACCACGCAGACCGGCATTACCTATACCGCCGCCAGTTTCCAGCACACTACCTCCGGTGATATGGCCGACGGATTCGGTCCGATCATCGATTTCCAGATCGCCGACGGCGGCGCCGCCGCAGGACAGATCGCCGCCGTGGGCGCCGTGCGCTCGGGTGCCGACAACAGCGGATCTCTGTTCCTTCGCACCAAAAACGCCGGTGCCGACGTGGAAGTGATGCGTCTCACCCCGGCCGGCAACGTCGGCCTCGGCACCACTGCACCGAGTCAAAAATTACATGTTATTGGAAATGGTATTTTTGGCCTGGATTCTGGCGCATCCGGGGTAAGGGGTCTCACCTTGCGAGGTGACACTGGTGCTTCCGATGCTGATTTATTCACCATTGGATTTGAGAGAAGTTTCTATAATCCAGGGGAGAATGCTGCTGAAATTGCGTTTGGTAGAGCTAATGGAGGAGCAGAGGCTGACATCAGGTTTAAAACGCAAAGTAGTGCCTCGTCTTTAGTTGAACGAATGCGAATAGATAATTCCGGCAATGTCGGCATTGGCACGGCGTCACCGGGCACATCCCTCCACATCTTCGAAAATTCCGGTGATCCGACTCTCAGGCTGGAAGCCACCGGCACGGACTCCCCGGTGATCGAATTCAAGAACACTGATGTAACCGCAAACTTCAACGGAATGGGGATAGCCGGGGCTTCGGGTGATATACTGGACGACGCAGCCGCCGCTGATTTCGCTCTCACGCTGCGGACCGGCGGCGCCATCAGATTGAGCGCTGATACCAATCATCTGGCTTCCAAGGGCGTGAACATTTTAGCAAACGGCAAGGTTGGTATCGGCACCACGGCGCCTTCCTATCTGCTCGAAGTGGCCGGGACCGCCCGTGCCGAATTTATGCAAGTGGAGGGCACCGATACGGTTGGGGTATCGATACCATTGTATGTGCAGGGCGACACCACGGACATGACCTACGGCACCAACACCTTCGGGCGGCTGATCAGGTTTTTTGACGCCGGACAGACCGACGCCTACTACGATATCGGTATCGACTCGAGCGCCTCCCTCTTCATCAGCAAGAAGGCCTCCACCACTGCCGCCATGACCATCACCGGCACCGGCAACGTCGGTATCGGCACTACCGCGCCGGGGTTAAACTTTGATGTAAGAGGACCAACGGGGTATCCGGCCACGAGCGGAGCAAGCCAAACTGGCATTTTCAGGATTTCTCAAACCTCCGGCAGCGTGGTAATGGATATGGGGATAAATGGATTCGGGCCCTATGGTGGTTGGCTTCAAGTTACACACAGTGGTGATCTTAGTAACGAATATCCCTTGATTTTACAGCCGAACGGCGGCTATGTAGGTATTGGTACCAACGCCCCGGGTGGTGCTTTGGAGGTCCGAGATGCGGGTGATTCAAACATATATTCCGGGACGCTGAGCGTGTGGGCGAATAACAAGACTCAAGGTATCGGAATGGGGTACACTGGCATTTCAAAATTAGCTTCTACCGCTGATAGCATCTTTTACATTGATGCCAAAGGAGCAGGGGATTTATTATTGCAATATACCGCTACGGGCAATGTCGGTATCGGCACCAACATCCCGAGTACAAAACTGCATGTGTTCGGCGGACAGGCGAAAATCGAAAATAGAGGCTCGGATAATCTCTTTACCATTGTGGCCGGAAATTATACGGATTACGATAATTTCGCGACTATTGCCCTGCAAAGCGGCGCCGGCGATTGGGAATACGACGAATTCAGCTATATACGTTCGGTCAATTTGGCAGGCCAGGGCAGTGGCGGCAGTAACACGAATCTTACGTTCGGGAAAAAAGTATCCCACTCAGCCGATCCCAATGATTATCAGGAGCACATGCGGATCACCAGCGCCGGCAACGTAGGCATCGGCACTTCCAGCCCGAGCGATACGTTGCATGTTGCCGGAGGGAATATCAAGCTCGACAACAACCGGGCGATCGAGTGGCGGAATGCGGGCGATAACGGGGATCTCGAGGTCTTGAAATGGGACGTCATCGACAATGTAACCTTGCAGGCGGGGAATCATATCTATTTCAACAGCTCCAACGGCGGCGGCACGAAAATGACGATTCTGAATTCCGGCAATGTTGGCCTCGGCACCACTTCGCCACAACACCTTCTGGATTTAGGTAATAGCATGGGTAAAAAGCTGGCGGTGTACCAGCAATCAACTGGAGACGATTTCTATGGCTTCGGGATATCTGGCGGGCTATTTGAGTTTTATTCGGCGGATAGCGGATCAGAAAATCCAGGTATGGTTTTGGATTCCGGCGGCAACGTCGGTATCGGCACTACCGCGCCGGGAGCGAAGCTTCACATGGCAGACACGGGATCAGTCGTTCTAAAATTAGAAGCGGACACTGATGATACAACGGAAACCGACCATCCTTACATGTTTTTCGTTCAGGACGGCGGGACGGTATCGGCCTCTGTCGGATATACCTGAGGCACGGACAATTTCATGATCCAGAATATTACTGGCACCCCTTCATATGTATATTTGCACGAGAACGGTAACGTTGGCATCGGCACTACCAATCCGGGAACCTATAAGTGCTATGTCAACGGGACGGGCTACCTGGCTGATACCGCCTGGACGTACAGCTCCGATGAGCGGCTGAAGGAGAACGTGAGCCGGATACCATCGGGCCTGGATGTTATCGGGGAATTGGCGCCGGTGATCTTCGATTACATCAACGGGGAGAAGCAACAGGCGGGGTTCATTGCCCAGGAGGTCAGGGACGTGCTGCCGGACATCGTGACCGAGGGACCCGACGGGATGCTCGGCATGAAGACCAATTCCATCATTCCGTACCTGGTGAAGGCGATCCAGGATCAACAGGGACAAATGGAGAACAAGCAGACGGAGATCGAAGTGCTCAAGGCGCAGAACGCCGAGATCATGTCCCGGCTGGAGGCGCTGGAAGTACGGTAGGCATAAAAAGTAAAGACCCGCCGGTGGAGCCGGCGGGCCGATGCGAGTGAGTAAAAGGAAGCGGTAGAACGATCAGACAGTAAAGTCGAGCTTGGAGCCGACAGAGTTATTGATATGATTGCTGAACTTCGCCAGGGTGCCGCCGCCGCTGCGCTGTGCACTCTGAAAATTTTTGAACTGTGCCAGTAATCCACTGTTGGCCGCGCTGTTTACCGCTCCGATCGCTGTCATGTTGTTCAGCCTCCTTTTGGTTTTTCGCCGCTTTCGCTTTTGTTCCTGCTGCTATACGGTTAAAGTATGGAACGTGCCAAGTTTTGGCAATAGGATGAAAAACGCGATTAATACAGGATATTTAACGTTTTCAATAGAAGTACGTAAGTTTCGGTGACCAGCAAAAAACTGGCTGGTTAACTGTCCGGTTGGATAGTAAGTGAACTGCGCTGCTCAGGAATGAGAAGTTTAGATATTGGGATAGTTTTGCCGGTTAAACCGGCGAATGACGGTTAATAATTTGAAGGTCATTCAGGATAAACTCACAGACGCTGAAAGCTTGCTGTTAGCGGCCTAAAGCTGTGTTTCGAACTTGCGTAAAACCCCCTCTCGTGGTAGAGTATGGCTATGATTTTCGAGAGAACCGTTACACCTTCGCTTGTTATCGGGCTCGGTACCACCGGGTTCCAGGTGTTGAAGCATCTCTCCCGTCTTTTCGAAGAGAACGAGACTTTCGATCACGGGGTCCCGCCCATGGTGCGGTTGATCTGTATCGACAACACGCCGCCTTCAGCAGAGATCCCCGGTATCGAGTACGTGACGCTGGAGAATATAGGTGGTTCCGACGGCGAAGATAGCGGGCAGGTTCACTCCTTATCCGACTATCCCGAGATTTCCGCCTGGCTTCCGGAAAACCTGACGCTGGAAGAGATCCGGGGCTCCAGGCTCTCCGGCCGGGCGGCGTTGTTCAAGAACGTCGACCGGGTGCTGGCGGAACTTAAAAACGGTATCACGGAGATCACCCGGAAACGCCATCTCACCGGTACTATCAAACGTACGCCGGACGTGGTGCCCGCCAATGTCTACCTGATCACCTCGCTCTGTGGGTGTACCGGCGGCGGCATGTTTCTCGACGTGGCCTACATCGTCAGAGAACTTTTCAAACGGAAAGGCAAGAAACAGCCCGAAATGCAAGGGTATTTCTTCCTGGCTGACACCTTCGAGCTGCAGGCGATGGAGCGGATGGACTATTTGACCGCCAACATGGTGGCGGCCTTGAAAGAGCTCGACTTCTTCATGGAGAACATGGAGGATTTTGCCGTCAAGTACCGGAAAAACCTTTTTTACATCTCTGAGGAGGCGGCAAAACTTAAACCTTTCGATTTCGCTTACCTGGTCTCAGCCGTCGATATCAGCAATATCGTCACCCTGGAAAAAGTGGTCGGGGTCAGCGTTTTTCATGCTATTGCCACGGAATTGGGAAAGGGTAACAAATCTTTTCTTTCAACCGCTTCAGCCCAGGCGTTTAAACCGGTGCGCACGGGACCTTTCAGGGGCCGCTACTCAAGCTACAGTTCCCTGGGCGTGTCTTCCATGGTGTTCCCGTACCGCCGGGTGGTGGAGATGGGGACCTGTCAATTCGCTGCCAATGTCACCGAGGAGATCCTGGAGTTCGTGAAGACCAGGGAAAACCCCAAGCCGTGGAATAATCAGCTCCGGGATTTTCTTTACGAGAATGGGCTTTTCGAGCAGAACCGGACCCTGAAGTTTTCGGAAGACCTGCTCCAGGGCGGTCAGCCGCGGCTGATCAGTTTGACGAAATACAAGAAGATCAAGCCTGACGACCGGTACGAAGCGCTGGTCAAGGACAAGAAAGAGACCGATCGAGTTAACCAGAGGCTGGTGGAGTCCATGGAGACGGCTTTGGAAGTGCAGTCTGAAAACTTCGCTCTGGCACTGGATGATACCTTGCTGGAGATCATGGCCAACGAGGACAAGGGCGTCCGGTTCGGTATCAAATTCCTCAACCGGCTCAAGATGAGCCTCGAACAGATGGAGATGACCCAACGGACGAAAAAGGCGATGGCGGCTAAGAACCAGGAGTTTCTGGATTCGCGGGCGGCCATGCTGCGCCGGGAGCTCAAAGAGGAGACCGAACGGTTCATCCTGTTCAGAAACCGAAGCTTCATGAACGAGGCCAGCCAGAACTGTATCGAGACGTCAAACCAGGCCTCCATCAGTTTTATCAGCCGCCATAAAGCCGCTCTGACACAACCTTTCATAAAAGAAGCTTTGGTGTTTATCAAAGAGCGGACCGGTAAATTGGAATCGCTCGAGGGCGCCCTGGATAAGATGGCGGTCCGGTTTTCAGGTTCAGGTATTCCGGATTCGCTGGAAGGCGAGTTGTTCCATGATGACGAGAGCGACTGGCTGCTGGATGACTCCGTGGTAGACCTGTCAGACATCAAATCCATCTACCGTGACATCGTCGGTAATTTCGAGGGTTTCGAGTCCTGGGTGCTGGGAGAAGATGTGTTGGACATGAGCCATCGGTGGGAGGAGTACTGTACTCATCCGGAACTACTCGAAAAGAAAGTACTCGACTGCGGTCGGAAGCTGATCAATGAGCACGTGGCCGGTATGACTATCGAGGCGTTTCTCGAGGAGAAGATGAAGGCCAGGGGTAAGGACGAGTTTTCCCTGGTGGGAGAAAACCTGGGTGGCGAAGCGAAGCCCTTGTGGAACATCAACACCCACCTCTACCCGGACAAGATGGTCAATCTCAACCTGCTCGGCGTGTACGACCAGGAGAACACATTGATGGTCGAACACATCATCCCGTTTCTGCCCACCAAGGAACCGCCTTCCATTGTGACTACTCACAACCCGCACCGCATAACGCTGGTGGAGACTGCCCACGGAGCGCCGCTGTACGCGTTTAGGGGTATCGGTTCATGGGAAGAGGTCTACGACGAGATACTGATTCAGCGGCCGCTTCATTGCATTACCGGGAAAGCGAATACCATCAAGTGGTCCTCGTACACGTTTCGGCCGCAGCGAATCGAGATGGAGCAGGTGTTCCTGTATTTCTCCCTGGCGTGCGTGTTCGGGTACATCCAACCGATGAAGTGGGAAAAAAGAGTGCACTACTTTTTATGTTTTGACGAATCGTCCCGGGACCGCCCAGAGGAGATCAAGGATCTTAACCTGGGCCGGAGTAAGTTCGACGCACTCGAAACGTTTGCCAGCTGTCAGTACGTGAGAAAGTGCAAGCACCTGGTAGGCAAGCATATCGATACCGTGAGTGTGACTGTGGCGAAGAAAACTATCGAGAATACCGTGGGCAAATTGAAACGTCACCTGGAAACAATTAAAGACGAGAAATACCACAAGTTTTTAACTCTTGAGATAAAGGAACTGACAGCGTTTACGGTAAGGTTGATGGAAAAATGATGAAGATGGAGGTTTTTTGCGGGATAGCGGTATATAATCGAAAGATGATATAGTAAACGTATTGCTTTCGAACATTACAGATAAACAAAAGGAAGGCGGCGAAACGTCATGACATCGAAACGGCGGACCATGGTTCCGGCCCTGATTGTGGGGCTGGGGGGCACGGGCTACCGGGTGCTCAAGTATATCAAGGAAAATTTTCTGAAAAGCGACGAGTTCAACCACCAGATACCCGGCACTGTCCGGCTGCTCAGTATCGATACCGATCCCAACGAGGAAGCCGCTCCTGAAGCGGTGAAACTCGATGCCAAGGAGAAGCTTTACGTGACGGTGAAGACCGGTGAGCTTTTAACCAACCTGCAGCAGTATCCGGAGATCAAGAAGTGGTTTCCGGCCCACCGGGTCAAATTCACCGTGCAATCCGGTGCCCGGCAGATACGGGCCTTGGGACGGCTGGCCCTGTTCAAGAACATCGAGACCATCGTGGCGGCTATCCAGGACGCAGTCCAGGAGATCACCCAGAAGAAGCTCATGAACGTTCCCGACGACAGTGGGATAGCTCGGACACCGGACGATGTACCGATCAATGTCTACGTGGTGTCCTCCATGAGCGGCGGCACCGGGAGCGGTATGCTGGTGGACATGGGGTTCATCATCAGGGAGGTGTGCGCCCGGTTGGGCAAAAAACAACCCGAGCTTCAGGCCTGTTTTTTCCTGCCGGACGCCTTCATTCAGGTGCCCCGCAACCAGCAGGATAGGCTGTGTGCCAACGGAGCCGCAGCCCTGAAAGAGCTCGATTTCTTCATGGAAAACATGGAGAAGTTCAACGTGGTGTACAAGGAGGACAACTTCTTCATCAGTGATGGGGCCGGTATGATGAAGCCTTATGATTTCGCCTACCTGATATCGGCGGTCGATATTTCGGAGCAGTCGACCCTGGAAAAGATCGTCTGCGAGGGTATCTTCCACGGTATGGCTACCGAGCTGGCACGGGACAATAAATCGTATCTGGCCAATATACCGACCCAGGCCTTCAAACCGATCGTGAGCGGGGAGTTCACCGGCAAGTTCAGCAATTACAGTTCTTTAGGCGTGTCTTCCATCGTTTTCCCCTACGAGCAGGTGATCGAGATGTGCTCCAACCAGTTTGGGATGGAAATCATCGATGAGGTCCTGGAGATGAAAAAGGACAAGAAAGATCCTAAACCCTGGGAGAAAAGCCTGGACGATTTCTTGATGGAAATGGAGCTTTACGACGAAGACAAACACCTGAAGGTACTGGACCGGTTTTGCAGCGTGTCCCAGGCTCGCCGAATGACTTTCGCCAACTACATCGAGGTGGGAATCAGTGAGCTGGGGGATCTCATTTTCGCCGATTACAAGGCGGCGGAGAAGTCGTGGAAAAGCTTGATTAAACTTATGGAGAAGAACCTGGAGAAGGAGAAACTCCATTTCTGCAAAAAACTTACCGACACCCTGGGCTTGATGATGTCCGACGCTGACCAGGGGGTGCGATTCGCCGGTAAATTCCTGGCCCGCCTTGGGGGGCAGGTTGAGGAGCTCAAACGCCGGATGCAGAACGAGAAGAAGCTCCACGAGAAGAAAGAGGATTTCTACGATGAAAAGGCCAAGAGGGCCAAGATCAACCTGAAAAAAGAGTGCAGGAAGTTTTTCCTGTTCCGCCGCAAATCAACCGTCATGGAATACTTGCAGGAATACATTGAAAGCGCCAATCTTGGTGGAATCCACGATATCGAGGCGCAACGCCGGATTATGACCCTGAAGTACCTGATTGCAGCCTCTAAGCTGATCAACCAGAACGAGAAGAAGATGCGTGACTTCGAGGACTACCTGGTGGTCCAGGGAGAAAAGTTCGGTAAACACGGCATCCCTATCCACTTCTCAGGCGATCTGTTCGAGGAAGGTGAGAGCGACTGGCTTTTGCACGATTCCGTGGTCAATGTGAACGACATGAAACGGCTGTACAATCAGGTGGTGGGTGAGATACACAAGTATGAATCCATCATCGTCGGCAAGGACAACCTGAATATGTTTGAGAAGTGGGTTTTCTACAACGATAACCGGCCCATTTTCGAGGAAGAGGTAACAAAGTTCGCCGGTAAGCTTTTCACTGAAAAGTTCGCCGAGATCACGCTTGAGAGTTTCCAGGCAGAAAAGAGCCGTATCACGGGCCAGGACGAGCTCAAGATCTGTGGAGAAAACCTGGCCCTGGAGTCTAAACCCCTGTGGAACCTGAACCAGAACCTCTATACCGGGTCCGTGATCTACATCAACCTGGTGGGAGTTGAAGATAAGGAAAAATCAGGGATACTGGACCATGTGGAGGGAATACTGCAAGGAGACAGCCGACCACAGATCGTATCCACCGGTGATCCCTACCGGATCACTCTGATCACCAGCGCGCACGGGGCGCCGCTATTCGCAGTTCGGAGCATCTCCGCCTGGGAGCGGGAGTACGATCGCTTGAAGAAACTCGAGTTTCTGCACGCTGTCACCGAGCAGGAGTTCGGGATCCAGTGGGACGATCATCCGTTTCGACCCATCAAGATCGAGATGGCGGAAGGAGTCAAGTATTTCACCCTGGGCTGCGCGCTGAATTTTGTCCAACAGGTCAGCGTCAAGGAGAAGACGGCTTATTACTGCACGCTTGACAATACCCGGAAAGTAGATCCCGAATCGAAGTCCGACAATTACCTGGGCAAGAACCGAATGGAAGCCTTCGAGACATTCATGAGGACCCAGAGTATGCGGAAACTTAAGCATACGGCGGACAAGGCGCTGGAGAATAAGGGATCATACGACGACCAGATGGAATTTATCCGGGGTGTATACGACAATCTGTCGTCACATTACGATAAGATCACCAACGATCAGTACAAGAAGTTCCTGGAATACGAGCTGAAAGCTCTGGACACTATCTCTCAGGAGATCGCTGAACTCAAGGAGAAGGATGACATCGAGAAGAGCATGATGTAAGTACCAGGCGCCTATCGAAATAACATCAGATCAATTTCTTGGGCTGACCGATAATTCTCTACAGGAACCGCTCGCGGTTTCGCCTTCGTGGCTACACCTCCGCTAGGGGTCCCGTCTCTCAGACCGGCCATCCCTGGCCGGCTCGAGAGCCTACGTTCCTTACGAGAGTTATCGGTCAGCCCATGATTATCTTTCCCAGGTATGTTACGACAGGTTCCTAATACTTGAGATTAGAGAAGGTATAAGCAAGTAGTTTGGACCTTCGCGGCGCTGTTTGCTTCGCAAAGGCGCTGGCTCATAGAGTGTAATGTCCTAATACTTAATAATATAGGTGAGGACCAGGTAGGGTTGGAGGTTGTTGTGCGGGGTGCCTCCTCCGGCGGGTGTGGTTTCTTTGCTGGCCAGGTATTGTGACGTACTGTCGCCGTTACCGACTCCGTACTTCAGGGTGGACAACTTCTCCCAATCTCCGTAGTTTCCGTCAGCGGGAAACTGGTCGGTATTGGAATGATCGTGAGCGGGTAGTTCGTCCTCTGTCAATACATGCGTTTTCTCGCCGCCGGTTTTGCCCGTGCTCTCAAACTCCGGTTGTTCCGGGTCCCGGCCGGCCGGTATCCGGCCGGCGAGGTTGGGTAGATGGAAAGTGGTGACACCATCGCCGATTCCATACAGCGTTTTGACGACCGCGAAAAGCTCGGCGTAGGTCATCCGGCTCACCGCGTCGCCGTTACAGAGCATCCAGCCGGCGGGAGCCGCCAGGCCGGCGAAGGGCATGACTGCTCCCACCGGCATGACATATCCAGTTTTATCTTTGATACGACCGTTCACTTCCAGTTTTTCAGTTGGGTTGCCGGTCCCGATTCCCACCCTGGCGTCGGGTATACAGACGGTTCCCGAGACGCTTTCTACGATGAGCGGTTGGTCAGGATTTTTACCGATGATGCCCGGCGCCCCATTAATGGAACCGATGGTGATTTCTCCGGCACCGGTTTGTGGTCGGTTGACGGTAATGTTGCCACCTTGCACGTAGAGGCGGCTCGATCCCGGATCTGTGGCGCCCAGGCCGAGATTACCGTCGCTTTTCAAGACCATGAGCGTGTTTCCTCCACCCGAATCGCCCCGCTCCGAGGTATGGGCGCCGCCCTTGTACCAGGCAAAATCACCGCCCGTCCTGAAGTACTCCGTCTTGTTCTGAACTCCTATACCGTACGAATGTGAACGGAATGTCAACGTCTGCCCCCCAGGCGTGTCGAACACGAGGTTTCCCGTGATAGTATCTCCCGTGCTGTCTATCCAGTGGTCCGTACCGGATAGCAGATAACGCGTATCCAGGGACTGTCCTTCCAGGTAGTAACCTTCAGACGAGTTGATTCCGCCTCCGACGTTCAGCATGTATTTCTTATCGATTGATGTGCCGATCCCCACATTCCCGTCCGGGGAAATTGCCATCCTGATGTAGTTGTTGACCATGTCGTGGATATAAAAACTGGTGCTGTCCCGGCCAATCCCCTGGCCGATCTGCCACCGCTTCTGACCGTCGGCTCTGAACTGGATAGACGACGACTGCTCGTCGCAGCCGCTGTCGATAACGAGTACGGTATCGTCATCTCCCTTGAGGTGCAGCAAAGAGTTCGGAGACGCGGTACCGATTCCGACCCGGCCGTCGTCCAGGATGGTGAGGCGACGGAGGTCGCGGCCTCCGGTCACCAGGCTCAGGTCGCCGTAATCGAGTGTTCCGATGATCATTTCATGGCCTGTTCCCGAGTAGATATCGGCACTTGATGAGCCGGAAAAGTAAAGATCGATGTAACGGCCGGTGCGGATATCGAACCGTCCCCGGGGACAGGTCGTCCCCAGCCCCATGTTGCCTTCACTGAGCACCAGGTCGGTCCTTCTCCATCCGGAGGAGTAGGTTTCAATTTCCAGTATACCTCCGGAGTAGTTGCCTCCATGGTGGATGCGGGCTGCGTTGTAGCCGTTTTCGTTGAACAGGATGGACGGTCCAGAGGTGTCCAGCCATAAACTGCCGGCAGCCTTGATGCCGCCGGCCACATCCAGTTTCCTGATGGGATTGCTCGTTCCGATGCCTACGTTGAGGTTAGGTATTTCCATCTTAAGGTTCGTGCCTTCATTGATCCATCCGCCTTCGGCTATGGCCGTTTGTGTTGCGCCGGTGACAAACAAGATCGCCAGGGAAATGATGAGATAAAGGTTCGTGTCGGAATGAAGTGTAAACATTGATAGATTCCTCTTCTTTCCTCCGAAGTATTTTTTGCCTTCACTAACCTCTGACGCAAAACCATCCCAACCGGTCACATATTTTTTTAAATTGCTGTGCTGCGATTACTAAAATATGTCATCCAGCGAGTAAAATGTCATCACTATTATTCTTCAAACAAAGAGAAACTTGAAATTTCGAACTGTTAAATAACATCTCGATCTCATACCTCACTTTCTACGCTTACTTTTCAGAGGGCGGAAGGAAGACGCCAAATAACGTATGATTTTGTTGTGGGTGTTAAGATGCTGGATTGGGAAGACTATTCCTCAGAGCAAGGAAGAGATTGAGATTTTTGCCCTGTGGAGGCCTGTTCCATCCTCCAAAGGATTGTATCTCAAGTGCCGAAACGAGAGCTTCTACTCCCGCCCTCAGAGCAAGGAGCGTGGAAAGTTAAGGGCCGGGGGCTGGCTGGATGCCTTTCATGGGCGAGTCTACCGTGTTGTGCCTGGTGCACCAGACGGTGCGGCTGGTGGCGTGAAACCGGTATCGCCCAGCCATCCTGCATCTCGGTATCTTCTGGGTGCCAGTGTATTCGGGAACGATAGCTTTTCCCCATTTTGATTCTCTTGTGATTTCACAATCGACACTATTGCCAAAGAACAGGACGTCCTGGTCCATCTCCCACATCTCGATGGCGCCCTGCATTACCCGCAAGTTGGCCAGGCAGACTCTCTGCCGTGACTCGAATTCTTTCTGGTTACGGTTTATGCGGTACTGACGGTACAGATTATTGAAATAGGGAGACAGCAATGCCAGGAACATCAAAACTATCATCAGTTTGGTGAAAGGAGTCCATCGGGGTCCCGTTCGCCGAAGCGCGAACGGAGCCGAACCGGTCTCTACCGGCAAATCCATCTTTAATAGGTGTTCGTCCCCGAGCTCAGCTGCCTGTATGTCCGTGCCGCATCTGCGGCAAAACACGTGGTCCGGATCGACTCTGACGCCGCAACTCGGACAGTTTTTCAATTCTGCCATTGGCCGTTACTTTCTCCGTAAAAGGACATTGTTGTCCATTACAGCCTGCACCAGCCGTTTCGCCGTGAAACGTTCGAACCACCCGATAAATTCAAATTTTCCGTTCAACTGGAGCAGAGCTAAAAACTCCTGGGGGAAGATGTTCCGGATGATTCTCTCGTCCTCATATTTGATTTTGCGGCCGTGGTCGTCAACCTCCAGGACGAGCTTTTCCCGGGACGTCTGTTCCAGGGTGTCTACCGGTGTCATCCGGTAAGTGGTATCGACGATGATCCCGTCCCGTTCCATGGACCATTGCTGAGGTTTACGTGACAGGTTCGGCCAATCGAGTGCCATGTTCTCGATGAGATAAAGCCCGCCCCGGTTAAGCGCGCCGGCGGCTTTATCCAGGTGCGCGAGCAGGTTTTTCGTATCCGGAAACTGAAATGAACCCATCATGATAAAGGCAAAGTCCACCCTTTTCTCCGGGACAAAATCGTTCATGTTTGCCTCGATAGTTTCCAGCGTGAGTTTTTCTTCCGCAAACCGGTGGCTCAGGTATTGAAGCATACAACTGCTGAGGTCCAGTCCCACGGCCTGGTCCCCGCGCCGGGCGATCTCCCTTAACTGCAGACTCGGCCCGCAACAGATGTCCAGGAACCGTTTGACCTCTATGCGGCTGTATTCCCCGATGAATTCTTCGAACAGGTCTATCTGCGCCGGGATATCGACAAAATCAAAGGCGATCTCGTAATAAAACGGCTCGTTGTAGATATTTTTCATTGGTTGTCCAGCTTTTCAATTCTCGCACCAACTATCCTATCACAGTCATTTTTTTATGTATACGGAGTCAAGATCCGGGTCGTGTTCGTTATCAGTTATCGGGGAATACTATCCCGGATAACCGTCAGGAGAGGCAGGAATGTCATGGAAAATGATTACCGGGGTTTGTATCGGCGGAGTCATTGGATTCGGGGTCGGGTATGTGATACCGTTCTCGGGAGGGACATGTCCGTTTACTTGTAATCCGTACGTTTCCACCGTTATTGGCGCCCTGTTCGGAACGGTTTCGACTATCAATTAGGCAAGGTTTTCAACCACTTGTTTTGCAGTCTCTTCCCAGAAATAACTTGACCTCGCTTTTCCTATACCATTAGCATATCATTCTCAGGACTATAAATTTAATGTATCTGTCTCTGTCCATTACTATTTGAAAGATCGGATTGAATAACATTAAAGTTTCCCTGTCTACAAAAGTTTCCCCGCCTACATATGAAGAGATAAAGAGAACAAACGAGGTGAAATACTTGAGACGAACAGTTTTTTCCTATCATGAAATACTAGTGCTTTTGTGTTTTACTATTTTTGTTTCCGTTGTCTGGTTTCAGCCGGCTGCTTACGCCCAGGTCAAGAAAATGGCAACACTTAACGATCTGCTCGATCTGGCGGTTGAGCGGAACCTGCGTTTGAAGGTGGCCCGCCTATCGTTGGAGCAGGCGGTTCTCTCAAAGACGTTGCCGTCAACTGAGTTCGATCCGTCCTGGAGCAGTGAACTGAGCGCTACCGGGACATCTCAGTCCACGGGTGTCGTCTATCTGCCGTCGAAGCGGTCCGGGAGGAATTTCTCTCTCAACTACCGGCGTCCTTCCTGGGACGGGAACCGGTATGATTTCTCTATCAGCGTTTCCAGGACCCAGAGTAACTCTGCGTTTGCCGCCCTGAATCCGTCTATTGAGGCGGACATGACCATGGGGTTCAGACGGCCGCTCGAGGAGGACCGGGGCCTGATCTCACTCAAGCTTCCCATCCGCCGGGCGGAAAACAGGATGCAAGTAGTGGAATCCGCTTTCAAACAAGAGCTGGAAGGCTTGCTGCTCCAGGTAGAAAACACCTACTGGGACCTGGTGTTGGCCAAAAACCTGCTCCTGGTAAGAAAGCAGTCCTACGATCTTGCCGAGGAGCTCAGGGAACTAACCAGAAACCAGGTTGATGTAGGGGTACAGCCTCCCATCGCTCTTACCCAGGCAAAGGCCGGGGTAGCGGCCAGGGCGGAGGCGGTAATCGTCTCGGAAGGGCTCATCCACGATCTGGAGGAAGCGCTGATAACCTATATCGACATGCCGCTTCACGACCGGTCCATATTGAAAGACCTGGAACTCGAATTGCCGGAGATGGAGAAGATAAAACTGGCGCCGGTAGAAACGTTGGTGGAATCGGCTGTCGATCGCCGCCCGGAGATCCTCTCCGCCCGCCAGGCGGTTGAGATCCAGAAGATAGAGAAACAGCTGGTGGCCGATCGGCGCAAGCAGCAGGTCGACCTTATCGGCTCGTTACGGAATCCGGGAACAGCCGGAGATATCTCTTCCGCCACGGACCAGGTAATGGATAAGCATTTCTACAGCTGGATGCTGGGAATCAGCTGGGAGCTTGGGAAACGGCGCAAAGAGGATCTCGATTATTCTATTGCCGAGATCGAGCTGATTAAGACCATGCTCACCCTGGAAAGCACCATGGAAATGGTGACGGCACAGATTCGCGGGGCCTACCGGCAGGTGGATATCGCGCTCAAGCGTATCGAGAGCACCACCAGTGCCCGGGTGCTGGCTGAAGAGCAGTTGGAGGCCGAACGGGAACGGTTCAAGCTGGGGCTGGCCACGCCCTACGATCTGCTACTGGTGGAAAATGATCTCTCGAACGCCCGTTCCTCTGAAGTCAGCGCTCTGGTGGATCTCCAGAAAAGTCTGGCTTCCCTGGCTTTTTCCCGGGGGGTGCTGGCGGAGAGCTGGGAGGTCGATTATTAACCGGAAAACCATTATGCCATCACTCCCGGCTATTCCAAAAGTCGAACTGCATTGTCATCTTGAAGGAATAGCTGATCCGGCTATGGTTAGAAACATCAGGCAGAACGATCCATCCTATCCTATCCTGCCGGAAGATTTCGAGGGTTTGTACCCGGTTGAAACATTTGATGGATTCATCGAATGGTGGCGTGTGGTTCAACCGGTTTGGGGACAATTTTCACCTTTTATCCCCTTGTTACTCAGCTATGTAGGGAGGGCCCGGGAAGAGAGTGTATGCTATCTCGAAATCATGATATCCTCCAGCCTTATTCCGCGTGATCCGGGTCAGGCGGCGGAAACCATGGGAAGCCTGCGGCGGTTGGTAGATGAAGTGGAATCGGAAAGCATTCAGGTTGAGTTCATAGCCTGCATCCCGCGGCACCGGTCCCTGGAGGAGATCAAGCCCCAGGCCACTGCCATACACCATCTTTTTGAAAACGGCCTGATTGCCGGAGTCAGCCTGGCCGGCCTCGAGCAAGACTATCCGGTTAAGCCTTTGAGCCGGTTGTTTGCCTCCTTTAACGAAGCCGGGATGGGAATCGAAATTCACGCGGGAGAATGGTGCGGGCCGGAGTCGGTACGGGACGCGCTGGACCATGGTTTTCCTGACCGTATCGGTCATGGGGTTAGCCTCTTTCAGGACCCGGATCTGCTCGATGTGGTGCTTAAGCGGGAGATACATGTTGAAATGTGTCCCTCCAGTAATATAAAAACCGGTAGCGTAGCCCGAATTGAAGACCACCCGGTAGCCAGGGCCCGCGAGCTGGGAATGAATTTCAGCATCAACACCGATGACCCCGGTATTTTCGAAAACAGTATGACGTTCGAGTTCGAGCAGCTGGAACGGGTGTTCGGGTTTACCGCAGATGATTTCCGCAAGATCTACGATAACTCGCTAGCCGCCCGCTTCAAAGCTGATCTGAAATATATATCTTAAAGGAATGTAGATGGATATGCATCATATTGTATTAATAGTAAAACTTTTGAATAAAACTTTGATACCATACGTCAATAAGAAGTAGTGAAAGCGCGCTCATTTTGAGATGAATACGTTTTCACACGGAAGGTGATATGAATGAAAAAGAAATTGATAGTTGGTTTGCTATTGGTAGCGGCTATCGTGGCGGCGGTTCTTTGGATGAGGCGGAACGGTTCTGAGCCGGAGAAAAAAGCCCCACAGGAGACGGTTGTGAGCGTCTCCCGGGGTGATATCAGGCAGGTGGTTGAAACCACCGGCCGCGTAGAGTCGAACCTGGATGTGGAGATCAAGTGCAAGGCCAGCGGTGAGGTGACGGCTCTCCCCTATGACATCAGTGATTCCGTGCAAAAAGGGGGGCTGTTGGTGGAACTGGATCCGGTGGACGAGAAACGGTCGGTGAAGCAGGCTGAAGTGCAGCTTTCCGCTTCAAAAGCCCGTCTCGATCAGGCCGGGCAAAATCTCCGAATCGCCGAGGAACAGCTCAAAACCGAAAAGAAACGGGTGGAGGCCACCTTGAAAGCGGCCAAGGCCAGGGACGGAGACACGAAAGCCAAGAGTGAACGGCTCAAGACCCTGCTATCCAAAAAACTGACCAGCCAGGAAAATTATGATTCGGCCATGGCTGCCGCCATCCAGTCGGAAGCGGATCTGGAGAAAGCCCGGATCAGTCTGGAGGAACTAGCCATCGAGGAGATGGCGCTTGAGCTCAAACGCCGGGATGTGGATTTGGCTTCCTCGCAGGTTCAGCTTAATGAAATATCCCTGGAGCAGGCTCAGCAGCGCCTCGATGATACGAAGGTGGTTTCACCCATCGATGGCGTGGTGGTCCAGCGGGCTGTACAGATCGGGCAGATCATCTCTTCGGGAATCAGCAATGTGGGGGGGGGCACGACGGTCATGACACTTTCGGACCTGTCGCGTTTGTACGTGGTTGCTTTCGTGGATGAAAGCGATATTGGTCGGATAAAAACCGGTCAAAAAGCTTTGATTACCGTAGACGCGTTTCCGGATAAACGATTCCGTGGGGAGATCGTTCGAGTGGCAATGAAGGGAGTAACGGTTTCTAACGTAGTCACTTTCGAGGTTAAAATCGAGGTGCAGGGAAAAAACAAGTCCCTCTTGAAACCGGAAATGACCGCCAACTGTGAGATCGTCATCGCCGAAGAGATCGATACGCTGGTGATTCCCGCAGAAGCTGTCAACCGACGTCGCAAGGAGCGCTTTGTCACGATACAGAAAAGCGACGGCACGAAGGAGGAGCGTTCGGTGACAGCCGGATCGAGTGACGGTGTTAATACGCAGATCATAGAAGGTCTGCAGGAAGGTGAGCAGATCATACTGCGTAAGGGTGAAGAAGAGAGCCGCTGGCGCCAGGGCGGTCGTGGCCGCGGTATGAGAAACATGTTCGTCAGGAGAAGCGGCAGATGACCGATTCCGGTGTGAATAATGGGGACCGGGCGCTGATAACGGCCCGCGATCTTCGCAAAACCTACACCCTGGGCGGGGGCACCATCCACGCGCTGGACGGTGTCAGCTTCGATATCCGGCCGGGGGAGATGCTCGCGATCACTGGCGCCTCGGGCAGTGGAAAATCTACTCTGATGCATGTTCTGGGATGCCTGGACCGCGTCGATTCGGGAACGTATCTCCTGGCTGGGGAAGATGTCTCGGAGCTTGACGGCGTGCAACTGGCTGCCATCAGGAATCGGCGGATCGGATTCGTGTTCCAGACCTTTAACCTGCTACCCCGGCTGTCGGCGTTGGAGAACGTGGAGATGCCGCTATTGTACGCGGGGGAAGCTGAAGCCAAGGACCATGCCGCGGCTGCTCTCGATTCAGTCGGACTTACCCGTTGGATGAAACACGAGCCAAGCCAATTGTCCGGAGGCCAGCGGCAGCGGGTAGCGGTGGCTCGGGCCCTGGTTACCAACCCGGACATCATCCTGGCCGACGAGCCTACCGGGAACCTGGACAGCCGGACTAGTGAGGAGATAATGGCTTTATTGACCTCGCTGAATAAACAGGGGCGGACCATAATTATCGTTACCCATGAGCAGGATATCGCCGCCCACTGCCGGAGCCGGATCCAACTGTGTGACGGCCGGATCATCGAGACGGAGGCTGCCTGATGCTGTTCTGGACCATAGTCAAGGTTTCGGTGAAAAGTCTGTTTGCCAACAAGATGCGTTCTTTCCTGGCGATGCTGGGGATTATCATCGGCGTGGCGGCGGTAATCTCCATGCTGGCTTTGGGAACGGGCGCCCAGGAAAATATTACGGCGAGAATCTCGGCCATGGGGACCGACCTCCTGATTATCCGGGCCGGCCAGCGCCGCCACCGCGGAGTCAGTACCGGTGACCAGAAGGAGTTGACCCTGGAAGACGCGCAGGCTGTTATGAAAGAAGTTCCCTCAATTAAACAGGTGGCTCCGGTGGTGCAGGGAGGGGCGCAGCTCAAATACCTCAACAAGAACACCCGCTGCAGTATCGTGGGAACGACGTTTACCTACCTGCCTATCAGGAACTTCGTAGTCGAGAAGGGCAGGGCGTTTACCGAGGGCGAGACGGAGCGCAACGCCCGAGTAGCTATCCTTGGTCCCAACACGGTGGAAACGCTCTTTGAGGAGCAGGATCCCATCGGGGAGAAAATCAAGATCAAGGGGATCAATTTCAAGGTAGTGGGCGTTCTTAAAGCCAAGGGAGACCAGGGGTGGTTCAATCCGGACGATCAGGCCATCGTTCCTTACACGGTGGCCATGAAACAGCTTTTGGGGCTCGCTTCGCTTCGGGAGGTGGATCTCCAGCTCGTACCTGATGCCGACCACGAAAAGGTCAAAGAAGAAATCTCGCGTATCCTCAGGAAACGTCATCGTATCCAACCGGGTGCCGACGACGATTTCAACCTCCGCAGCCAGGCGGAGATCATGGAGACCGTTTCCGGTGTGACTCGCACCTTCACTATTCTATTGGCTGGTATTGCCAGCATATCGCTGCTGGTGGGTGGGATCGGTATCATGAATATCATGCTGGTTACCGTCACCGAGCGAACCCGGGAGATCGGTATCCGCAAGGCGGTGGGAGCCAGGAACCGGGACATCCTTCGCCAATTCATCATCGAGGCCATTATCATGAGCGGGATCGGCGGTTTCATCGGGGTACTTCTGGGGGTCGGAGGTGCAGAGATCGTGCGCCGTACCACCCAGATCACTATCGCCGTCAAACCGCTCGGAGTGCTCCTGGCGCTCTCGTTTTCAGCCGGGGTCGGGATATTCTTCGGTTACTATCCGGCCCGCTGCGCGGCCAAACTGGATCCCATAGAAGCACTGCGCTACGAATAACATTACTTCAAATCCTCCACTATCGTCAGGCGGCCTGCAATGATGGACGCCATACGGTGCCCGAGTCCTCTGGCTTCATCGAGATTGCTGGTGGTCAATAAAACCGCCGCATTTTTCTCGGCCTGCTGTCTTACCGCCGTGTGAATCAACTGGCGACTCAGGAAATCGAGGCTCGCAGTGGGATCGTCCAGGAACAGTACTCCCGGTTCGTTGATGAGGGCCATGGCTATCATGAGAAGTTGCCGTAAAGCGTCAGGATAATCAAGTGCGTACTCATGTCTCCTGTTCCAGAGACCGAACTGTTTCATGATTCGCTCAGTGCGCTCTTTCAGGTTTCCGATATCGCTCCCGTTAAGTTCGCCAAAGGTCGTGACATTCTCCAAACCGGTCATGGCCAGGTATGGGTTTGCTGCTTCCAAAACAACTCCGATGGCGGTATCGGGATCGGTGCCGTGACGCCAGATGTCGCGGTTGTGTATAAGAACGGTCCCGCTCTTGGGTGATAACAGGCCGGCTGCCATCCGTAGAACGGTGGTCTTGCCGGCTCCGGCGCCGCCGAAAAGGCAGAAGATCTCTCCCTTTTTGACCTGGAACGATATGTCCTCAACGGCCGGGTGAAGCCCGTAGGCCTGTGTCAAGCCTCTGACTTCGATAGCCGGGTTGGTATCCAGTGTTTGTGGTTCTTCGGTGTCGGTCATGGGAGAACCGGCGGCCTCCTCGTGGTCTTTATGAATTGGTTCAATGGTACCATTGCGTTGTGGTTCAGTCAAAACCACAGATTATATAGGGCAGCCAGGAGGATGTGAAGACGGTTAAAATTCAGTTACATATCATCCCGGGCGTCGCGGGTGATGCCGTGTTTCTCACCGGCAGCGCCGGGCAGACTCTTATCTTCAGGTGAAGTGCCGGTCAGGGCGTCATAACGCTTCTTAGCCAATTCATACGCGCTTTTCGCTTTGCGGTACGCTCGCTTCTTACTGCCGGAAAAGAACTCCCATATCCCTCCGAAAAAACCGAGGTTTGCCTGGTCCTGAGCGGCCTGGTCCAGCTCTTCGGCGGCCATGAGCAGTTTCTTCCGGGAATCTTCAATAGCAGTCCGGCCGACGTACTTCTTTACCAGTCTGGTCACCATGGCCGGGTCATCGCTCATGATGCCGTCGATACCGTTTTTTAAAAGCCACCTGATCTCCTCTTCGTCGTTGATGGTCCAGGCGATGAGTTTGGTCTTTTTGTAGCTGTCTGAAGTTCCGGGAGCGTTCTTAAGTCGGTTCACGCGCTGAACGATATTCTGGTAACTGCTCCATCCACCATGCACGGTCACCTTGGTGGGCCGGCCGACGGAACTGAAATCAAGACCGAGATTTGACGCTTTTTGAGCCGCATCATATTTCTTCTCGTCCAGAGACATAATCAATGAGGCTGGTAGTTCCTGGTCGAGGCCGATTTTCAGTGGGATAGTATTGGAATCGGCGTACCGTTTTGCCTGGGCGGCGATGTTGTAGTGGGGTGAAACAAAAACCAGCTTATCGAGGACACCGTACTTTTCCGCCGCCGCGTAGATCCGGTCTATGTATATTGAGACGTACTCTGGCCGGCCGGCCGGTATCTTGATGTCCAGGTAAACAAGATCAAGCCCTTTTTTTGTGCTCATCCAGCGGGCGATGTCTTCGAAAGCGGGGATTTTGTGCTTGGTCCGCTCAGCCTGCCCGCTCAGCGAGCTGTTGTCCTGGTTGATCGTGTACCCGTAATGTTTTCTGAGCTCGTTCAGGGTAAGCTCATCCACGGGTCGTCGGTAATCGTTACCCACGTTGGGGTTCCAGGGACGGTACTTGAAGTCCTGGAGTCCCGCCTGCCGGGCCAGGGCGATAGTGGAGTTCGGATCCCAGTCGTGGTAGGCCACCACCTGCTGATCGGCGGTAATACAGAGGTCCATCTCGATAGCGTTGGCGCCGTCCTTGAGTGCCTGATCGAAACCTTCTAGCGTGTTATCGGGCTGCTTCTTCGGGGACCCGGCGTGTCCGATAACCAGGAACGGCGGTTTATCGCTGTCGGCAAAACACGGCAGCGCACAGGACAGGATAAAAACTGCCGTCAAGGCCAGAAGAAGCTGTTTAAAAACGATTCCGCGCACGAATGCACCAGTCCTTACACAACACACATACGTATGATACACCACACCCAATCCCGTGGCGTGTTCATGTAATAATAGCATCAGAATCCCTGGTTTGTTTCATAAAGCGTGAAAATAAAAGGAATTCGTTATTGTTCTGCGGAGAGAGTCTCCAACAGGCGGCCTGCCAGGTCTTCAAAGTTGCTTGAGTCACGAGCCAGGGGGAGCAGCCGGTCCGATGAAAAATACGGCCGGTTGGCCGGTGAAAGATAGGGAGAAATTTCTGGTAACTCCCGGCAGGTTCTGAACAACGCAATCCTGCCGTCGTCACTCAACGGATCACCAAAAATATTTCTCATCCCGCGCGAAAGGTTCAGGGCGGCCAGGCGCGGAAACGAGTGTTTTTGGAAAACGATATACTTGATTTGGTACTGGCTCCATAGTTCGAGTACTTTCTCCCGGTAAGCGGTTGTTTCTTCCGATCCGAATGGTAAATTATTGATCCGGGCACATTCTTCGAGCAGCACGCCGGAAAACAGGAAGGCCGGCAGCTCCAGGAAGGCCGAGCCGAAAATGAAGGGACTGCCAATAATCGTTTTCTGGTGGAATAAGCGTTCAACCGCGCCACGGTTGGTTATGTTCCAGCCGGCACTGGCATGAAACAGATCGAACACAACCGGGGATTCCCGGTCGGTCATTATTATTTTGGTGGCAGAACTGGGTTCGAGAGTAAAAGTGCTTTTTTCCGGTATGAAATTTCCCCCCAGCGTTTCAACCACCAGGACGACAGCCAGAACCGTTCCGGCCACGGCTCTTTTCTTTTTTGTACCTGTCCACAGGTCGTCGAGAAACCTGGCCAGCACGACGCCCCAACAGAAAAAAGTCATGAGCAGGAACTTGGACCACACCCGAAAATAGGCCATACCCGGAATATATCCCGCTGCCAGGTTCACCGGATTAGGTATGATAACTTCCCCTAGCGATACTTGCGGACCCAGCGCCACCAGCAGGAAAAACAGTCCTGACATGCTCCAAAACAGGGTGCCTTTCGTTTTTTTCAATGCCGCCAGACATAATACGGCCAGGATGGACCATCCCAGGTAATACTTCATTCCGGTGGGAGAGCGCATGACCAGCGCCGACAAGGGAACAGCTTTGGCGGCCGTGCCCTTGGTAAGGGTAGTGTTACTGACTTTACCGAGAGTGTCGCTGTTGCCGGGGTCGCTGTGCGGGTCTGCGGCTGAGTTATCGCTGGAATGAGTAGATTCGAGTATAGGCAGTTCGTCGAATCCGAATTCTTTCGCCTGCCCGGCCAGCATCAGGATGAGTGTCCGGAAATTGTTGAATGACTGGTCCAGGTTCTGCTCGTCTATTTTGACCCATCGCCAGGATCGTTGGAACTTGAGAACGTGGTCGAGAAACTCAGACCCGCCCGGATACGAACCCAGCACTGCCGCCCAGAGCATTATCGCAGCCAGCAGCACGGTAACACCCACGGCTGTAACCTTAATGACATGCCGGCATGAAACTCCCGAAACAAGTGATCGGAGGGCCATCAGCACCAGGAAAAAGCAGAGCATGTAGAGCTGGTACATCGATGTAAAAAGAGTCAATACCAGGACGCCGCCGAGCGCTGCCAGGAGCAGGGGAGATTTGTTCCGGGCATTGTCTAACAAAATCCCCGCCACCAGTAGACCGCAGGGAATAAACCACATACATACCGAGTAGAGTGTATTGTCCCGGTAGAGCATACCGGCGATCACCACGTTGCATACACTGATGACCGAGCCGACAATCACCGCCCGGGGATCGTGGACATGCCGTTCAAGGAACAAACAGCAAAACAGGAACGATCCGAATATAAGTAGCAGCATGGTTATGTTGTAGCCGAGAGGAAAACCCCAGATCCCGACCAGGATGGCGGCTGCCAGGTGTGGTCCCCAGCCATCTCCCACACCGAAATTGAATCCCAAGGGATACGACATTTCAGGACAGAAGACGGGAGAACTGCCGCTGTTGAAAAGAGCTTGAGAGTACCAATGTATCGTGAGCAGGGGAGGGTATGTTTCTTCGGGTTTACTGCCGGTATAGCTGGTTCCCATGCGTCCCATAAGCGGTCTGGCGGCCAAAAGTGTAACCAGCACTCCGGCAACAATATAGCAAGCCCACCGCACCTGCCACCGGACACGCTTTGACGGGAGATTATCCTCCGTCTGGATCTCGTTTGTTACGCTGGAATAACTCATCCCGCATCTCGCTCTCTCAATTGAAAACTCGAATAGTCCGGCGTATATCGCCTCTATCATAACACGAGATCACCAGACCGGACCTAATCCAGTACCAGCAACTCTTTTCGAACCGAGCTGTTTTTCAGGAAGCAAAATAGCGCATCGACAATGTCCACAAGGCGAACGAAACGAAGTCGCGCCAGAAGGGGGTGAAGCCATCCTGGTTTCGCCTGGGACAGACGTTACCTGCCACTTTTCCCACATTAATCGACCTATTATTAACAAACGAAAACCAAACCCCACAAGATCACCCTCCATTAAATACATAAGGCGGAGCATTTTCCTCCGAGCCTATTTCAGGTGGCTGCCGGTACTTTGTATGCAAAAAAGGGACATACCGAACACTTCCAGCAAGCCCTAAAGGCTCCGAGGAAGCATACGCAGTCCGGCGCTTGACACGGCTTCCCTCCCGCTATTACAATTGCCTCGTCTAATACGCTTTATAATAGGAGGAGAGTCGATATGAGACCTATTAAAACCTACAACGTTATTCCCACCATCCCCGACCGGCTGAAACGGCTGGAAGATTTAGCTTACAACCTCTGGTGGTGTTGGGATCCCGAGGCCATCATTTTGTGGCGCCGGCTGAGCAACAGCCTTTGGGAAGCGAGCAACCACAACCCGGTGAAAATGCTCGGAATGGCTTCCCAGGAACGTCTGGAAAAACGGGCCACCGATGAAGGCTTCCTGTCCCAGATGGACCGGATAGGCGCCCGACTTGACGAATACATGAAAGCCAAGACCTGGTATGATTGGAAGTTCGGGAAAACCACCAAGAAAAGAGTTTGCTACTTTTCTGCTGAATACGGTATCACCGAATGCCTGCCCATCTATTCCGGCGGTCTGGGGATACTGGCCGGCGATCATCTGAAATCATCCAGCGACATGGGTATTCCCATGGCTGCCATCGGGCTCCTTTACCAGGTCGGTTTTTTCAGCCAGATGCTCACCGCCGATGGTTGGCAGGAAGAGAGTTATCCCACCAACGATTTCTACAATATGCCAGTTCAGCAGTTGAAAGAAGATGACGACTCTCCGCTGACCATTTCCATTGATTTTCCAGGCCGGGTGGTATTGGCCTATATCTGGAAAGCGCAGGTGGGAAGAGTTCCGCTTTACCTGCTCGACACCAATGTCGAAGAAAACGATTCCGAGGACCGGCAGATCACCGGACGGCTCTACGGCGGCGACATCGAGATGAGAATCAAACAGGAGATCATCCTGGGAGTCGGAGGTATGAACACCTTGCGCAAGCTGGGGATCCATTCTACCGTCTACCACATGAACGAGGGCCACTCGGCTTTCCTGTCGCTGGAACGAATCAAGACGCACATGGAGCGGCACGACATGGATTTCCGCAGTGCCCTGGAAGCCACCAAGGCGGGCAATCTCTTCACCACTCACACACCGGTTCCGGCGGGAATCGATATCTTTTCCCGGGAACTCATGGAGAAATATTTCGCCGAGTATGACGAAGCCTTTGGTATCTCGTGGGAAGAGTTTCTCTCTATGGGGCGCCAGAACCAATCCGATCCGAACGGCGGTTTTTCCATGGCGGTTTTAGCCATACGGCTCTCCAGCGCCACCAACGGCGTCAGCAAGCTCCACGGTGCGGTATCGAGAAACATGTGGAGAGATCTCTGGCCGGTTATTCCCCTTGACGAAGTTCCTATCGGGAGTGTTACCAACGGTGTTCATCACCGGTCATGGCTTTCTTACGAGATGTCCACCCTGTTCGACCGTTACCTCGGACCGCGTTGGGTGACCCACCCCGGAGATCAGTCGATCTGGGAGCGGATCGATGATATTCCCGGCGCCGAGTTATGGCGGACACACGAGCGGCGGCGGGAGCGGCTGGTAGCTTTTTCACGCAACACTTTGCAGAAGCAGCTTAAAGTCAGGGGGGCGCTTCCCAGCGAGGTCGAAGAAGCCAAGACCGTACTCGACCCGGAGGCGCTCACTATCGGGTTTGCCCGCCGGTTCGCTACCTATAAACGGGCCACACTTATCCTCCAGGACCCCGACCGGTTGGAGCGGATCCTCTGCGATCCTGATCGTCCCGTCCAGATCATCTTTGCCGGCAAAGCGCATCCCAAGGACATGCCGGGCAAAGAGCTGATCCGGCAGGTGATCCAGCTTGCCCGTGAAGAGCGGTTCAAGCGCCACATTATTTTCCTCGATGACTACAACACCACCATCGCCCGGTACATGGTCCAGGGAGTGGATGTCTGGCTTAACACGCCTCGCCGGCTCCAGGAAGCCAGCGGTACCAGCGGGATGAAATCATCTGCCAACGGAGTGCTCAATGTCAGTATTCTGGATGGATGGTGGGACGAGTCCTACTCGCTTGATATCGGGTGGGCGATAGATCCGAGCAGGCAGTCTTTCGACAGCCAGGAATACCAGGACCAGGTGGAATCTCAGACGCTGCATGATATCCTGGAACACGAGGTCGTTCCACTTTTTTACGACCGGGGACGCGATAATACGCCGCACCAGTGGGTGAACATGATGAAACGGTCCATGCGGGCCATCTGTCCGGTGTTCAACACCAACCGCATGCTACAAGAATATACCGAGAACTACTATGTGCCCAGCATGAAACGGTACAAGAGCCTGAATGATAACGATAGAAAACGGGCCATCATTCTCTCCGATTGGAAGAAAAAGGTTCGTCATTGCTGGCCGGATTTAGTTATCGAGGACGTTACCTCGAATTCATCCCAGGAGCTTAAGGTAGGGGAATCGCTGGAGGTCAAAGTCACCCTGTCGCACAGCAGTCTTGATAGCAATGATGTGCTGGTCCAGATGTATGTCGGCCAGATGGATGTTCACGGTAACATCGTCAGGGGCAAAGCAGTTGATCTCAAGAAACAGCGTGGCAAGAACAAGGAAGATGATCGTAGTACCTTTGTCGGATCGGCTGTTTGCGAGACCAGCGGCCGGCACGGTTTCTCGATTCGCGTCCTGCCAAACCATCCTGACCTGGGTTGTCACTTCGAACTGCATCGTGTGATCTGGGCCTGAGTAAATTGTGGTCGGGAGATAGCTGTTTTGAATGAAAATCTGACCGTCAACGAAGAACAAGATGGAAAAACATTAACGCATCTCGGTCCTGACGGACGAGCCCGGATGGTGGACGTAAGCTCGAAAGATATCACTCTCCGCCGGGCCCGGGCGGCGTGCTTGATTACTATGAGCGAGACGGCGTTCACTGCCTTGATGGAGGGGACTCTACCCAAGGGAGACGCTTTCTGCGTGGCCCGGTTGGCCGGTATTCAGGCGGCAAAAAAAACGGCCGATCTCATCCCTCTTTGTCACGTGCTCCCGCTCGATCACGCGGCGGTAAACTTCAAACCTGAGCCAGACGATTTCTCGATTGAAATAGAGTCTGTTGTAACCGCTAGAAGCAGAACGGGAGTGGAGATGGAAGCCCTGGTGGCCGCTTCGACTGCCGCCCTGGCCCTTTACGATATGGCAAAAGCGGTGGACAAGGGAATGACAGTAACGGATCTCCGCCTGCTCGAGAAGTCCGGAGGCCGGTCGGGATATTACATTCGAGGTGAGATCGCCGGTGGTAAACTTCAGTCTGAGCACACCCGTCCCGGAGATCAAACCGGAGAAGTGGTGGCGGTCTCGGTGAGCGATCGAAAAGGTATTCCCAAAGAGAACGTCCCGTTCATCGAGCTGGAGGTGGGTACGGGAGTCAAGAGTGATTCGCACGGGGGAGACCATAACCGGCAGGTGAGCCTGCTGGCTGAAGAAAGCATTGATAAAATCCGGGCCAAGGGTATAGAAGTAGTGCCTGGTCGGATGGCCGAGAATATTACCACCCGCGGCCTGGTGCTTCACATGTTGAAGTTGGGTACGAAAATGAGGTTGGGCAAGAATGCGGTGATGGAGCTGACCCAGATCGGCAAAGAATGCCATGACCGCTGCGCGATCTATCATCAGGTAGGTGACTGTGTTATGCCTCGTGAAGGCGTTTTTGCCAAAGTCATCGAGCCGGGACAGGTTTGTCCCGGTGACCATATTGTCGTTTTTGAAGAAAACTGAACCTCATCGCACCCTCAAGCAAGAAGCGTGGAAAGTAGGTGTTGAGATTATGAGACGTGTGTCGTTGATCTGTGTAATTATCGTGTGCTTGTTCATGTGCGGTACTGCCTGTGCAGGTGATTTGACTGGTGGCGTGTCATTTCGGCCCGTGGTCACCAGGACTATTCTCGATAATGGTCTGACGCTGCTGGTAGTGGAAAACCATGCTGCTCCGGTGGTGGCTGCCAGGCTCTATGTGAAAACAGGGAGCATCTACGAGGGGAAATACCTGGGGTCGGGCATCTCCCATTATTTCGAGCACCTGCTTTCTTCTGGAACTACCTGGAAACGGCCGGAACGCGAGTCGCGAAAACTGATCGAGATGATCGGCGGTGCCTCGAATGCCTACACGACCCGTGACCACACGTGTTACTTCCTGGAGACCACCACCGAGCACCAGAAGACCGCTCTCGACCTGCTGGCCGACTGGGCCATGAATTGCGCCCTGGCTCCTTACGAGGTGGAACGGGAAAAAGGAGTCATTATCAAAGAAATCAATATGGGTAAAGATGAACCGGGTAAAGTGCTCTACAATCTCTTGTCCGAGACCATGTTCCTGAACCATCCGGTTCGCTACCCGGTGATCGGACATCTGGATAATTTTCAGGCTATTACCAGGGACGACCTTGTCGATTATTACCGGCGTTATTATTCACCTAACAACTCCGTTTTAGCGGTGGCGGGCGATGTGGACCCGGCAACAGTGGCCACAATCGTCAAGGAACTGTTCGGTTCCTGGAAACGCCAGCCCGTTCCATCCAAGCTGCTTCCGGAAGAACCGAGACAGATGGGGAGGCAATACGCCGAAAAATTTATGGATGTGGGTCTCAGCTACATGAAAATGGCGTTTCATTCCATCAAACTGTCCCATCCCGATCTGTTCGCTCTCGATCTGCTTTCCCATATTCTTTCTGAGGGGAAAAGTTCCCGTTTTTACCGGATCATCAAGGATGAAAAGCAGCTTTGTCACCAGATATACTCTTACAGCCAGACGCCGAGTTACGGAGCGGGTGCTTTTGTTATCCATATGGCGCTGGAGGACGGAAAACTGGCTGATGCCGAGAATGCGATCCTGGCGGAGATAGAGCGTCTGTACCAGGAACCTGTTACGGAAGAAGAACTGGCAAAAGCGAAAGTTCAGAAGGTTTCCGGATCTATTTTCTACAACCAGAGTATTGACGATCTGGCCGGGGACGTGGCTGGCAATGAGATGAGTACCGGCAACCCGCTTTTTACTGCTTATTATGTCGATGAAATTCAGAAAGTCACCACCGAGCAGATCCGCCGGGTCGCCAAAAAATATCTGCACCGGGACAACCTGACCGTGGTCGCCGTCCGTCCCAAAGCCTCGGCTGAAGCTACCGGCGAAAAAGCGGATGCCGGTGAAACGACCCGTGAAGTCCGAAAGCTCACGCTTGATAACGGGCTGACTCTGCTTCTGAAACGAAACCCGGCTCTTCCGCTGGTTTCAATGCAGGCCTACGGCAAAGCAGGGGTCCGACTGGAGACGGAAACGACCAACGGCTACACCAGGTTTATGACAAAAATGCTTCTCAAGGGGACCGGGAAACGGACCGCGGATGAGATTGCCGCAGCCGCGGAACGACTTGGTGGAAGTATCGATTCCAGTTCGGGAAACAACTCGTTCTCGGTAGAGGTTGATGTTCTTTCCCGGGACCTTGAAGAAGGCGTGGAGATCATATCGGATGTTATCCTGAACGCCGCTTTCCCGGAGGAAGAGATCGGCAAGGTACGTGAAGAACTTCTGGCCGAGATCAAGCGCCGGGACGATGACTGGAGGCTTGAAGCCGACGCCTTCTTTAGGCAGGTTTTTTTCATCGATCATCCGTACCGGCTTCTTCCTGGGGGAACAGAAGAAGCCGTTGCGGCGGCCGGCCGGGACGATCTCATTTCTTTTTACCGCCGGTATGTAGTCCCCGACAACATGGTGCTGGCGGTTTTTGGTGATATCGACGTAGAAAAAACTGAAACATTACTCGATAAATATTTTGCCGGAATGGCCCGGTCGGAACTCAAATTACCGCCGGTTAAGGCTGCCCCCTTTTCTGAGCAGGCGCGGCAGTTGTTCAAGAAAAACGAAAAAGAGCAGTGTTCCATCACTATCGGGTATCCTGGCTGCACCGTCCACGACGAAGACCGATACGCGCTGCTGGTGGCGGACTCGGTGCTTTCCGGAATCGTCTATCCCCATGGCTGGTTCCACGAGGCGCTCAGGGGGAAAGAGAACCTGGTCTATTACGTCCACGCGACCAACTGGCTTGGTCTGGAGCCGGGTAGTTTCCATGTGTTGACCCAGACCCCGCCGGACAAGGTCGAACGGGTGGTGACCCTGCTGCGGCGTGAGTATGAACGGATCAAAGAGGAGCTTGTCTCGGATGATGAGTTGGAGAACGCCAAAAACAACTGTATCACCATGGATCGGCTGGGTAAACAGACCAACAGTGCCCAGGCCGGCGGCGCTGCGCTCAACGAGCTTTATGGCCTGGGGTTTGATTTTTCCGAGAAGATGCCGGAAAAGGTCAGGGCTGTCACCGCTGAAGACGTCCGCCGCGTTGCTCGGAAATACTTCAAAGGCGAAGTGTTGGCCGTGGTAGGACCATCGGTTCCGGAATCACTCGTGCCGACTAAGAAAAAGTAAAAATCAGCGGTTTTTACTGCTGCTCTAAGAACCACTTCGCGAAACGATTTATTCCTTCTTCGATACCCACCTGAGGATTGTATCCGAGTAGTTTTCTGGCTTTGTCAACGCAGGCAAAGGTCCGGGGGACATCGCCGAGCTGCGGTGGCAGGTGCTCGAGAATGGCTTTTTTCCCCAGGGCTTGCTCCAGTAGACCGATCAGGTCCAGGAGTTTGATAGTTTTCGATTCTCCCAGGTTGATTATCTCGAAGTCAGAACCCTGTTCCACTGCGCCCAAAATCCCCTGAATGATATCCGAGATAAAGGTGTAGTCACGGTACGAACTCCCGTCCCCGAAGATGGGGATTTCTTTGCCTTCGTGAATGAATCCGGCGAACTTACGGATCGCCATGTCGGGGCGCTGCCGGGGGCCGTATACGGTAAAAAAACGAAGACAAACAGTGCTGTTAAAATCGGCCAACCGGTGATAGACCCGGCAGAGCGCTTCTCCGGCAACCTTGGTAGCCGCGTAGGGGGATACCACCCGTAAACTTGTTTCATCTTCCTTAAACGGCACATTGTCGTTGACTCCGTAAACGGATGACGAGGAAGCATAGACAAAACGCCGGACACCGGTGGCCCTGGCCGCTTCCAGTACGTTCAAGGTGCCGCGGATGTTGATTTCCTCATAGAGTTTCGGAATTTCAAGTGAAGGACGAACCCCTCCGCGGGCTGCCAGGTGGACCACGCAAGGAGGTTTGATTTCTTCCAATGCCTCCTGCAGGGAGTTATCGTCCCTGATGTCAACCTCGAGGAGAGAGAAATGATCGTTCGATATCAGGCCAGCGATATTTTGTTCTTTTAGTTTGCGAGGGTAATAGGGATCGAAGCAGTCAAGGGCAAAAACGCGCCAACCGTTCTTAAGCAGTGCTTCACAGAGGTGGGACCCGATAAACCCGGCCCCGCCGGTAACCAGAATTCTCTTATTCCTCATAGGAGAGTTCCTGTTCCAGTTGAGCTTGTTCCCCCTCCAGTTTAGACACATCCAGTTCGGTTTTAGCTATCTCTTCTTTCAGTGTATTCAGTCGTTGCTCAACTTCCTCCAGATTGTGCTTGTAGACGATTCTCTTAGTGCGGGCTTTACTTGTCTGGTCACGGTAATACCGTCGGTTCCATAGGTTGAACTTCCTGTCCACGTCGCCTCGTTCGTCGGCCAGCATGTCCTGCTGGATGACAAGCGAATCGAGTTTAAGCTTGAGCGCGTCGATTTCTTTCCTCTTGGCGTCCAACTTGGCCTGTTTTTCCTGTTCGGGAGACCGGGACTCGGCGGGCTCTTCAGGTTCTTCCTTACCGGGTTTCGCTTCTTTCTTCGATTTTTCTAATTTCTGCTTTTCTTCCAGACGTGCCTGGACGGCCTCGCTCTCTTTTTCAATGGTGAAGAGCATGACCGTAACCTCTGCCGCGTCAGTCTTGTTGAGACCGGCGGTATCTAATTTATTCAAAAGAGGAAGAGCTTTGGTCATCCGGCCGCCCAGGTAATAGGCACGAGCCAGATTATAGAGTTTCTCCCGGTCTTCAGGAGCGTCTTCATGAGCTTGCTCCCGGCGGAAGAATATTTCCTTGAGCAGGCCTTTGTCGTTCTTGGACAAGAGAGAATTATCGAGCGAGATTGCGTGCTCGAACTCGGAGAGGGCCTCTTCGACGTGATCACTGTCCAGGTTTACAATAGCCTTCTGGAACAACTCGCGGGCCTGCTTCCGTTCGGCCTCAAGATCACGTTTAGGGTTTTCCTGTTTAGAGTTTTGCTGTTCCTCGGGCGGTTTTTGTTTAGCCGGCTCTTTTCCTACAGTCTTCTGTTTTTTGGTGGTGCGAGACCGGGAAGGGGGTTTTCTTTTTTTGCTTTTTCTCCTGCCCTGTTTCTTAACCGCGGCGGCCCGTGGGGGTGCTTTTACTTTCTCGGCGACGTTTTTCTGACTGATTTCTGTGGTGGTCTTTGTCTGGGCGGATACCTTTTGTACATCTTCCTTGACTGCATGGAAGCGGCCGAGAAAGTAGCTGCTGGTCACCACGATAATCACTACCATGAAAAAAAGGAACAGGCGCATCCCGACTCACCTCGCTTTAAAGGGCTGTCTGAATTATACCACGATATCAGTGCCCTTGGCACGCTTCTCGGGAGTTATCTAACTTCTATGGTGCCCAGGATGTGCCACTCTATATCAGTAGACTTGTAGAGTGCGGGGGTTGGTTCCAGAAGGGGAAAGGGACCTGACTGTCCGTAGGTGAGTCTGAATATTTGAGTCCGGTCTCGATAGGAGAGCGGGTTCATGGTTCTCAGCCACATGCGTCCTCGTATAATCGGATTGCTTCTATGATCGTTTATCATATCCCTGGCTGCCCGGGCCAGGGATATGGTGATGGAATAGGTTCCCGGTTCCAGATCGTACGGAACCTGGATGATCGACCGCTCCGTAAAGATTTTTTCAAAAGAGATTTCCTGCCGGTATCCGGTTAGCCACTGTCCCAGGGGATGGACATCGTGAAACACCAGAATTCCTTTTCGCTCCGGTGCCGTCCGGTCTGTTTTACGGAACAACAGGACTGCTGCCGCCGGAAACGACTCGTTTCCGTGCTCCCTGAGAGTCCATATGTAATCGAGGGTCAGCAGACGGCCGCGTTTGACCGGACCCGGGTTCCATCCGAAGGCAGTCAACTCAACGGCCGGGGTCAGGGCAAGGGGGCAGAGAAGAGATTTCGACGCCCGGATTGTAAAACCGGATGGCTCAGGAAACTGAGGAGCTTCCTGCCAGCGAGGAGAGAGCCAGCAGGTCGGGCCGTTCCTGATAGGCCGGAAGTGTTTGACCAGGCCCGCGGCGATGCCCGGAGGTTCCAGGAGCGGAGAGAAGAACCGGCGAGCCGGGTGAGCAGTCTGCAGGTTGCGGATGGAGGTAGCTACGTTTTCATCAAATAGGTCTACCACCACCTGGGAGACGGTCCGGTTTCGATTCTCAATCTCCCTGAGAAAGAGAAGCGGCCGGTAGCTTACATTTGAGTCGCCGATGAGATAATCGCTGTTTTGAGCCAGCGCCAGGGAGGCTTCACCGTATATCCTGGCGGAAGTATCGTTACGGTAACCGGCGCCGGTGACCTTTATCACCGGTAGGGTAAGCACGACGGCAGCCAACAGCCCGGTCAGCATACATCGTGCGAGTACGTTGCCTACCCGGTCTCCGATTATCCTGATTCCCATGTCGACTCCAGCCGCCACCCAGAAAGTCAAGGCGAGTAGGGTGGGAAACACCATACGGTGTATCTCCCCGGTGGAAAAATTGGCCAGGAACCCGATATTGATCGACACCAGGCAGAAGGTGAAAAAAAACAGTGGCCGTCTGGTGCGGTACAGGTGCACCGCTCCGACCAGTGCTGCCAGGCAGGGAGCCGGGGAGATATCGATGGCAATCATGGTAAACAGCTGTTTGACCCGGGACAAAACTTCGGGGAGTGTGAAGACCAGGAAATATGGCTGGAAATCCCTGGCTGTCACGATCTTAAGCCAGGTGATAACGGTACGTGGAATCCTGGGGTCGAGCAGTATCTGCTCGGCCGGCAGGCGCAGGGCGGTGATGATAACCGGTGAGAGTCCCAGCAAGAAAATGAAAATAAGGTCCGGGAGAAGGCGGCGGTTCTGCCTGACATGGGTAAACATTCCGAAGGTCACCCAGCAGGCGGCCAGGTAAAGAAAGGCGTTGGGGCGGAGAGATACCAGCAATCCGCTCAAGAGGGCGGCCAGATAGATGTTCTTGACCCGTTTTTTCCTGGCTGTCACCATGACGGCCAGCAGAAGAAAAATTTCGAGCGTGTATACCTCTGCGACCAGCGATGGTTCCCGGAAAAGCCCGGTGAAAGAAAGAAGCAGGACACCGGTCGCCGCGGCGGTTGTGGTCAGCCTGAATACGGTTTTAGCAGCCATGAAAGTGAGCGTTGCGCAGCCGGCTGACAAGAAAGTTGAGAGCAGGTTCAGGCGGAAAGACAGCTCTCCGAAAGGTATGATCAGGGAAGCGATTTTACCCAGCACCACGTACAGGCCATATCCCGGTTGATGAGGTACGCCCATCCGGGTCGCCGCCATTACCAGTTCGGCACTGTCGTACCAGTGGAATGTCGGACACACGGCCCGGAGGTGAAACCCCAGCACAACGATTCCCAGCACCAGGGCTGTCTGCCAGTTTTTTTTCATTGTTTTTTCTCCCGAGCATAGAGGGTCATAACCGGGTAGGCGTTATTAAGCGCCCGGACGTGCATAAAATAGCGGTGCGGCCAGGCGGCGGCTGAATAGAGTTCCCGGTACCCGGTCATCGCTTCGTCGAATCCGAGTTCCCGGTGAAATGACGTCTCGTTATCCGGGGAAAAAGTGTGGATCATGGCCAGCAGCGGGATGTCTTTTGATTCGATGTACTGCGGTAGCGTTTTGGCGGTGATGGAGCCGGCCACCTCGCGGTTGACCAGGCCGCTGATATCGATGATGGAGCAGTCCGTTTCCCACTGGAGTTTTCCGATATCGAAGGCGGCCACCCGGGTGCCGTCGGCAATGTTCTTCTCGATATAAGCGGCCACCCGGCCGTGGGCCCGGTTCAGGTGCGCAACCGCGTCTTTGTGAAGCGCGTGCCAGAGAAACCAACCCCGGGCATTAAGGAGCAGGAAAAGCAGTAAAAACAGAAGCCATCTCCGCCGCGACGGCCCCGTCCTGTTTTTCATCTCCAGGAACAGGACCATAGTTCCCAACAGGAAACATGGGGCCAGGTAACGGCCGGCACCACCGGGTACGGGCAGAAAGCAGAGAAAAAAGCCCAGATGGGCGAAAAAGAATGCGACCGGCAGGCGAAGCTGCACAGATGAGCGTTTCCCGGCGGCCCGGATGACGCCAAGGATAAAAATAGCGAATAAGGCCAGGACAATGACGGTTGATACTATGTCGGCGGCCGGACCGGGAAGAGCCGGAAATTTGGCGGTCCGGGCCAGCTGGGATGAGGGCCAGCCGAAGGCGAAGTTCTTGAGAAACGAAAAGACCTGGACGATAAATGAGGCCAGCCCGTTCGGGAACACCAGCAGGGAATCGGTGGGCAGGTCCCATATCCACCGTCGGCTAAACGAAGTCTGCGGCAGCCAGCTATTAGAATGAAGCCGGTAAATTGCCGCCAGCAGGAACACGCCTAGTCCGGTGGCGGCCAGGGAATGGATCCAGGAACCCGTTGCCGGTAACACCTCTTTTCGGACGCGTCTTGTTTGCTCGAAAAGAATCAAGACCGCCAGCCCCGAGAAGACCATACCCTCGGGTCTTACCAGTGGCAGGAGCAGGGCGGGCAGGGCGGCGGCAGTGTGTGCCCGCCTCGATACGTGCAGAAGTAGCTGCGCCGTCAGGAAAAGAAACAACGATGTCTCCATACCGCTCACTGCGAACCAGGACACGTTGGGTAGACCGATGGTCAAAATGGCCATGAGCAGGCAGACCGAAGGAGCGAATCCCGGGCATGAACGGAAAAAAAGCCACAAGGTAAGCCCGGTCAACAGGTGAAAGATGAGACCGCTTACTACCGCTGCCGTTTCTCCGGTTGCTCCGATCTTGATGCAGCCGGCCAGCCAGAGGGTCCAGAGCGGGCTCGAGGTGCCCGCGGAGGGGTTTTTTCCGTCGAAGGTTAAAAATCCGTGTTCGGCCAGGTTACGGGCGTAGACGAGGTGAATATATGAATCGTCCAGCGGGAGCCCGGGCTGCCCTTCAACCACCGGACCGCTAAGAAGGTACAGGCAGGGTGTCAGCGTGAGCAACAGCAGGAGAACTAGGGTGATAACAGTGCGGCGGGGCTTTTCTGGATGATTCCGGCTTTTCATGGACTTATCCGGCAGGCCCGCCGTGAATCCGGGCCACCCACGTAGCGGACCTCCTCCTCGAGGCTGATTCCGAATTGATCGAGCACCGTCTTCTTCATTTCTACCGCCAGGCTCAGGACGTCTCGGGATGAAGCCCGGCCCCGGTTGATAATGATATTGGCGTGTTTCTCGAATACGGCGGCGTCGCCCACGGAGAGGTCTTTAGCTCCGGCCTGTTCGAGGAGAAGCCCGGCGCTCCGGTGCCGCTCTCCCGGCTGTAGAGGAGGAAGGTTTTTGAAGTAACTGCCCGCCGATAGGGAATGCGGCAATTTTTTCCACCTGGATTCCAGTATTTCCTGGGCCCGAGTGGCCAGCCGGGCGGCCTTACCTGGATTTAAAACAAGCTCTACCGCCACGATCAAGCCTCCCTGGGTTTTTATTCTTGAATTGCGGTAAGAGAAATCCAGTTCCGCCCGGGAGAGCCAGGCGGGCTTTTTACCCGGCGCGGTGACCACCAGCGCCTGTCTGACCGTGGATCCGATATCGCGCCCGTAGGCGCCTGCATTGCCAAATACGGCGCCGCCCACGGTACCGGGAATTCCGGAGAGTGATTCTAGTCCGGCCATACCGAAAGTGACGGTTCTTTTCACCAGGTCTCTCAATAAGAGACCACTTCCGCATCGGAGCAGGTAACGTCCGTCTGACAGGCGGTCCACGGCCAGGGAGGCGGTCCGGTTGAGGATTACCAGTCCCGGAAAACCGGTGTCGTCAACCAGAACATTACTGCCTTCTCCCAGCACCAGCGCCTCAACGCCTGATTTCGCCGCCGCTTGCCACACTTGCAGGAGCTTATCCTTATTAGACACCTCGAGCAGCCAGCGGGCGGGCCCGCCAATCTCGAAGGTGGTGTGGGAGGCCAGCGGAACATTGTTCTGCAGCCTGTGAGCAAAGGTGGCTCCAAGTGTTATCAAAAGTTTGTTTTGCTTCTTTTCAGTCATATTGGGAGCATCTATTGCCACGGTAGAAGGTTCCATACAATATACGGATTAACCTCATTCAATCACATGAAAGCCTTCATTAAAATAGTTCAGAACGGGTTCATATTTTGTGAAAAATTTATTGAGTCCCTGGAATGTGAGCACGAAAAGCCGTTTCCCAGCTATGAAGATGAGCTGTTTGGTGTAGAGTACATTCTTGCTGTCGGCCTTTTTCCTTACCTTGGCAACCAGGGCCGGATATTTTTCCTTGGCTTTACCTCGTTTAAGTTCAAGCACTTCTTGTCCTTCACTCTCGAAACTCTGACGAACTTCCTCGAGAAAGGCGTCATCAATTACCGTCTTCACCTTATCGTATTTCTTGACCACCACGGTAAGACTGAACAGTTCGACATCTTTACCCTTGTGGGGTGAAACCAGCACTGTCTTGCTCAGTTCGGTGTTTTTAAACAGATCTTCATAGATATTCCAGTCGTTCGGATAGTGGAAGTAAAAGCCGAAGTCATTGCTGACGTAACGTTCAGATACATTGTTTTCACCAAGGTCGGGAAGTTCAATTGGTTTTATTTCTTTTTTTCCACCACAGCCGGTGGTTGCCAGCGTCATCACCAGCAGGATGACGGCACAAAGAAGATTTTTTTTGCAGTGCATTTCAGATACTCCTTTCGATTAGCTGCCATAGTTTAAAATCCTGAATGCCAGGAAGGATTCCGTAAGTAGTACGTCTCTGGTTCCAGCATGAAAACAAACGGGAATACCAGTTTGTCGAATTCTTTGTTTGTCGAGTAAACTCTTACAAACATATTAAGCAGACTGATGGCCCCTTCTTTTTCAAGCATAGTTTTTTCATGTTCAAAATAAAGCCCACGGATTCTCACTGATTTGTATAATTGGTCTTCGCCCCCCTCACTCCTTTTTAAATGATATACTCCTTCTTTTTTCGCGGGTGCAAGTGAAAATTCTATGACTTTGCCTGTTACTTCCGGTCTTCCATAGGGAATTACCGGTTCCTTTTCAGATTCGAGAACAGTCAGGGTTAATTTGCAATTCCCTTTTGCGTCAGTCGATATTTTGACCAGGTCGTTAAGCTCCTGTTCTGGATAGTAAAGAGAGCTTCGTACATCGTCCTGGATCATATCATAGGTAAGGAGAAGTCCCTGCAAAGCACTGGTTCGGCCTTCCTCAGCCCGGAAAAAGCTCATACCTGATCTTAAAAATAAGATTAATGCTGACAATAATATAAAACCACATACTGTTCCGACCAGAATTTCAGCCAGGGTGAAACCTCTCGTTTTTTTTGCTTTTTTTAGACCTTGCACGGTCATTTCAGTCCACCAGATTTTCTATCAGGATGAATCGTTCTTCTGTGCGTTCCTTACCCGCTTTGTCTTTCCAGGACACAGTGCTTAAAAGTTTTCCCATCGCGTCGGGAATAGCTGGATCGCTGATGAACTGTAGGGTAACGGTATATCGTTTAAAGAATTTTCTGCTTTTATCATCCATCCATTGATTTTCCCACAGATCCTTAAGTAGTTCATCAGAGCCCAGCAAGGCCCGCACGTCCACGGGAGATGAAAACTTATCCTTCAATTCCCACAGGGGGGTCAGCCGGTAACGCTCGATTAGTTGAACCGACCAAAGATTAGCCGTTACCATCTCCTCGTTGAAGGACACTCTCCGGGCGGTATGACTAATAAGACTCAACACCGGTATAAGTCCGACCGACACTACCGCAACGATTACCAGAACCTCGATCAAGGAGAATCCTTTGGAGATTTGTTTTCGCATCGGTTATATACCTTCCCGTTTTACTTTTACAATCAGTGGTTGCTTGTTAAGGTAGAATCTGTATCGGTCCAGGAACGGCTGGCTATCCGTCAAACCGAATCGTAAGAGCCGGTTATTGAAAATGATAGTTCCATCCTGCTCATCTTTATAGAAACAGTCCTCGAAAAAGTTAGCGATTACGTTCCCGACAATGGTTTTCCCCCGTAGACCCAGGATTGTTCTGCGGGTCGAAATAAGTGAAGCATAGTAGGTGGTCTTATCTCCCAGGACGATGTCGTTGTCTGTGGAAATGAGTGTGAGTGTGTCATTGTCTTTGTCTACCGGGTTGGCTGCTGTCACTGACAGCGGTGCGCCCCGGGTAACGATGACACCATTGCCGGTATACTTGGCGTTAACGGTAAGTGGGCCATCTACCAGGTAAATTCCGTCGAGATGCCATTTACCGTCACCCCAGGTAACGTGGGTCTTGAAATCGGTTTGATTGTCAAAAAAATGAGTAGCTCTCTGGGTGTAATTTTCCCAAAGGAGTTGGGTCCATTGATTGTTTCGAAAATTACTCATATTGCCTTCATCAATGTGACTGAATATAAAACCGAAATCATCAAGTGTTGTTGTCCAGGCTAATTCGTATTCCTTTACCTGGTCATCAAGAACTTCCATCCAGGGGGAGATTCGTTGGCCACGGAACAGGATTATGACATTCTGGGTACCACCGCAGTTGATTTTAACGTAATCGTTGCCCGGACCCGGTTGAAGATTTCTCAATATAGATATATCCAAATTGCGCACAAAATTACCCTGCGAATCAGTGTCTTCACGTTCGTTAATCGCAGTAGTGTCATCAGAACCTGTGTTGACCGAGGCGGATGCGGTTCCAGCTCCAGGTAAACGGAGAGTAAGGACATCTCCAATCCGGAAACTGGCTGCGTCTCCCGAACCTTCCATAACCTTGATAGAGGCTCCCTCCGGTTTGTAGCAAACTGTCGGTATTGGTTCGAGGTCCTTCGGCTTTTTAAATTTGAACTTCCTTAATTTAAGTGGGACCTGTCTGCTGAATATGGCGTTATCCATATCGGTTTCCTGTGGAGTCATCGAATTAGGGGCGGCCCGGTCATTGAAAGGAAAAGGCGGATACTTATATCTTTGAAAGAAGCGGTAAATATTATCTTGCGGGTTGTTTTCGAAAGGTCTTGGCAGAGTCATCTTAAACTGTGCCTCAGCTTGCCGGAAAACATCCTCTACTTCAACCTGTTTATCCCGATACTGCTCTTCCCAGAACTTAAGGTATCGAGTATGTTTCAAACCCCAACAACAAGAAGAGAAGCTGTCAAAAGGCAGCGGCGGCAATGGTGCCGCCACCTTAAACTCGTAGACGTTCTCCACAACCCGGACTATCGGTTCATAACCTGCACCCGGTTTAAGGATGGCCCTGGCATAAATATGCAGACGTCCGTACTTTTCATATCCATAATGCTTATAAAGCCGGAGCTGCCAGGGAACCGTTATCGCGGCGTCAACCAGTTTGACCTCGGGATCGTCCTCAACCCATTCTAGGACTTTGTAAGGGACCATCTCTTTCTTGAAATAACCGTTGTAGTTATCGATAAGAGGCTCCCGGAATTCATAGAACAGCGTAGCGTCCGGGTGGTTGGCTTCAAAGTTTATTACTCCCAGTAATTCCGATATGGCAGCCCGGGCGATAAGAAGGGCTTTTTCTCCGGACGTCACCCTGGCGCTCACGTTTGTTACTCCGCTGGATAAAAAATGAACCGCTAACGACAGAATAAACAGCAATGCGAGAATGGAAATCCCAATAACCGTGAGCGCCCCGATACCCCTTCGGGCTTTGAAATGAGGGAAGGAAAAGCCGTTCACGCCGGTCTCACTCCGATCATTTAGGAAATAATGACAATACCCAACTATAACCTTGCCTTCAGGATCATGTCAACCAGCGCTTTATGAATGAGAGTAATGAATATTGTTTAACCTCTGAATCAGAAAAACGAGGGGGAATATAAAAACGACCGGGCGAGAAACAGCCCGGTCGTTCCTGGATTCGGATTGTTGCTATCAGGTCCAGACTATTAATGGTTTGGGTACAGGCTTTTTCTCTTCTGGTTTACCCGTGAGACCATCCACAAAGTTCTTTAAACCGCTCTGGAAACCATTCGTTGGTTGTTTCTTTCCTTTTATGACTTGATAGGTGTCTATGGCGGTTCCAATGGGATCCCATATCGGTTGCGTTTCGTTGACTACTTTTTTGGTGACATCAACTACACCTTTGCCGAAATTAGTGATACCCGTACCGAATTTATATGCTAATGAATCGCCGGCTGCCTCCTTCTTTGTATTAATTTGGTTCTGGACATTATCATCAAAATTCCCCGATGTCCCATCATCTAGGACTTGGGCATTTTTGGATTTTCCTTGATTGCTGGAAATAACCCCATATTTAGTACCAAGACCCTCTAACCCCGAACTCATCATAGGTTTGGATTTTCCTTGATTGCTGGAAATAACCCCATATTTAGTACCAAGACCCTCT
>CAZQHK010000010.1:78600-115398 GCA_964593455.1 uncultured bacterium
AACCCCGAACTCATCATAGGTTTGGATTTATCAAATTCTAACTTACCAGTATCAGGATTAACACCAATAATATCATCCATCCCTGAACCCATAGCTTCCCCGACTGCTTGCGTAGCCTTCCCCGCTGCCTGTATCGTCTGGATAGTCTCCGGTGCGCTAAGCACCTCTTTTACTTTAGCGAAAACCTTAGTTAGTACTTGAAAAATGGAACCAATAGCCTCGCATCCCTGGAGCACTAAGCTGCTACAGAGAAGCACAACAAGGAATAGAAGAGAAAGTCCTTTCCTTCTGATCATGTGATTACCCTCCCTTTCAAATTCTCGGAGCGACTCGTGCCCCATTTTGCGTGTCAACTCTATCATATAAGACACTTCCGGCTAATGTCAACTTTTTTCAGAATGATTTTTTTGAAAAACAAAGAAGTATGAAGCCCGTTCGAGTAACCAATTTCACACCGGCGGCCAGGTTGACTATTCCTTACCTGAGGGTATACACTTTACTCATACAAGCTTTCGTTAAACCTATGAAACTATTGAGGAGACTATGACCATGAAACAGATCATGACCGGACTGTCTGAAGCCGTTCGACGGGCTGTTTTACCCGGCCTGGGAACCAGGGCGGCCAAGGAAATTCTCGGAAAAGGCGCCAGCGGCGACTTTTCATACGGTATCGACCAGGTGGCCGAAACAGCGGTAAAAACATTTATGGATGAAAACGCACCGGATGTGGCCTACTTTACGGAGGATGTCGGCCTGGTCGCTCCCGCCGGCGCTAAGACGCTGTTCATTATCGATCCTATCGACGGTACCCGTTCAGCGGCCTGCGGGTTCGAGTCCTGCTGCGTGTCGGTAGCCGCCGCACCGTTCCGACCAGAAGGGCTTTGCCTTTCGGATGTCACCCACGGTCTCATCCTGGAAATCAAGGGAGACGGGTCGTTCTGGGCCGAGAAGGGACGGGGAGTGGAAATCGTCATGAACGGACAGCGGGTTCCCATCTTGCTCTCGGAGAACATCGACTTTGAAAAGCTGCGTTGGGAGATGGGATTCACCGGGCGCCCCGCCTCATACGCGGTAAGTGTTATGTCCACGCTTATCGATGGCTCGACTGTCCAGGGTGGTTATTTTACCTTGAACAGCGTCTGTTACGCCGGGACCCGTGTTCTGACCGGGCAGCTCGATGCGGTAATCGACCTGGGGAAGCGGATCTATCAGAGTATTCCTGAGAGTCGGGAGGTGTTCCGCCGGGCGGGGAAAGGAACCCTCATGGGCCAGTTCCCTTATGATCTTGCCGCCCTCAACCTCATTCTCAAAGAGGGAGGTGCGGTTATGACCGACGCTTTCGGCGAACCGCTTGACGACATGAAGCTTCTCGACTGCAACTACAGAAACCTGAGATCATGTGTCATTGCTGCTTCGGACGAACTGCACCGTGGTCTCATGGTTTTCATCAATTACAAGTTCAGGGAGTTCGGAAGCACTATCGCCGAATACATGCAGCTGCAAGTCTGACGGCAGTCACCAGGCTTCCCGGTTCCGCCACTCCTCGGCCAGCGATGTCCAGGGCTACTCCGTGGTCGACCGATGTCCTCACAAACGGCAGCCCCAGGGTAATCTGGGCTCCCCGGCCAAAAGAGAGCATCTTAAAAGGTATCAATCCCTGGTCGTGATAGAGCGCCACCACGACATCGAATTCCTCCCTGGCCGTTTGTATAAAAGCCGTGTCGGGAGGGAGCGGTCCTGAGACTCTCAGTCCCTCGCGGTGTGCCAGCTCGATGGCTGGAATGAGAACTGTTTCTTCTTCGTTGCCCATCATGCCCTCCTCACCGGCGTGAGGGTTTACCCCGCATAGACCGATGGCCGGCTCCTGCTTGTCGAGCAGAATTCCCAGGTGGTGGGCCGCTCTCAGTGCCTCGAGCACTCTGGCGGCAGTCAGGGCTCGAGTAATTGATGACAGCGGTATGTGCCGGGTTGCCAGGACGACTCGCAAGTCGTCCGATACGAAAGCCATTTCGACCGAGTCTGTTTTCGAGAGTGTCTGCAGCCGTTCGGTGTGAGCGGTTTCTTTGAGTCCCGCCAGGTGCAGGGCGTGTTTGCTGATAGGCGCGGTGACCAAAGCATCTGCTTCCTGGTTGAGGCAGAGGCGGGCACTCTGTTCTATACAGGCTGCGGCAATTGTGCCCGTGGCGCCGCTGACCGTCCCTGGCGTGAGAGATAGCCCCGCGGGTGTTTCCACGTCCAGAACAAACATGGTGCCGGGGGAATGCCGGGGTAACCGGTGTATTGTTTGCGGAGTGACCGCATGTATTTTTACCGGCAAATTGAGACTAAACGCGGTCTCTCTGAGCATGGATGTTATTCCTACCACCAGGAGCCTGGCGGTGTTATCGAGGTCGCCGCCTGATAAAGCCTTGATAATGATCTCCGGTCCGATTCCTGCAGGGTCACCCATGGTGACTACCAGGAGTGGAATATAGTTGCTATTTGCGGCCACGCAGTCGTTTGCTCCTTCCGTCTTGTATGCTAATGTCCTGGACGCCTGTCGTCAACTGCAGGCACACATTTCCGGCAGGCTGGTCTCGATGAATTCCGAACAGTAAATGTGTGGAGTGGGAGTTTTTTCGGTTTGTTGACGAGTTTGGAAAATTTACGTTATCCTGCTTTCAGGTTGCATATGTTCTTTAAGCTACGTTACTGTTTAAATCACTTAAATTAAAGTAAATGTATGTAACAAAGCTTTCTGATGAAAATCTATATGAAAAGTCGAGTATGCGAAATGATTTTGGATGAAGATGAAGGAGGTATATTGATGTGAAACCATTACTGATGAGAGAAAAAATGACCTTAAGCATGACTATCGGGTTGATTGGAATGCTCGCGCTGGCGGTATCGTTTCCAACGGAGGGACTTTCTTCGGAGAACAGCCTGACCAGCGCGGTGGAAGAGTACCGGGTTCTTGCCTATCAGGCGGTAAATCTGCGTAAAGCCCTGGGCGACGACGTACGCGCGGTCTCGCCGTCCCTGGACTATTCCGAGAAGCAGTATCTTGAAACACTGCAGAAACTCGATCGTAAGCGGGCGGAAGTGGGGGTACTGTTTTCACTCTCCCTGGCCAAGAACGAGGGTGAAAAACTGGTGGTGTTGACCACACAGCTGAGGCGGATAGGGCCTGATGATCCGGCGTATCCGGCCGTCAAGGCTCTTTGCAAGGTACTGCTCCAGAAAGTGACGGGAGAGTATGTCAACAAGGATCTATCCCCAGCCAGTAAAGAGCTTCTTCACAAGCTGGACAACGTTTTACAGGGAGAAAACCGGGCAGCCGGGGAAAAGGATGACAAGAAGAGGAGCAAACCTCCGGTTCCTATCTACATTTCGTTTCACTGGCACATGCATCAACCGATCTACTGGCCGTATGAAGATCTGTTGACCACGCACAATCGTGGCACCTACTCGTTCAGCCTGCTCGATATCATGCGGCAGCGCTCCGGTCCTTACACCTCGTGGCCGCTGGATGCCATATTGATGGGGATGGAGGCGGGTCTTCCCTACCTCGGCGCCCAGGTGAGTTTTTCCGGTTCGCTGATCGAAGATCTGGATGCCATGAATAAGATCGGGGAGTTCCAGAATTGGGCGGACTGCTACAAGCGGGGCCGGCGGTTCACCACGGCTGCTGGAAATCCGCGGCTGGACCTGGTGGCTTTCGGGTTCCATCATCCCCTGATGCCGCTCACCGGGTACACTGACATTCGGAGACAGATCCAGGCGCATCGGAAAATCACCCTGGATACGTTCGGTAACGGGGTTGCTTATTCAAAAGGAATATTCCCGCCGGAGAATGCGTTTGCCGAGTGGATCATTCCCGCCCTGGTGGACGAGGATATCGAGTGGGCTTTCGTTGACAATATCCATTTCAACCGTGCCTGTCAGAACTATCCCTGGGTCAAAGGGGAGAACCTATTTTCGCCTAACCAGGCGGACCAGGTTAATTTTGGTCCGAGCGAATGGGTCCAGCTTAACGGTCTTTGGGCACCCTCCAAGGTATCCGGATGGGCGTACCGGCCGCACTATGTTGCCTTGAGAGATCCGGATACCGGCGTGATAGAGACCACCCCGGAAGGGAAAAAAGCCAGGATGATTGCCGTCCCCACAGCCCGGTACATGGGGAACGAGGATGGCCGCGGCGGTTTTGGCGCGCTCAATTACGAGCATGTCATGAGTCAGCTCGAAGCTTATAATACCGATCCCAAACACCCGATACTGATCGTTCTCCATCATGATGGAGACAATTTCGGCGGTGGCAGTTGGGGGTATTATCATGATAACTTCAGGCGGTTCGTGGATTGGGTCAAGCAGCAGCCGGACCGGTTCGTGCCGGTTACCGTGCAGGATTACCTTGACATGTTTCCGCCCGGGCTTGAAGATGTCATTCATGTGGAGGCCGGTTCTTGGGCCGGAGCCGACAATGGGGATCCGGAGTTCCATAAGTGGAACGGCGACCCTGATCCGGAAACAGGCTATTCTCCCGACCGTAACTCCTGGGGGACCATGACTGCCGCCCGTAATATCGTTTTCACCGCCGACAGCGTGGCCGGCGAAACCGCTACCGAAGTAAAAGCCGCCTGGAAATTCTTGATGGTGGCTCAGACCTCCTGTTACGAGTACTGGGATGGAACCGAGATGTGGGACAGCCATCCCACCCGGGGTTGTAATCAGGCCGTGGCCGAGGCGATGAAAGTCATCCGGGGCAAGTTCGATGACACCGTACCGCCGTCTATCTACGTTCCTCAGCGGGAACCATACAATCCCGGCGGATTCGAGTGGAGTGCGGAACCCATGTCCAAAGACTTTACCGTGTGGACTTACGCATATGATATTTCCGGGCTTGAGGACGTGACCCTGCAATACCGGCGAAAGGGAGAATCAGATTGGTCTTCCCTGCCTATGACAGGGAAAGATATTCCTTCCCAGACCAATCCTCTTCCCACATATAAGGCCAAAGAATACAGCGCCGTGATCAACGGCGAAGAAGGAATTACTTACCTGTACCGGGTTGCTGCCGCCGATGTTTTCGGAAACGAGAATCAGTCGCCGGTCATGGCAGTCACGGTTGGTTCGGCGTCTCCCGTCCCGGAAAAACCGGTTTGGATTCCACTCAAGCCGACGCAGGATGACATCATCGTCATCTTCTCCGAGCGGCCCGGGTATCTACACTGGGGAGTGAATGGATGGAAGAAACCGGATGAAGTTTTTTGGCCGGAGAACTCCACACTCTGGACTGACGGTGTGGCGGTCGAGACGCCCATGAGCGCGTTCCCCGAACATGACGCCTTCCAGGCTGTAATCGGACCCTTCAACAGCGATATCCAGAACGTGGAGTCCATTGATTTCGTATTTCATTATCTGGATGGAACCTGGGGCCGCGACATGAAGGTGAAAATCCAGGTTTCACCTTGACCCGGAAAATGCAGTAACTGTTTTTCGCGGTGGTGTTAAAAAAAATCGTAAATTGGTGTTGACTTTCATTTCGGGCATGCTATAATGCTACCTGTAGGATGCTCCTGCAAGGTATTACCTGCCAGTGTTCCAACTGGGCTCGTACAACAAGAGCGAGAACAAAAAATTCCTGAGGTCAAATAAAATTCTTCAAATGTGCTTGGTTGCGATTTTCTCCACCTTACATATACAACTCAAATCAAGTCAATTCATGTCTGAGTTGTCTAGATAGTACGGTAACGTTATTGTTTGAACTTCGAGAGGAGGCCAAAACACTATGAAGATTTTCCTTGATACCGCCAATGTTGACGAAATCCGGACTGCTTGTGAGATGGGGCTCGTCGACGGAGTGACCACCAACCCGTCCCTGGTATCGAAAGAAGGGGGATCTTTTGAAGAGATTCTCCGCCAGATATGTGAACTGGTTAACGGACCGATTAGTGCTGAGGTAGTCGGCCTGACTGCCGATGAGATGGTTCCGGAAGCTCTGGAATTAGCCAAGATTCACGAGAACATCGTTATCAAAGTGCCCATGTGCAAAGAAGGCCTGGCGGCTATTTCCAGGCTGAGCGAGGAAGGTATCGCCACCAACTGCACACTTATTTTTTCAGCCAATCAAGCTTTGCTGGCCTCGAATGCCGGGGCGACCTTCGTGTCACCCTTTGTCGGCCGATTGGATGACATCGGGCACGATGGTATGCAGGTTGTCAGAGACACAGTGCTGATCTACGAGAACTACAGTATCGGGACAGAGATAATCGCCGCCAGTATAAGGCACCCGCAGCATGTTACCGAAGCGGCCATGGCCGGCGCCGATATCGCCACGATCCCCTTGAACGTAATTGAAAAAATGATTGCGCATCCTCTTACCGACAAGGGAATGAAAAAGTTCCTTGAAGACTGGCAGAAAGTAGCCAATCGCTAACTTTAGGGAGACGTTTAGCTAATAATGCTAATCTGGATTAAATTCATCGCTTCGGTCGTTATTATTGTCGTTTCAGGAGTGAAACTTTCACGACTGGGAGACGTGATTTCCGAAAAAACCGGTATCTCCCGGGGGTGGATAGGGCTTGTGCTCCTGTCGTTCGTTACATCGCTGCCGGAGTTGGTAACTTCGCTCAGCGCGGTGATGGTGGAAGAAATCCCCAACCTTTCGCTGGGTAATGTTTTCGGCAGCAACATGTTCAATATGCTGGTCTTGGTCATCATAGATATAGCGAGGACCGAAGGGCCGCTGCTTATGGCCGTCAGCCCGCGGCATGCGTTGCCGGCGGCTATGGGGATCGGTCTCATGGTGGTAGCGGCTCTGAACATAGTGTCTCCAGTTTCCTGGGGCACAGTGAAATGGATCGGTACCGGATCGATCATCGTTCTGATCGGTTATTTCGTGGGAATGTACGTGCTCTACCAGTGTGAAAAACGATGGAAATGGCAGCGGGATGATACGGGGATTTGTTTCCAGTGCGGAATTCCCCTGCGTTGCGTGGCCTGTGAGAGCAAGGTTGATAAAAACGGGAAGGAAGAAAAGGAGGAAAACAAAGACGACGTAGAGAAGATCAAGGATCCGGTTGAGGCAAAGTACGCGTCCATGACGTTGAAAACGGCAATTATACTGTTTGCCTTTTGGGCGGCGGTTACTGTGGGCGACGGTATCTGGTTGGCGTCTTTGGGTGACGATATTTCTACGATCGAAGTATCGTTCAGGGGATCTGTCGTTCCTCTCGGCGCCACGTTTGTAGGCAGTTTTTTCATCGCTTTCGCCACCTCGCTTCCGGAAGTGGTCGTTTCGTTGGGAGCGGTACGTCTCGGTGCGGTGGATATGGCGGTAGGAAACGTAATGGGCAGCAACATTTTCAATGTGGCTATCATCAGCGTCGCGGACATCTTCTATACCAAAGGACCGGTCCTGGCGCTTAAAAAAGAAATTCACGGGGTAGCTACATCAGCAGGCCATATCATGACTGCCCTGTGCGCTATTCTTCTAACCGGCATTGTTGTCATTGCCCTGATCCAGGAAGACAGGCGAGGATACACCAGGTTCAAGCTTGGATGGTACACGCCGGTTATCCTGGTGGTCTATCTGTTAGGTTTATATCTTGCATTTGTGAGTGGAGTGGGCCAGTGAATAAAAACAGAACAGCTTCAAGAAGTTCATCAAGAAATAATATGTCAAGAGGGCGGAATTCGTCTCCCGGAAGAGGACGTGAGGGAGGTCCTCACAAAAACACGTCTTCTCGCAAGAGGGGCAAGTATTCTGGGGATATGAAAAGCATTGATCTCAAGTTATCGGATCTTCTTCAGAATTCAGTGAAAGAACTGCACGTCAAAGCGAAAAAGCTCAATTTAACCAAATTTTCGCAGATGAAGAAGACCGTCCTCTGTCTATCCATCTTGAAGGAAGAAGCCCGTTTAGCCGGACAACATTTCTCCGGCGGCACCCTGGAAATTCTCGGTGAAGGCTATGGATTCCTTCGGACCAACAGCTATATGCTCGATCAGAGCGATGTCTATGTTTCTCCATCCCAGATCAGGCGGTTTGGCCTGCGAACCGGTGACGCCGTGGTCGGGTATGTCCGGCCGCCACGTGACAATGAAAGCTATCACGCGCTTCTCAGGATCGAGGCAGTCAACTACGATACCCCTGAAACCTCGTCGAAACGACCGTCTTTCGAGTCGTTGACACCGCTCTTCCCCCTGGAAAAATTCAACCTGGAGCCGTCCAACGGAGATGTTTCTCCCCGGATAATCGATCTGCTGAGTCCCGTGGGCAAAGGCCAACGGGGGCTGATCGTTTCTCCTCCCAAAGCAGGGAAGACCACTTTGCTTAAAAAGATTGCCAACGCTATAGCGGAAAACCATCCTGAAGTCGAAATACTAGTGCTTCTCATCGATGAGCGGCCCGAGGAAGTCACGGATATCGAGCGGTCTGTGAAAGGCGAGGTAGTATCCTCTACTTTCGACAAAAAAATCACGCATCACATCCAGGTTTCCGAGATGGTCATCGAGAAGGCCAAACGGATGGTGGAGAATGGGAAAGACGTGATTATCCTGCTGGACAGCATTACCAGGTTATCCAGGGCTTACAATATCGACACTCCCAACACCGGTCAGACGCTTACCGGTGGAGTCAACCCGCACGCTCTCTATCGTCCGAAAAAGTTTTTCGGCGCAGCCCGGAATATCGAGGATGGTGGAAGTTTGACTATTCTTGCTACCGCGCTGGTGGATACCGGCTCAAGAATGGATGAGATTATTTTCGAAGAGTTCAAGGGTACCGGTAACATGGAGCTTGTTTTGGACCGGGAACTGTTCAATAAACGTATTTACCCGTCCATCGACATCAAGAAAACAGGGACCAGGAAAGAAGAACTGCTGCTCGATCCGGAAACGTTGAAAAAGGTCTGGATTTTACGCCGGGTGTTTTCCACTCTGCCCAATCACGAAGCCATGACGTTGCTCATCGAGCGGATGAAAAAAACAAAATGTAACCGTGATTTCTTAAAAACCGTATCTTCCAGCATCTGATCCAGGGGCCGAGCTGGTTTGTTTCTTCCCGTATAGTGACGACCAGGTAGGAACCTTCACAGAAAAATCTGCCCGATGTATCGAAAATTACATGGTATTGGTAATATTAAAACTGTTGCCGAACCCTGATTCCTGTGCTATAATTACCTGCTTTACTAGACGTGGGAAGGCTGTGCAGTAGTGATTTATTCGGAGAGACAGAATCGCGATTTCGGATTTGCGTTCGCTCTGGTGGTACTTATCCTCTTGGGCGTGTCCGGAATGCCGGGAGAGAACGAGAGCGGAATACGTCTCGTTGTACCCGTGAAGATGAATCCTGACTCCGGGTTGACGGCAATGTCGTTAGGGGTACCGTTATCGAGCCTGAAAATTAATCACGGTTTTGAGTCTGAACTCGAAAATATACTGCTGAGACAGCTTAACTTTAATTCCCTCACATTTTCAGCCAGGCTCCTGGAAGGTCCCGATAGTCTTCCTTCCCTGGCTTTGCCGAAGATCGATATTGTCTCATGCAAACACCTGTTACCGTTTTCGGGTGGAAAGTCTGACGCGGAAAAGAAAGCTATAACCACACATGTAGTCAATCCCGGTGAATGCCTGTGGACTATCAGCAAAGCGTATGGTGTTCCCATCAGCGAGATTATGAACAAGAATGGACTGGGAAAAGAGATTATCCTGGTTGGCCAAGAGCTCAAGATTCCGATCGGTGAACTCAATGAAGATGTTGTAGCCGACAGCGCCGTTAATAGCGGTGAAGCGCTTGTTTTCGAGATGGGGAACAAAGCTGCCTGTTCCACCGAAGCAGATAAGGGGCAATTCAACTGGCCCGTGCGCGGAACCAGCTGGATATCCTCGTATTACGGCCGCAGATTTCATCCGATTTATCGAAAATACAAGTTTCATAACGGTATTGATATAGCCGGGCGTCACGGGACTCCCATCGTGTCGGCCATTAAAGGTGAAGTTTTGTTTTCCGGCTATAAAGCTTACAGCGGGAAAGTCGTCTATATCAAACACGCCGGTGACCTGGTAACGGTGTATGCGCATTGTTCCAAACTGCTGGTCAAAAAAGGCCAAAAGATCAAAGCCGGGCAGGTCATCGCCAAAATGGGTAGAACAGGCAAAGTGACCGGTATACATCTGCATTTCGCCGTTAAAAAGGGCAATAAATATCTCAATCCCATTAAATTTATCGGGAAAAGTGAGACCAGTACTTTGTCCGAGAAGAAAAATGTGGTTTCTCTGGGGGGATAGTGCCCGGTTGTGAAAGTCCATACGGCTCTGGTAACGATCTTCCTCGTCACACTTGCCGCTACCGCTGTTTCTGCTGAATCGGTTTCCCTTGTCCTTGATGATTCAAGCCGCTCGGTAAAACTTTCGGAAAAAGCGATTCAGCGCGGCACAGCACATTACCAGGCTGGAGAATATGATCTGGCCATCCTGGCCTATGACGAAGCCCTTACCTTGAATCCCGGCGATACTATGACCTGGGAACGAATGGCAGACGCACGGCTTTCCATCGGTCTGATCCATGACGCTATGCTCTCGCTGGAAGAAGCGGAACGAACAGCGGTGGGTGATGAGCGGAAAAAGCATTTGCTGAAACGACTCCAGGGACTTATCGAAGAAATACAGGCTGCGGAAGAAAACTATCAAGCTGGTTTGGTGTTTCTGGAGACGGGTGAGTGGAATAAAGCTATTCTCAACTTCAAGCGTGCCGTGCATCTTAATCCGGCCGACGCGCGCTATTACCGGAGAACCGGCCTTCTTTTAGCCGATCTTGGCTTGTACACTTCTTCCATGAATACATTTAAACGACTGCTTCAACTCAATGATGGCGTCACTGCCGACGACGCGCTTTTCTTGGCCGGGTTGCTGAAACGGATGGGAAAAACGCCTGATTCATGGCGGGTATTGCAGTGGGGACACTCGGTCTTTCCTGAAAACGAAGAACTTTTCCTGAGAGTTAAGGAGATGCGAGCTCGGAAGAAAGACGAGCAGCAGTTTGGGCCAGTCCATGGAAAAACCAGGGCCAGGATAATCAGGAGAACAGGGTTGATTGTTGTTATAGAGGCCGGATACCAGGATGGTATCAGTCCACAGGCCGCTTTTAAAAAACGACTTGCCGTCTATCGCGACGGTGCCCCCGGGTCCGGAAATCCGCCTCAATCGGTGGGAGAGGTCCTTGTAACTCTCGTAGAACCTCGTTCGACTACAGCCGTTGTCAGGGAGGAACGTGAGGGCGGCGTGAGCGAAGGAGACTGGATTGTACTCGAATGAGTAGAAAGCAAGAACGGGCAGCCGGCACGGGTGAAAATCTGGTGGCGAGTAACCGAAAGGCACGATTTCAGTTTGAGCTCCTGGACCGGTACGAGGCGGGCCTGGTTTTAGAAGGATGGGAAGTAAAATCTCTCCGGACACGGGGCGCCAACTTCAATGACAGTTTCGCCCGGTTAGTTGGGAATGAGGTTTTTCTCTTCAACCTTCATATCCCTCCGTACGGTAATGCCTCCACGGTGACTCAGGATACCCGAAGACCCCGGAAGTTACTACTTCACAAACGCCAGATCCGGAAACTAATCGGTAAGGTCCAGGAGCGTGGGCTGACACTTGTTCCGCTGAGAGTTTATTTCACCAGGGGGCTGGCGAAGGTCGAGATCGCGCTGGCCCGCGGTAAGAAATTATACGATAAACGTCATGCCATTGCCGAGAGAGAACAGTCTCGAAAAATACTTCGAGGGCATAAAACCGGCACCTTAGGAGAGGAGTGATGAGGCCTTGAGGGGAGGATGTAAAAAGCTTTCTTACGTTTTGGTCATGTCACTATCTGTCCTGGTACCGTTGCTTTTCTCAGTATCCGCTCCTGTCACTGCTGCTAATCCGGTTAAAGCCAGGTTCCTGGTGTCCGAGAAACAGATTAACGGGTACATGATAGATAGCATTTCGTATCTTGAGCTCGATGATCTTATGGACAGTTTTGAGCTCGAACTGGAACGGTATGGGAACCGCACGTTCGCCCTGCGCTTCAGTTCCCGGTCATGCCGTCTGTTTGCCGGCCAGAACGCAGTGATTCTAAACGGCAAGCTGATCAGATTTCAGTTTAATCCACTTATCATTGATGAGCGAACTGCGGAAGTGGCGATCGCGGCTGAAATTTTAGAGAAACTATTGAATAATCCGGTATCGCTTCTGGCCAGGGAGAGCGGCTTTTCTTCACAACCGTTTTTCCCACCTGCTTCCACCATGGACGATGTCTTTATACAGTCCGAAGATGATAGGCCGAAACTGGTTATGAGTTTCGATACTCTACCTGTGTACGATGTACGAGGTGGAGATCCATCGGCTGTTCTTACCTTTATATTCAGCAATACCACCGGGACTCCTTTTTTCGGCAAAGAGTTTGAGGATCTGGTGATACCTTTTGAGTCTATTGAAGTTGCCGGGGAAGGGATGACCACTGAAGTTACTGTCAGCCTCTCACATCCAATGAGATGGTTTGAAGAAGCCTTTGGCGAGGTCGGAAAACTGGAAATTTCTCTGTTCACGCCGGAAGCCATCACTCCTCTGGTTTTTGAAGAAACGGCTGAGATTGTGGAGACAGGAGAAGCCTATGTTCCTGTTCTAAAAGCATCTGCGCCTGTTATCCTTCCGGTGTTTGGCCAGGTAGCGCAAGAAGAAGAAAGTGTAGATTCTCCTCTGGAGACGTTTACAGCCACGGGCGAGCTGACCATGCTTTTTGAGAGTATACTCATGGGAGCTACCGTGGAGGGTGGAGCAGAGACAGGGGCACTCACAGTTGATTCACGGATGAAAACCGACCTTAATATTTCTGAATGGCTTGATCTGCTTCCCGACGGATCAATCACGGTTGTACTCGATCCCGGGCATGGCGGTGAAGATCATGGCTGCCGATCTGTCCACAACAACCTGGTAGAGAAAGACCTCAACCTGGTGTACGCACGCCGGATCCAGAAACTCTTTGCCGGGAGTAGAGTCCGTGTCATTCTTACCCGTGACGGCGATTTTTCTCTATCTTCTGAACAGCGTAAAGACACGGCTAACAGAGCTGGAGCGGATATGTTTGTGAGTCTGCATACCGACAGCGTTTTGAACGAAAGTCTGCGCGGTTTGCATGTTTTTTACTATTCAGGCATAAATGATCTTCATGAGGAAAAACGGCCAGAAGCACGGCCACTTCAATCAAGACCCAGAACTGAAACCTTGCTTCCTGAAGATCTCGGAATTGATCAACCTGTTCGAACCGAATCGGTGGCCAGGCGCAGCGAGCATCTGGCCAGAGTTTTATTTGACGGTCTCAAAGAAAAGTTGGGTTGGCCCGGACTGGGAGTCAAGGGACAGCGATTATTGTCCCTGGATGGTCTTTTAATGCCTGGAATCGTGGTTGAATTGGGGTTTTTGAGTTCCACTGAAGATGTGGCCGCTTTACGGCGGGACGACGTAAGAACAGATGTTGCTGAGGGTGTTTTGGTAGCAATTGTCCGGTATCTTTCCGGGCGGTACTGATAGAATGGAAGGATAGCTGTTGTGGGAGTTGAAAGTCGACGGAAATCAAGCTCGTTGAAAATTGTTTTTCTCCTGAGTGTGATTTTGATGCTCCTCCTGCTGAGCTATTATATTTTGTTTCTTTACCCAAACCGCGATATCACTACGCAGCCGCAGGCAGAACTCGGAATACAGGTGTCCGCAGGCAGAACTATGGATATCGTTCTTTATTTCGCCGGCTCGAAACGGATGTCTCTGGTGCCTGAAGACAGGATGATTCGCCTGGAATCCATGCTGCCGGACATTGCCGCTTCTATTGTTCGCGAACTGGCCAAAGGAACCGAATCATCTGCCTTGAGACCGACCGTTCCCCCCGGCTCGGAAGTGCGTACCGTATTTTTCGATCGCGGGACGCTCTACGTTGACTTTTCCCGTTCTCTGGTTGAAAAGGCAAACCTGGGAACGGTTGGAGAAATGCTTTTTGTATACTCGATAGTCAACAGTCTGACGGAGTTTTCCAGCATTAGACAGGTTCAGATTCTTATTGGTGGCAAAGAAGTTTCCGGTCTTAAAGGAGATCGAGGTCATCTCGATTTACACCAACCGTTCGAGCGGGACATGTCGTTGGTTGGCGTATTTTAAAGTCCGTTTTTCTTCCTATTTTCATTCCGGATCTGGTTAAAAACCCGGAAAATGCAGTTGGCTTTGTTACGAGGCAACGATAACAACCTCAGATACAAAGCATGCGACCGAAACCACCCGGAACTGTAATGCATATTACAGTGAGGAAGGCTGACCGAGCATAACGAAGTAGCTGCGGTTGTTTTCGGGATGGAGTAGAAGGTAGCTGCATTTTCCGGGTTAAACACTGGTTTGATCTATAAACAAAATCATGGTAAAATGAAGCGATTCAGGGAAGGTATGTTCTTGGTGTTGCGTAAAAAATTATTTTATTTATTTGTTCTTCTTACTCTTACACATCTGTCAAGCGGATGTGTACCCCGGCATTTTTCCTACAAAGGATCATTTGGCGGTGCGGGTAGTGAGCCCGGTCTCTTTAATGGACCGATGGATATCGCCGTGGATAGCAGGAACAACATATATGTGCTCGATTCGGGTAATAACCGCGTGCAAAAATTCGATTCATCCGGTACGTTTATCACCCACTTTGGTAAAAAAGGCAAGTACATAGGGCAGTTTAACAAACCGGAAGGCATCTGTGTTGACAAATACGACAATATCTATGTTGCTGATACCTATAATAACCGTATCCAGAAATTCGATTCATCCGGGGCATTCAAATCACAGATCAAAACAACTAAGTTTCATCCCCTTAATAACCCATGCGATATTATCGTTGATACACAGGGTGACATGTATGTCCTGGACACCGGTTCCAATATAATCAAAAAGTACAGTTACAAAGGTGAATTCATAACTGAATGGGGTGGGGAAGGTAACACGGAAGGATTATTCAAGCGACCCGAGGGTATCGATATCGGAGTGGATGGCAAGATGTTCATTGTGGACAGCCGAAACTGCCGGATTCAAATAATTGAGCCTGATGGTACATATGTCACCAGTATTCCTGACAAAGGGAGTGCCGGTCCTCTCCTTGCTCCCAAGAAACTGGCGGTTGGTCCGGATGGTAAAATGTATGTTTCAGACCGGGGAAAAGTGCCTCTCGCCGCGTTTACTCCCGATGGTAAATTTTTCAGTGGAGTAGGGGGGTTTGGCAAAGAAACCTCTGCCGGAAACTTTCAGCAGCCTACCGGTATTGATGTTGGTCAGGACAATACCATTTACGCCGTGGACAAGATTCTGAATCAGGTCCACATGTTCAAAGTCAAACAATAGTTATCGTGTCCGGGTACATGAAGAAATTCTTTTCTTTCGCCGGTTTTTCACTGCTTATTGTGATAGTTATTGCTTTGTCCGCGGCGATAATCATCTGTTACCTGGGATCTCCCGCTGCTCCACCAGGAGCCGGCCCGGTTGAAGTCGTCATCGAGCCCGGCTGGAATTCCCGTAATATCGCCCGCCATCTCGAAGATCAGGGTGTCATTCGCAGCCGGATGGTATTTCGCCTGTATATCCGCTGGAGAGAGATCGGAAACCTGCTTCATGCTGGCACCTACCAACTGTCACCTTCGCAAAGCATGGTGGAGATCACGGAAACACTCAGAAAAGGTGTTCCGGACTTCGTGAGGTTGGTGGTTCCTGAAGGATATACCAGCCAGATGATCGGGAAATTGCTCCTTGATAAAAAAATGGTTGATTCCGATGATTTCTCCCGAATTGTATCCGATGTCGCGGCTGATCTGCATCCCTGGGACCGTTCCAGGGAGACGCTGGAAGGCGTATTGTTTCCCGACACCTACAAGGTGGCTCCAAACGAAGACTGTGAAACGGTGATCAGGTTGATGGTACAAAATTTTTCCCGCAAAATGAATGACGACCGCCTTGAGCGGTGCGAGCAGATCAAAATGTCCCTTGAAGAAGTAATCATACTGGCTTCCATCGTCGAGAAGGAAGCACGCTATGATTCCGAACGTCCCTTGATTGCTTCTGTGTTTCTGAACCGTATTAAGAAAACCATGAAACTCGAATCATGCGCCACGGTACAGTATGTGTTTGGAACTCCCAAAGCGCGTCTAACCTATGATGATCTCAAGATCGAGTCACCGTATAATACGTACCTTCATACCGGTTTCCCGCCAGGGCCTATTTGCAACCCTGGTCTGGCTTCAATTGACGCAGTGCTCACGCCGGCGAATACCGGTTTCCTGTACTTTGTCCTGGGCCCTGACGGTAAACATGTTTTTTCCAGGACATTGGCCGAGCATAATCGGACCAAAAAAAGGTTGAAACGGAAATGAACTTCATCAGTCATCAGTACTGTAGTCCGGAACCTAATAATCCATGGTTTACTGTGGGCAACTGTTTACCTGACATGTTCAAGTTTACCGGCAAACGGGTGCCAAAATCGCATTCTTGTAAAGTCCTTTCCGAATGTGTGCATGATGTTCAGCAGATGCAAGCGATTACTCGGGGTATGCTCAACCATATCTGTTATGACAATGCCTTCCACAGTTCTGATTACTTTACGGGAAAACTTGTACGGTTATCGGATCAAATTTCCTGTCGCTCGCTGGAAATACCACGGAAGGATGTGTTCTGTCATTTACTGCTGGAAATTGCCATGGATTCGATGTTGAACAAAGAAAAGCCTTATCTAGCCCAGAAGATTACCCTGGCGTTTGAACAGGTTGATCTCGCGTATGTACTTAGTGAACTTGCCGGCCCGTACGGGATCCAGCCGGTCATGGTCAAAGAAAGAATTGATAATTTCCTGGCTAAGAAATATCTTCAGAGCTACGGGACGCCAAAGGGTATTTACGATGTTTTCAGACGGATCTACCTACGCTTGTTTCGGGAAGATCTGCTTCCATTGAAGGAAAATGCGATGGAGGTAATCAATCTGGCGTTTCCACTGTTAAAAGATCATCTGGAATTCCTGGACTGTTTATTTCGAGAGTTTTCGGCAGATAAGGATTACTATCTGTCTTCACCCTCGTCGTAATAGAAGCCGTGGTAGGTGCAGCTGATCTCCCCTATGCCTGTCCCGTCAGGACTCGGCCGTTCCACAACATAGGTTCCTGATCCAGGGCAATCGGGGATCGACTCATGGGCGAAGTAAATTTTAAGGTCGTTCTTCCAATCCATCGGGGGGCTGTCGTGCTCGATGTTGTAGATGTCTATCCGGTGGTTGATATTGGCCATGTTCTTTTTACAGGCAACCCTTCGAGTTTTCACATTGGCGGTATGCAATGCGGGGATACTGATACCAGCCAGGACACCGATGATTCCGATAACAATCATCAGCTCGATCAGGGTAAAACCTTTATGGACATTCCGCAACCGATACATATAATTCACCCATCATTATAAACCATTTAAAGTTTACCATAGAATATTTGTTTGTGCAACCTCACTTTCCACACTTCTTGCTTGAGGACAGGAGGATGGTGTTTCCCTGTAGAGATACACCATCCTTCCACCATCAGGAATAGCATCGAAGAAAGCGAGACAAATAAAAAAAGCCCGCGCGAGATAATTCCGCGCGGACTTTTACGTTGGGGTGTATTATTCGGCCAGAAGGCTCTCCAGCGGGACATCGACCTGGGGAACCAGGTTGAGTCCGGTAACCGTGAAGAGCTTGGTCATCGCTTCATTCCGGCTGATGGTATACATGGCAATACCTTCGCTGTTGGAGGAAAGCGACTGCCATCCGGAGAGATCGGCGTTATAGATCGTTACCCGGGCGCCTTTAACCGACTGCCCGTCCGAAGTTACCTTTATGGAAAGCTGGCGGCCCACTAATTGAGCGTCAAGATCGATAGACCGGGCCTTCTTAGAGCGAACTGTCAGTGAGACATCGCCGAAGAAGTTGTACTGCTCCATGAGCATGACTCCGCTCGAACCGCTGCTGGTCCCCCAGATCTCCATGGCTTTGAGTACGCCGTTGGTGGCCAGGCCGCCGCAGGTGCTCATCGTTTCCTCAACCGTGAGTTTGACGGTCTCGAACTGCATATCGCAGGGCGGCACCCATTCCGCGTTGGTCGAGGCGGCAAAAATACCGATGGCGCCGGTAGGTGCGTCCGCCGTCCCGGCTTTCATCCAGCGCTCGGCAAAACAGTCGCCGTATCTAGAGGTGAAGTCGCCGTTGACGCAGGCCACGCTCCAGATGACCGGAAGTTTCCAGGTGTTGGTAAGTTTATCCACATCTCTGTTGCTGAACCTGGTGGTAACCCAGGTGGTGCGGCTGCCGTGCCCGATGTAGTTGATGGAGCTTCTGCCCTGGTTGATGGCCTTGGCTAGTTTGGCCTTGGAGGCCCGGGGATCATAGATTCTGTCTACTGTGCTGTAGCCGTAGTCGATGAGCAATTCCCTGAGCCAGTCAGCGCGGTCCCCATCACTGGGGCTGCCCTCGTTACTGGCGATACCCGTTGATTTTTCGTACCAGGCCGCGTCAGCGCCGGAGAAAGGATTCCGTTCGTACCCGATAAAACGGGCCACCTGGTTCTCCACATCGGCGACGGTTTCAGCGGAGATCCTGGAAATGAAACAATCGGGAACGTGGTCGTCACCTGCCAGTTTGGTGAAACACGGATCGGAGTCGGCTCCCTCTTTGGTTCCTACTAAAGTAGGCACCTTGTCACTGTCTCCGACCAGGATGATGTAACCCAGGTTGCCCATATTGTAGCGGCTCTGGATAAAGGCGTAGATCTCCTGTGCGGATATCTTTTCCTCGCTGTTTCGAGCGATCTGGCTGATGGTGAAAAGCTCGGTGTTGAACCCGCTCTTCAAACGCCAATCCCGCAGAGGAGTCACTGCTCCGGCGAACTCGTCGGCCGCGATGATGAGAACCTTGCCGGCCTCTTCAACTGGCGCATACCGGGTGGAGGTAAATTGATTGTTGACGAAAAGCTGTTTGTAGATAGCGGCATACTCGGGTGAAACCTTGGTGTTTTTCGAGCGGAAAACAGATAGAGACCGTCCCATTGTTTCCACTGAGACAACGAGTTTTTTGGCTACCAGGAGCTTACCGGAAACCGGGTTGTACCGGCAGGGAACTACCGTCAGCCGGACGCCTTTCACATCGCGCAACACAAACGGATCACTGATGGAGACGATGTCTTTTTCCGGTGGGAAAAATTCATCGGAGCCATAGACGGCGCCAAACATGTAAGGAATGTCATCGGGGTTAACAGTCCTCAGCAAAGGGCCTTTCGAGGGAATAATCGCCCTGTCAAGCTCGATCTCTTCCCAGACGGCATCCACGATACGGACTTCAGCTTCCCGCTCGTTGGGGATCGCCACAAAGGCGGTGAGTTTGGGAAGCTCCGGATAGGATTTAACCTTCAGAGAGCTGCCACCGGGAATGGAAAGCTGGTAACTGATGCTTTCTCCCGTTACCGTCTCATCAAGTTGTATCCCCGGAATTACGGTGTTGAGAACCGTGCCGTACCCGCGGGAAGTGATCACCCGAAAAGAAGCTCCGGCATCTATCTTGGCCCCGAGGGAAATCCAGGACTTGGCTTCTACTAAGCCGCCACCCACCAGGAGCACCGACAGCAAAACTGAAAACATCAACACAAACGATTTATTGGAAAAACGCATGACTACCTCCTTGAAACTCTTCCGGGGTCTGCAAAATGAGCATTTAGACCTGAAACCAACACAATGTAAAAGAAATGACTTGAACCGATTTGTTGCAGCATTGAATTATAACACGCGCATGCGAGAATGTAAACTAAAATCTAACCGCAAACCACGGGAAACAGGCAGGCGAGGAGAAAAAAGGCTTACCGGGAGACGAAGTCCATCCTCTTTTTACCTTCCCTGTCTTTTACCTGGTACGAAGTTTTGTTCCCCGGTTGCCGGATTCGGTACACGTCCATGTCGGGAGGCAGGATAACCGTGGCGCTGATAAGTTTCTCCGGCATCGAATGCAGGCCGAACTGCCAGGGCGGTCCTACTTTGGAGAGAGAAACATTCTTGGCCCGGAAGAAATTAACGTTTTCCGGTTCCTGTAAGAGGCCGATGCCGAAGGCAACCGGGATCCACGACTCCCTGAAATGCTCGACAACTACCATGTTTTTTCGGTCGGTGATGGTGGCCGAAGTTATGAAAAAGCAGCGGTAATGAGGATCATTCAACAGGAGTTTTCCAGTCTTTTTATCGTGCTTGACTGCCTCCAGGTCCCGTATGTTCAAATGCGGACTGTAGTAAAGGAGAATAGGGCTGCTACTGTCGCCTTTCGGTTTCAGAATGGTGGCCCGGGGATCGACCTCTTTGATCACGCTGCACACCTGCCAGTAATACAGCCAGTTGTACTTGTTTGCTCCCAGGAGAGAGAAACAAAGAAAGACGCCGATCGGTATCAGTACGAGTAGACCGCCGATAATCTTCCGGCGGAAGAAATACCAGAGCATCGCCCCGGCGGCGATAGCCAGCAGCGGTATCAGTCCCATGAGATAGTAGCTGTGATGATAAAAGAAAGCGTTGAATAACAGAAGGGTTACGATCACGGCCAGCAGGCAGAGATCCTCCTGTTTTCTTCTCAAAGCGAACCATATCGCACCTCCGGCGAAAACCGGGGTCCAGATCATGGAAAACCCAAAATATATCTCTCTCAAGAGACGGGATATGGTGAGCATGTCGGGCACCTTAAACTTGGTGAAATGTACCTTCTGCTGCACGCTGAAAAATGTATTGGCATGCGCGATAATCTGGTACAGGAAGTAGGGAATCGGGATTGCCAGCGGCCCGACCAGGAAGGCTGCATATAACTTCCAGGAGTGGCGTTTACTCTTCAATCCATTATACGTTTTAAGGAGAAGTGCCGGGATGAACAGGACGGGGAATTGCTTGGTGAAGAGCGCGAAACCGAACAATATTCCGGCCAGCAGCATTTGCACCGGGCTGCTTTTTCTGTCAGCCCTGAAAAAGAGCCAGAGCGATCCTATGGTGAGAGATAAATATACAGGATCGGTCTGCAAATTTCTTCCTACCAGGGTTATCATCGGGGTGGAAGCCACGAGTAGGGCGGCAATTGCTCCCGCCTGCGGTGAGTATAGTTCTCGGGCAAGCAGGTAGGTGAACATGATGAGGAAGCACGAAAAAACTATCACCACTATCCTGGCTTGCAGTTCGCCTTCCCCAAACAGTTTAAAAACAAAATAAACGAGGTAGGAAAGCAGGGGAGGGAGGGTGAAATCCGTGACTCCGTGGTGGTTTGTAGGATCGAGTAGAGAGTGGGATTGATAATTCCGGGCTACCGAGGAAAAAAACGTTTCATTGGTAGAGTGAAATCCCCCGTAAGGTTGACCCAGTTGCGGTCCCGTCATACAGATAAATAACGCTATGGCGGCCAGGGCCACGAAAAAATACTTATACTGCAGAAAAGAAGCGGTTTTATGCTTCTTTTGCAGGGAATTGATTTGATTTGACACATTATCTAACACGGGTGTATTATAGCTGAAACCTGAAGCACTGACAAATATCTTTATACTCGAGGAAAAGCAGGATTTTTCGGTGGCAGGACGGGTCCTGTATTTTCCGGACAAACGATGGAGGAATAAAAATCATGGCTGGCAAGTCCACTCCAAAAAAGATCGGTAAAAATAAGACGAATACTGCTTCTTCGCCAAGGGTGACGGGATGTCTTCCTGTTTTGAAAGAGTTGGCCAGTTACATGGATGAGCATGGATTGGTCGAGCTGAAATGGAGTGAGGGTAAAACTTCATACCATCTAAAAAAAGCCGGGATGGCGCAGGCGGAAGCTGCCGCGTCGCCGGTATACAGGGTTCCACCCGCGGTGGCGGCGCCTGCTCCTGAAAAGACCGCTGAAGAAGACAGCGGCCTGGTGGCGATTGATTCTCCCATCGTCGGCACATTTTACCGTTCAGCATCTCCCTCTTTGCCTCCCTATGTGGAGGTTGGTGATGTCGTGGACGTGAACACGGTACTCTGCCTTGTGGAGGCCATGAAACTCATGAATGAGATTCAATCTCACGTTAAAGGGACGGTAAGAAAGATTCTGGTCAAGAACGAAGATGCGGTGACTGCCGGGCAGAAATTGTTTCTGATCGAACCGGAGGGAGCGTAAGCTTTTTTGTGGAGACCTTCGATCTGGTTGTAATCGGTGCCGGGACGGGGGGAGTCTCGGCTGCTTCGCGAGCGAAAGAGCTTGGTCTCTCGGTATGCCTGGTTGAAAAAGGCGATATGGGAGGAACCTGTCTCAACAGGGGCTGCATTCCCACCAAGGTGATGGCCGGCGCGGCCCATTCCGCCAAACACATGACTTCCGTATTACCCAGGTTGGGTTTTGAATTGCCCGAACCGGTTCCGCATCGATGGGATAAACTGCTCGACCGGTGCCGGAACGTCGTAGGCACCTTGCAGCGTGGCCTGGTCGGCCGGCTGAAACGGGAAGGTGTTATCGTCAAAAATGGCACCGGCTGCCTGGCTGGGCCTTATCTCGTTGACATCGAAGGAACGGATACCGGCCGGGTTTCCGGTAAATCAATCGTCCTGGCTCTCGGCTCTTCTCCGGCAACAATTCCGGGAGTAAAACCAAATGGAAAATCGATCCTGACCAGCGATGATATTTTTAAAATGCCGGAACGTCCAGCCTCCATGGTGGTGGTGGGCGGCGGCGCGGTAGGATGCGAGTTTGCTTCTATCTTTGCCGCTTTCGGAACCAGGGTCACACTGCTGGAAATGCTGCCGGAACTACTGACCGGTGCCGACACAGATGTGGTAAAACGTTTGACCAACCTACTTCGCCGGAGGAAGATCGATATCCGGACCGGCACCAGGGTCACGGCAATATCAGCCGGGGTACCCTCTGGAAACAGTACTTCGGGGCTCGAAGTGAAAGTCGAGTCTCAGAGCGGGTCCGATAGCCTGACCGTGGATATGGTTCTATTGGCTACCGGGCGGACTTTTGCCACTTCCGGTTTAGGTCTGGATTCGGTCGGCATCGAGACGAAGAACGGCGCGGTGATAGTAGACGGACATATGAAAACATCTATTCCCGACCATTATGCCGTGGGTGATTGCATCGGAGGTAAACTCCTGGCGCATGTGGCGGCCATGGAAGGCAGGATCGCCGCCGAAAACGCCGCCGGCAAAGATTCGGTGATGAGCTACCGGTTCATACCCTGGACGGTGTTTACCGATCCCGAAGTGGCCTGGGCGGGAATGACTGAAAAAGAAGCATCCCGCCGGGGAATCGAGATCGAGACCCAAAAAACAAGTTTTTCCTCCGTTTCCCGCGCCTGGGTTGACGGTGAAACCGACGGCATTCTCAAATGTGTTGCCGATACCCGTTCAAAGGTGGTTATCGGTGTTCACGCCGTCGGTCCGGGAGTTTCTCATTTTGTTGGTGAGATTTGTGTCGCGTTGAAATCGAGTCTCACCGTGGAAGAGTGGGGACGGATCGTTCACGCCCATCCTACAATGAGCGAGATCCTCATGGAGACGTTTCAGCAGATGTCTACTTGAAGGAGGTTGCGGATAGATGGCAAAACGGACACCGCTGTTTCCGTGTTACCAACAGGCGGGCGCCAGGATCGTCGAATTTCACGGATGGGATCTCCCGGTCAGCTTTTCGGGGATTCTCAATGAACATAGAGCCGTCAGGGAAAAGGCCGGCTTATTCGATGTATCGCACATGGGAGAACTGCTGGTTACCGGTCCGGATGCGCTTGAAGCCGTCGGTAAACTGATTACGAACGATGTCGACGGCATCGTCGACGGCAAAGCGCTCTACACACCGATGTGCCTGCCCACGGGTGGTATTGTCGACGACATGATTGTGTGCCGCTATTCTCCGGAGAAACTCTTCCTGGTGGTAAACGCAGCCAATGTCGAGAAAGATTATCGCTGGGTGGCGGACAATATCTCCGGCCGGTCCGAAGTGAAGAACGTGTCCGGCGACTATGCCCAGCTGGCTCTCCAGGGTCCGTTGGCAAAGCAAATACTCGTAGAGGCGGGTATCGACCCGCCGATCGCTCTCAAATTTTTCCAGTTCGAACCCCGGGCGGATATCGGGTCGGTTCCCTGTCTCGTGTCCCGGACCGGGTACACCGGCGAAAACGGATTCGAGATTTACATCGACATCGCTCAACATGGAGAAGCCGCCGTCCGTACTGTATGGACTGCTATCATGGAGGCGGGTGAACCTCTCGGACTCGTGCCGGTAGGACTGGGAGCCAGGGACACATTGAGGTTCGAAGCCTGTCTTATGCTGTATGGAAACGAGATAGATGAAACGACTTCTCCCCTGGAGGCCGGAATAGACTGGGCTATTAAATTCGATCATGGCGATTTTATCGGTAAGGAACCGCTTCTCAAGCAGCGGGAGACCGGGGTAACCAGAAAACTGGCTGGACTCAAGGTGGATCGCTGTGTTCCCCGGCCAGGATATCCGGTTGCGTATGATGGCCACGAGGTAGGGCGAGTTACCAGCGGAACCTTCGCCCCACTGTTGAAACAGAATCTGGCGCTGACTTACCTGCCGGTGGAACTGGCCGCTGAAGGAACGGTGCTTGAAGTTGAACGCCGGGGCAGGCAGTACCGGGCCGAGGTCGTCAAGATTCCTTTTTACAAGAGAAAGCGGAAAAAGAAAAAGAAGAAATGATTTGAGGAAGGAGTGCGGATCGATGGAACTGTCTGAATTGAAGTTCACCGAGACCCATGAGTGGCTGCATCCCGAAGGAGACCTGGTCCGAATGGGAATATCTGATTTTGCCCAGAATGAACTGGGCGATATCGTCTTTGTAGAACTTCCCCAGGTTGGCGATACCATTACCAAAGGAATGACGTTATGCACTGTTGAATCGGTAAAAGCGGTCAGTGATGTATATGCACCGGTTTCGGGAACGGTCAAAGAGGTTAACATCACTCTCGAGGACAGCCCGGAGAAAGTGAACGAATCGCCGTTCGACGACGGTTGGATGATTATTATCGAACTTTCCGATGCCGGTGAACTGGAGAAGTTCATGAACGAGGCTGCGTACCGGGAAAAAATAGATCAGGCGGGCTGACCTGCGGGAAAGAGTTGATCATGCCGTATTCACCTCACACCGACGAAGACCGGAACTACATGCTGTCCGCTGTGGGCTGCCGGTCTGCCGAGGAACTTTTCAACTCGGTACCCCGGTCTCTCAAGGGATTTGACTGGAAGATTCCCGGACCTCTCGCGGAGCAGGAAGTAAAGCGCGAGATGAATCGGCTCTCCGGTTTGAACAAAGGCGCGGAGTGTCTCTCGTTTCTGGGTGCGGGCGCTTACGAGCACTACCTGCCCAGTGTGGTTGATCATGTCATCCGGCGCCCGGAGTTCTTCACCTCGTACACCCCGTACCAGCCGGAGGTTTCCCAGGGAAACCTGCAGGTGATCTATGAATACCAATCACTGATCTGTCATCTTACCGGTCTCGAGGTATCACAGGCTTCGCTCTATGACGGCGGCAGCGCCACAGCCGAGGCGGCGTTCCTCATGAAAAACTGCCAGAGAAAGCCGGTTATCCTGGTTTCCCGGGCGGTGCATCCGTTGTACCGGGAAGTGCTTAAAACGTATTGCCAGGCTTCGGGCACGGTGATCCATGAACTGCCGCTGAATCCGAACGGGGCGACGGAAAATGCCTTACCGGACGACGTAGCAGCCGGGGAGGTCGCCGGTGTTATCGTGCAGCAGCCGAATTTTCTCGGCGTTCTGGAAGACCTGGAATCGGTGGCCAATTGGGCTCGTGACGGCGGTTTCATGTCCGCAGCGGTAATAAATCCCATCGCTGTTTCACTGCTCAAACCGCCTGGTGATTGCGGTATTGATATCGCGGTCGGGGAAGGCCAGCCGTTGGGTATCCCCTTGTCCTACGGCGGCCCCTACCTGGGGTTCATAGCCGCTACTAAAAAACAGATGCGCAAGATGCCCGGCCGTATTTCAGGCCGGACGAAAGATCTTGACGGCAAAAGAGGATTTGTCCTGGCGCTTCAAACCAGGGAACAGCACATCAGGCGGGAGCAGGCTACCTCGAATATCTGTACCAACCAGGCGCTGTGTGCTCTGGCTGCCAGTGTTTACCTCGTCTGGTACGGGCCTCGGGGGCTGAGGGAACTGGCTTTGCTCAACGCTCGGCGTGCCCATTATGCCTGCGCTGAGCTGCTGGCCGGTGGTGTTGTGGATAAGCGTTTTAAATCTCCGTTTTTCAATGAGTTTACCGTGAAGGTGAAAGGCGGCGCGGCCGAAGAGCTTCTGGAATACCTGCTCGGCAGGAACATCGTCGGCGGTCTTCACCTGGGCCGTTTCTATCCGGAATATGAAGATTGCATCCTGGTGGCGGTCACCGAGACGCGTGGCAAACGGGACATCGACAGCCTGGCGGCGGAGGTGAAATCATGGAGATGATCTACGAGCCTCTCGTTTTCGAGAAAAGTGTTGCCGGGCGGGGATCATGGAGTCTGCCCGGGACAGAAGTCCCGGAAGTTCCTCTGGAAGAGATGATTCCGGAGAAGATGACCCGTAAGAAGCTTTGCCTCCCGGAGCTAACCGAAGGCGCTATCATGCGCCATTATCTCAGGCTGTCTCAGCTGAACTACTGTGTGGACAGCGGCTTCTATCCCCTGGGAAGCTGTACCATGAAGTACAATCCGCGTCTGGGGGAGGATGTGTCCCGCCTGCCTGGTTTTACCGGTGTCCATCCCCTGATGCCCGACCGTCTGGTGCAGGGTACCCTGGAAATGCTTGCTTCCATGCAGGATATCCTCTGCCAGGTGACCGGTATGGCGGCGGCCAGCCTGCAGCCGGTGGCCGGCGCCCAGGGCGAACTCGTGGGACTTCTGATCATGCGTGCCTGGCATGAGCAAAAAGGGCAGCGCCGCCGCAAATTGGTGGTCCCCGATTCCAGCCATGGGACCAATCCTGCCAGCTCGGCCATGGCCGGGTTCGAAATGGTTAAAATCCCTTCGGATTCACGCGGCCTGGTGCACCTGGCGGCACTCGAGGCGGTAGCGGACCAGGACCTGGCCGGACTGATGCTGACCAATCCCAACACGCTGGGGCTGTTTGAAGAAGAGATTGTGAAAATCTCGGAAATCGTTCACGGCGCCGGGGGATTACTCTATTATGATGGGGCCAACCTCAATGCCATTATGGGTGTGGCCCGGCCTGCGGACATGGGATTCGATGTGGTGCATATCAACCTTCACAAAACGTTCGCGACACCCCATGGTGGTGGCGGTCCCGGTTCCGGACCGGTCTGCGTTACTTCCGACCTGGCGCCGTTCCTGCCGCTGCCGGTAGTGGAACCGGGACAGGACGGCTCCTACCGCTTGGCGTGGGACCGGCCGCAGTCTATCGGCAAAGTGAGTGCTTTTCATGGGAACATAGGTATCGTGCTCAGGGCTTACTCGTACGTATTGTCGCTCGGCGGGGAAGGGCTCAAAGAAGTCAGCCGGGATGCCGTTCTCAACGCCCGTTATCTCAGTCATCTTCTCACCGGCGGTGAGTACGAGTTCCCATACGACGCCCCGTGCATGCACGAGTTTGTCATGTCGGCTGTGAGACTGAAACAGCATGGAGTAAAAGCCATGGATGTGGCTAAACGGCTGCTTGATAAAGGGTTCCATGCGCCCACCGTCTATTTCCCGTTGATCGTGGAAGAGGCCATGTTGATCGAACCTACGGAAACCGAGGATCGAGAGATTCTGGAAGCCTTCGCGGGCGCGCTGAATGAGATCGCCGGTGAAGCGGCTGAAAATCCTGAACTGGTGAAAGCGGCGCCGTGCACCACGCCGGTCAGACGCCTCGACGAAACCACCGCGTCCAGAAAACCTGATATATGCTGGTGGCCAAGCGCAGGTTCCCCCGAATAAGTGAAAGTAAATAAACGATAAAAGTGATAGTGTGAAAGCAGAACACAATAGGTGGAAAGAGAGAGTTTGTATGCACAGCGCGAAAATCCGCAATGTCGATTAATCTGGAAAGTGAGGTTAGTGCCTCATGAGCATTTTAGTTGTTGGATCGGTTGGACTTGATACCATCGAGACGCCTTCGGGTAAAGTAGATGAGATCCTGGGCGGCTCGGCGGTGCATTTCAGTGTTTCCGCCTCGCATTTCAGTCACATCGGATTGCTCGGCGTCGTCGGAGATGATTTTCCGGAGGAACACAAGTTCAGCCTGTCGGAACGAAATATTAATCTCGACGGTCTGGAAGTTGTTCCCGGCAAAACCTTTCGCTGGTCCGGCCGTTACGAAGGCGATTGCAACGCGGCTTTGACGTTGAAGACCGAACTCAACGTGTTTGCCGATTTCCGGCCGAAAATACCCGGATCATGGCAAGATACCGGGGTGGTCTTCCTGGCCAATATCGATCCCGAGTTGCAACTGCACGTTCTCGATCAAGCCTCATCGCCTTCTCTGGTGGTGAGCGACACCATGAACTTCTGGATCGCCGGGAAGCTGGAGATGGTTAAAAAGGTCATCGCCCGGTCGACCGTTTTCCTGGTCAACGATCAAGAGGCCAGGGATATCACCGGATGCTGGAACCTGGCGCGTGCCAGCCGAGCCCTGTTGAATATGGGTCCGGCGGCGGTGGTAGTTAAAAAAGGTGAACACGGAGCCATGCTGGCTACTAAAAACGGATTCTTTTCGGTGTCCGGGTTCCCCTGTGAGGTCATTAATGATCCAACCGGCGCCGGAGATAGTTTTGCCGGTGGTTTTGTCGGGTATCTCTCTTCTTGTGGTTCAATTGATTACCGGCATCTCAAGAAAGCAAGCGTGTATGGTTGTGTCATGGGTTCCTTGAACGTGGAGGCGTTTGGTCCTTCGAGACTGATGAACGCCAACCGCCAGGAACTCGATGAGCGCTACCGGGATTTCTTCCGATTGACATCATTCGAGGAGCAGCCGTGAGCAAGCCTATCGGCGTGGGGTTGTTGGGACTGGGAACAGTGGGTGGCGGGGTCGCTTCCCGTCTTTTGCAACAAACGGAGTTGTTGTCAGAGCGTGCCGCCGGTCCACTCCGCCTGGTTAAAGCGGTGGATCTTGATCTCAGCCGGGCAGCCGAACTCGGGGTACCGGCAGAACTGGTTACCAATGACTTCAACGAAATTCTTTCAGACCCCGAAATCCAGATCGTAGTCGAGGTAATTGGTGGACTGGAACCGGCCGGATCCCTGGTCCTGGAAGCGCTTCGCCGGGGCAAGCATGTAGTTACCGCCAACAAACTGCTCATGGCCGAACGGGGCAGGGATATTCTTAAGCAGGCTCGTTCAAGCAGCAAGCTGATACTCTACGGCGCCAGCGTGGCCGGAGGGATACCCGTACTGCGTACCATCCGTTCAGGTCTGGTGGCCACCAGGGTGGAGTTTGTTATGGGGATTCTCAACGGTACGTGCAACTTTATGCTCACCCGCATGAACAAGGACGGAATGGATTTCAAATCGGCCCTGGCCGCGGCCCAGGAGCGGGGGTATGCCGAAGCCGATCCCACCCTGGACGTCAACGGTACCGACACCGCCCAGAAGATCGCCATCCTGGCCGGCGTCGCGTTTAGGCGCTGGGTTGACTGGCGGCGGGTATTCGTCGAGGGCATCAAGAATATAACTCCCGAAGACCACGAAGAGGCGGCCCGCCTCGGGTATCTTATCAAGCTCCTGGCTATTGCCCGCACCTGTGGCGACCGGCTCGATGTCCGGGTGCATCCCACTCTTATTCCCCAGGGCTACCTGCTGGCTTCGGTGGAAGAAGCTTTCAACGCCGTCTACCTGCGGGGAGAAACCAGCGGCCCGCTCCTTCTCTATGGGTTGGGTGCCGGCCGATGGCCCACCGCCTGCGCGGTGCTGAGCGACGTGATAACAGCTGCCCGGTACGAGCGGGGTATTAGAGTCGAGAGTACCGGGGTGGAGATCGATTATTCCAAGCAAGCCGGGATCGTTCCGATGGATGACGTGGCGTGTTACCATTTTATAAGGTTACGGCTGGGCGGTGAGACCGGAGCCCTGGCCCGGGTAACGGCGGTTCTGGCCGAGCACGATATCGGTATCGCCTCGGTCTCCAACCGTTCTGGAGGGGAATTCGTGCTGCTTACCAGGGAGGTTAAAGAATCGAGTATGCGCGCCTCGGCGGTGTGCCTGCGAGCTCTCGACTGCGTAAAGACGGTACATTCCATAATCAGAGTCGAGGAAAGGCGGAATCTTCCTCGTGAACCTGAGATACAGGTTTACCCAAATAAATCATGAATAATCTACTGCGGCAGCATATATTTTGCGTTAGCATTGTTTGAGAACGACACGTGAAGATGAGTAATCCAATATGAACATAACGTATTACAGTACCAAAAAGACTGTTCCCGAGGTGGACTTTTTTACTGCCGTCCTCACGGGACAGGCTCCCGACCGGGGACTTTATATGCCGAAGCCGATTCCCCATATTAGCCGCGAATCTCTTCAGGCCATGAAACGGATGGAATACTATCAGGTGGCGCATGCCATTCTGCGGCTTTATGTTGACCGGATTCCGGAGGAAAAACTGCTGCTGTTGTGCCGTGAAGCCTATGATTTTTGGCCCACTATCGAACCGGTCCGGGATACTCGCCATCTCATGCGGCTTGATACCGGTCCAACTGCGTCGTTCAAGGATTTCGCCGCTCAGATGATGGCCCGGTTCATGGGGTGCCGCCTGACGAGCGGAGAAAAGTTGCTGATTCTTACCGCTACTTCCGGTGATACCGGTTCGGCGATTGCCCATGCGTTTTATGGTGTCCCGAACATCGACGTGATCATTCTTTTCCCAATCAAAGAGGTGACCGACAACCAGCGAAAACAGATGACTACGCTGGGAGGCAATATCCAGGCCATCGCCATCGACGGTAAGTTCGATAACGCCCAATACATGGTCAAGGAAGCGTTCGCCGATAAACGTCTTAACGCGATAAAACTGACTTCGGCCAACTCCATCAATATCGCCAGGCTTCTTCCCCAGGCTGTATATTACTTCTGGGCTTATTCACGGTTGGTGGACGATATCGACGATGAGATTATCTTCTCCGTCCCTTCGGGCAACTTCGGTGACCTGATGGGAGCGCTTTTTGCCTGGAAGATGGGACTGCCGGTAAGAAGGCTGGTAGTGGCCACCAATGCCAACGACGAGTTTCCCACTTTCCTGGAAACCGGCGAATACGGGAGGATCGATCCTTCCCGCAGATGCATCTCAAATGCCATGAACGTCGGCCATCCCAGCAATCTTCCCCGGTTGATCGACATGTTCGGGGGCACGATGGACGAGAACGGTGTCATTACAACCGGCCCGGACATGGAGATGATGAATAACCTGATCTTCTCCACCTCGGTGAACGACGACGATACCCGGCGGACAATCGCCGATACCTACCGGGAAGAAGGCCTGGTTTTGGAACCACATGGCGCGGTTGGTTGGCGGGGCTTGAATCGTTATCTGGAACGGTTTCCGGGGGATCGTGCCCGGATCTGCGTCAGCCTGGAGACAGCCGATCCGGCCAAGTTTCCGGAAGAGATAGAGCGGATACTCGATCTGGTGCCTCCGATGCCCAAAAGCCTGGCGCGAATCGGTGAACTGGAAGAGCAGTATGATGAACTGCCGTCCGAGTATGAACCGTTCTACCGGTATATTTCCAGCCGGTGCTGATTATTAACCGGAATATTCCACAAACCTAACGAAAATCCGTGGATTATTCGGGTAGCGTGCTTTTTGGCAGGACCCTGGTAATTATATATTCCGGTTTGAAACGTTTGCCTTCATGCCTTAAAATTAATAAAGACATCAAAATTCCTGCTACCGACAGGACTCCGGCTACAATTTGCCCGTGATTGGCAAGTCCGAACAGGGGGGCGGCCGCCAATCCCAGTAGGTAACCACCCAATATTCCTATGATGGGAAGGATGAAGACCAGGAAAAGGGCTTTGAAATAGTCACCGGTTTCGATCTCGATCTTCACCGTATCGTCCGGTTTGGCTTGAACCGGGTTCAAGGCTTCGATGGTGAACTCGCTTAAAGCTTCCTGTCGGGTGAACGATCCCCAGGGACAATCCTTATGATCGTTGGAACAGGCCGGGGACCGCACCATTTTGACCGTTGCCGATTTTCCGTCCACCGCTATGACAACAGCCGATTCATTCAGCTTTCCGCCGCATCCGCTCATGATAAAGGTATTATACTGCTTTTTTTGCGGTGCGGATACCTAACCCGAATAATTCACAAATAATCTGCTACGGCTCGTAAATGACCACACCTACTGTGTTGCGCTTGAAAAATGTACTCATCGTACCGACCGGTACGACTCCGTGCATTTTCCTGCACGCGCCTTGTATTTGCGGCCATTTACTTCACCTCGCGACGAAGATTCGTGAATTATTCGGGCTAAAGATATATAATCTGCTTTCTATAGGCCGCCCGGAAAACCGCATGTAGGTACCCATTGGAACTGATTTGATGGTAAAATCGTTTATCTAAAGTGAGTGTAAATATACATAACTATATTTTGAGTGGTGAGTGGGATGAACTTAAACAACGGAAACAACGGTCTTCATCCCTATCCGAAACAGCTCTATATAGAGTCAACTAATCGGTGTAATTCCAAATGTTCAACCTGCATCCGTACGTACCGCCAGTACGAGCTTCCAAAGGATTTTTCGTTATCAGAACTCAAATCAATCGTGGAACAGTTTCCCGAACTCGAACGGGTAGCGCTTCACGGTGGCGGAGAACCACTCATGAACGCGGAAATTCATTCAATGGTACGGTATCTGAAATCCAGAGGGGCAAACGTTTTGTTTAACTCCAATGCCCTGCTTCTCGATGATGAAACCAATCGGGAGCTTATCGAGTCCGGTCTGGATGAATTCCGTGTCTCTCTGGACGCTGCTACTGCCGAAACGTATTTTACTCTGAGGGGGATACCACATTTCGAGAAAGCCGTTGGCAATGTGAGAGCCCTGGTCGAACTGAAAAGGACTTTGGGAACACCCCGTCCACGGGTTTCATTCTGGTTCGTCGGGACCAGAGAAAATATCATGGAGTTGCCCGACCTCGTTCGTCTGGCGGCCGATATTGGAGTACAGGAAGTGTATATGCAGCGGTTGATTTATTTTCTCCCGGCCGATTCCGAAGGAATTGCTCTTGAGGAGATGTCTATCTATCAAGATCCGGACCAGGAAATTTTGGAGGCCATTAAAGAGGCCGAAGAAGTTGCCGGAAATCTGGGTGTTTCCATCAGTTCAAGCGGAGCGACGACTCCTGTTAAAAGTCTCCAGAAGCAGCGGCCGGGTAAAGAATTCCCCTGGGGAAAATGCAAGCGGCCGTGGACGGTCAGCTATATTACTGCCAACGGCAATGTCTTGCCATGCTGCTTGTCTCCTTCCACGGTTGAAGATTATAATTCAATTATACTGGGTAACGTGTTTGAAGACAGATTCATGGATATCTGGAACGGAGAAGAATATCGTGTTCTCAGAAAACAACTCAGGAGCCCGGATCCGGTCCAGGCCTGCAAGGGATGTGGAGTGAGATGGAGCCTGTGAACAGAGCGTTTTCCCTTATCGAGCTCATGATTGTCGTGGCTATCATCGGTATACTCGTGGCGGTAGCTCTTCCCCAGTTCAGCCGTATGTCCGAGGATGCCAAGACAGCCAAAACCAAACAGGATATGGCCGTGATTGTACAAGCCCTGACGAAGTTTAATTCCTTGGAATCAGGCAAAGCCAAGAATCTCAACGATCTTAAGGGAAAATACATGGTCAAGCTGCCGGTCGATCCATGGGGTTCGGACTATTACCTGGACATTAATACAGGAGTAATAGGCAGTTCCGGGATGGATGGAAAAATAAACTCGCTGGATGACATAGTGGTTACCTATCTGCCGGATCCCCTTCTCATTGATGTTCGATTCCTGGATGTGGGAAGCGTCAGGGTATGTCTCCCCGATGATGCCGGGAACTTGAACTTCGGAACCGCCTGGCGGGTGAGCGTGAACAGTGCGCCCAACGAACGCCGGGCCGGACCGGGAGATGTCATTGAATTTACCTTTACCCGGCCGGTTGAATACGGTGCCTGTTTCTCTCCCGGACCGTTTCTCGATCATCCGGTGACGGGAGAGAAAGTGCCGGTTGAATTCGATCTCACCTGTTACGACAACAACCGGCAGGAGTTCCTGTTCACGAATTCCCCGCTGACGGAGAACGATCCTACTCTGGCCGATCACAACCTGTCCTCAATTGCTCGTTTTACCGTGACTAATGCCCAGTACAAGCACCTGATGTATATTTCTCCGGGAGAACCTGAAAAGGTAATCGTCGTGCTGGGAGACGTGCAGGCTTATGGAGACACTGACGGGAACGGTGTCGGTGAATCCTTTTCAACCATCACTCCCGGAGTGATGTATGTGAACCTCAAGACAGTCAACAAGTTCTTTGACCGTACCGCTGAAAAAAGAATTTTTCAACCGGCTTCACGCCCGATGCTCCTCAGGTTATAATGCATTATCCGGAAAAGTAGGAGGGAACAGCCACGAGTTTCAATGGCTTCAACGGCGTTCCGGTGGACAAGTGCGGTCTGGGACTGGCTGCCGACCACCGTGAACAAGCCGATTATTTCAATAAAGGGAAAGTCTACGCGGTACAGGTGGAATCTACCGATGCCTGCCAGCAGGGGTGCATATACTGCTACGCGGAATCCGAACCCCATGTCCGACACCTTCTGACCGGCGAAGAGATAAAAAGGATCCTCACGGCAGCGGCCGGGATGGAGATCCGGATGATCGACTGGCTTGGCGGCGATCCTCTTCTGCGTGAGGATTGGTATGAACTCATGCAGTACGCATTCGGTCTCGGCTTGAGAAACAATATCTGGACGAGCGGTTACCCGCTCAGGTGCCCTGAAACGGCTATAGAAGCGGTGGATATGTCCAGAGAAGCCTATATCTCGGTTCACCTGGATTCGCTTGACGATATGGTTTACTCAGAACTGCACGCAGCCAGTGAAGCCCTCGAAATCAAGCAAGGGATTCTTGAAGGCATCGACAACCTTATTGCCTCCGGCAAATCTCCCTACCGTATCATCAACTGCATAACCTTTACCAGGCTCCAGGCTGGTGAAGATGTCAGGAAAACCATTCGCTGGTTCTGGGAAGAGAAGGGGATAAGGACGTGCCTCACCCTGTTTAATCCGGCCGGCCTGGGTAAAAACCATCCCGAATGGGAACCTTCCATGCAGGAAATCAAGGACGCCTACAGTTGGAGAGACCGGGTCAACAAACAAGAGGCGGCATCCCTGGGCGTCATGGATGTAAACAAGTTCTATTGCGGCGGGATGCTTTGTGTTACTTTTGACGGCGATGTAACGCCATGCTCGGTTATTCGTACCGGTGTCGGTAATATCCGGCAAGAATCATTTCGGTCAATTGTCGAAGAGCACAAAGACAAGCTTTTGTTCATGCCTTTGCACGATACGTCAAATCTGGAGGGATACTGTTCCGAATGTACGTATAACGATCTTTGCTGGGGATGCCGTTCGTCGGCCTTCTATTACACCGATGATGAAACCGGTACCGATCCGAAATGCTGGATAAACCCGGATAACTGGGACTAGCTCCGGCCAGACCTCTCGGTAAGAATAGTGGAGAAAAGTAAGGAAACCATAATGATTGAAAAACTCGATTTTTGTGTCAGCGATATCCAGGACGTGTACGATGGCCCGGTCGGTATGCTTTGGGAATTGTTGATGGGGGAACAGATACACGTGGGCGGCGCCGAAGAAACTGATATTCTGGCTGCAAAAGCGGGTGTGTCGAAAGCAAGCTGTATCCTGGACGTGTGCAGTGCCCTGGGAGGCCCGGCCCGGCATCTGGCCGGGGCCTACGGGTGCCGGGTTATCGGTCTCGACATTACCGGCACCATGCTTAAAAAGTCCATCGAGAGAACACATCAGACGGGGCTTGATCACCTGGTGTCTTTCAAGCAGGGTAATGCTCTGGATATGCCCTTCAAGGCACAGACCTTCGATATCGTCTGGGGCCAGGATGCCTGGTGCTATGTAACCGACAAGGACAAATTGCTGCAGGAGTGTTTCAGGGTCTTGAAACCCGGCGGCGTCATTGCTTTTACCGATTGGCTCATGACGGAGAAAAGCGGCAGTGAGGACATGCGCCCCCTGAATACATTCATGGTTTTCCCCTACATGGAAACGCTTCATGGTTATGCCGGGCTGTTGGCAAAGAACGGGTTTTCCTCTCCGGAGTGTGAAGCGTTACAGGAACAATTCACGGCTTTCATGCATGTGTACCAGAAAAAATACCGGGAAGAATTGAAGGATTCGATCCTATCAGGTTTTGGGCGGGAATTATATGAAGCCGGGGAGCAGGGTCTGGCTTTGTGGGTCAGTGCGGCCGAGGGGAAAAAGGTGACCCGGGGGAGGTTTGTGGCGGCAAAGCCTCGGTAACGAAACGAATGTCTGATGTTCCCGGCGCTCGTCCCGTTTAACCCGCATATTTCACAAGTGTGCCTACATCACGAGAATACATCCTGCATTCTCGCCCTTCGGGCGTCACTTTGTGACGTCCAGTTTTGCTTCCTGCAAAACAGTGTGGTCACGAATTCGCACGCATCTTCTGCGTTACGCTCGGTCGCCTGTCCTCGACGTATCGCAACGGCATCATGCGAATCCATCCTGGCTTCGCA
>CAZQHK010000011.1:0-42100 GCA_964593455.1 uncultured bacterium
CAGCGCTACATGCAATACCTGGTCGAGCTCACGCCGGGTAAAAGCGGCGGCTACAACGTTTACTCGCCGCAGATCGATGAAGTGGGTATCTCCTTCTCCGACGCCGGCACCTTCGACGTGACCTTCAAATGGTACAAAGACAACGGAGCCCTGCTGGGTGGGAGCGTCGACGGGTCTTCCTTCGGGGGCGCGGTGCGTACGGCCAACTATCGTGGCGGAGCGCCCTACAGCGACACCCTGACTGCCGACCAGACGGTGAAATACCACTGGTGGAAATGCCTGGTCGAGGTGATGGACAACTTCGGCGGCAAGACCAAAGCGATGGGCTGGATGGACCTGCCCACGCAGGGCGAATACGAGGCTATGGGTGTTGATCCGAATTACCGCAACGTGCATCCCAACGAAGTGGCCGGATTCGAAGACGGGAGCACCACTGTCTACAACGTCGACAAGACCGGCGCGGTGAGCTACAGCCTGAGCATCGCCGGCGTGGTTGACGCCATGGGTCCGGTGGGTTGGTGGCGTCTTGAAGACGGCAGCGGCGGCACCGCCTCCGATTCTTCAGGTAACGGCAATTCGGGGTCCATTTCCGGAGCGTCATGGACCACCGGTATGACGGGTAAAGCGTTGTATTTTGATGGGAACGATTACGTCAATATGGATGGTATGGCCGGGAACCTGTCCAACGGTGACGACTTCGCGATGACGGCCTGGTTCAAGACCGGGTACAAGCCCGGTGGTATTAACGGGCATATCCTGTTCTCCGCCCATACCGGCAGCGGGGGTGACGTGTTCCGTGTCGGTACCGGTAAAAACGGCGGTATATTCCTGTCCCACAACACCGACCGGGAACGCGGTTTTGGGTACGCCGATAACCGGTGGCATTACCTGGCGGTCTCGGTAGCCGGTGACAGCGTGATAGAAGTACCTTCCGGGACCCCGAAGGTGTGGGTCGATGGGAACCCCATCACGGGCTTTGCCACCTCGGCAGTTAGCTGGGACGAGGCCAGGAAATTCAGCCTGGGCCAGGAATGGGACAGCACCTCGCTCACCGACTTCTGGCGCGGGTCCATCGACGACGTGCGGGTGTACAACCACACCCTGTCCGAGGACCAGGTCCTGAACCAGTACCAGGACAGCACAGAAGGCGTTGTTCTCGAGCCTCTCGAGGGCACGAAGATGCTGAAGTTTGCCGGCCAGGTATCGGGTCTTACCGCCTGGAGCCGTCAGTACTGCCGGCTGACCGTGCGCAACTCCGACTACACCATCCAGCCGGAGGATTACCTGACGTATTGGGTGTTCGTGCCGGGCAGCACGTACTGCACCGGATTCGGGGTCGACCTGAAATTGAACGACGGACGTTGGATCAGTGCTATCGGTGGTCTTAGCGACCTGAACGGTCAAAACCCGCCGCGGGCTTCCACACCGAAACACAACGCCTGGAACAAGGTGAGTGTGAACCTGAGCTCTCTCAAAGGCAAAAAAGTGCAGAAGATCGCGGTGATGTTCGACAATGCCGGCAGCGCCCGCTTAAACGGTGACTTCGAAGCTTATTTCGACGATGTCCGTCTAGGACGCCGCTCGATACGGGTGGAGAACCTGCTGCCGTCGATCAGCCTGGTACGCTTAAACGGCGGTAACCATAGTAACCGGACCCGGAGCACGCAGCCCGACATCACAGCTACTCCCGCCGGCACCTGGTCTGACACCGATAACGATCCCAACCGTGACGGCGTCAAAGGCGGCAGCGGCGCGTTCGATATGTTGTCGGCCAGCCAAAACGCGGTGGCCGAGCTTACCCATTTCGACACGCTGTGGGAGGTGCAGGCGGCCGAGTCCCGGTACCACGCCCCGCTGGGTCAGTTCCGTGACGCGAACCAGATTTACCAGTTCAACAACCGTACCAGCCTGAGATGGTCGAAAGAAGAGTACCTGGCCAACGACCAGGTACGGGTACGGCTGACGCCGAAGAACCAGCCGAACCAGCAGCCCTCAGGAGACACGCAGTACGGTCAGGCGGTGTGGTCGCCGTGGTACCGGATCGTGTACGAACAGAACCAGGGTATCGCCATCAGCCAGATCGTAGATACCGTGGTCAGCGGCGACACCAGCCAGCGGTGGGCCGAAGTGGACCGGATCTGGTGGAAGACGAAGAACAACTACCTGAACCTGGGGTGCAACCTGCGGTTCAAGCTGAGGAGCGGCGAGAGTCACAACCAGCTCTTAAGCCGTCCGTTCCAGGGCCCGTCGGGGCAGAACAGTTGGTATGATCTGGCGAGCACGCCCGGTGGTGAGCAGGAAGCGGAGATCAACACGGCTCAGCACCAGATCGCCTACACCCTGCCGGGAGTGGGGAGTACCTACGGGGTGGAGCGTTACATGCAGTACCTGGTCGAACTTACGCCGGGGAAAAGCGGCAGTTACAAGGTGTACTCGCCGCAGCTCGACGAGGTGGGTATCTCATGTTCCGACGCCGGCACCTTTGACGTGACCTTCAAGTGGTACAAAGACAACGGCGCCATCATGGGCGGGAGCGCCGATGGTTCCTCCTTCGGCGGCAGCGCGGTGCGCACGGCCAACTACCGTGGCGGAGCGCCTTACAGCGACACCCTGACCGCCGACCAGACGGTGAAATACCACTGGTGGAAATGCCTGGTCGAGGTGATGGACAACTTCGGCGGCAAGACTAAAGTGGTGGGTTGGGTGGATCAGCCTACGCAGAGCGAGTACGAGGCTATGGGTGTTGATCCGAATTACCGGATCGTGCATCCCAACGAAGTGGCCGGGTTCGAGGACGGGGGCACCACGGTCTACAACGTCGATAAGACCGGCGCGGTGAGTTACAGCCTGAGCATCGCCGGTGTAGTTGACGCCATGGGTCCGGTGGGCTGGTGGCGTCTTGAAGACGGCAGCGGCGGCACCGCCTCCGATTCCTCGGGTAACGGCAATTCGGGGTCCATTTCCGGAGCGTCATGGACCACCGGTATGACGGGTAAAGCGTTGTATTTTGATGGGAACGATTACGTCAATATGGATGGTATGGCCGGGAACCTGTCCAACGGTGACGACTTCGCGATGACGGCCTGGTTCAAGACCGGGTACAAGCCCGGTGGTATTAACGGGCATATCCTGTTCTCCGCCCATACCGGCAGCGGGGGTGACGTGTTCCGTGTCGGTACCGGTAAAAACGGCGGTATATTCCTGTCCCACAACACCGACCGGGAACGCGGTTTTGGGTACGCCGATAACCGGTGGCATTACCTGGCGGTCTCGGTAGCCGGTGACAGCGTGATAGAAGTACCTTCCGGGACCCCGAAGGTGTGGGTCGATGGGAACCCCATCACGGGCTTTGCCACCTCGGCAGTTAGCTGGGACGAGGCCAGGAAATTCAGCCTGGGCCAGGAATGGGACAGCACCTCGCTCACCGACTTCTGGCGCGGGTCCATCGACGACGTGCGGGTGTACAACCACACCCTGTCCGAGGACCAGGTCCTGAACCAGTACCAGGACAGCACAGAAGGCGTTGTTCTCGAGCCTCTCGAGGGCACGAAGATGCTGAAGTTTGCCGGCCAGGTATCGGGTCTTACCACCTGGAGCCGCCAGTACTGCCGGTTGACCGTGCGCAACTCCGACTACACCATCCAGCCGGAGGATTACCTGACGTATTGGGTATTCGTGCCGGGCAGCACGTACTGCACCGGGTTCGGGGTCGACCTGAAACTGAACGACGGGCGCTGGATCAGCGCCATCGGTGGTCTTAGCGATCTAAACGGACAGAATCCGCCACGTGCTTCCACACCGAAACACAATGCCTGGAACAAGGTGAGCGTGAACCTGAACTCTCTTAAAGGTAAGAAAGTACAGAAGATCGCGGTGATGTTCGACAATACCGGGAGCCCGCGCTTAAACGGCGACTTTGAGGCTTATTTCGATGATATCCGGCTTGGACGCCGATCATTGCGGATAGAGAATTTGCTGCCATCCATCAGCCGGGTACGTTTAAACGGCGGCAACCATAGTAACCGGACCCGGACCACGCGGCCCGATATCACCGCTACTCCCGACGGCACCTGGTCTGACACCGACACCGATCCCAACCGTGACGGGGTTAAAGGCGGCAGCGGCGCGTTCGATTTCCTGTCAGCCAGCCAGAACGCGGTGGCCGAGCTTACCCACTTCGACACGCTGTGGGAGGTGCAGGCGGCCGAGTCCCGGTACCACGCTCCGCTTGGTCAGTTCCGTGACGCGAACCAGATTTACCAGTTCAACAACCGTACCAGCCTGAGATGGTCGAAAGAAGAGTACCTGGCCAACGACCAGGTACGGGTACGGCTGACGCCGAAGAACCAGCCGAACCAGCAGCCCTCAGGAGACACGCAGTACGGTCAGGCGGTGTGGTCGCCGTGGTACCGGATCGTGTACGAACAGAACCAGGGTATCGCCATCAGTCAGATTGTTGATACCGTGGTCAGCGGCGATACCAGCCAGCGGTGGGCCGAAGCTGACCGTATCTGGTGGAAGACGAAGAACAACTACCTGGGCCTGGGGTGTAACCTGCGATTCAAGCTCAGGAGCGGCGAGAGTTACAACCAGCTCTTAGGCCGTCCGTTCCTGGGCCCGACAGGGCAGAACAGCTGGTACGATCTATCGAGCACTCCCGGTGGTGAGCAGGAAGCGGAGATCAACACGACGCAGCACCAGATCGCCTACGTACTGCCGGGGGTGGGGAATACCTACGGGGTAGAGCGCTACATGCAATACCTGGTGGAACTCACGCCGGGTAAAAGCGGCGGCTACAAGGTTTACTCGCCGCAGATCGATGAGGTTGGCATCGCCTGCTCCGATGCCGGCACCTTCGACGTGACCTTCAAGTGGTACAAAGACAACGGCGCCATCATGGGTGGGAGCGTCGACGGGTCTTCCTTCGGGGGCGCGGTGCGCACGGCCAACTACCGTGGCGGAGCGCCCTACAGCGACACGCTGTCCGCCAGCCAAACGGTGAAATACCACTGGTGGAAATGCCTGGTCGAGGTGATGGACAACTTCGGTGGCAAGACCAAAGTGGTGGGCTGGGTGGACTTGCCCACGCAGGGCGAGTACGAGGCTATGGGTATTGACCCGACTTATCGAAACGTGCATCCCAACGAAGTGGCCGGGTTCGAAGACGGGAGCACCACTATCTACGAGGTGAACAAGACCGGCGCGGTGAGCTACAGCCTGAGCACAGCCGGCGTGGTTGACGCCATGGGCCCCATCAGCTGGTGGCGTCTTGAAGACGGCAGCGGCGGCACCGCCTCCGATTCCTCGGGTAACGGCAATTCGGGGTCCATTTCCGGAGCGTCATGGACCACCGGTATGACGGGTAAAGCGTTGTATTTTGATGGGAACGATTACGTCAATATGGATGGTATGGCCGGGAACCTGTCCAACGGTGACGACTTCGCGATGACGGCCTGGTTCAAGACCGGGTACAAGCCCGGTGGTATTAACGGGCATATCCTGTTCTCCGCCCATACCGGCAGCGGGGGTGACGTGTTCCGTGTCGGTACCGGTAAAAACGGCGGTATATTCCTGTCCCACAACACCGACCGGGAACGCGGTTTTGGGTACGCCGATAACCGGTGGCATTACCTGGCGGTCTCGGTAGCCGGTGACAGCGTGATAGAAGTACCTTCCGGGACCCCGAAGGTGTGGGTCGATGGGAACCCCATCACGGGCTTTGCCACCTCGGCAGTTAGCTGGGACGAGGCCAGGAAATTCAGCCTGGGCCAGGAATGGGACAGCACCTCGCTCACCGACTTCTGGCGCGGGTCCATCGACGACGTGCGGGTGTACAACCACACCCTGTCCGAGGACCAGGTCCTGAACCAGTACCAGGACAGCGCTGAAGGCGTTGTTCTCGAGCCTCTCGAAGGCACCAGGATGCTGAAATTTGCCGGCCAGGTATCGAGTCTTATCACCTGGAGCCGCCAGTACTGCCGGTTGACCGTGCGCAACTCCGACTACACCATCCAGCCGGAGGATTACCTGACGTATTGGGTGTTCGTGCCGGGCAGCACGTACTGCACCGGATTCGGGGTCGACCTGAAATTGAACGACGGACGTTGGATCAGCACTATCGGCAGCCTCACCGACCTGAACGGATTGAACCCGCCGCGGGCTTCCACGCCGAAACACAATGCCTGGAACAAGGTGAGCGTGAACCTGAGTTCTCTTAAAGGTAAGAAGGTGCAGAAGATCGCGGTGATGTTCGACAATACCGGGAGCCCGCGCTTAAACGGCGACTTTGAGGCTTATTTCGATGATATCCGGCTTGGACGCCGATCATTGCGGATAGAGAATTTGCTGCCATCCATCAGCCGGGTACGTTTAAACGGCGGCAACCATAGTAACCGGACCCGGACCACGCGGCCCGACATCACGGCCACTCCCGACGGCACCTGGTCTGACACCGATACCGACCCCAACCGCGACGGCGTCAAAGGCGGCAGCGGCGCTTTCGATATCTTGTCGGCCAGCCAAAACGCGGTGGCCGAGCTCACTCACTTCGACATGCTGTGGGAGGTGCAGGCGGCCGAGTCCCGGTACCACGCCCCGCTGGGTCAGTTCCGTGACGCGAACCAGATTTACCAGTTCAACAACCGTACCAGCCTGAGATGGTCGAAAGAAGAGTACCTGGCCAACGACCAGGTACGGGTACGGCTGACGCCGAAGAACCAGCCGAACCAGCAGCCCTCAGGAGACACGCAGTACGGTCAGGCGGTGTGGTCGCCGTGGTACCGGATCGTGTACGAACAGAACTTAGGTATCGCTATCAGCCAGATCATGGATACCATTCCCCACGGCGACACCAAACAGCGGTGGGCGGAAGCGGACCGTATCTGGTGGAGAACGAAGAACGACTACCAGACCCTCGGCTGCAACCTGCGGTTCAAGCTCAGGAGCGGCGAGAGCTACAACCAGCTCCTGGGCCGTCCGTTCCAGGGCCCGTCGGGTCAGAACAGCTGGTACGATCTATCGAGCACTCCCGCCGGTGAGCAGGTTGCCGAGATCAACACGACTCAGCACCAGATTGCCTACGTACTGCCGGGAGTGGGGAATACCTACGGGGTGGAGCGCTACATGCAGTACCTGGTGGAGTTCACGCCGGGAACAAGCGGCGGCTACAAGGTCTACTCGCCGCAGCTCGACGAGGTGGGAATCGCATGCTCCGATGCCGGCACCTTCACCGTGGCCTTTAGCTGGTACAAGGACAATGGCGCCCTGCTGGGGGGCAGTACCAACGGGTCCGCCTTCGGCAGCGTGGTTCGGTCGGCCAACTACCGTGGCCCGTCGCCGTACAACGACACCCTGTCAGCCGGGCTGACGACCAAGTACGAGTGGTGGAAATGTTTGGTCGAGGTGATGGACAACTTCGGCGGCACCAGTACGGCCGTCGGCTGGCTGGATCTGCCTTCGCAGAGCGAGTACCAGTCCGTAAGTGTTGACCCGTCCAACCGGATAGTTCACCCCAACGAGGAGATCGGATTCGAGGACGGGAGCACCACGGTCTACGGTGTGGACAAGACCGGCGCCGTGAGTTACAGCCTGGGTACTGCCGGGGTGGTCGATTCCCGGGGTTCAATGGCCTGGTGGCGGTTCGAGGAAGGTATCGGCGGTACCGCTACTGACTCTTCAGGAAACCAGAACAACGGTACCTTGAGAAACGGGGTGCAGTGGGCCGGCGGCAAGAGCGGCCAGGCGCTTAAGTTCGATGGCTCTAACGACTACGTGACATGTGGCAGCTCATCGGATTTGAATACTGGCGACCAGATTACTATAACTGCCTGGATCAAGCCGTCAAACAGCCTGCCGAACAGCTGGTATTTCGTGGCCGGCAAGAGCAATTTCTGGTCGGACGATACATACGGACTGGTTATCCACGATAAGCGGCCAGGGTTCTTCGTCGACACCACGGAAGACCGCCATGATCTGTCACTGAAAGCCAATCGGTGGTATTTCGTTGCGGGTACCTATGATGGCGATAAAATCATCACGTATGTGGACAGCGAGCCGTCTTTCACCGTGAGCCACCCCGGATCTAACCTGGCCAACGGCTTTAATTTTACTATCGGCGCCGATAATGAAGGGACCTATAACTTCCCTGGCATTATTGACGACGTGCGAGTTTACAGTTACGCGTTATCCGAGGACCAGCTCTTCACCCTGATGGAGGAAAGCGCGAAAGGTCTTGTGCTGGAGCCGCTCGAGGGCACGAAGATGCTTAAGTTTACCGGCCAGGTAGCGGGGCTTACCGCCTGGAGCCGGCAGTATTGCCGGCTGACCATGCGCAACTGCGACTATACCATCCAGCCCGAAGATTACCTGACGTACTGGGTATTCGTACCGGGTAGCACCTACTGCAGCGGTTTCGGAGTTGACTTGAAGTTGAACGACGGGCGGTGGATCAGTACCATCGGCAGTCTCGAAGATATAAACGGCCAGAACCCGCCCACGGCAGTCACTCCGAAGCACGGCGGTTGGAACAAGGTGAGTGTGGACCTGAGTTCTCTCACGGGCAAAAAGGTGCAGAAGATCGCCGTGATGTTTGACAACACCGGCAGCGCTCGTTTGAACGGAGAGTTCGAAGCGTTCTTCGACGATATCCGGGTCGGCCGCCGGTCGATTCGGGTGGAGAACACGTTGCCTAGAATCAGCCGGGTACGCTTAAACGGCGGCAACCACAGCAACTGGACCCGGACCACACGGCCGGATATCACGGCCACCCCCGACGGTACCTGGCAAGACAACGATACTGATCCGAACCGTGACGGCGTACACGGCGGTTCCACGGCTTTCGATGTGCTGTCTGCCAGCCAGAACGCAGTAGCGGAACTTTCCCACTTCGACACGTTGTGGGAGGTGCAGGCGGCAGAATCTCGTTACCACGCCCCGTTGGGTCAATGGCGTAGTGCCGGGCAGGTGTACCAGCTCAGCAACCGTCCCAGTCTGAGATGGTCGAAAGAAGAGTACCTGGCCAACGACCAGGTACGGGTACGGCTGACGCCGAAGAACCAGCCGGACCAGCAACCGTCCGGTGATACGCAGTTTGGGACGGCGCTGTGGTCGTCGTGGTACCGGATCGTGTACGAGCAAGACGCAGGTGTTGCTATTTCCGAGATAATGGATTCGATGTCTACCGGTAACGATGACCGGCGCTACGAGATGTACGGTGATATACGGTGGACCGCAGCCTACAATACCGGAGGCGGCGATCTCAAGTTTAAACTGAGAAGCGCCGACAGCGTGTCCGATCTTCTTAATCAGTCGTTTGTGGGACCATCGGGAACCGGCAGCTGGTACGATCTCTCGAGCGCGCCCGCGGGTGAACCCCAGGCCGTCATCAACTCCGAGCTGTATCACGAAACCTCTCCCGATGGCCTCAAACGGCGGGTACATCGTTACATGCAGTACCTGGTCGAACTGACTCCGGGCCGCAACGGCAGCAATCAGAAGGTCTTCTCGCCGGTGCTGCACGAGGTCACCATAAACTGCCTCGACGTGGTCTCCTACCGGCACTACGAATGGTACCGGGATAACACCACTTCCGACGGATCGGCCTTCAACTTCGATTCGCCTGATTATACTGATGAGATAAGGTCCAGGAATCCCAGTTCCACCAGCATCTTACCGCCTATGGTCGACGGGAACACTCCCACCATGCGTGGCGACTGGTGGGCGGTCAAGGTGCTGGCCCGGGACATGTTCGAGGCCGAGACCCAAGCGTATGCCATGGCTTACTCGAGAAACGGCGGCGACCCGATGTTCTTCCCCGTCCAATCCCCCAACAGCTCTATCTACGGAGAGGATTTCTCCGGTGGCTCGGTGACGGTCTACTCGACTCAGCCGCTACCCGGCACCAATTCCAACAATCTGTCCTACAATCTCCAGGTGGTCTCTTCCGCGTATGACGGAATGGCCGATCGGGTAGAAGATTCCGGGAACTATATGCTGCAGTTCTCCGGCGTCGTGGAGTCACTGAAATCCTACGCCAGGCGGACGATCAGGGTGATCTTCAAAAGCAACATAAACCGTACTATCGATGCCCAGGACCGGTTTTCCTACTGGATGTACATCCCCGGCAGTTGGGATGACCCGATCTCGCACCAGCGTGTGCTCAACTACGGCACCGGGTTCGCCCTGGACGCGAAGCTGAGTAACGGCCAGTGGGTGAGCGACATCGCCGCCTGCACGGAGGTCAACGAATACCCGAAGACGGCGGCGGCCTACAAACACAACGGCTGGCATCACTATTCCATCGACCTGACGCCCATGCGCGGCCACCAAATCAAAGAACTGGCGGTGGTGTTTGACGGCACGTACACCTCCACCTTAAACGGCAAGTACTTGGCCTATTTTGATGACATCAGGGTACTCAGGCACTCGGTGGAGCTCCAGAACAGCTATCCCACGGTTAACACGGTTGAGATGCATCCGGACAACCCCACCACCAGGACCGATCTGTCCGCCTCGGGGTATCACAGCTCTATCCTGGCCCGTGAAGGTGAAGAGAACTGGTACGACTGGGACGCGGATCCGGATGTTGACGGCCGGTACGATTCAACCGAAGAAGGCGCGTTAGACCGCGATGGTGACTACTATCGTATCTGGCAGGTCAAATGGCAGGACGAAAACGGCGGTAACATCGATAATGCGCTGGGCATGTATCTTAACAACAAAGGCGGCGGCGGTGGTTGGTACCAATGGGTCTATTTACGCCGCAACCTTTCCCAGGCGGTGCCGGTTGGCGATGACACCATCGTCAGCTGGAGCCAATACGACCGCAACCAATCGATGATATTCGCTCTCCTGGTCCGTGGCGTTGATGGTTCGGACCGCTGGCTCTCCTACGCGTACAACGCCGGGACAGGGTACTGGGACAGCACCACGAGCTATTTGGGTTTCGTAAATATGAGAGAATGGAAAGAAAGTGCTCGGAACGGTTTCGGCGACATGGCCGATCCCGGTCGCCGCTATGACCAGTGGCAGACCTTCGCCCGTAATATCAGCAATGACTACCGTCGTGAATACCGTCAGCAGGCCGCCAGTGTCCGGTCTCTCCGGATGGGGCATTTCAACTACGGGAGTTGGACGTATGACATCATCGGACGGTTGGATGATATTGTTATCGGCGACGTATCCACCTCGATCGGTTTGATGCTTAACACGAAACTCTCCGAACGCACCCTCGACCAGGCCAGCGGAGTCTTTTACGAAAACTTCGATTTCGGTGTGGACCCGGCTTGGTACGTCGAGATCACCGGCAACGATCCGAACATGGACCCGCCGGAGATCCGCCAGGTTACCGGCGACGGCTGGACCTCTTTCAGTACCGGTTCCGTCATCACCGCTGACAGGATCCGGTGGGGTGAAAGTATCCGGATGGGTCTTGCGCCCAGGAACATCGTCCAGGAACGTGCGCCCTCCAACGTGCGCCGAGTCGAGATCAACCAGCGGGTGCTCTTCTCCGACGAGAAGGTAATCAAGTTCGAGCAGGACCGCGGCGTGGCGATTTCGGAAATCCTGGACGTGGGTAACTTCGGGATGATACACCGGATCGGCTGGGACGCCAACCGGTTCGGCGGCGGCGTGAAAATCAAGATCAGGACTGCAAAAACGGTGGAAGATCTAGTGGGTAAAAATGAGCAGGGGGAACCGAAAACTCCCTTCACCGGTCCGGACGGCACGGCCAACACCGCCTTCGTGGTGACCGGAGACGATAAAGAAGGGCAGGACTACACCCTGCAAAACAAAGGCTATGTGCAGTACCTGGTGGAACTCACGCCTAATGCCGATAAAACCGCTACCCCGATTTTCAGGGAAGTCGATCTCACCTTCGGCGAGGTATTGAAGTTCGATTTTTCCTGGCAGGCCTTTGCGGACCTGCTGATCGATGAGCATTCCATCTCGGAACGTGATGCGTTCGATAACGATGGCAACCTGCAAACAGACGAGATCGGTGAACCACTGACCACCGAGGTCTACGTAAGCACCAGCCTGCCGCCGGCGGAATGGCCGCCGGCACCGGCCGGCGCGACTCCCGGCCAGTATGCTTTCAGTATTCTGCCCGGACACGTGGTCTACGGCGCCCATCGGTACAAGTGTTCAGCCCAGGTAAGCAATATCGGCGAACCCATCGTGGCGGCCTCCAAGGCTGTGGATGTGCCCGGTTACACCGGTCTGAGAGGAAACGCCAGCGGCACTCCAGTTCTCGATACTCTGGCTATCGTGGAGAAGGGTACTATTCCGGTCCGCACCTTTACCGACCTGGAGTTCGGTCTGGCTCCCATGGACAATGCCGCCTACACCCTGTGGTATCACTGCCGGGTCAGCCATGATGAGTGGGAAGCCGGTACCGAGCTGAAATGTCCCAACATAAACTGTGGTAACTCCGGTCCCTGGGATCCGTTCTGGAAGATGTCCAAAGGGTCGGAGTTCGGTTCCCTGTGGATAGTTGAAAACGCCAAGGTTGGTAATCGCGGCGTAAAGACCGTGCTGACCGGCAGTTCCTCGGTCTATGGCCGGCCATATACCCAGACCCAGTTTGACATGAAGACCTCCCGGTACGTCCGGGTATGGGTAAAACCCGGCTCGGGCGCCGATTACATACGTTTCTACGCCTTTGATGTCTCCGAAGCCCGGTTCGAGACCGTTATCAGCGACGTCGGCTTGGGCGGAAACCAGATCAGGGACGGTTACTACCGTGTCGGCAAAGAGTTGGTGAGAAACAAGTGGAATGAAATCTGGCTCGACCTGCTGCAGACCGATGGAGACGGTATCATGGCCACGGCTGTCAACTTCGGCTGGGAGGTCAATTCCAACGCCACCTGGTCGTTTGACAGTGCGATCAGTGAATCCCTCGTGGGACGTGACTTTGCCGATGTCATCGTGCGGGACAGCTCTCCGCCGGTCCTCGCCCAGGAACTGCACGACATGCGCTCACAGATCGATGTTGAGCGGAGTAACGGTTACCGGTTGACTTTCGACCTGGAAGACGGCCGAAACGAGAACAGTGAAGCCAGTTGGGGTACGGTGCTTGATTTTGGCGCCGTATATATCAAGACCGATTTCTTCGATCCGCTGGAACCCGCTGATCTTGAGATCGGTTCACGGTTTGGCCGCAGTTACGGCGGTTCCGGTGTCAACCTCCAGGCTTACGGTGTCGACGGTGTCCCGTACGGTGATTATGAAACCTTCGACCGGAACTATGAAAAACCCGGCAGTCCGTACTACGGTTTGAGCTGGAGTGACGTGGTGGCGGAGAACGGTATTAGCGACGATGACAACATCAAACTCAGACTTTCCGCCGGACCGACAGTAATCAGGTACCTGGAAGATCAACTCGAGCGGGTCACCTTCCTGGTACCCATGGATCTGGGGATACCCGATCCCGTTACGGGCGCCACCCACGAGTTGTGGGCTTTCGACCGGACAGACGTGCGCCTGGGTAAAGAGATCCGCGGGAAAGCCGGCAGAAATTACCAGTTGATCTACCGGCCCAAACGGCACTTCGGCGAAGGAAAACACCTGATATTCACCGAGGTGGCCGATAAAGCGGGCCTGCTGTATAACCATCTGGAGACTCCCGTACAGGGCAAAGATCACGGAGTGATTCCCACCGATCCGCAGGTTAGCGCCGATGAGGGCAGCGGCGGGTTGGTGTTTAAGGATTCATTCGATCTGTTTACCGACGAGTTCTCCGATGCCGTACCCGGTAAGTGGCTCCGCAAATCCGGTACCTGGAATATCGATCCGGGGCACTACTTGTCCCAGAGCTCTGCCAGCGGTAACCGGATTGCCATGGCCGGTCAATCGCTATGGAAAGATTACCGGGTCGAAGGTCGTTTCATGATTAAGAGTGGTAATACGGCCGGGTTCGGGGGCCGGATGACCGATGCCGGACGGGGATACGCGGTAACGGTTAATCAGTCCACCGACAAGATCACCCTGTGGCGTCAGGACAGCCCCTCCAGCCGGGTGAAAATGGCTGAATCGAGTTGCGGATTCAACGTGGTCCGCAACACCTGGTACCGGTATGTGTTTACCCTGTCCGGCCGGAAACTTGAAGCCGGGATCAAATCGGGATATTATGGTTTCGGCTCGTTCTCACCGCAAATCTCCATTACCGACGTGCTCGGGTTTTCCGACCAAGGTATGATCGCACTCCTCACCGATTCCAGTTCCGCCGTCTTCGACAACGTGTATGTACAGACAAGCGATCCGACGGAGAAAGGATGGTCGAGGAGCGGTTCAGGTCAGCTATCACTGGATAACGGCCGGCTCGGCATTAGTTGCAGCAACTCAAATTACACCTATGCCGAACTGCCCATCGATGTTCAAAATGGTGACGTAACGTTCGATGTACGAATGGTTTCCTTGAAGAGCGACCGGCCCATGCGGATATCTCTCAGGCAGGATTCCAACAACTATGTGGAAACCGACATTTTCTGTACCGGTCAGGGTTCCCGTCCCAACGAATACAAGATTTTACAGAATAACAGCGGAACATCGACAACCAGCCGGGGCGCCATGAGCAAGACCATTTTGTCCGGATGGGATGAGAACAACCGGTTCAAGCTGCAGGTGACCGGAGAAACCATCAGCCTGCATGTCAAGGACGGCGGCAACTATGTCAAACTCGGCCAATTAAGCCGGGCCGGTGCGCATGTGTTCCAGACATTGAGATTTGGAATCGGCGGCAGCGGCAGCGACATCTGGATCGACAACGTGGAGGTTCGCGACATCTCGAGCACGGTGGTATCCGGCAACTGGCAGGCCTTGCCCGCCGAGTACGGAACCGGCGATTTCGAGGGCCGGACCTATGACGGTAAGTGGTGTGATATCAGGCCGTACACGGACTGGAAAGAAAACGTTCAGAATGATGCCGACTGGTTTGGTGCTACCGCCCGGGTAGCGGACGGCGTCGTTAGAAACGTCACCGGCTCCGAGGGGCGGTTCATACAGGACTATTCCAAACCCAGGGTACCGGAGGTCGAGATCGTCGCGGGTAGCAGCACTCTTAAGATCCGTGAAATCTGGCGGGAATTCGAATCCGATGGGAACGGATCTTTCGAGTATGACCAGGGCGACCTGATAGATACTACCGGCGATGGGTTCCCCGACTCCCCACGGCCGTACGTGGTCACTCATCTGCCGCCGGAAGAAAACCAGCTGGTGCAGAGTTTCACTCCCGAGTTCAAGTTCAGTATAACCGACATCACCCGGGGTGATCCGTTCCATTACGGATACGAAAGTTACCAGGAGAGCGGTATAGATTCATCCACTATCCAGATCTACATCGCCAAGGGGCTTTTGGCTCCGTCCAGGGTCAAGTTACCTGAGAACCTGGTGCTCAAGGGACTGCCTCTGCCGATCAAATCCTACCATGACGATGCCGGCGCCTATTATCCCAGCGGTATCAGTGTCGAGACTCCGGAAGATCCGGATATCGGGGTCATTCTCAAGGAAGGTCTCCCGCAGCATACCCGGCCCACCATGCAGTTGGTCGCTGCCGACAAGAGCTGGGGTTTCCCCCTCGACTTCGCCGTCAAAGCTGACATCGGGTTCAATAATGTCAGCGCCAACAACAGTAAATCGTACACGATCATTGTTTCCGCCGCCGACCGGGCCTTCAAAAATGCTACCAAACCCGATAATCACCTGGTCGACCGGGTCGTGTGGTTCGGTATAGCCGAGGAGCCGAAGTTCCTGGAAGCCAAGCTGTTCGATGACGAAGACGCCTTGGTGGCCTGGTACCGTGGTGTGGGTATACCGGACGGTTGGGACCCGGCGGTTGACGATCTGGGTCTCGACGGCACGCGCGATACCGACGATATCGGTGAAGAAGACGGAATCCCGCAGGCTGGCGAACCCAATGTTATCGACTCCATAATCCCGCACGATCCCTGGACTATCAGGCCCGACCTGCCGAAGATTTCCAGCTTCGATTCGAAAGTGTCTGTGAAACAGCAGTACATCAAGGCCGTCAAAGCAGGCGAGAAGGTAACCTTGAAGGTCGAGGGCCGTGATCTCGGGATCAACCTCTACCAGCTCGATGAAGAAGGTAACATTAAATATGATGCCAACAGCGAGGCTGTCTACGATACATCCGACGACAAACCACTGGGACACGTGGAAGCCTGGGTCTACTACGGCCGGTGGCACTCGTTCCCGGTTGAATCCCAGGGTAACTCGGCCCGCGGTCGCTACCTCATGGTCAGGGTGCCGGCCACCGGCAATCGGCCCAAACAGCAACTCTATTCCTTCGAGGATGAAGGCAACAAGCACTACGTCGGTTTAGATGAAATTGAAGTTGTAGATGGATTCAATACCATTCGCCCGGTAGATGTTACCACGTATTCTTCCTTCCACCGCGGTTACAAGGCCATCCAGGCAGTGGACGGCAACCTGGCCAGCGGTTGGGCCAGCCGAGGGAGCACCGACGAACGACCGGAATATCTGGTGGTTGATTTCGGGAGAGAAATTTCCTTCGACAAGATCCGGTTGTTCAGCCGGAAGATGACCACCAAAGACTTCTACTACTTCCCGCTCAGGTTCCGTTTCGAGGTCCGCTCCACGCTGCCGTCCAACGGGGACTGGGATTCCGAGGAAGGATGGACGGAACTGGCTTGTATGGATGATCCCGACACCTACGTGAACGAAGGGCATGACTGGTGGAAGAAACCATACTGGAACTCCATGGGACAGAAGAATGCCGTGGATCTCCCCAAACCAAAGGAGATCAAACGGGCAAAATTCAAAGGCGGCCAACCGATACACGGGTATTGGTGGAACACCTCGTTGACGTTGCCGGAGCGCGAGGAGGCCAACGGGCAACACTGGCAGAACGATTCCCGCCTAAACTCGGATATCACCGAGGCGGTGGCTTTCATAAAGATGCATGGATACCGCTACGAAGAGCTTTACCGGGAAGACTGGCTGATGCTCTATGTAGACAACCGGGAACCCACTTTCGTGGTGGAAGTGTACGATTTGCAGGAGGAAAACATCGCCGGCAGCGTGCTTCTCAAAGAAACCGATTACCGCACCGGCGAAGCGGACCCGCTCGAGGTGGTCGTAAAAGTAACGGTTAAGTATGGCAATCCCGACCTGACGCCCATGATCGTGTCACCTATGAGAAGCCTCCGGTGGGAGGAGACTAATCCTCATATTGACAACCTCGACGGAACGGGTACTCCGGGCTGGATTTACCGCCTTGCCAACCAGCTTAGTTTACCGGATTCCCGCAAGGTACCGCTTTCCACCAGCGTAGTCAATCCCGACGGCAGCCTGGATGTCAGCTACCGGTTTACCGGTTCCTACTCCATATGGGGGACGGCTGATGACGGCGCCGTACATGCCGTTTTCCAGGCTGAAGACAACGCCGGGAATGTCAGTGACATGGTTGATACCAAAGACAACAGACGTCCCGAACTCGGACCCACCGGTCCCGTGTTCACCATTACCGAACGTCCGAAGTTCCAGTTCTGGAACGTCAGGAACTCCGGCGACCTGAGCGGCGACCTGCTTGCCTCGTACGATTACGGCCTCTCGCAGGATGAAATCGAATGGTCGGTCAGCAGCGGGGCCACCTACGGTAATCTCGATCCATCCAAACCGCTGCCGACGCAGGCTTTCAAGGCCGTGTCGGGAGTCAGCGGTTCCGGGGAGATCTTTCTCTGGGCGCATCCAAACCGGCAGCTGTTCCCGTTCTCCCGGAATGACACGAACAACGAGTGGCCCAAAGTCGAAGTGACCTTCGGGTTCGATCAGGAAACGAAAACCGGTGTGGAAAGCGCGATCTACCAGTTAAACGAGGTCCTGGTGGATCACGGGACCCTGAACTCGAGCCCCAATGCCGACGGCTCAAATGCGTTCCTGCCTGATCTGGCGCCCAAGTTTACGTACGGCCTGCCGATTTCCATCGAAGGTCGTCCTTCCGGTATCGCCAGGCTGGTGGTTAAGGGATTTGTCCGGTGGCAGGATGTCCACGGTATCCTGGATGAACTCCGTGACGCTGGTGAACTGGACGACTACAACCGTGACCGGCTCAAGGACTCCATCGCCAACGATACACTGATCGGCGGGGAAGACGAGTACCATCTGGAAGAGCACCTGAGAACGACTGTCGGGTTCTTCTACGTGGACAACGAAGCACCCGAGTTCGCCCTGAAAATATCGCAGGACGAAACGGAGCAGGGTATCGTTGGGTTGAAAAACGCTACGTATTCGGGTCTCGACCCGTCTCTCGTATACAAAGAAAATCCGGACGATGATGGCCGTGGGTACATCCTGAAACGGACTCACGCCGAAACGGGCCTCTGCGACCGGTTACCGGTGGTCATCAAGCTCAAAGTAACCAAGGTCAATCCGAACCCCACCGCTCTGGAAGTGCCGCCTCTCAAGCGTATTACCTACACCGACAACAAGGGCGACCCGGCGGAGTATACCACGTTACCCAATCCGACCAGGATCACCGAGATTTACGGCAACGATATCGAACACTACTACACCTACGAGATCGATCTGCCCGCCAATCTCGGCGACGGTTGGCTCGGCGTGGTGGCGGAAGCTGTTGACAGCGCCGGGAACTCTACGGGTGAAGTGGCTATAAGCACGCTCACCTGTGTAGCCGAGAAGGTCTCCTTCGACGTGGTCAAGATCCACACCTGGGAACGGACGAAAACCACCCGGTCCGGCGATGTCAGGAACAACACCTTCAAGGACATCGTCTATCAGACTACTGACGAGATCAACAACTTGACGAAAGAAGAGACGCCTGACGGCGTACCCGACTCATGGACAATCGGCTGGAATACGTACCAGAACTTCAACCCCAACATGGCCGTGGACCAGCAGCAGGTGAAATCCGTCAGCGCCAAATTCAATGACCGGCGTAAAGACGTTCTATTCCTGGTTCGGACCAGTCGCGAGCTTGAACTCGGGAAAAACTCCGAACAGGGACACGCCAGAGGAACCGTGACCTTCAAGCAGAGCGACGGCATCACACCAATCCCCAACCTGGTACCCGAACCCGTGTATCTGGATATGGCTGATGATGAGTGGATCGGCGAAGTCTGGGGACCGGAATACATTCATCCGGGAGTCGAAGCGAACTTGAACCGGGATGTCCCGGTCTATACCTATGTGGCGTTCCTCTCCATGCCGTCGAAACTGAAGCCCTATGAAGAGGTCATTGCCGAAGTAGATTTCAAAGGATTCGTATACAACTCCGTTCTCGATACAACCTCGGGTATCGATATTGTGTCCAGCAATCTCGAGGGCGAAGAGGCCGCTTATTTCTACGTCGACAACTCGACTCCGGTTATAACGGTTTTCTACAAGTTGGATGCAAACCAGGACTGGATTGAATTGAACCTGCTGAATCCGGACCGGCCGATAGAAGTGCTCGATAAAGTGACAGATTACGAGACCGGTTTCTCGGAACCGATCCCGTTCGAGGTCAAGGTTGAAATCGAGAATGCCAACCCCGACGGCGGTCTGCTGGAGACCGATCCGTTCCGGGAACTCAATTTCTTCGTGCTGTGCGACGAAGCGGACTTCCCGCAGTGGGTCGAACCCAAACCGGACCCCGAACCGGCCACCAGCGTGACCCTTCCGTTCGAGAAGAAGATCGTGTACGAGTACAAAGCGACCCTCCCCGGGTACGTGGGCGACGGGAATATTATCGCCAACTTCATCGGTGAGGATAATGCCGGTAACGATTTCTATGCTTTGGTCGATCCGCTCTTCATGGTGGTAGAGGCCCCGCAGGTGGTCAGGGTAGAGATACGGGACGATCCGGATATCGCCCCCGAGTATCTGAAAGGGCTGAGGGAACTGGTGTACCGGCGCCAAGACAATCATCCCGATGAATCGAGTTGGACCGGCAGCGACGACCGGGACTACCAGAACTTCAACCCGCTCTCACCGGTAGACACCCAGCGGGTGAAACCGGTTACCACGGAAGAGCTTAAAGTTATTTTCCAGAGCAACCGCGGCCTGGTGTTCGAGCCCGGTAAATACCCGTTGGTACAGCTCCAGATCTTAACTCTCCATGAGGACGGGTCGGTAACCTCGAGTAATGTGGGTGATCCGATAACCGATATTACCACCAAGGGTGACGAGTTTGACCCGCGGCCGCCGAACGAGCAGACCGGTTTTACTCCTACCTTTACCTACAACTTTACGGTACCGATGTCGCTGATGGACGAGCTCGCGATTTTGCGAGACGGGTTACCTGATAAATCCTGTCCGGCCAGGCTCGAATTCAAGGGCTATGTGGCTAACGACAGCCGTTCCGGGCCTATTCCCGAGAGCCATATCGGTGTGGGCGAGGCGTCATTCTACATCGATCTCGATGCGCCCGACTTCACCCGGTTCTCGTCATACGTGGCTGGAGAAGAAGTTGCCGGCCGGATGCTCAAAACCACCGATTACAGGAGCAACAAGAGCAAGCGTATCCTGGTTGACTACGAGATCGAGGTAGCTGCCACCAACCCCGATCTCACTCCCATGTTCGTCCAGGGCGACTTCCAGTTCTCAACCCCGGACGGCGAGAAGGGCCTGGCCGCGCCCCGGCATCATCCGCTGAAGATCTCACGCTGGCCCGTGTTTGACGATTACGGCATTGCGAACTTCGAGGAGTTCACCGGGGTCAGAATCAAAGACCGGGCCCGGGTGAGGGTCCCGGCGGACACGCAAGAGCCTGGCAAATACGTGTTTTCATACAGCGTTTCATTGCCTGACACGTTGGCCGACGGGCAGTACACCGTGGACATCGAGTACACGGACAATGCCGGTAACAAAACCACCAACAACGAAAAGGAAATCTTCTATATCTCCGAGGAACCGAGGTTCGTGGCCTTCGAGATTCAGAACTCCCTCGGAGAACCAGTGTACAGTACTATCAGGGACCATAACGATGATGGTATCTCAAGCTGGCAGATCGGAAGCACCGTCTACACCAACTTCGATTCCGATCCTTCCAACCCGGCCAAGGATCAGTCGTTCAAAGCGGTGGGTAACGAAGACCTGCGGCTCGTGGTGGTCCGGAGCAACCGCCAGCTCAAGACCATCGGCGGCGGTGACCCGGCAGTGTATGCCAACGTGTACTTCCAGCCTGGCGGCCGGCAGGCTGACCTGGGAGATCTCCAGCTTAAATGTGCCACGTACTCGCTTTATCCATGGTACGACGACATTATGCAGTATGTATGGAATCCAGCCGGTCCAGCGCCGGAAAATCCGATCCATTTCGACGCGGATGAGTTCAAGCCTATGTACAACTACGCCCGGCTGCTCAATACCAAAGATCACCCGAACATGGCCAGCGGCGGCGCTACTGTCGAGGTCTCGGGATACGTGGAGTTTGATGATCTTCCCGGCACGGCATCCGGGAACATCTTCTTCGACACCACGCCACCTGCTATCACGAGCGTGACCCTCTCCCGGCGTAACGCGCAGGGTAACTGGGCCGCGGTGTCAATCGGAAGCGACATAGAGAAAAAGACCAGGATGTCCGACCACCTGTGTGAAGTGATTCCCCTTAAGCTAGATGTCACGGTTACCGGCGCCAACCCGTCGAAAACTCCGCTGGAGGACAATCCGCTGCGAGAGCTGAGCTATAACATTCTCGGCGGGACAATCAAAGTCGTTACCGACTTTGGCCAGCCTGATGTCCAGTATTCCTGGGGCGGCGTCAACTATACTTTGAAATATACCTTCTATGTGGATCTACCCGAGTACGTCAACGACGGGTACGTGACCGCCCGGTTCGAGGCGCAGGACAGCGCCGGCAATGGACCGTCGTCCCGCGAATACGATCCGTTGCTGAGGATCATCGAAAAGCCCGAGTTCGTGGAAGTGGTCTTGAAAGACACGGACAGCGTGGCTGTTTTCCGGAAACCAGGCGGCGAGTGGAAACAAACCGGCGCCCACGGCGACGTGGCCTACGACAACTACCGTGACGGACTGGCTGTAAGTGGTCAGACCGTGCGCCCCATTGGTGAAGAAGACGTGCTCGTCAGTGCCGCCAGTCCCGACGTGCTCAAGGTGTTCCTCCAGACCAACTGTCCCATCAAACCCAAGTCACAGAACGCCAACACCACGGAAGGTCTCTTTGCCTTTTCCTTCCTGGACGGCGGTTACGACGACGACCTGTCACTCAAGAAGGACCACAGCGCTCAGGGACCGTTCGGCGCCTTTAGCGACGGCACACCCGGAGAAGATCCGGATACCGGTAATTTCATCTGGACCGATGAGCCCAACTACTCATATGTGGCCGTGATCGACTTGACATCTCAGAAGAATACTATCGAATTATACGCTCCGCAGGCAATCAGATTCGAGCTGTCCGGTTATGTGGAATATCCTGAAGCCATAACGGAAGACGAAGGCTTTATCTATTTCGACCCGGTTGATCCAACAGTGGAAGCGGACGTGGCTTTCGACTCGTTCCTCTATGCCGGCGACCCGCCTGCTCCCGGGACGAGGTTCGAAGTTATTCAGACAACTACGCCCGGCGGCAGCGATATCGCCGTTTCAGTACCTACTGTCTTCGATTCGGGAGTACGTGAGGATATCCTTGAATTTACCATGGCACTGGAAGCCAGGGCGACCAACCCCGACGCGGTTGATCTCTCGGTACTCCGGCGTTACCCGGTACGGAAGATCAGGTATAACGGACCAGATGGTTCACCCCGGTGGTTGACCTTCAACGCCGCGCAGGGAGAGTTTGTGGCCAGCACCACCGATACCGAACTGTTTACAGCCGAGTCCGTAGACCTGTCTTCTGTGGTCTCGGTAAAGACTCCCGGTCAGACCGGTGAGGGCGGTTTCTACGAGTACACGTATTCCGTGAATATTGCGGGTACGGATCTTGGAGACGGACAGGTGGAAGCGTTGCTCACTATCGAGGATACCGCCGGAAACGAGTTCGGTGACGGTGAGAACACTGTCTGGGTAGAGCTCTTCTACATCACCGAACGGGTCGATATCGCCCAGGTGTTTATCAAGAAAGGTGATGGTAACGGAGATAGAATTTACGACAGCACTGTTGAACTGGGCGGATCGAACCAGACTACGCCTCAGGGACGGCTCGCCGTGCGTCCCGACGGCCTGTATTTCCACAACCATCAACCCAGCCGGTCCATATTTGCCTACCCGGTCCGGCCGGCCAAAAAGGAGACGGTGGCCGTCTGGGTCAGGATGCCGCGCCAGCTGCCGATTGATGTGCTGGCTCATATAGGCGGCAGCGGGGAACCGGACATGGCCTTCGTGCAGATCAAGCAGGGTCTGTACCTGTCGCCCCGGTACCAGTTGAGTGCCATCGATAATGGCAGCGCACGCCACTTGCCGAACGGCGGCGAAGGGTACGGCTCCGGCCCGGGTTACGGGTACGAGGCCAGTATCCCGCTTGGTATGTGGGCACCGCTCAAGGACGGCAGCGCCGAAGTACAGGTGTCCGTCTACCGTGATTTCCAGGAATACAAGGGCGAAGCTTCGGCTTACATGTACGTTGACAGCGTGGCGCCGCTGACCGAGATCCACGTCTACAAATACGAGGACGGCCAGTCCTTCAATTGGGGCTCGCGTCCGGAGGAGATCACCGGCACGCTGTATCAGCGGGAGCGGGATTCCTCCTGGAACCTGAAACCGTCAACGTTCTGGGTTACACTTGAACTGGCATCCGGTGCCAATCCCGACTCTTCGCCGCTGCCTGTTGATCCCGTGCAGTGCCGGAGAAACCATCAGCAGCATACTGATTGTTACGGTTTCACCGCAGCATACAACTGGTCGGATACAAAAGCGGCGGGATACGGCGATGAGTTCGAGAACAAAGTCCGGTACACGTTGGAAGAGAAAACACCCACCGAAGATTCGGTCAAGTACGTCTACCTGGTAACGGTACCTGATACCCTGGACGACTGCGAGATATTCCTGAAGAACCGGTCCGATTCATCAAATATCGGCGACGATCTGCTGCTTAAAGACTCGGCCGAGAATACGCCGGCTTTTGTGACGGTGGGAGACGAAACTGAACCCTTTAATCACAACAACGCTGTCATCCCGTTGGTGAAGGTGGCCGAAATGCCGCTCTTCGAAGTGGTCAAGGTCTATGATGAGGGTCCGAACGGCACGCTGGGAGTGAAGGTCTACGACAGCTATATCGAGGACGGTCAGTGGAAGGACCGTACCTGGACGAACGATGAGTTCGGGGAAACCATCGCCTATCACAACTTCGACGGTATCGCTCCGCCTCTGCCGTACATCAGACCGGTACAACCGGAGACCATCACCGTCTACGTGCGCAGCAACCGGCAGATCCATCACGAGGAAGGTACCAATACCTATTCGCACGGCTGGGTGGAGGTCATGACGCCAGACGGCCAGAAGCTTTCCAACTACCAACTGGAAACGGTCCTCATCGGCGAGCTTCCCGAGGCAGACCAGCCGCACATGCAGAAAGCTGGCCAGGTGTTCCTCTACAAGACGGTCATACCGCTCGATCTGGAGCAGGCCGTCTCAAACAGCTTCTCCGGCACCCTGCGGTTCGATGTGGAAGGGTATGCCCGTTTCGACGCCATGCTCTCCGAGCAGACCGGCGGGTTCATTTACCTCGACAAAGACGCCCCCAGGTTCTCGGCGGAGGTCTGGGTCAAGAACAACTGGCTCGAGCAAGATCAGCGCCTGAACACCGGCGCCAACGGGACTCCCGGCTGGAGCCTGGTGGGGACCATGCGGCAAGGCGATATCAAGGCACAGTGGACGGAAGAATTCCTGGGCGGCTTGGTCTACAAGTACACCGATCTGCTGACCAGTTACCCGACTCCCCTGGATGTCAAGGTTGTTATCAGAACCGAGAATGTCAACCCCGACGGTACGCCTGCTCCGGGTAGTATCCACCCGATGTCCTCCATGAGCTACCCGATCCACGATACCGGCGGCGACTTGTATGTGATCGGCGACTCTACTCTGGGCGGCCGTATCGACGGCGGTGGTCCCATCCCCGCTCAGGGCGGCAGCCACCGTTACACCTACATTCTGGATGACGGCTACGCCGTGGGCGGATACTCGTCGGGCGGCGGGGAGACCGATTACCTGGGTGAAGGGCTCATTACCGGATCCATGAATATCCGGGACCGGGCGGGTAACTTCACCGGATGGAACGCCCTCGGGCACCTCTTCCGGATCGGCGAGATCCCGCAGGTAGCGCAGATCTTTGTGCGTACCAGCCGCGGTGAGGCCATCCTGGTTACCGGCGACCGGCTGGAAGAAGACATATACAAAACAGAAGACCTGGCCGGGTGTCCGCCGGAAGATCAGCATACGCCGTCCGACCGGCCGCTACCCTTCATTCTCGGTCAGTACCTGGATGAAACGCCTCAACCGTTCAGCGACTTTAACCTCTTTGACGAGTTGAAGGTCTCGTTCAACGAGTTTGTGAAATACGGTGACCCGAACTGGAAAGTAGGAGCCCTGGTCGGCGGCGAGATCACCGGCAACACCTACTTCAACTTCGATCCCGCTACGGAGTACAAGGACCAGTCCTTCAAGCCCATCGGTATAGTGGACGTAGCTGCTTCCGCCGGCGATCCCGATCAGCGGATCGCGCTCCGGGTGAGGTTCAACCGCAATCTCGACGCGTCCCTCAACCGGTACCGGGAAGCGAGCGTCATCCTGGAGAACGGCCAGTCGGTGAACGTCCCGCTGGAGCCGAGGTTCGATCCTACCGATCCCGAGCCCAAGTACTTCTACGAGGGTCTGGTTAATTTCGATAACAACGTTATCGGGAGCGGAGTGGCCCGGGTTTTGGTAAAGGGTCAGCTCGAGGATGTCTCGCTGCCGTTTGGCACCGGTGAAGGGTACTTCTTTATCGACATGGAGGAACCGGCGGTTGAGATGGCGCTTTTCCGGAAGGAAAATTCCAGTTGGATAGCTGTTGAACCGGACGAGAGCCTGCTCAAGGAGACCGATTCCGAGACCGGGCTTTCCGATCCGATCGCGCTCAAACTGGCGGTAACCGTCAGGCACGCCAACCCCGACGGGTCCGGCCTGGAGGTGGCGCCGCTCATCGAGCTTGGCTACACCGATGTCATGGAACGCCGTATCCTGCTCAGAAGCTACCGGCGCTGGCAGTATGACTACAGCGGTTACGAGGAACCCGACCAGGGTGAATCGGTACAGGTGGAGGGCAGCGATACAGGAAAGATATTCCTGGTCAGCTGGAAAGAGGACGGCGGCGATGTTTCCTACAGCTACGAGGCCAAAGAAACCGACGACGGTGACACCTGGACCTACATCTACGAGTTCGAACTGCCTGGTGACGTGGGTGACGGTTACGTGGGTGCCGTGGCCGACGCCGTGGACAATGCCGGCAACACCAGCGGCGAAATTGACGAACCGGAACTGCTCAGGATCGGTGAAATTCCGAAAGTGGTCGAGATGGTGCTCTTCGATGAACTCGAGTGGGACAGCCAGACTGAACAGTACATCAATTCCGAAGGTATCGCCGTCTACGACTTGCTGAATCCCGTGGACCGCAAACCCTTCGGTAACGACCAGTTCGACAATACCTACAAAGCTTACGACAATTACCAGTTCCCGGATGATCATCCTGATGAGAGCGACGTAACCGAACAATGGGTGCGCTCGATCAGGGTGGGAGAAATGGTGTTTGTCGGGATGCGGGTAAACCGCCGCCTCAAGGATACGTTGGTCACACTGAACATCTACGACGAAGACATCGGTGTGCCCCTGAGTTCCCAACCGCTGGTAGTCGAACTCCATCCTGCGACCAGGGAAGAGCTCGAGGCCGCGGCTATCGCTGAGGGCATGTTCTCGTCCTTCCTGACCGGAGGACTTGACGACAGCTTTATCGATATCGATCCGCTGGACGGCACACCCGAGTACCGGTACTTCTCGTACTTCGAGCTTCCGGACACCCTGATAGATGGACTGGATGTCACCGACGCCGCCGGGAAATTCCAGGTGTCCGGACATGTTACCTATGACGATCTGGGTATGGAGAGCGATTTGGAGTACAGTCAGAGCCAGGGGACCTTCTACATGGATTCCACCAAACCGTGGCCGAAGGGTATGGTCAGCCTGCAGCTCGATGATATCTCTACCAAATATTCTGTGGTGGGGAACTATCTGGTCACCGAGGGCCGGACACCTATCGAACCCGGTAATGATCCCTATCCCGAAAAACAGGTTACATTCGATGTCATGATCATGGTGGACGGTACCAACCCCGATCTCAATTTCTTAAACGGCACCAAGAGTCCCTTAAGCATGTTCGATCCGGCCATCAACTACTTCCCGCTGAACGTGGAATACACCTCCATGGATGTCAAGCAGAGCGGGCGAGTAAACGGGACCAGGAAACTGGAGGACGGTAAAGGTGGACAGATCGAGGTGGTGGATATCTATGCTTATCCCAATGAAATCAAGCGAGACCTGGAGAGCTACATCGACCTGGATGAAACCTCCACCTGGCCGTCGGGAGTGCCGAAGAACCTGACCGCCGGGCAGTATGCGTTCCACTACCGGATAACGCTTCCGCGTGACGCCACCGACGGCCAGGTCAGCGCCTGGATGGTACTTAACGACGATGCCGACAACGGGCCGGTGACTATCGGCGGGCTTCTGTTCTACCTGGTGGAACAGCCGCTGTTCGCCTATGTCCGCCTGCACGATGAAGCGTTCCGCGAGTACCTGGCCGACGAACGAATCGACGACCTCGAGGTCGTCAACTCCACCAAGATTTACGACAGCAGCGATCGGGAGATCTGGAACGCCGGTCCGCCGCCGAGCAAGTTCGACGACGGCGTGGACAACTTCCCCGATCCATGGAAAACCAAGATAGCGCAGCGGCCGGGACCGGGCGAGGATCCCGTATTGATCGGCGCCGAGCGGCTCTACCATAACCTGGATCCGCGCGACAAGGACCGTGACGGGCTCCCCGCCGGGCCTTTCGAGAACTGCCCCGACCCGCTTTACGTCGATATCAATTTCGACGGGACGATCGGGTACCTGGACGGTAACGACCACACCATGCCCAACTCCAGTTTCAGGACCGTGAAAGGCGGCGAGATCATTGCCCGGTTCAAGACCAACAAACCGCTCTTTACCGGCACGGTGACGTCGGAAGACGGCTATTTCCCGCGTCTGTTCTGCGTTGATTTAAACGGGGAGACCGTGGAAGCTTTCGTAACAGAAGCCTGGGACTTTGTGGGACCGGGTCTGGATTACGTGCAGGTCACCAACAACGCCGCCGGCGAAACCATGGAAGTGGGCGAGCACGTGGCCGGTAAATACACCTATACGGCCCGGATCGATATGGACCAGAAACCGCATCAAGGCTGGTTCCAGGTGGTGGCCAAATTGTTCCCGAACGTGGAGAAAGAGATGCTGTCGGGATGGCGGTCATACTACTCTGACCTGCCCGATCACCCGGCCTACGTCTATGTTGACCGCCAGACGCCTGAAGTGACGGTGATCGCCGCGCGCAAGTACGGTCCGGACAGTGAATCCATCACCCACGGTATCGTTTTCCGTGAGACCGATGTCTTAAGCGGCCGGATGAACGCCCACAGCAGCTGGGATACCGACCAGGACGACATTGTGAACCGGGTGCTGGAGTCCGAGGCCGGGTTGACCGTTACCCTCGAGATTACCGGCGCCAACCCCAACAACCTCGCTCTGCCCGAGGAACCCCTCAAGACCATCTCCTACTACGTCCTCAGCGACGAAGACCCGGACGAGTTCGGGCGAGAACTGCACACCATCAACGTACCGCAGGAGGTACAGTTGGGAGGGATAACCCGGGAGGTCGATTCCGAGATCGACCAGGATACCCTGGAACGGACTTTGACCTACGTTTACAACTTCAACCTGCCTGATACGGTGGCCGACGGCCCGGTGGCCATCACCTACAATGCCGTAGACAATGCCGGTAACGCCTCCGGGCTGGTGCCGGATCCTCGTTTGCTTACCGTTGTTGAACGGCCGGTCTTCACGCAGGTGGCTCTCTTCAACCTGCGGGGTGAACGGATATTCGACAACGGGTACGACCTGTCGCCGATCTACAAAGACGGCGGCGAAGCCGGCAGCGGCAGCTACTGGAGCATCGGCGGGAATAAATATTACAATCTCGACCCGCGTGAAGATGTGTCCGAACAGTGGATCAAAGCCGCCGCTGCCGAGGCCAGCCTGGGCACGGCTCATGCCGCCGTGCTGTTGGTCAGGAGCACCCGGGCCCTGCCGGAACCCGGCCGGCGCGTTGACACCACCAGCGGGCAGGTAACCGATCTCATCGCTTATGATACCGCTGCCGCCGCCAGCTACAGTTACGGCGGCTGGAACGCCCTGCCCAACAAAGGTATCATCGACCCGAACTTCGACGTCCCGGTGCACACCTACTACGCGCTGCTCAATCTGAACGGGGCGGAGGAAGGCGCTTCCTCAATGGAGATTACCGCCTTCACCAACCAGTACGAGAACAACGAGTTCGCCTACCAGGTAGGGTACGGATCCGATTTCACGCTGAACCGCGGCTACGATAAAGATGGAGTAAACAGCGTTGAGGACTGGGAGAAGCAGGATGCCTTCTTCTACGTGGACACCGGCCTGCCGGAAGTAGAAGTGCTGGTGTACGCCTGGAAGAACAACCAGGATATGTACCAGCAGGGTGTGTTTAACACCTCCGCTGCCAGTGCCGTGAAGCTTCATCCGGAGGCGGACTCCCCCACCGGTGGGTACCTGCTGAAGCATGAATACCAGGTCTGGGACGACTTCCTCCAGGTGTACCGTGAGGCCTGGACGCCGGTCGAGAAACCGTCCTGGTGGCCGAATGACGAGGGACATGTGCCGGCCGGAAAACGGTGGTCGAGCGTCTCAATGGACGAACTCGGAGTTTCCGGTGCCACGATAGAGGTGGCTGTCAGGATTACCGTCACCGGCGCCAACCCGGACAGAAACGCGCTCGAGAAACATCCGCTTGACCTGCTCGAGTATTTCGGCCTGGAGGATGTGGAGAAGGTAGACTATCCGGACACGGCCAAGGTCGATACCAGCACCACGGCCTTGACTCCGGGAGAGATAGCCAGGGTGGACACGAACAAGGGACTCGGATGGATGTACGACTACGTGTTTGCGCTGCCGCGGGACATCGCCGATTACGGTGTAGGGGCGAAGCTTTCTCTGACCGATAATGCCGGCAACTCCCTGTCGGAGCAGGCGGCCGATCTCGATATCAAGGATAATCCGCTCTTCAAGGTGGCTGAGAAGCCGCGTTTCGAGCTGGTGAAAATCACCGCCCCGGCAGAGGATACGGATGTCTGGGAAGATACCGATCCCCTGAGTGCTCCGGTCACTATCGGCACGGTTACGTTCCCCGTGTACCTGTACAACGAAAGCTATCCCACGGACATGTACCAGGTATCGTACGCCAACAGCCCGGATGACCCTGACTTCATCGAAGGAAAGAACCTGAAACCGGTGAAAGTAGGGGAAGACATTAAACTGTTGATCCGTTCCAACCGCCGCCTGCGTTCGGGCGGTGGACAGGCTGGTATCACCGTCGCTTTCCCGAACGTCAATGTGGCCGGTGGGAGTGTCAGCCCGGTTCTCGAGCGGGCCGCCGGTTACCAGAGAAATCGGGCCGCCGGCATCTACCGTTACTACTACGAGATACATGACGAAGGTCCTCCCGGCGCCGGGCGAATCACGGTTCCCGGCGGTACCAAGCGAACAGGTCTGGCGGGCTTCGATGTGGCCGGGTATGTCTGGTTCAACCTGGCCGGCGCGAGAAAAGTTCACACGGGATACTTCTTCGTGGACGACGACACGCCGGAGGTGTCGATACTGTCGATCAAAGATGACAACGACAACTTCATCAACGAGCCGGTGCTAGCAAAACAGACTACCTTCGATACCCGCAAATCGCAGCCTATTTCGTTCAGGGTGGCCATGCGGGTCGTATACGTCAACCCGGACAGTACGGAACTGGTGTCGGAAGCCGAACCGTTCATGCATCCGCTGGTGGAGCTCAATCTCCCGGTACGGACCGGAGAGAATTACGTCAGCGAGATGGTGTCTTTCGCTTTGAGTGATCCGGACGCTTTTAGCAACAAAGGGCTGGACCTCGTGTGGGAAGACATTTTGACAGACATCGACGTGACCAAGCCGCCGCTGACAGCCGGGGGTGCTCCAAACGGTTCCGGACCTTACGAGTACACGTATCATCTGACGCTGCCGGAGAATATCTGTCTCGGTGACGGTGATATCCAGGCCAAGTTCGTCGTGGTGGACAATGCCGGTAACTGCTCGGAAATAAAGTACGAAACTTTCTTCAAGGTATCCGAGAAACCGACCTTCCAGGAGATCGCCATCAGGACTTCGGATGAGATCGAGCACGCCACCTGGCGTGGCGAAGAGGGCTCACCCAACCTGACCCCGCTGGTATACAGGGCCTCCCGGAGCGAGGTCATCGAAGAAACGTTGACTTACGACGCGATCCTGGAAACCCTCGGGTACAACACCTACACAAGCCTGCCGGTGGATATGAACGCGGCGGTTGTATACAGCGTTATGCGGACCGCCGGTAAGGTCAAATCCGTTTCTCCCGACGATACACTCGATATCACAATAGACTCAAACCGGCGTTTGGAAGTCGGTTTGACTCCCGGTAAAGACGCCCGGGTAGTGTTCGAGTTCCTCGACGACAACGGGCAGCCGGTAGGGAGCGAGTCAAGGTACCTGAAAGCCATAGGCGGTGAGTATGACGAGGAGACCTTCCAGTACGTCTACGGTCTCGACCTGATAGTGAAAGAACTGGGAACCAACCTGCGCGGGCTGGTGCGGGTGACCATGGAAGGCGTCCTGTTTGCTGGTGTGGATGAACAAGGAGGATACAAGATCTGGGAGGGGTACGAGGAAGAGAAGTATTTCGCCCGGGAGATCGCCTACCTGTTCATCGACGATAAGCGGCCGGAGGTGTGGAACAAAAACCTGGAGCTGTTCTATATCGATGGGAATGGCGATGAGGTGTCGTATACTATCGGCAACACCATCATCGAGGTCCACACCGCCTTCAGCGATGCGGCCTCACCGGTGGTATCGTTCGTCGACGGCGCCGTCATCGAAGAACTCAAGCTGCGGGTACCCGTAGAGTACGCCAACTTCTACGAGGACCCGGTTGACCACTACGACATGAGTGAGCTCGAGGGCGACTTCTTGACCGACGTTACCTACGGCGGCCGGACCCTGGATATCGAGCGGCTCGACTCGGAGCAAAACCCGGAACGCGATAAGTCCAAACTTACCTACACCTACACCTTCAGTATGATGGACGTCTTTACCAACAACCCGGTGGGGAGCCTCTACGGTTCCTCCGATGTCACCTTCCACACCTTTGACAATGCCGGGAACAGGCTGTTGTTCTACGACGACAAGAATGATGCCTTGGACGGGCCGATAGCCGCCGCCAACTTATTTACTATCACCGAGAAACCGGAAATCAGGGACATCACCTTTAAGGGGCCGAAACTGGTGGTGGGACAGGACCGGCTGGCTCAGAAGGACAGCCCGATTGATTCGGCGTACAGCGTCCTCGATTACTCCCGGCTCGATAGCGAGGGGGCTGCTCAGGCCGACCTTACCCCGGTCGGTGACGGTGAGCTGATTGACATCTACTGGAAGACCAACGTGCGGGCGGTGCTGGACAGCCAGCTTAAGTTCCAGGTCAAGATAACCGACGGGAGCGACACCTACCAGTACAATACCAGTAATATTCAACTTGAGCCCAATACGAACAACAAGTACGTAATCAGGAACGTGCCGGTGGGAGGGAAGCACGGTGAGCGTAAAGTGGAGGTAACCGGCTGGCTGGATCACACCGCGGGACAGTCGAACCTGGTGGGCAGCATAACCGAGACCTTCTTCGTGGACGCCACTGATCCGCTGTTGTCTGACGGTAACGTGGTACCGGGACCCGGGGTACAGCCGGTACCGAACACCGGGTGTTTGCAAACCGGTACCCAGATGTTCCTCAACCTGGACGTTGGCCAGTTTAAGTATATGACTGTCTCCACGCTGGAGTTTTATGTCTTTATGACCGACGCCAACGACGATGAAAACAAGTACGTGACCAGTGGTGAAGAGATCAAACACATGATGTTCCACCCGGCTGTCAGTGACGAGGCCGTGCGCGGCCCGGTGTTCGATCTCTACTTCAACACGGTCACCGGCGGCACGGGTCAGAAGGTCAACATGATTCACGACGGCGGCGGGTGCGTGCTCATGTTCGGCGATGATAAGCTCGGGTATATGACGCTCAAGAGTACGAATCTGGTTGGCTCGGTCATGACCTACCGCTACGAGATTGACTTCGAGAAACTTACACCGTTCCTGCCGGAAACATTCCAGACCTTCAGTTCGGGTGATCCGACCGCCTTCTCGACACAAGTGGGTAATTACATCAACTCCAACAACTGGACTCTCTCTGTCCGGATGAACGCGCGGGATGAGGCCGGCAACTGGCTGGAAGGCCTGAATGATTGGGCCAATTACGAGGAGCAGATTGTCATATTCAATCCGGCCATACCGGCCAGTTTGGTGGCCGCCCGGCAGCCGAGTCCGCAGAGAAAGTACGGATCGGGTGGTAATACAGAAAATGAGCAGGATGATATCGTTTTCGTCCACTTCAAGCTGAACAATCCACTTTACGCGCTGTTAGACGACCTGCCGAACGAGATTACCGTTACGGAAACCGTTCCCGGTGCAGGCGATGTGATTACGGGAGAATGGAAGGCCAGTGATTCTTCAGCGTCGACTTTATGGAATCCTAATGACCAGAATGTCTCGACGTTACCCGACGGTACGGATATCTATTATTTCCACCAGGGCGGTTTTATTCCGGGTGGTTGGATTGTTGATATCAACAACCAGCCGATCTACCAGATCATGGACACCAGTGGACCCCTGGCGGTTATCGATAACGGCGGTGAGCCCCAGTGGATCTTCTTCTACAAGGTAAAGAATGGGCGAGGAACCGAAGTCAAAATCGATATCGATGGGGGAAATACGACCAGCGGCTCTTCGGCTAGCGGGCTGATAAGTTTCCCCATTACGAGTAAGATCGCCGCCATCGACAATCTATACGGACACGGTGTTACCTATTACGCGATGGAAATAGACCATTTCAAAGGCAATATGGATAAGTACGGCGAGTACACTATCAGCGTCTGGATCAAGGCCGAGGGTGACGGTATCCCGGTGCTGGCCGTCAGGCCTGGAAATAAAAAAGATCCTACGGGTGGTATCGACGTCGACGAATGGGGCAGCGTGCAGTACGAGTTCCGGGTGGAAGGCGGTATGGCCCTGCCGCTCAGCTCATATATCACGGAGTGCGGCCGGGTGGACACCCCCGCGACCCGGGGAGACATGTCCGGTTGGCAGCGCTACTACGCCGTGTTCACCTACGACTCCGGCCACCGTTCATTACCGGGTGGAGGACAGGCCAACGCCATGTTCCTCTACATGTACAACGCGGCCGAATCACGGGTCAATCGCGACACCGGCGAGCCCACCAACCGGGTGTTCTTCGACGCCCTCCAACTCGAGCGTGGCGGCCGGCCCACCCGGTGGGCGGAGGACGCCATCCTGACGGTGGATTACAAAGACGATTCCGGACCGAGCACGCTGGACGGCCGGTCTAGTTTCCCGACCTGGTAAAGGAGATTTGAAATGCAAGCAAGAAGGATAAGAAGAGAACCCTATGAGTGTAGAAAGCGTGGGATTCTACTCATTGGAGTGATGCTGCTGGTGGTGTTGGTGGGGATCGGGACCCTGATAGCTACGCCGTACTTCAACACGGTCATGAGGCGGGAACAGGAAGCGGAACTGAAAGGCCGTTTGAGTTCGGTGAGGCAGGGGATGCAGGTGATCGGCACCCAATCGGTATCGGATATCCTCAACAATCCGGAATACGGGCCGCCGATATCGGACGACGATTCTCTGGCCGTCAAGAAAGACAAGATAAAGAAACATCTTAAATCGCTTATTCAGCAGGGATACATCAGGGAGTTTGCCGACGAACCGAACCTGGAAGGGCTGTCGTTCAACGTGACCGAGAACCTGCTCAAGAAACAGGACCCCAGCTTTGAGAAACCACTGTCTTCAATGACGAACACGATGGGAGGGGGGTTCGGTAAAAATCCAACAACAAAAAAGGCGTGGACCTACCGGGATTTCGTCCAGAAGTATGTTACCTGGCTTCCGCGAATCCGCTGTCCCTACTGCGGAGTGATGAATGAAGGCACGGACGCCAATGGTAACGGTGTTATCGACCCGATCGAGGGCATATTCCCTGCTTTCGACTTCAACGGCGACGGTTTAATTACTCCTTCTACCATACCTGAAGAAAGGCAGGCGGAGTTCAGGCTGAAGACTTGCGTTAATACCAATTGTGCCGAAAACATCAAATATCCGTACTTGACGCTTATGAACAAGGGACAAGACTGCCAGAAGTGCTCATCCGGTCAAGTACAATTCACCGTAGATAAAACGGGAACAGAACTGCTCAAGGCTTCCACCTCTACGCAGATCGGGGTGTACGATGCCCCATGCAATATATGTGCCGAACCAGTGTTCTATCTGATGGATGATGGAGCAGACGTCATGGTCGGTGCAAACAGGAAGTCTTACTCGGATGACGATCGCTACAAGAGCCTGGACTCCGATATCGGACCCGCCACCCCCGACAACAAGCGCTACGCCGACTACGAAGGACAGGACAAACGATTCGGCCGGACATCAATCAGCATCTGGAATCCACCGAAGTAAAACACGGTAAAGTAGGTTGCATTCGTCCTATCATTGCCCGGCTTGACCGGGCAATCCATCTTACCTCCCACCACCCTTTGGAATTTAAGTGCAGAAAGAAAAGTGTGAAATTTTAAATTCTTAAATCTCCTTCTTGTAGGTTAGTACGGATGACTGGTGCTGTCTGTTCGGATGGTAGAGATACTGTGGTACAATTTTGACACGTTCTATAGTACAAATACAAACTATATATATTGAAAGGAAATCCTGTTGGTTAAAAGGGCTGTGGCCGATGTGCCGGGTTCACTCGGCAATGTCGGCTCGGGATTCGATTGTCTGGGACTGGCCTTGAGTATACGCAACCGTATCAGCATGGAAATCATGGACCGGCCGGGAATCTCTATCGAGGTTATCGGGGAAGGGACCGACAGTATCCCGCGTGATGAAACGAATTTCGTTGTGCGGGCGGCTGAACGGATCTTCGAACTGGCCGGCTGCCGGATAAGCGGGCTGGCCATAACGCTTCAGAACGGTATTCCGCTGGCCCGCGGCCTGGGATCAAGCGGCGCCGCGGCGGTAGCCGGAATGGCTTGCGCCAACGCGTTGATAGAATCACCGTTCCCGGATAGTGAACTGGTAGAGATGGCGGCTGAGTTCGAAGGACATCCTGACAACGTCGTTCCGTCCGTGTGCGGGGGGTTCACCATATCCATGTGGATCTCTAAACCCGGCGGCAAACAGCTGCTCTACGATGCCTTCCCGGTACCGGGAAATCTCTCGGTGGTGGCGGCCGTGCCGACCTTTACCCTGGAGACGAAAAAAGCCCGCCAGGTTTTACCGGATTCGTATCCCCGGCACGCGGTAGTGCACAATCTGGCCCGAACATCCTGGGCTGTACGGTGTTTCATGAAGGGTGATTTTTCCTATTTGGCCGAAGCCCTTGACGACCAGATACATCAACCGTTCCGCTCGGTGTTGGTTCCGGGATTTAATTTGGTCAAGGAAGCCGCGCTAAAAAACGGTGCTCTGGCCGCCTGTCTCAGCGGTGCCGGCCCGACCGTAGCCGCATTTTATGTTGAGGCGAATGGCGATCGGATAGGTTCGGCTATGATGGAAGCTTTCAGTTCTGCCGGCGTCGGTGCCGGTTACCGGGTACTGGAGCCGGACAACAGGGGACTGGAAGTGACTCTGGAAGAGGTATAAGTGAAGAATCAGGATAAGAAAGAAGTGTTGTCACGCCGTGTTGTTGTCATGAAGTTCGGCGGAACTTCGGTGGGCAACCTGGAACGGCTGCAAAAAGTAGCCGACCGGGTGGTGTCACGGTACCATGAAGGTTGTCTGCCGGTAGTAGTCGTATCGGCCATGGGAAGTACCACGGATGAGATGATCGAGTTGGCCTCAAAAGTCATGCACCAGCCGGCTCATCACCGGTTAGACCGAGTGTTTACCAGCGTAGAAGAGAAAAATGAACCGCCCATGCGGGAACTCGATCTGCTGCTTACTTCCGGGGAACAGGTATCGGCGGCTCTCATGGCTATGGCCATCCAAGCCCGGGGAGTGAAATCGTCTGCTTTCCTCGGATTTCAGGCCGGTATTCTTACCGACGAAGACCACGGCCGGGCCAAGATTCTCGGCGTGAGTTCCGGGCACGTGCAACAAGTCGTCCGGGAAGGAGTGCTCCCGGTTGTCGCCGGTTTCCAGGGATGGACGAGAGACGGACAGATCACGACGCTCGGCCGGGGTGGATCGGATACTACAGCCATCGCTCTGGCCGTCTCGCTCGGGCTCGATGAGTGCGAGATATACACGGATGTAGAAGGCGTTTTTTCCGCCGATCCGTGTATTGTTCCCGGGGCCCGGAAGATCAGTGTCATCGACTATGGTGAGATGCTGGAGATGGCGGGGATGGGGGCCAAGGTTTTACAGGCCCGTGCAGTCGAGTTTGCCCGGCGGTACAATATATGTGTACATGTCCGATCGAGTTTCAACCGGGAGGAGGGGACAGTAGTGAAGAATCTGGAAGGAATGGAAAGACCGATTGTGGCTGGTGTTGTCAGCAGCGCCGACCAGGTGCGGGTAACTTTGACGCAGGTCCCGGACCGGCCCGGAATCGCCTGGCAGGTGTTTGCCGCTCTGGCTGATGCGGGTATTCCGGTTGAGACTATCGTTCAAAATACGGCTATAACCGACACCACTGATATTTCCTTCATCATGCACAACGAGTACCTGGTGGAGTCTATTCCGCTGATTCAGCGGGTCTCGAAAGGTATCGGTGCGGCGAACGTCGTTTACGATACCGAGGTAGCCAAAATATCGATTATCGGTGGCGGTATGAAAGGCCGTGCGGGGGTAGCCTCGAAAATGTTCGGGGTTCTGGCCGAACGGGGAATTAACATCAGTATGATTCTTACCTCCGAAACCAGGATATCCTGCGTTATCGACAGGAAAAATCTGGATGAGGCCGTCCGGGCGGTCCACGACAAGTTCGGCTTGGGTGAGAAGCAGTGACAAAACAATTCAAGGTAGGTGTATTCGGGGCTACGGGAGCTGTTGGCAGGACAATGATCCAGGTCCTGGAAGAACGTGATTTCCCGGTAGGTGAACTCGTGCTGTACGCATCTTCACGATCCGCCGGATCCCGGCTCACGTTTAAGGAACAGGAAGTAGAGGTTCGAGAACTCAACCGTTCGTCTCTAGTGCCGCTTGATACGGCGCTTTTTTCCGCCGGCTCATCGGTAAGTCTCGAATTCGCTCCTCTGGTGGCGGACCTGGGGGCGGTGGTAATCGATAACAGTTCGGCCTTCCGGATGGAACCGGAAGTGCCGCTGGTGGTTCCCGAGGTAAACAGTCAAGCGGCCTTTAATCATCACGGTATCATCGCCAACCCGAACTGTTCCACCATCCAGATGGTGGTGGTCCTCTATCCGCTTCAGCAGGCAGCCGGTATTAAACGAATTGTGGTTTCCACGTATCAATCGGTTTCAGGAACGGGTAAGAAAGCAGTCGATGAACTGATGGAACAATCACGATTGCTGCTGGAAGGTCAGCCGTGTCCCAAACCTGCCGTTTATCACCGCCGAATAGGATTCAGTCTGTTCCCCCACATCGACGTGTTCCTCGATAACGGCAGTACGCGCGAGGAGTGGAAGATGGTGGAAGAAACAAAAAAGATAATGAATTTACCTGATCTGAAAATGAGTGTTACCTGTGCGCGTGTCCCGGTCAGGATCGGGCATGCGGAAGCGATCAATGTCGAGTTCGAGCGGGATCTTTCCGCCGATACCGCACGGAAACTGCTGGTAGCCGCTCCTGGAGTGATAGTGCTCGATTCACCGGATCATTGCCGGTATCCAACTCCGGAAGACTGCGAAGACCGTGACGAGGTATTTGTAGGACGGGTCAGGCGTGACGAATCGGTTTCCCATGGTCTCAACCTCTGGGTTGTGGCTGATAATTTACGGAAAGGCGCGGCCAGTAACGCGGTGCAGATCGCTGAAACATTGTTTGTTTCCTCACCGTAACGATAAAAACTATGATTTGCCGTAAACAATGGAGCGTCCTGCGATTGTTGCCGCTGGTAGTACTTGTCTTTATACCGGCGATGGCCGGACCGGCCTATGCCGCCGATACGGCCAAGGATAAAGACCTGGTTGTCAACATAAATACCGCTTCCCTGAAAGAACTCCTCCTCTTTCCGATAGTCGATCTGTCATTGGCCAGCCGCATCATACTTCTTCGCTCCAAAGAGGGCCCGTTTGAAGATTTGGAAGATATATCCGAAATCGAGGGTGTCAATGAAACGCTGTTAAAAATACTCTCGGAAGATATCGTTTTTACCGGAGAAACCGAGGTCCCGCCAAACGCATATTCTAACGCTCGTTCCAGGCGTGTAAACCGACGGCAGAAGGTGAAGGATTTATCCAGGGCAAAAGAGGAAAGAGATCGTGCTGAGAGTAAAAAAGTCAAAGGAAAAAAACAGGATGAACGACTCCCAATTGACCTGGTCGCCGACTATCTCGAGTTCAAAAGCCAGGATCAGATACTGATTGCCAAGGGGGCGGCCCGGGTGCTGCATGGTGACATGCATATCAGGGCCAGGGTGATCGAGGCGGATATGAAGAAGGAAAAGCTACTGGCCTATGGAGATGCCGTCTACTGGCAAGGGGAAGGGAAAGAAGCTCAAAATCTGCAAGGTGATCTGATCGTGTACAACCTGAAGACCGGTGAAGCCAGGGTCAGGAATGGGTGGACCCGGAAAATAATGAAAAAAGGCCAGATTTACTATGGCGCCGGTGAGATGAAAGCCGGCGAGAAGACAATCACCGGTGACAAAGCATATTACACTACCTGCGACCGTGATGATCCCCACTGGAAAATCCTCGCTAACCGGATCATTATCTATCCTAAAAAGCGTATGATTCTCAAGAACGCCACCACCTATATCGGGGACCAGAAGATCTATTCGGTGAAACACCGGGTGATTCCACTGGGCGAGAAAGCCGAGCCTGATTTCAAGCCGGGGTACCGGCAGGACCGCGGGTTTTACGTCGAATACAACAACGGATACGAGGTGAACGAAGACAATTTTGGCAAGGTCTCCGGGCAATGGTTTGAGCGGCAGGGGATGGGAATGGGGGTCACCCACCAATACCAGCAGGGAGAAAAACTCGATGGCCAGGTAAAAGTTGATTTATGGGACGAAACCACTCTTCGGCAAAGGAGTTCGGCGATTCAGTCGCGGCTTTCTCAGCGGCGGTGGAATATGAACTGGGGTCTGGGTTACCAGATGGACGCTGCTACTTCCGGCCGCATGAACACCTTGTTTTCCCGGAACCAGCGGCTTGGCCAACCGGCCAATGACGAGCTCAATTTAAACTTTAACATGAGCCAGAAAAAACCTGGTTACACGCTCAACCTCAAGTATAACGAACGGGTGGACGTGGACGGCGACCGCTACACGCTCGACCAAATCAGGACGGTTGACCGACTGCCGGTATTGACGCTCGCCACCAGATCCAAACCTATCGGCAAGACGGGCCTGAGCCACAGCATGTTCCTGGGTCTCGGCCGGCTCCGGGAGATTTCCTACTCGGGCGGCCAGCAGAAAAGAACCAGCACCTTCCGGGACGAGATGAAATACACCTTGAGTCACAGGACCATGAATTTCCTCGGTAAAAAAGTGAATCTGACGCCCAAGATGGTCTACCAGAAGATCAGGTACCAGACCGGTGGTAACCTGGAGGCGATCCAGGTTAATCTCAGGTCCGTCCAGAAATATAAAAAAAGCTGGAGCGGCACGACCCAGTATGACTGGAAAAAAGCCAACGGTTCATCCCCATTAAGCCTGGAATATTCCGATTCAAACGCCAAGTCGGAGAATAACCTGCTCCAATACAATGTCGATTACCGGCCCGACCAGACATTACGGCTCACGGCTATCAAAGCTTACTACCGGTTTCCCACCTCGAAAAACAGGTTGGAAGGATTCGGTTCGGTGTACAGCACGTTGAACCTGAGCAGTCCCAGAGGAAGTGCCAGGAGATGGTCGTTTAATCTCCAGGCCAATTACGATTTTCATAAAAAGAAACTCGGTGAACTCAGATTTGGCGATATGGATCTGACAACCGTCAACCTGAGCTACAATACCAACCTCAAGGATTATTGGACCGACCTGGAACGTTGGAATCTTCGACTCGCTTCCAGCTATAACCACACCAAACACCAGTTCAAATACTTCGATGGGACCCTGTCATTTCCCGCCGGGGAGAAGATCAGAATGGATCTTCGTTCCCGATACGACGTGCCGACGAAAAAATTCACGTCAGGTCATCTAAAAGTTATCTATGATCTTCATTGCTGGGAGGCCAGGGTAGAAATCGGGCAGAAAAAAAGGGACCTTCAGTTCATGATCTACCTGAAAGCCTTCCCGGATAAGCCTTTCGGGATCAAGTATGACGATGACAAACAGATCTTCATGCCATATTACGGCGACCGCGACGTAGATAATCTGTATTATTAAAATAGCGGACTCCGCAACCGGTTCCAGTGAGCCTGATCGTTTATCAAAAGAACCTATGCTAAGCAAGCGCCTTGCGAAGCAACAGCGCAGCGAAGGCCGACCGCCGGGCGGGACGGAGAGGCCTTGCTACTGGACAATGCAGCGCTGATGATTAGGATCGGAATGACCTCATAGGGTCCTCTTTCTACACTTCTTGCTTACAATCTCAATCTCATA
>CAZQHK010000011.1:42200-113311 GCA_964593455.1 uncultured bacterium
AATGACCTCATAGGGTCCTCTTTCTACACTTCTTGCTTACAATCTCAATCTCATAACTTCTTGTTGTCAGGCCGGTTCGTCGCTATTGTCTCATTTCCCACACCAGTGCCTGTCTCACAATGACATCTTCCTCCCGCCCTCCAGCAAGCAAGCGTAGAAAGCAAGGTGGAGAAGTAAGTAAGTGTAAGATTTAGATTTTTCCTTCACTCGGCTGTTCGTAAGCAAAAGAATCTCATTTGAGCAAGCGCCTTGCGAAGCAACAGCGCAGCGAAGGCCGACCGCCGGGCGGGACGGAGAGGCCTTGCTACTGGACAATGCAGCGCTGATGATTAGGATCGGAATGACCTCATAGGGTCCTCTTTCTACACTTCTTGCTTACAATCTCAATCTCATACCTTCAGATTCAATATTGATCCTGTCACTTGACTGTTCGCTAGCATAGTGAAAGATGCTCTACTTTCCTTATATATATCAATCTCTCCATTTGATTACTAAAATTTTTGCCGGATGCGCCGATACATCGAGAAGGACTCGTTGTATAGGGTTTCGTGTGCTGGAAATGCGGGTATGTCCTGAAGGAGGAGATATATATAATGACTGAGCGTCGGCCGATCAGGCTTATGGTAGCTGCGATTAGCGTTTGTTTTTCTTTTTTACTGTTGTGGTCGGGAACGGTTCCGGGGTGGGCGGTTGTAGACGAGGAACAGTTGGTAAAAGAAGTTAAATCGCTCTTTGCTACCGAAGGAACCGACCTGAAAATGCTGGGCAGCCGCCGGACGCGGCCTTTGAAGTCCGGCACTCCGATAATGGAACAGGTTCGTCGTTCATGGGACGAGCTTTCCAGCGAGGCGCAAGAAAATTTGAAACCGTTCCTGATGAGGCCGGATGACGAATATGGTTCCGAGCAAGGATATGCGTTTCGCTCAACTGACGAGATCTACTTGTATGTGGTCAGGGTGGATGGGAGAACCCATGTTGCCACCGGAGGTACACCCCGGTTTCTCATTCATTACACTACCACCGCCGGTTCCTCTAACCGGGTTGACTCGTCGTCGCGAGCGGCCGGGTTCGAGGCTTTTAAGAGCCGTGATACGGGAACTACTGAGGATATCCCAACATATGTGAAAGATGTCGCGGATGCTCTGGCCAACACCTACGGATTTTTATACGCGATCTTTCAGGATGCTGATTTTCAGTCGGTGAAACCAACGAAGATCGCCGGCAGTCTGGCCAATGAGATCGCCGTTCCCGATGGGGACAACCGGCCCAGTAACGGTTACGCGCCCGTTCATGGGGATCCGGATGATACGGTGGGCGGCGTTGATGTGGGTGAACTCTATGACGTCTATTTGATGAATTTGAACACGTATGGGTTGAATGTTTCCGCCTGGCTGGAAGACGAGGAGGAAAACAACGCCAACCGGGAGTACACGAGCTACATCGCCATGGATAATGACTACGAGGGATTCTATGTCTCCTCCGATAAGGCCGTGCAGGTTACCGCTGCTCATGAGGTCTTCCACGCCGCCCAGCGAACCTATGATCCATATGCAGAACTCTGGTTCATGGAAGCCAGTGCCGTATGGATGGAAGATGAACTCTACGACACGGCCAACGATTATCTTCAGTATCTTACCACCTGGTTCTCCACTCCCTACAAATCACTGGCTACTTCCGATAACTGGCACGAATACGGAAGCTCATTATGGGTTAAGTTTATGTCGGAAAAATATACCCCTTCAGCCAGTATGTCAGATGATGAAGAACGGGCCAGAATCGTGCTTCAGATATGGCGCCAGATGGATGAGGGAAGTAATGCCTTTAGTGCCATCGACAATGTTTTAAAAACAGGATCCGACGGTTCGGCTGCCGCCTACGGAAGTACGCTCGCGGAAGCTGTTACCGAATTCTGGATCTGGAATTACTTTACCGCCTCAAATAATCCGTCTTCCGGTTCCACCGAGACCTATTACATGGATGATGATCAAGATGATACGGGACATGTCGCAGCGTATCCGGCAGTAGCAATGAGCCGGAACGTAAACAATTACCCCGTGGTATCGGTTACTCCGACCACCGGCTTGCCGAGACCGCTGGGAGTGAACTATTTGGAGTTTGTGGCTACCAGTTCGATTCCTCGCGACCTGGTAATCGATTTCGATGGTGGAGACGGGATCAATTGGCAGGTGCCCTTGATAAAGATTAAATCGGATGGCAGTGTGGACACCAGTGATTCGATATCTCTGAACACGACATATCGTGATGGGGCGGTTACCATTCAGAATTTCGGAGTGGGGCAAACCTATGAAAAGGTAATTGCCGTTCCGGTTTATATCCCCTCTAATATCAGTAGTTTTTCCCCATACGCATCGGGTAAGTACACCTACTCCGCCACTGTCGGATATCCAAAACTGACGAAGGGCGAACTGACCCAGGTTTATAACTATCCGAATCCGACTATGAGCGGCTCAACGAATATCCACTACAACCTGGTCCGTTCGACCAGTGTGACGGTCTATATTACCGACGTTACAGGAAAACTAGTGACTATCCTGGTTGATAGCGAGCAACAGGACGCCGGGGATAACCCGCAGCTTGTTGATTGGGATGGTTTCAATGAAAGAGGCCAGGAAGTGGCCAACGGAGTCTATTTCTTCAAGATCGTAGCCGCATCACCTACCGGTAACGATGATACGGTGAGAAGCGGTCGGATCGTAGTACTTCGATAGAACAGGGGAGTGAAGAGATGAAAGCGATTAAAAGTACTTTGAGGCCGGTCTTCGTGGTGGCGGTTCTCGTTATACTTTGCACCCTTGCTTGCGGCAAATCTGCCGCGGAAATTGGAGAAGCAGGGCAGGCCGGAGCTTTCTTAAAGATGGGTATAGGAGCTCGTGTACTTGGTCTGGGAGGAGCATTTGTGGGCCTGGCAGATGATGGATCAGCGGCTTTCTGGAATGTTGCGGGACTCACCAATGTCTCCCACAAAGAGTTTACCACTATGCATGCTATTCTCAATCTCGATCGTAAATTCAACTACCTGGGCTATGTCCAACCGCTGCCCGAACGTTTCGTGTTCGGTCTTGGTTGGATGCGTTTCGGTGTTGATATGATCGAAGAGCGGGCCGGAGCTAATGATCCCAGAGGATACAGTACGGGTGAACTTATTGGTTTTTTTGACGACGCGGAAGATTGCCTGACCGGCTCCGTCGCCTGGGAAACCAAAGGGGGATATTCACTGGGAATGAATTTGAAGTACCTGCGCCAGAAACTTTACACTGCTCAGGCCTGGTCGATGGGAATGGATCTGGGTTTATACTACCGGCCCAACAGGTACTTCTCATTCGGTACCTCGGTCAGAGATGTCGGTACCGAGCTTAAATGGGACACGGCATCGGGGAAAAAGGACAAAGTACCGATAACAACCACAATCGGGTGTGCTTTTCATCCCCGCAGCAATATCTCCATGGTGCTTGATATCAGGAAAATGGAAGACTTGCGGGCGACGGCTCACTTTGGTGTTGAAGGATGGATTAATGAGTTCGTGGCCGCCCGTGGAGGACTGGATGACGGTGATCTCTGTCTGGGAAGCAGTTTCAGATGGGGACGATGGTTGTTTGATTATGGATTTCAAGATCACGATATGGGAGATATACACAGGATCTCCGGGACGCTCCGATTCGATTTTCCGTGAGATGGTTCGAGTTGGTTTGGAATGAAAGAGTAAAAGCCTGAGGAGGCGGGAAAGAGAATGAGAATAAATCAATATCTGGCGTTTCTTTTAACCATCCTGTTATTAAGTTCTGTAATGGTTATGTCCGCCGGCGCGGAAATTGTGCTGAAGGAAAAGATTCACTCCCGTCAGTGGCTGGAAAATGGTCAATTACATTATGAGAGAAACGAGTACCGGAAAGCCATGGAGTGTTTCGAACGCGCGCTCATGATCGACCGGCACAACATTGATGCGGAAGGCATGCTGAACAAGGTCCTGGAAGAAGTTTTGATAAAGGTAAAAGAAGAGCAGCAATTGGCAAAGGCGGCAGCCCAAACTGAGAGTAAACAAGAAAAACTGCTAGGAGTGACTGTTGCAAAACACAAAGCACCCAGACCTGACTATGTAAAGAAAAGGCCCACTATGGAGAGTGAAATCAGGCGGATGCGCGAGCATAATCTGCGGGAAGGGTTGTCAGAGAAAACTAATTTCAAGCTTCTTAAAGGATATCTCAAAAATGTAGGACCTCGCACAAAAGAAAAGACTGAAGTCGAAGCCAATCTCAAAACCGGTAATGCAGAGTACCACAGTAAACTTGGAGTTAAATACGCAAAAACAGGTAATTTTGAAAAGGCTATTGAAGAGTTTAAAGCCGTTCTGACGCTTGACCCAGGCAACATGTTTGCCCGCATGAATCTGGCCTTGTGCTATGCGTATTCTGATCAGCTTTACGAGGCTGTCAAGGAGTACAAGAAGGTGCTGCAATTGGCTCCCGAAGGAAGCAAATACGCCACCAAAGCGCAGAAAATGCTGGTAAAGATCAAGGACCTGATCTGAAAAACGGTCTCCGCAACAGTTCCTCCGAGCCTTTTTCTTCAAGTTATGTTGAGGTCCGGAGTCTCTTCCCGAGGAACGCATCATACGAAGCCATCCTGGCAAATCCACGACCTATGTCCTCGTACAGAAACTCCGAACCTAAACTCACCATTAATTCAAATCACAGGCTCAGAGCAAGATGCTTCGCCTTGTATGTGTCCGGTGGTAATTGTTTTTCTGGTGGTAACTGATGTCTTGTTTATTGCTCGGCTGTTCGCAAGCGAAGGTGCCTCGCTTAACGAAGAAGTTTCATATATTATCATCTCAATCTCGTAATTAACTTCGTTTTTAGCTCAAAAATCGGGTATTTGAAGAGAAATATCGATAAAATGTCAAAAAAAGCTGATTTTTACTTGACTCTTAGCGGTTACTTTGATATATTTTCGCGCTAGTGTATGTATGTTAATATTTTCTTAATAACGGAGGGATGTTAATGCCTAAAACATGGACTGACGAGGAATGTAGTTTTCTCAAGGAACAATATCTGGAAATGACTAATGAGGAACTGGCTGAAAAATTTAATGTAACCGCCACTTCTATCAGGAAAAAATTGGAACGTTTGAGCTTAAAGCGCTCGGCTTCTTCCACTGCCTCACAGAAGAAAAAAGAGTCCGGTCAGAAAGTAGAAAAACCCAAGGCACAGGCTAAGAAATCTGTTGCCAAGAAAGAAAAACCGGCTAAAGAAGAAGCGGCCCCGGTTCCCGATAAACTGAAGGATGGTAAAGCTCCGGAACTTAAGGATGGTTTCAAGGAATATACCATGAAGGCTACTTACAAGGTGGGGGATTTCATCTTTCACAAGGTGTGGAACGATGCCGGTGAAGTAGTCGATTCCGGAACAACCGAAGACGGACACAAATTCATTCAGGTCGATTTCCAGAATGCAGGAACCAAGCGCCTGGTCATTGATTATATGGTGGGGTAGGGTTTGGAAAGATAATCCAATTCCGCCAGGGGTAATTGTGACTCTTCAAAATCAACCTGGATCCATCTGGGCAGACTGAAGTTGATGCTTCGAGTAGATTGCCTGCCTAATTTAGAGCGGTCAGTGCTGTAATGTGTTTTAACCCTCCACTGACCTACCTGGAAACTAAAGTAGATTACTGCTACACAAAATCCAATCCACAAGAGGATTTTGAGGAGATCGTTATCCTTGTATGTTCCGTCCAGTCGAATTCCGTTCAGCCTGTACATAATTGCTACGCACCTTCTTCCAGAGCTTTCAGGATTATTAATTTTGCGTGCTTCGAACTAACCTTCTTGGCGAACATCACTTCACTGGCAACCAGATTAAATGATTTGGCGTACATTTCGCCGTCTTTGAGGCCTAAATCTTTTTGTTTATTGCGATGGTGCAGGTAAGAGAGTACTTCAGATATTTGAAGCACATGCCCGCTTTTCATTTTCTCCATATTCTTGCGGTATATTGCACTCCATGACTTACCTTTAGTATCTACATTCTGGTAACCGGTTTTTAGAATTTCCAAAATGTCGCCAACCGCATCCGGACTAATGATTTTGCGAATCCCGAGTTTGATTGCACGCTCCACAGGCACCAGCACTTTATCAAGACTGCTCAAACACAAGTCGAGAACATAATATCGTGCTTTTTTTCCTAGAAAATCTCGATCTTCGATTTTGCCTATAACTCCGGCACCGTGCATGGGGTGAACCACGATGTCTCCGGCATTGAACATGGGTACGTTGCTCCTTCCTCTAGCTGTGTTATGTGTATATCGTATGGAGAAGTCTAAATGTGTTTTGCTTTGTTCACTATATGTATCGACATACTTCAAGTATTGCTTTAATTTTATAATGAGATAGCTGACCGAGCGCAACGCAGTAACTGTGGTCAGTTCCGAGCCGCAGCAGAATCTCTACTGCAGTTTTCGGGTTAATTACGGTGCAGGGTTTTATGTAGGGGTGAAGTTCTTTCTTACAACACTTTTACCAGGTATTCTCGAGTGCGCGGTCCGTCGAACTCTGAAAAGAAAATTCCCTGCCACTGGCCGAGTTTGAGTTTCCCGCTTGCCACCGGGACCTGGATAGAGACTCCGATCAGACTGGCTTTGATATGGGCCGGGGAATTGCCTTCGAGGTGCTGGTAATTTCCCGAATTCGGGACCATGCGCTGCAAGCCTTCCAGTATATCACTCCGTACGGTGGGATCAACGTTTTCATTAATTGTTACACCGGCAGTGGTGTGGGGGACATACACTACACAGATACCGTCACGGATCCCGCTTTTGAAAACAGTTTGTTGGACTTCTCCGGTAATGTCGATAAATTTTTCCTTTGAAGTGGTTCGGAGCGAGTATTTGCTTAGCATAGTGATGACCTCCCTTTCATATGGCTCCAATTAAGCGCCGTACTTATTGAACTTGAGTGCGTGCCCCATCATCAAGGACATACTCTCTTTGGCCAGAAACCAGCCCAGGGCCCCCGTGCGGCACTGATCTTCGGTATACCTGTTGCCTGGATCCAACCGAATAGTATCGGCTTTTAGCAAGTAAGGGACCGGGTGCCAGGAGTGTCCTTCCAAGGTACACGGAGTCGAGTGATCACCGGTTACCGCCAGCACATCCGGGTTCAGTTTCAAAAGCCGGGGGAGTAAAGCGTCCACTTCTTCTATAACCTTGACTTTCTTTTCGAAATTACCGTCTTCACCGTGTGAATCGGTTTTTTTGACATGAACATAGAAAAAATCATGGTTGTTGTAGTGCTCTTCCAAAGTCGTGAGTTCGTCGGCCACCGTTTCACCGGTTTCCAAAATATCCATCCCCACCAATCGAGCCAACCCCCGGTACATCGGATACGTGGCAATAGCCGCCGGATTGAGTTTAAATAACATGGACATTGAAGGAATATCAGGTACTTTGGCAATTCCACGGAGCAAACAGGCATTGGCTGGATGTTCCGCGGCTAGAACCTCCCGGGCCAGGTTCATGAAAGTGTTGACGATATCGGCCGCCCGCTGTCCGTCAGGTGAAACAGGCTCAGCCGGAAGTGGTTTGAGACCGACCTTCTGCGGATCGGTGTCGGTGAGAGGTCCGGCCAACCCATCTCCCCGGAATACCACCACGAACCGGTGTTCTTTACCGGGCCGAACGATGATCTCGACTCCGTCGATCTCCCGTATCGTTTCCTGAAGCTTAACGCAGATCTGCTCGTTGACGTCGGTAGAAATTCGGCCGGCCCGTCGATCGGTGACCACGCCGCTTAAGTCCATAGTGCAAAAATTGCCTCGGGACGACAGATCACACGGTCCGAGCTCCATACCGATTCCCAGGGCTTCAAGGACTCCGCGGCCGATCTCATACTTCAAAGGATCGTAGCCAAAAATAGAAAGATGTCCGGGACCGCTTCCCGGGGTTATCCCGGGGGAAACAGGCGTGGAAAATCCCAGTGAGGACTCTGCCGCCAAACGGTCGAAATTTGGAGTGACGGCGGTTTCGAGGGCGGTCTTGCCGTGGACCGGCAAACCTCCTACACCATCGAGAACCAGCAAAACCATCTTCGTTTCAGTTTTCTGGCTGAGCGTCATTAATAGTTTTTCTTCGATCATTGCCGCATCCTCCTGCATATCCTGATTTCAATTGCACTATATCAAAGCAATAGGCAGGTGTCAACGGGGTGATAGTTATGAATAATAGCAACGAACTGTCATGTCAACAGAAGTTTTTTCTGCCCTATGGTGCACTTGATAATATATCCATATCTTTCTATAATGCGATAGAGTGATAATGCATTTTCCCGGTTTACCGGTTTGGCATGAGTCGCTCAATGTCGAGACTGGAATACTATATGGCAACTTCATCTGAACGCGAATTCTACATCCCCGAGGGGACCAGGATAGCACTACCGGAAGGCGAAAAGAAGATTGAAGACGTCGCCTCCGGAGATACTGTTCTCACTGCCGTCGGGTGGGGCGAAGTAAAGCCTGTAATTGTTACCAGTGTCGGTCGCATGGTCTTCGATGGTTACCTGGCATGCGTGGAAACTGTTGGCCGGCGGCAGCTCTTCGTTCCTGCGGAACATCTACTTTTTACGCGAGTATCATTCAAAGGCCGGGTACATCTGGTGTGCCTTACTCAAAACTATGATGGGCGATTCCATACGGGATTGTTCAGAGGCGATCCGCTTGAGAACGGACCGGAGGATATTGAACGGGCCTGGATTCTCAAAGCTTGCCGCAACCGCAACGAAGCCGCGTTTTTTTTGGGGTTTTACGCTTTCAAATACGGGCTTCCTTATCAGGAATTTTCTCCCGATACTTTTTTTCTCGATCCACCCAGTTTCGAGCGATACATGGAGGAAATTGACACTGTTGAGCGGGCTCGGAAGCTCTGTCGGAGCGAGCAGATAGATTCTTCATATCCTCATTTCGATCGTGCGGTTTCTGGCGGGGCCTCAGAATACAAGCTGCTGGATTTGATCATGTATGGGGAGCGGGAAGAAAACGGAATACATCATGAACATCTTCTTTATCTCAATGCACCCGGCCACTCAGGGCGTAGTAAGAACAAGCAGCGGATTTATCAACTGCCTGTCGACCATCCCTGGAAAATGCGCAACGTTGAGGTTACCAAAGAGGATTATGGAGAACTGCTCATGTTTGCCCGAACGCTGGCCAGCCTGGATAATGTACGTATCAGACGTCTCTCCCAACTTACTGTGAACGTCCCTTTTGCCACTTTCCCGGCCAGCAATGTCGTTAGCGGCATGGATCTACCGGGCTTAAACGAGGGGCGAATTGAAGAAATCAAGGTTCGAGATCTGAGTTTTGTCAGGCAATCGGGACCGCTTTTCTCCATTGCCCTGGATGGGTGTGATAATTGCATTCTGGAAGATGTTGTGATACCCTGTCGCTGGTGATTTATCAGCTTTTTACTCGTTATAACAAAAGTATAGTTAAGCAAAAAAAGTTCTGAATAGTGTGCTTAGCCCGACTAATTTGCGTACACTCAGCATCAGCTCCGGCTGAATTTGTCGTCTGGGCGGAAATCCAGTAAAATAACCGGGCTTAAAAGAAAGGAGTTGGATGAACGTGGAGGGCCGGCTGGTTCTTGTTGTTGACGACAGCTCCACCATCAGAAATATGGTCGGAGCGGCTCTCAAGGAGGAGGGTTGCCAGGTGGAGTATGCTGAAGACGGGCTGTCTGCATTGGGTTACGTGAACAAGGCTGCTGCTCCACCGGACGCCATCGTTCTGGATGTTGAGATGCCCCGCATGAACGGGTATGAGGTTTGTAGAATTCTTAAGGGTGATCCGGTGCATCGGAATATTCCCATTGTTATGCTTACTGCTTTGGATGAGGAAAGCGATAAAGAGTGGGGCCTCGATGTGGGTGCCGATGCGTACCTCACCAAACCGGTTGATTTTAGCGAGCTCATGAAGACTTTAACCGGGGTTTTCACGGGAGCGGCCCGGGGGAGGTAACCGATGTTCAAGAAAATCGGATTCAAGATAATGGTGATGTTCTCCCTGCTGCTGGCAGTGTCAGTGGCCATTGGTTGGTTGGCGTTCGCGACACTTACCAAAGAGGTCGAACACACCCGTCACATAATCAAGGATATCGTTCCCATCTTCAATGAGCTCAAGAACGTGGATAAGTTGTTTTTACGGGTCAGGGAGTTGGAAGAGGGGTATTTGCAGGAAGGAAAATCGGAGAAACTGGAAGAGTTGACTCTATTGCTGGCCAATCTCAGGAACGCTTGCGGCCAGCTTAAAGACAAGGCTACCGTCCTCAAGTTTAAAAAAATATCCACAAAAATCAACCAGCTATCGAATCTACTCATCGAATACGAAACCAGGCTTTCGGAACTCGAAAATATTCGGGACACCCGCGACGATAAGAAACGGGAATTAAACAAGAAAGCCGACTTTATCAACACCCGGTTCCGGAAGATGTTCCAGAAGATTCCGCAGGACGCCGTTCAGTTTGGAGCCCTGGTGACGAAAAAAGGAGCATTCCAGGAACATTTCTCCATGGCCCTTTCTTTGATGGCCAAAGAAGAGAATTTTAAGGACGCCGGTAAGATAGCTGAGTTGACGAGTTCGCTCGAAGAGGGCAACCGGGTGCTCAAGGAGTTGACTGATTTCGGGTTGTTTCCGGCTGGATTAGAGAAAAGCCTGAAATCAGATATCGGAGCTGTTTCTCAACAGCTCAAGCCTTTCATATCGGAAGTCACCGACAATCTGGTGGAATTACAGAAGAAGTTGTTCACGGAGGTGGAAGAACTTAATCGGGTGGCCCAGGATATTCAGTCTTGTATAACCGATTCCGAGGAAATAAACACTTCCAAGATGACGGAAGTCGCTTCGCTCGCCCAGCAGACGGCCGCGGGCGCCAAACTGTGGATTTTCGGTATCATCATTGGAGCTATAGCCCTGGCACTTGCTATCGGCCTGTTAATGATAAGGATGATCCTCAATCCCATCGGTCGGATGAGGCACACTGCCGAGGCTGTGTCAGAAGGTGATTTCAGTCAGCGGATAGAGATCTCTTCCTCGGACGAATTAGGAGTTTTGGCTAACGGCTTTAACCAGATGCTGGATAATCTGAAACTATGGATTGAAAAAGAGAAAGAAAGCACTGCCGAGCTCCAGAAGCGGGTGTCGCTTTTCTCACAGCTTATGGATCGGGCCGCGTCAGGTGATTTCACCGCTGAAGTGGCGATTAATACTGATGGAGAGATGGGACGCCTGGCCGAGTCTTTTAACAAGATGACGGAAAACCTGAATATACTGGTCAGTAAAGCGCAGGAAGTCTCTTTTCAGCTGTCATCGGCTATCGAGGAGATACTGGTGGCCACCGAGTCCCAGGCGGAAGGGGCCGAGACCCAATCCCTTCAGATCAGTGAAACCTCTGCCGCCATGGAGGAGTTGACTGTTTCGATTCAACAGGTATCGGAAAACGCGGCCATGGCTGAAGAACAGGCCCGGGAGGCTTCAGGTGTCGCCGCCGGCGGTGGAGAAGCAGTGAACGAGACCGTCAAGGGGATGAACCGTATTAAGGAAACCGTTCAGAAAACCGCCAGAACTATCCGAGGGCTGGGAGACAGCTCCCAGGAGATCGGAGCCATTATCCAGGTAATCAGCGATATTGCCGAGCAGACGAACCTGCTGGCTCTGAATGCCACCATCGAAGCGGCCCGTGCCGGTGAACATGGCAAAGGATTTGCCGTAGTGGCTGACGAGATCCGCAAACTGGCCGAACGTTCCAGCAAGGCGACCAAGGAAATTGCAGCCCTCATCAAGCGAATTCAAACCGAGACCAACGATTCAGTAATGGCTATGGAAGCCGGTACAAAGGGCGTAATGGAAGGAGTCAAACTGGCTGATAAGGCCGGGGAAGCACTCCGCCAAATCGTGGAGGTTGTGCAGCGAACCGCCAGCGTCATCAAAGAAATATCGCTGGCGGCGAAACAGCAGGCATCGGCCTCTGAAGGTGTGGTAGCGGCTATGGACAATATCTCTAAAGTCACCAAGCAATCAGCTCATGGCTCCAAGGAAACAGCCAATGCCGCACATGCTCTAACCAACCTGGCTCGTGATCTCCAGAACGCTATCAGCCGTTTCAAGATCGTTAAGGATAAGGTCAAACAAGCTGTGAGTGAACATGAACAGGAACCGACCGGGAGTGACTGATACTGGTTACCCGCCGGTCTCCCGTTTGGGGGGGGAGCTTCGAATACGAGATGGTGTGAACCCGTTGGACATCGAAGGTTCGGGAGCGGCAATAAAACTCGCTATAAAAGATCTGAAGCTTTTCAATGAACAGATCTTTTCCCGTTGCGGTCTCTATTTCCGTGAGAATCGGTTGGACTTTGTCAATCAGCGGTTGCTTGAACGGTTGCAGAAAAATGGATTAAACAGTTTCCTGGAGTACTTTCATCTACTCAAGTACTCCCCGGCGGGAGAGAAGGAGTTTACCAAACTCCTGGATATTCTTACTACCAAGGAAACTTCTTTCTTTCGGAATAAGCCGCATTTCCGGGTGTTGGAGAAGGAAGTTTTTCCTGACCTGATCAAACGCCGTGGGGTGAATAGAACACTGTCAATATGGAGTGCCGGCTGCTCAACCGGGCAGGAACCGTACTCCATTGCCATGGTCAGCCGGGAGATCAGTATGAAGTATCCGGGAGTGAAAATTCAGGTTTTGGGAACCGATATCAGTACCAAGGCATTGCTCAAGGCCAAGAAAGCTGTTTATCCCGGGCGGGAACTTGCGGCCATACCTCGTCAGTTCAAGGCGAAATATGTTGAATCCGAAGATCCCGAGCAGGATACTTTTACTCTTAAACCGCAAATTCGAGATTTGGTTGCCTTCAAATATCACAACCTGGTCAGTCAGGATATCGACCAGTTGTTCGATGTGATCTTCTGCCGCAATGTCGTAATCTATTTCAGGAAGAATGTCACGGCCGGAATTATGGAGAAGTTTCATTCTCTGCTCAAGGAAGACAGCTACTTTTTCATTGGACATTCGGAGACCTTGAACAAAGTATACGACGGATTTGAGATGGTTGAGTTCGAAGATGCAGTAATCTACCGGAACAATAAAGTAAAAGGAGTCTGAAACGTGTCCGAAAGTTTCGATCGATCACAAGTCCTGGGGTTTTTCATCGACGAAAGCCAGGAACAGATCGGATTGCTAAACAATCTTATTCTCTCCCTGGAAAAGAACCCCGGATCTATGGATCTGATCAACGAAATTTTCCGTACTGCCCACACCCTTAAAGGAGCCTCGGGAATGATGGGTTTTAAAAAGGTAAGCGATCTGGCGCACGCCATGGAGGATCTCCTTGGTGTCATGCGGGATCGCAAGGTGGGCGTCACTCCCCGGGTAATGGACGTTCTTTTCAGGGCTCTTGACGGTATCGGCGCTTTTCTTTCCGGAATCAGTGAAACCGGGATAGAACCGGATGGTGAGACGATTAATGATTTCGCCGATCTTCCAGGCCTTCTCCGGGATATCGCGGACAGGATGGAAAAAAAGGGACAGGACTTTAAGGATCAGACAGATGAAGTGGAACAGCCTGTTGAAAAGCAGGAACAGGCTTCACCCGAGGCACCAGGTTCCGGTGATAAATCAAAAGCTCCCGTGCCGGAAAAACCGGAAGTTATCGATGTCGATCCTGAAGAGGAGATTTTCAAAACTATCGACTGGTCATTGAAAGAGCTTTCCTCCGACCCGACATCACGTTTCGGTTTGAGCGACATCCAGCGTTCCGCGGGCAAGATAGCCGAATTATTTACCTCTGATTTTCCTGAAGCTGCGGATCTAGCCGGAGATCTTGTCAGAGTTACCGGTTATGTCCTTGATGATAATCTTACACCGGATCCGGTTTTACTGGCTGCATTCCGTTTCGCTGTGGAGACCCTGAAAGACTTGAATAATAAAGGTAAAGACGATTATGACGAGGCTATTGGAGCGGCGGTTAAACGATCGTTGACCAATGCTCTGGAGGCGCTTCGCACGCGGCCGGCGGAAACTATTACGCCTGGTAAGCAACAAGTAACGTCAAAATCTGATGAACCGCCGGTTGATAAAAACCTACCCCTGAAGTTTTTCAAGGAGGAGGCGGACATCCATATCGAGAAAATCACCACTGCTCTACATCTTCTTGCGGAAACGCATAAGGATGCACAAGCCAGGGATATATTGAAGAAGAACCTGGGGTATCTTAAAGGAAGCGCCATGGCCATGGGGTTTGAAACCGTCGGTGAAATTGCCGAGAAAATGGAGATCGTTACCACTTCGGCCAGCCGGACCACCGGAGTCACGGCAGCTGTCATCGGGGCGCTTCGGGAGTGTCTGAAAGAAATCATGACGGCGCTTCAGGGGAAAGATATCAGTAACTCGTCCCTGCGGGTTTTAAGTTACTTGTGGCGTACCGCCGAAGCGGATTTCGGAGGAATTAAAGTTAAAGACGTCCCATTTGTGTCAGAGGCAGGTTCGGCGCAAGAAGCCGGTATATCGTTGAAGTCAAAGAAACCCCTTCGCCCCCCGAAATCCGTTGTGGAAAAAGATCATCAGCAGAGTGATGAACCCATGCTTATCCATAACATTGAAGAAATTGCTCCTGATAAAAGAACCCTGGTGAAGAAAAAGGAATCAAAAAAACTCAAGGCTGTTCAAATGAAACAACAAACGCCGCCGGTTCAAAAATCTGGACCCGGTAAATCAACCGCCGGCGCTGCTTCCGGTGTCCAGACCGTGCGAGTTGCTATCGGTAAACTAGATTCACTTATGAATCTGGTTGGCGAACTATTGTTCAACAAACTGCGAATGGACCAGAAAGTTGTAAATATCAACGGTCTTCAGGAATGGTTTTCCGAACTTCAAACCAGGCTTTTAAAAATTCAAAACGTCTTCGAAGCGTTTAACGGTGACGATGAGGAATCGGCTGAAATAATGAAGGAACTGATGGCCGGAAACGTTGAAAGTTTGAAGGTCTTCCTCCAGGAAGTCAGAAATATCGGTGAGCAGTTTGCACATCTGGATGGAGAGTTTTCCGATCTGGTCCTCGAGTTATCGGAAGGTATGGGCCGGTTGAGTACCGTCACCAGCGATCTTCAGGAAGGGATCATGAAGACCCGGATGCTTCCCATATCCACTGTGTTCGATAAATTCCCGCGCCTGGTCCGGGATTTGAGCCGAAACAGCAGCAAGGAAGTGATATTGGATATCGCCGGTGGAGATACGGAACTCGATAAAACGGTGCTGGAAAAGGTTTCGGACCCGTTGATTCACTTGATACGGAACACTGTCGATCATGGGATTGAAACCCAGGAAGAACGGGAAGTATTGAACAAGCCACGGGCTGGACATGTCTGGCTCAAGGCTGAACAGTGCGGCGATATCGTGGTGATCGAGATTGCTGACGACGGAAGAGGAATCGACCATGAAAGAATTGCCGCGGTCGCAATCGAAAAAGGTATTCTTACTCCTGATGAAGCTCACCGCCGGCAGCCCTGGGAGCTCAGAAACCTGATATTCTCACCTGGATTCTCCACCAAGGAAACGGTCACGGAGGTATCCGGCCGGGGCGTTGGTTGCGATGTGGTCAAGAGGAACATCGAGGGGCTCAAAGGAATAATCGAACTCGAATCGGAAGTTAATATGGGATCTACCTTCCGTATCAAGCTCCCGTTGACACTGGCTATCATCCAGGGGCTGGTAATAAGGTGCTGGGATGAAAGATATGTTATCCCTCTTTCCTCGGTTGTAGAAAGTCTCAAAATGTCTCCTGATATGGTTATTGCCATTGGAGGGAAAGAGGCGGTCCGGGTACGTGACGAAGTGCTTCCTTTTATTCGTCTTGACAAGGTGCTGGAAGTACCCGGTGGGATCTCGGAAGAAGAGGAAAACTTCCTGGTTATCGTGGCCTCGGCTGAAAAACGGCTGGGATTCTCAGTTCACGAACTCATCGGCAAGCAAGAGATTGTTATCAAAACTCTGGGCTCTCTCCTTAAACATGTTAACAACATTGCCGGGTCCACTATTATGGGGGACGGCCGGGTACTGTTGATTATGGATGTGGCGGCCTTGGTGCAGCAGGGATTTGCCTGGATCAGAGACGTCACTGCACTTGACAATGAAAGACCGGTTTTTGAGGAGAAGGGTAAAATTATTCTGGTTGTGGATGACTCACCAACCATAAGGAGCATTGAACGCCATCTCCTTGAATCCGAAGGATATCAAGTCGTGACGGCGGAAAATGGAGAGAAAGGAATCGAGGCCGCCCGCCGGGTTGCTCCGGCATTAGTGATCTCCGATGTTGAAATGCCGGTTATGAACGGTTACGAGATGGTTAAAGCCATCAGGGCCGATGAGACCCTCAAGAAACTGCCGATAGTGATGGTTACTACGCGGTCATCGGAAGAAGACAGGATAAAAGGGCTTCGGGCCGGTGCTAATGAATATCTGGGAAAACCTTTTGAACAGCAGGCCTTATTGAAGACGATAAAGAGATTTTTAGGTTAAGCCACGCTTAAGCAAGAAGTATAGAAAGTAAGGTTGGAGATTTTTTTAAGATGTCTTCCAAGTTAAAAGTAATTATCCTGGAGGAAGATGAGCCGCGACGGCGGAAATTGCAGCGTTTTCTGGCTGAACAGCCGCCGGTAGAAGTTATCGGTGTCATATCTTTGGGAGAGAAACTGCTAAAAGCGGCTATCAGGGATGTTCCCGATGTGGTGATCATCTCTACCTACACCGGCGATGGGGAAGGTTTAACGGCCGTACGTCAGCTCATGGCCAACTTTCCGAAGCCGATATTGATAGCCGGATCTCGGTCCGGTCTCGGCGCCAGCGAAGCCTTGGCCGCTCTTCGTTGCGGCGCTATTGATATCGTCCCTCACCCGGCGGATATCGATCTGGAAGAGCGGGATCGGATTGGAACGTTGTTTCAAGAAAAAGTTGCCCTGGCCGCCAGGATCAAAGTGATACGGCACTTAATCCCCGTTGCCATTCCGTTGCGTGAAAAACGGCCGCGGCGACGCCTGAACGGAATTACAGACAAACGAGTAGTTGCCGTGGGAGCTTCCACGGGTGGACCGATATTGCTTCAAAACCTGTTTCAATCATTGCCCGGGGATACCCCGGTGGCATTTCTGGTAGTGCAACATATCCTGAAACATTTTACAGCGGAGCTGGCCAACAGCCTGGCGGCCCTTTCCCGTTTGACTGTGAAGGAAGCTGAAATGAATGAGACCATACGACCCGGTTGTGTTTACATCTCTCCCGGCAATCGGCATATGACAGTGGGGAGTGGTAATCGAATTCAACTCGCGGACGGACCTGAGGTTTCAGGGCACCGGCCTTCTGTTGATGTACTTATGGAATCTGTGGCGCAGAAGTATGGGGAGCGCGCGGTTGGAATTTTACTGACCGGCATGGGGAGGGACGGGGTAGAAGGGATGCGCTGTATCAAAGAGCGGGGTGGGGTAACAATCGCCCAGGATGAGGCAACTTCCGTAGTGTTCGGTATGCCGGGCGCTGCCATCGCGGCGGGAGTTGTTGATTATGTGCTGGCCGCTGAGGATCTACCGGTTAAGATTCTGGGACTGGTCTAGTCGGCTGGTATGCTTTATTATAGGAAGAGACTGGAATTCCTCACGTGGGAACGGGGACAATCCTGTTTGAGTTGTAAGGAGACACCAAGTCTGTGAATGGTAACATCAAAGGCAAAGTTCTGGTTGCCGACGACAGCGGTACCATGCGTAAGTTGTTGGAAAGCCTGCTCTCATCGGCCGGGTACCGGGTCGTGACGGCTGCAGATGGTCTGGAGGCAATCCGGCAGGTTTACGAAACGGCTCCGGATATTATCATATCCGACGTGATGATGCCGGGAATGAACGGATATCAGGTTTGCCGTCTGACCAAGCAGGACGAACTGACTCGAGAAATACCGGTATTGTTATTGACTGCCAAGGACCAGAAGCTCGACCAGTTCTGGGGGCTCAAAACCGGGGCGGATGTGTTTATGACAAAACCATTCGAACCTCAGGATCTTCTCCGACAGGTAAAGGCTCTCATTCGTCAGCGGCGAGCTTCCGGTAAACAGGTTTCCGCGGAACTTCTCAGACAGCGTATACCCAAAGACGACGCCGAAGTAATACAGCGGCTTAACGAACTGCTTGATAAAAAATTATCCGAGACCACTATCATCAATGAGATTGCGGAACTGGGTGCGGCCATCGAGGATTTTACCGAGATCATCACCTCAATGATGAAAACCGTGGGAAAACTGGTTGATTTCCAGCTGGGAGCATTGCTACTGTTTGAAGAAGATGCGCTCATTGCGACTTTTTATCTCTCTCAGCCGACCTCTTCGGACCTGGTCGACAGCTTTCAGAAACGGATTGAAGAAGGTTTCAGGCTGGTGTTTCCCGACATAAAAACCGATGTCACCATGGAAAGACGGGTTATCGGGACACTTACCGAGGAATCGGATACATCAAAGAAGAGTGATTCAGTCCGGGTGGAGTCTTTTATATCCGTTCCCCTGCGTGTGCGGGGGAAAACCATCGGATTGCTGGCGCTTGCTTCCCCCTTTCCGGGTCTGTTTCTAGACAGCCACCAGGAGGTGCTGTCCATCATATCCAGGGAAGTGGCCCTGGTGATCGAGAACGCTCGGTTGTATTCACAGGTTAAGAGTTTTAGTGAGAGCAGGGCTCAACGGTTATCTACCATTTACGAGGTAGGTACTCTCATGAGCGCCATTACAGATATGCGGGGTTTGATGAACCACATCATCAAGTTAGCTACCAAGGTAACCGAAGCGGAGGCCGGTTCACTTCTCCTCTACGACCGGGATAAAAACGATCTTTACTTCGAGATAGCTACCGGGACAGTAGGTGAATCGCTGGTTGGCCGGCGGGTTGCTCTCGGGCAGGGAGTGGCCGGTGTAGTGGCGTTGGAAGGTAGGCCTGTAGTTGTCTCTCCTAAGAAAAAAAGCGAACTCGTAGACCGCAGTTTTGACGAAAAAGTAGGATTCATCACCCAGAGCATGCTCGCGGTTCCGCTGAGGGTGAAGGAAAAACTTATCGGAGTGCTGGAAGTGGTGAATAAAAAATCCCTTTCCGGATTCAATATAGACGATCAAGAGCTATTGATGACTCTCGGCAGTCAAATAGCAGTGGCTATCGATAATGCCAGGCTTTACGACAAAATGGGGCAACTTTTTGTTCAGATGGTCCAGTCGCTCTCCTCCGCTATCGATGCGAAAGATCGGTATACACACGGCCACAGTCACCGGGTAACTCTTTTCTCGTTGGCCATCGCCGATGCTCTCATGCTTACGGGCGACGTAAAAGACACCCTGCAGTTATCAGCGCTTCTTCATGATATCGGGAAGCTCGGTATCCCGGAGGACATCTTGTGTAAACCGGCCAGGTTAACCAAAGAAGAGTTTGAAATTATCAAACAGCATCCAATCATCGGTACCAGGATTATCGAACCGATCAAACCACTCCAGAAAATTTTGCCGGGGATGCGTCATCACCATGAACGATATGACGGGCGGGGGTATCCTGATGGTCTCAAGGGCAGGGAGATCCCATTGTTCGGTAGGATTATCTCCGTAGCCGATACCTATGACGCCATGACATCGGACCGGTCATATCGGAAAGGGCTTAGTTCCGACATCGCGCTGGAGGAGATACAGACATGCGCCGGTACACAGTTCGATCCCATGGTGGTGGAGGCTTTTTTCCGGGTAGTCAGAGACAGCAAGATTCAATTTAAAGGGTAGTACGTTTCAAAAAGGATATTTTCCAGTTGGACGTTGGGAAGTGGCTTTACAGTGAGAGATAAAAAAGTACTGATTGCAGACGATTCCATCACGGTTGTACAGTTGGTACAGCTTGCATTGGAGCAAAAAGAATTCGAAGTGTTGACCGCCTCTGACGGGCTTGAAGCCCTTGAAAAAGTATTCCTGGAAAAACCGGATGTGGTCGTTCTGGATATCATGATGCCGTACATGAACGGATATCACATCTGCCGTTTACTCAAGAACGAGCGTGACACACGGCATATCCCGGTTATCATGCTCACTTCCCGTTCCCGGAGAAGTGATAAATACTGGGGGCTTAAAGCGGGTGCGGACGAATACATGGTAAAACCGTTTGAACCGTTCGCATTGGGAGAAATGATCGAACGACTGATTGCCGCCAGTCCACCGGTAACCGAGCGAATTTCGGCAAGCGAACTTTCACTCAAGTTCCGGCATCTGGCTGAGATTACCCGGGCCAAACGCACTGCCGGAAGCGGTGACACGGGGAGACTCCGAAAATCAGAGATGGCCATTAAGCTTCTTTCACGAATGAACGAGCTGTTAGATGACAAACTTTATGAACTCACTGTTGTCAACGAGGTCGGCGAACTTATCCGTTCGATAGAAAATTACGATCAGATGATGGATGCGGTCATGGAGAAACTCAATAAGCTCATGGACTTCTCCGTTTCCACCCTGTTGATTGTAGAAGATATGGAAGAGAAAATGGCCATATCCATCCAGCATTCGGTGGGACAAGGATTCATTGAACTTGTCAAGAAAAAAACGCTGGAGGTTTATCAGCGCTTTCTCACGGGGGAAAAGCCGTTCAATAATCTCAAGGTCAAAATCAGGACCGGCGGGGATTTCTTTATTTATGACGGTAGCGCTCAAACTGAAGAGTTGAAATACTTCTACTCCGCTCCATTAAAAGTAAGGGGACGTATCTATGGGCTGATAGCGGTAGCCAGTCATCGGGACAGCACCCTGCCGGTCGAGCAGAAAAACACGCTTAGACTGTTTGCCAATCAGGCCGCTATAATTCTTGACAATGCCAGGATGTATGCTCAATTGAAGTCGCTCACCGAAGATAAGACTTCCAAACTGGTCACTCTTTTCGAGGTGGGCCGAATGATGGGTTCTGCTTTCGACACCATGAACCTGCTCAATCTTATCACTGATGCTATCATCCGGCAGATGCGGGTCAAGCGCTACTCACTGATGCTTCTGGATGAAACCAGGGAAAATCTGGCCTTGAGAATAACCCGCGGGATGGATGAGAAAGTTGTAGAACAGGTACAACTGAGCATGGAGGAGAACACCGTCTCAGGTTATGTCATCAAGACCGGAAAACCGTTACTCGTTACGGATATCCGGGATGACCCGCATTTCGAGCCGGGACGAGGGAATTACAGTAGTAACTCGTTCGTGTGCGTACCCATCATGTCCAAGAATAAGGTCATCGGCGTTCTTTCCGTCACTGACAAACTCGACGGTACCGCTTTTGGTGAAGATGATTTAAACCTGCTCTCGACCCTGGCCACCCAGATGGGACAGTCTATTGAAAGCGCCAAGCTTTACGATATGCTGGTGGAAAAAGAACGCCTCGACCGGGAGCTTGAAATTGCCAGAAGTATTCAGATGGGCTGGCTTCCATCCAGAGGACCGGACCTTCCGGATTTCGATATCGCGGGACGCTGTGTTCCAGCCAAGGAGATGAGCGGCGATTACTTTGATTTTGTCTCCATTGACCCCGACACGGTAGGATTTGTCATCGGCGATGTTTCTGGAAAAGGGGTCCCGGCCGCACTTACCGTCCTCATGATAAGAAGTTCATTGAGGATGGAGGCTGAGAACAACCGTCCACCTGAGTATCTCATGAACCGGATCAACAAGATGCTGGTCCAGGATACCGAAGCGGATATGTTTGTAACCCTGTTTTACGGTAAGCTCAGCACCAGCCGCCGGCAGCTCACCTATACCAATGCCGGCCATGATTTTCCGTTACTGTATCGTTTTGCCACCGGCGAATTTGATTTTCTTGAAAGCACCGGTTTACTGGCCGGTATGTTCGAAAACACGGAGTATGAACAGAGGACCGTACAACTGGAGCCGGGAGACATTATCGTCTTCTACTCCGATGGTGTGACGGACGCCATCAACTCCTCAGGAGACAAGTATCGTCTGGAGAAATTGAAAGAAGCCATTGTTGAACACAGGGAAAAAACGTCTGAAGAGATGATAGATCAGATCCTTCTGGACGTCGGCAATTTTTCCCGGGACCGGGACCAGTTCGATGACATGACGTTGGTAGTCATGAAGTTGCAGAAATAGCTGCTGTAAAAACATGAATTTTGACACTATCTCTGTCTATGTGCTACAATTTTGTAAGATGGAGGTGCTTTAACTGACTCAGAATTGGAGTAATATGCGTCTGGCCGACGAGAAAGATCGTCGCCGCCGGAAAAAAGAGCGTGAGCAACAGAAACGCCAGAAAGAAGAAAAACGCAAACAGACAATCCACCGTATAAAGGTCGGTTTGGTCCTCCTGGTAATCGCGACCATATTCATTGGCGGGTTCTCGCTGATTTTTTTAAAAAAGAAGAAGAAAAAAGAACTGGAAGTTAACGACTTATTGACCGTCCAATTATCCAGTTTTAAAGGCCTGGTCGAGGTAACTCCCCAAGAAACCGGAAAACCGGTTAAAATAGCCAGTACCACCCAGGAATTTTCCAGTCCTTTCAGGATCAAGACAGGGAAAAACGGAAGCGCTGTCTTTCAATTTTCCAACAATGTTAAAATCACACTTTTTCCGGAAAGCACTTTTGCAATCACGACATTGAAAACAAATTCCTCAGGCAACAAACTTATTGTTGACAGCATTCTCGAAACCGGTACATGTGTGGTCAAGGGAACACCTGTACCCGAAGAAATGGTTATCCGTACTCCACTCACAAAAATTACTTCGCAAGACCTCGATTTCGGCCGGTTTAAGATTATCGTAGATAAACGCGAAGAGCGGGTAGCCAGCGACAAAGCTCTAATTAAAATAGAGTTTACCGCCGGGAGCACTAAAAAGACTGTCTGGACGGTACTGCGTCCACAGAAACAGATCAAAACCACGCGTAAAGGTCTTTCCAATCCGAGCTCTTTCAGCCCTCTTTCGGAACGATGGGAAGGGTAAGTCTCAATCCGGCATCTTAACCCGCATATTTCACCAGTGTGCGATGTTAAATTTCAAATCTCAATCTCAAATATACTTCCAATTGTCAAATGATGGTGAAAGCTTATAGAATGATTGAGGTTTTCGTGGACAATTATTTTTAAAATGGAGGTTTGCTGTTCTATGGGGAAGACTCCGCACAAGTACATTATGGTTCGTGGGGCCTGCGAAAACAACCTCCGAAGTATTGATGTCGATGTTCCTAAAAACCGCCTGGTGGTAGTGACCGGTGTTTCAGGGTCGGGGAAATCGTCGCTGGCTTTCGATACGTTGTTTGCCGAGGGACAGAGAAGATATGTGGAAAGCCTGTCTCCTTACGCCAGGCTGTTCATTGAGCAGGCTTCTCGCCCCCGGGTAGGCTGTATCGAAGGACTGCCTCCGTCAATTGCGGTTGAACACCGTCTGGGACCTGGAAACCCTCGCTCCACAGTGGGAACGGTTACCGGTATTTATGATCATCTCAGGCTGTTGTACGCCCATCTTGGAATCCTTTTTTGCCCTTCGTGCGGACGAGAGATAAAAAGCCATTCCGTTGATCAAATTACAGATACTATCCTGGCTCTCGGAGAAAAAAACAGCAGTGATAAATCCACATCAGGCACCGTTGACAAAGTCTGGATAAAAATTCTGACTCCCTTTATTCGCCGCCAGAAAGCTGATCTCAAAAAAATTCTCCTTCTGGCCAGACAGCAGGGATTTCTCCGAGTGATTATCGATGGTAAAATGTCCGATCTCGATGACGATATACCTGAGCTGACCAGAAAAAAAAGACATACCATTGAGGTTGTTATTGATCGGTTCAAAGTAACACCGGACGAACGAGACCGTTTGAGCGAAGGAATAGAGCTGGCCATGAAAATGGGCAAAGGGCAAGTAACCGTAGAGGCTGGTAAACATGGCCGGCTTCTGTTCAGCAGCAGCTTCACCTGTCCTGAGTGCCAACTGATTTTCCCGGAGATATCTCCCCGAAGCTTCTCTTTTAACAGCCCGGTGGGCGCGTGCGAGGAGTGCCAGGGAATCGGGCGCGTTTTCAGAGTTGATGGCGCCCTCATTCTTCCCCCGGTTGAACGGGTCACACTTCATGAATGTATCGACAATTGGAACACGGTTCTGGACCGTCGGCCACTGATTGAATTCCTTAAAAAACTTCGTAATCGGGGTATTGATACAGAAACACCGGTCCTTGAACTAACGAAAAAAGATAAAAAGTGGATACTGCATGGAACCAACCGAACCGGCAGCAAGTGGACGGGAATTGTAAACTTGATGGCCGGCCGCTATAAGCGGGTGAAATCAGGATATATCAGGGAAAAACTAAAGCGGTATATCGGAGAGCAGGTCTGCCCCTCGTGCGAGGGCCATCGGCTTCGTCCCGAAAGCCTGGCGGTCAGGTTTCGAGATAAAAACCTCGCGGAACTAACCGTTGAATCGGTGAAATCCCTGGTTGTTTTGTTTTCGAAACTGGTGCTGACTTCACGAGAGATTGAGCTTTGCGGGCTGGTTATTGATGAGATACGGAACCGCCTTGATTTTCTTCTCAAGGTGGGAGTTGGGTATCTGACGCTAAGACGGGAAGTAGGGACACTTTCTGGGGGGGAGTTCCAGCGTATTCGTCTGGCGGGCCAATTGGGTTCTCAGCTCACCGGGGTGCTGTATGTTCTGGATGAACCGTCGGTGGGGCTTCATCCACTCGATCAGAGAAATCTGTTGAGGACCCTGTTTGAACTCAGAGACCTCGGAAACACGGTTCTGGTGGTGGAACACGACCGTGATACAATTCTTCGGGCAGACCACATTATTGATCTCGGACCCGGCGCCGGCAAAAAGGGGGGAGAGATTGTCTTTTCCGGTTCCCTGAAAAACCTTGTCGGAAAATCCCAATCGGTGACTGCCCGGTATTTAAATACCACTGTTGGAAATTGGAGCCGGGAAACGAACCGGCTATCTCCCGATCGAGGATTTCTTCGTTTGTTGGGAGCCAGAGAACACAATTTGAGAAACATTACTGCAGAGTTTCCCATCGGCTTACTCACGTGTGTAACCGGAGTGTCGGGCTCGGGCAAGAGCACGCTGGTACTCGATACACTTTACCGGAGCCTGGCTCAACGTTTGCAACGACGGGTGCGGGTGCGTCGACCGGGTGGCCACGATAGCCTGGAAGGAGTTGCCGCTGTTGACCGGATAGTGGTGGTTGACGCTGCCCCAATAGGGCGCTCCTCCCGGAGTAACCCGGCGACCTACACCAAGGTGTTTGGGGAAATTCGGCAATTGTTCTCCATGATCCAGGCGGCGCGGGAACGGGGGTATAATTCGGGTCGGTTCAGTTTTAATGTCGCCGGCGGTCGATGTGAAGCGTGTGCCGGTGAAGGAGTGTGCCGTATCCAGATGCAGTTCATGCCTGATGTTTTTGTTACCTGTGAAGTGTGTGACGGTAAGCGGTACAATCGGGAGACTTTGGAAATAAAATATAGGGGAGTAAATATAGCCGAAGTTCTCTCTATGACGGTTCGAGAAGCTTTGGAATTTTTCCAGGACATTCCGGGAGTAAGGCGCCGACTTGAGATGCTTGATCGCGTCGGACTGGGCTACCTCGAACTCGGCCAACCTGCTCCTAGCTTGTCTGCTGGCGAGGTTCAAAGAATGAAACTATCCAGAGAGCTTTCCCGGAAAAGCTGTGGCCGGACGGTCTATATTCTCGACGAACCGACAACCGGATTACATTTCGCCGATATCGAAATATTGCTGGATGTTCTCAAGAGTTTGGTAAATCGTGGTGAGACCGTTATAATTGTAGAGCATAATATTGATGTTGTTCTTAATTCCGACTGGGTTATTGACCTGGGACCGGGTGGTGGGGCTGAAGGTGGAAACCTGTTGGGCAGCGGCCCGCCGGAACATATTGCCGGTTTATCAAAATCGGTAACCGGTCAGTTCATTCGTGAATCTTTGAGCTGTAAAACCAAGTAAATTTAAGATATACTAAAGAAAAGCGTTGAAAGCAAGGTGGATATGTGTTGTCGTTAATCAAGGGGATGATTATTGTTGCTGTTACGGTTATCACCGTTATTATCGGCTTTAAATTAGAGCTGAACTTTGAAAATGAAGGAGTTAATATTCTTGGAGAAATGGCTCCTCCCTATAGTTTTACCTTTCTCCTTGGATGTGTTTCCCTGCTAATTTCGTCTATTCTTATGCGGGATTTCGAAAGATGGATTAGAGAAAAAATTGAAAAGATAAACGCCGGGGATATCATGAGCGGCTTTGTCGGGATGCTTCTGGGATTGATTATCGTTAATCTTATTTTGATACTCCCGTTGCTGTTCTTCTTCAAAATAAGCACCTGGGGTTCCAAGCTTGAGATATTAGATTTCCTGATACCGTTCCTCAAGTTTTTCCTGCCGATATTACTGAATATCCTGGGAGCGTATCTGGGAGCGGCGATTTTGGTCCGGTTTCGGGGTGATATGTTCAATGCGCTGGCCGACACGTTTATTTCCAAACAGGATATTCGAAGCGGCGATAAGGTCTTCGATACCTCGGTAATTATCGACGGCCGCATTGTAGACATTGCCAAAACAGGGTTTATAGATGGACGCCTCTACGTTCCGAAATTTGTGTTGAGTGAGCTTCAATACATCGCCGATTCCTCGGATGCGCTCAGGAGAAACCGTGGCCGCCGTGGGCTCGAGGTGCTTACCCAACTGCAGAAAGAGGAACATTCGAATATAGAGATCGTGGACATGGATTTTCCTGAAGTGCGGGAAGTTGACGCCAAGTTGGTTGAACTGGCCAAGAAACTTAACGCGGAAATTCTCACCAACGACTACAACCTGAATCGTGTGGCCGAACTGCAGGGGATCAAGGTTCTCAACATAAATGCACTGGCTAATGCGCTTAAACCGGTTGTTCTGCCGGGAGAGATAATGATGGTAAAGATCATGAAACCGGGTAAAGAGGAAGGGCAGGGAGTAGCGTATCTCGATGACGGGACAATGATCGTGATAGAGAACGGAAAACCATATATCGGACGGGAAATAGATGTAACGGTAACCTCGGTTTTGCAGACATCGGCGGGAAGAATGATATTTACCCGTGTCCCAGATAAAAAAGATGGTTTGAATACTAAGGTAAAAGGTAGGAGATGAGTACGGTGAGCTTAAAGGTGACAACCATTATGACTCCCCCCCCCGACAGCGTGACGCTAGATGAGACGGTTCAGGAATCCAGGCGTTTGATGGTTATTAATCATCTAAAATACCTGGCAGTTTTGGAAGACAATAAAATGGTGGGTATTCTAACAGAAGCTGATTTCGTACGAGAGGTTCCTTCAGAGACAAAAGTGGCGGAAATCATGTCTTCTCCGGTGCATTGGGTGGGCACGAATGCTACCGTTCAGGAGACTGCTAGAATTATGACGGAGCATAGGATATCGTCGGTTCCGGTACTCGATGAACATGACCGGCCGCTCGGCCTGGTCACTGCGAATGAACTTGTTAAAGATATGTTGGCAGAAGAAGTGCAGTCGGTTATGTCTCAGGAAGTGATTGCTATTCACCTGGCCATGACAGAAAACCGGGACCGCGAGGATTACTGGCTTCGGCGATGTCGAGAATTAAGTTACCGGGCAGTCATCACCCAGGTTGGAGCAAACTCCGAACGGCTGCCGGTTAAACTGCGAGAATCGGCTATTGTAGCAGCCATTGCCCGTGGTGTTATTTCCGAGTCAACCGAAGAAAAATTAGCCGTCTCCAATGCTGTCCGGGACGTTTACGCTCAATTACTCAGAGTTCACCCGGGCCTTGGTGGCGGTTTCAAGTTATCAGTGGTTCGGGGAGCGCATCGAGTAACAGTAGTTGCCTTTGGCCGCTGTGGCCACGCCCTGGCTAATGGACCGGAACAGATTATCCTGGGATATAGCATTATTTAACGATGAATGAAAAGCCGGTTTCTGCAAACGAACTTCCGCTTCATGGACTCAGTGTCGTGGAGTTGGCTTCTTTGGTTCTTGAAAAAATCAGGCTCTGGGAGGAAAACAGTAAACAATACACCGGTGCTTTGCATGAATTCAGGGAACAACCGGAGCTTTTGAACCGACTCGTGCAACTCTTCTCACCATCTTCGTTAACCGTTGAAGACGTGAAAAACCAAATAACTGATTTTTATAGAGCCGTATTGGTTCAGGAACCCGTTTTGAAAGTGGTTGCTGCTGCCGCCTGTGTTACCCGGGAGGTGAAGCAGGTTTTAGTGGAGTTTTTAGACAGACTTGAATGTACCGGACCATACTGTCAACCGGGGGAGATGGGTCCAATGCTCGAAGAAGTACGAATAAACCATCACCTGGAAAAACTGGTTTTATATAAACCTTTAAGATTAGCGCTAACAGGATCCGTCGATGGTCCGGAAATTAGTGGTGTGCTGGCTGTAATTGGAATCGAACGCACCATTAAACGGGTGAAGAAGCTTTTAGAAACGTCTAATGGAAAGAACGCTGTAAAAGAGTGAAAGTGAGGAACATTAATTGGCGTTGCGTGTTTACAATACGCTGACCAGATCTAAAGAACTGTTTCAAAAGAAACACGCTTATGTAGCAGACGGCGATATCCTCGGTGGCGGTATGGATTTGATCTTTCCGCATCATGAAAACGAAATAGCCCAAAGCGAGGCTTATTCCGGAAAACCCTTTGTCAAATATTGGCTTCACAACGGCATGGTTCATTTTGGAGCCGACAAGATGTCAAAATCGCTTGGTAATGTCGTGCCGACAAACGATCTCATTGAAAAGTATTCAGGGGAGGTCGTCAGGTTCTATATTCTTACCAGCCACTACCGCAGTCCTCTCAACTATGCAGGTGAGAAGACTATTGAAGAAGCCAGGACGGCGCTTGACCGTCTGTACACCGCCTGTGATCTCGTCAAAGCGTGGACGGAAGCGGAAGCTAATGACGAAGCTTTATTTGAAATAGCCGATGATGCTGAGGCTTCAGAACTCCAATCGGTTTGTATGGATATAAGTACCAGGTTCATCCGGTCAATGGATGATGATTTCAACACTCCGGAAGTACTTGCCTCGATGTTTGATTTGTCCAGGAAAGTCCTACAGATAAAAGCCAGCCTGGACTCCGGCGGCAATATTATTACTCCAGCTTTGAAAGTGGTAGCCGAAGAGGTAGAAGAAATATTTAATGTCTGGGGAGGAATAATCGGGATATTTTACAAGGAGCGTGGGACGATTGAAGTTGCTTCGCTGGCCGGAGAACGGTGATACATTGGAAGAACTGGAAGGCGGAAAGACCGGGACTACCTGGCGGGTGGTGCGTTGAATGTAAATGGCCGGGCCGCCTCATGGATCGGCAGCTAGAAAAACTACGAATCCACCTAGAGAAAGGCGACCACGGCCACTATTAATGTACCATAACCTGGTTGGGGAAACAAGGGAATCGAAATGGTTTAAGAGGAGATTTTGGAGATTGAGCGCTGATGAGTAGAAGGAACACGCGGGAGATTCTTTACGGACGGCGTACCGTTGGTGAAATAATGAAATGCCGGCCGGTAATAACCAGGCTACTTGTTGCCTCCGGTATTCACAAATCAACCGTTGAAGACATCTTGCGGTCGGCCCGAAAGCGAAATATTCCGGTTGAAGAGGTTTCTCGTAAAGATATGAGCCATATGTGTGAAACCACGTCACATCAAGGGGTGGCGATTGAGGCTGAAGTCCGTCCATTCTTGGATTTTAGATTGTTTCAAACCCGGCTCGCAGAAGGCTCTACGGTCCCGCTCGTGCTTCTTCTTGATGGAGTGACCGATCCTCGTAATCTTGGTGCGATATTGCGCACGGCCGAGGCTGCTACAGTGGACGCCGTTATTATTCCCAGGCGGCGGTCGAGTTCTCTTACACCGGTGGTTCATAAAGTGGCTTCAGGGGCCTGTGAATACTTGACTTTGGTATCGTCAGGCAGCCCCGCCGCCACGATTGAATCGCTCAAAAAAGCCGGTTTGTGGATTATCGGTCTCGATCCCGGTGGAAATAAACTGCACACGGAAGAAGATTACACGGTCCCCTCGGTGCTGGTACTCGGCAGCGAGGGGAAAGGTCTTTCACCGTTGGTGAGAAAGCGTTGCGACATACTGGTCAAACTCCCCATGCTCGGCCGGGTCGCCTCTTTGAATGTCTCAGTGGCCACAGGAGTAATACTCTACGAGACAGTCAGACAAAAGATGCTGATACGTAAATGACAGCTATTGTTAGATAATGTTAGATATTCTTAGGTAAAACAATATATTTTACACTGGTTACAAACAGGAGGAATTGACTATTTTTTCCCTCCCCCTGTATTATTGCCCAACTTTCCTGGCTTTATATAACTTATGCTATAATCTACATAGTAGCCGGGATAGCTCAGGGGTAGAGCAGCTGATTTGTAATCAGCCGGTCGTCCGTTCAAATCGGATTCCCGGCTTTTATCATGGGGAGGTTCCCGAGTGGCCAAAGGGACCAGACTGTAAATCTGGCGGATGAATCCTTCGGAGGTTCGAATCCTCCCCTCCCCATGGTCAGGCCCATGTAGCTCAGGAGGTATGAGCGCGTCCTTGGTAAGGACGAGGTCCGCGGTTCAAATCCGCGCATGGGCTTGGAAAGCTGTCAGTAGTCAACTTGAGTTAAAAGCGGTTGATCACTGTCAGCCAGGGTAAGGAGGTAAAGAAAACAATGGCGAAGGAAAAGTTTGATCGGACAAAACCCCACGTCAACGTGGGGACGATAGGTCACATCGACCACGGGAAGACGACGCTGACCTCGGCAATCACGAAGTATCTGTCATTCACCGGTCTGGCGGCGGAGATGAAATTCGACGAGATCGACAATGCTCCCGAAGAGAAAGCCCGGGGAATCACTATTGCCACGGCGCACATCGAGTACCAGACGGCTAACCGTCACTATGCTCACGTAGACTGTCCCGGCCACGCGGATTACATCAAGAACATGATCACCGGCGCGGCGCAGATGGACGGCGCGATTCTGGTAGTATCGGCGGCCGACGGCCCCATGCCCCAGACCCGTGAGCACGTTCTTCTGGCCCGTCAGGTTAACGTCCCGTGCCTGGTGGTTTACATGAACAAGGTTGACCAGGTTGACGATCCTGAGCTTCTTGAACTGGTAGAGCTTGAAATCCGGGAACTTCTTTCGAAATATGAATTCCCCGGAGACGACATACCGGTCCTCATGGGGAGTGCCCTGAAAGCCATGGAGAGTGAGAGCACCGACGCGAGTGCTGAAGAGTACAAGTCTCTCCAGGAGCTTCTCGATGCACTTGATTCGTACATACCTGAACCGACACGGGACATAGACAAGCCGTTCCTGATGCCGGTAGAGGATGTGTTCTCCATCACGGGCCGCGGCACGGTTGGTACGGGCCGTGTTGATCGAGGCATCATCAAGCCGGGCGACGAAGTCGAGATCGTCGGCATGACTGAAAAGGTTCGTAAGACGGTCTGCACGAGTGTGGAGATGTTCCGCAAGATCCTTGACGACGGCCGGGCCGGTGACAATGTCGGGCTGCTTCTGCGTGGTATCGACAAGGATGAGCTTGAGCGCGGCCAGGTTATCGCGAAGCCCGGTTCGATCACTCCTCACACGGAGTTCGAGGCTGAGATGTACGTGTTGTCGAAAGAGGAAGGCGGGCGACACACGCCGTTTTTCCGCGGTTATCGGCCGCAATTCTACTTCCGTACGACCGACGTTACCGGTTCCATCGATTTTCCTGAGGGCGTCGAGATGATCATGCCCGGTGACAACTGTACGATCAAGGTCAAGCTGCACACCCCGATCGCCATGGAAGAAGGCCTTCGTTTCGCGGTCCGCGAGGGTGGACACACCGTGGGCGCCGGCGTCATTGCGAAGGTAATCGCGTAACTGACTGATCGATACTCAAATTGTGTGTGTGAAAATTGAATACTGGCAGTCTAAGGGTATTCTGATATATAGTGGTTGGGTGAGTTAGCGTGCGAGTAAATATAATCCTTGCCTGCACGGAGTGCAAGCGAAGAAATTATACATCGTCGAAGAATAAGAAATCGACAAAAGAACGGCTTACTCTCAATAAGTACTGCCCGTTTTGCCGGAAGAAAATTCTTCACAAAGAAACCAAGTAAAGGATAACGAGTTTGTGCACAGGCCTGTAGCTCAACTGGCTAGAGCACCGGTCTCCAAAACCGGGGGCTGGGGGTTCAAGTCCCTCCAGGCCTGTTGCTGTAAGGCTTTTATAGATCGGTGGTGGTACGGATGTGGGAGAAGGTAACCAAGTTTTTGCGAGAAGTACGGGCCGAACTGCGAAAAGTAACCTGGCCTTCTCGAGAGCAGATGGTTTCTTCCACGTGGGCTGTTATCGTGACCAGTCTCATTTGCGCCATATACATTGGCTTAGCCGACTATGTTTTTCAGGAAGTGTTGAAACGCTTGATACATTTGGCTTCCTGAGCGAGGATGGAGTACTGATAGCGTGAACATTGAAGATTTAGAAACGCATAACTGGTACGTAATACACACGTATTCCGGGCATGAAGCTAAAGTCAAGGCCAACCTGGATCAAAGGATTGAGACCATGAACATGCAAGATCAGATATTCCAGGTTGTCGTGCCTACCGAGGACGTCATCGAGTACAAAGACGCAAAACGGCGGGAAGTTAAACGAAAATTCCTGCCCGGATATGTACTTGTGCAGATGAATATGGATGACGACTCGTGGGCGGTAGTGAGAAACACTCCTGGAGTTACCGGTTTTGTTGGTTTAGGACGATATCCGACTCCCCTTCTGGAGAGGGAAGTCCATGAAATAATGAGGCAGATGGGGCTTGAAGAAGTACGGAGCAAGACCACGGAAGTCAGCTTCAAGGTAGGTCAGCGGGCTCGTATCATCGATGGTCCGTTCTCCGACAATTTTGGTGTTATTAAAGAGATAAACTTGGAAAAGAAGACCGTTAAAGTCATGGTAGTCGTTTTCAATCGCGAGACATCGGTGGAGCTTGATTTTTCGCAGATTGAAGAAGATTAACATTACCGAAACCAACGGTAAATTTGTGAAATGATAATCGACTGATACAATTTGTGTATTGGTTTTACGTTTTAAGGAGGTGTGCCGCTGATGGCTAAAAAGGTAACGGCGTTGGTAAAACTCCAGATACCTGCAGGCAAAGCGACACCGGCTCCTCCTGTCGGTCCGGCTTTAGGGCAGCAAGGAGTCAATATTATGGAGTTCTGTAAATCGTTCAATGCTAAAACAAGCAGCCAGATGGGAACGATTATTCCGGTAGTTATCAGTGTATATGCTGATAGATCATTTAGTTTTGTGACGAAAACCCCACCGGCTCCGGTGCTTATATTGAAAGCAGCGGGACTGGAAAAGGCGTCACCGAACTCTCTTCGGGAAAAAATTGGGAAGATCAGCAAAGAAGATGTAAAACGGATAGCCTCGACCAAGATGCCCGATCTCAATTGTTCCAGTATAGATAGTGCTATGAGAATGATCTCTGGAACGGCCCGGAGTATGGGTATAGAAGTAGTTGATTGAGTGGGAGGGCTGAGCCGTGGGTAAAAGTAAACGATATATGGCGAGCAGTGAACTGGTTGAGAGTACGCGGCTCTATGATGTTGGAGAAGCGCTCGAACTATTGAAAAAAACAGCCACTGCAAAGTTTGACGAGACGGTGGAATGTGCTATGAAACTGGGAGTCGATCCCAAGCATGCTGAACAAAATGTCCGTGGTACGGTAGTGTTGCCACACGGTACCGGGAAGACGGTCAGAGTGCTGGTTTTGACTCGCGGTGAAAAGGAAACGGAAGCCGAAACGGCGGGTGCCGATTACGTCGGCATGGATTACATGGAGAAAATACAGAAAGAAGGATGGCTCGATTTCGAGGCGGTAGTAGCTACTCCCGATGTCATGAGAGATGTGGGTAAACTCGGTCGTATTCTTGGTCCGAGAGGTTTGATGCCTAATCCCAAAACGGGTACGATGACGTTTGACGTTGCCCAGGCGGTTAAGGAGTTGAAAGCCGGCCGTATAGAATACAGGGTTGACAAACACGGGATCATTCACGTTCCCGTGGGTAAAGTATCATTGGAAACCGATAAGCTCATAGATAATTTGCTGACCTTGTGTGAAGCCGTTATTCGTGCCCGTCCGGCTTCCTGCAAAGGGCTGTATGTTCGGGGGATTTTCCTCTCCTCGACTATGGGACCAGGCTTGAAGTTAGACTCGGTAAAGACGCAAGCGGCTGTTGCCGCCAGGAGGTAGTTGTTATGGGACAAGAATATAAGAAAAATGTCATAGACCAGTTGACGGGGAAGATAAAAGAAGCTGAATTTGCTACGATGACGGACTTCAGCGGACTGAAAGTGGCCGAAATTAACGATCTAAGAGATCAACTGAGAGAAGCCGGCGGCGAGTACCGTGTGGTCAAGAACCGTCTTTTTAAACTGGCGATGAATAATCTCTCTCCAGAAGGAGATATTGCTTCCTTCATGAAAGGTCCGACGGGTGTGGTTTTTTCCCAGGAGGATGCTTTCAAACCGGTTAAGGTGGCAGTTGATTTCTCCAAGAAATTAAAAAAATTCACTATCAAGGGTGGTATCGCCGGCTGCCGGATTCTCACTGAGCAAGAGGTACAGGAAGTCGCTAAAATACCGTCCAAAGAATATCTGTATGCTACCGTAGTGGGTGCTTTTCAGGCCCCGATGGGTGGTATGGTAACCACGTTAAGTGGAATTCTTAGTAAGTTCGTCAACGTTCTGCGGGAAATATCAGATCAGAAGGCAGCTTAGATACTATTACGCATAAAAATGCTATTACGCACGAAGCAAGAAGTGAAAGGAGATTGTATCATGGGCAAGGATGAACTATTGAAGGAAATCGACAGTCTCGGCGATGCCGAGCTTTGCGAGATCGTTGAGAAGTCTGTCGAGAAGTTAACTGTTATGGGTTTGAAAGACCTGGTTGACTCCCTGCAGGAGAAATTTGGGGTTTCCGGAGCTGTTCCAATGATGGCGGCCGGTGCCTTTGCCGGGGGTGCCGGCAGCGGCGCAGCCGAGGCGGCCGATGAGGAGCAGACCGAGTTTGATGTTGTTCTGGAAATGGCTGGACAGCAGAAGATTAAAGTTATCAAGGTCATAAAAGAAGTCACCGGGCTTGGCTTGAAAGAGGCGAAGGCTCTGGTAGACGCTGCTCCCAAGGCTATCAAGGAAAAGGTCAGTAGTGAAGACGCCAATGAAATCAAGGGTAAACTTGAGGAAGTAGGCGCCACGGTAGCTATCAAGTAAACCTGCTAACAAGATTTAACGGGTGGCAACTGAAGCTAAAGCAAAAGAAAAGGGTATCGCTGTATGTGATACCCTTTTTTACTTTTCAACGTCACTCTTCAATTTCTCACCTTACGTTCTACTTTATGTCAACTCAAAATAAATAAGGAAATATGGAACTCGCGAAGTTCTCTATTCACAAGGCGATTCCCCGGTTTTTAAAAAACGGCAAGATTTTTGCAAGAAGAAAGTTGACACGGTTTTTGCATGTATGTTAAAATCTCTTGAATTATATACATAAGGGAGGGGTAAACTATACCCTTTTTCGCTAATCAAATTTTCGGCTAAACAATAAGCTTCCAGTAATAGCAAGGTATCTGAGCTCTAGAGAGAGGATAAATTTTATGATGAAGTTCAAGGAAGTCGGGGCAACGAAGAAAAAGAAGATTGATTTTTCAAAGGAAAAGTGGGATATGTCCCTACCTTTTCCCAACCTCATCGAGATCCAAAAAGAATCATACAGCTGGTTTTTACAGGCCGATAAAAAGCCTGAGAACAAGAAACGGCAGGGACTCCAGGAAGCGTTTAAAGACATATTCCCTGTCTACGACTTTACCGGCAACTTGATCATTGATTTTGATTACTACACACTCGGTCTCGGAATGTGCAAAGGGTGCCCGGAAAGTATGAAGTTCGAGCAAGGAGACTGCAGGTATTTCGATTGTTGTTACAAGGAAAAAGCGTGCGAAATTGTTAGTCTCGACAGCACGTCGTACCGGATCAAGTATCTGCCGAATGAATGCCGTAAACGTGATGTTACCTACGGAATTCCTCTTCAGATCAGGGTGCGGTTGATCAACAAGAGTACCGGGGAGATCAAAGAGCAGGAGATTTTCGTGTGTAACCTCCCATTGATGACCAACCAGGGATCATATGTCATCAACGGCGCCGACCGGGTAGTGGTCAGCCAGTTGCATCGGTCTCCGGGTGTCTACTACGCTTTTGACAAAGTAAAGAAAAACTATGGTGCCAAGGTTGTTCCCTATCGTGGAGCTTGGCTCGAGTTGGAACTCAACGTGGTTAAAGACATTATCCATGTCAGGCTGGACCGGAAACGAAAAGTTCCCGTAACGGCTCTTATCCGGTCCCTCGGATATCGCACTGACGAAGAGATAATGACCTTGTTCAATAACAACGAGTACATTGCCAACAGCATTGCCAAAGACAAAGCCAAGACCTACGAGCAGGGGCTGGAAGAAATCTATTCCCGCCTTAGGCCGGGGGAACCTTTCACCGAGGAAAGCGCTCTACAGATTATCAACATGCTTTTCTTCGATGAGCGGAAGTACGATCTCGGCGATGTGGGGCGTTACAAGATCAACACCAAGCTCAGACTTTCCAACCGTATAAAAAGGAAAATCACTGCGGAGACGATCTTCCGCTCCAATACCGGTGAAATTGTATGCGAACCGGGTGAACAGATCGACGAGGAACTTGCTCTCAAGATGGAAGATACGCCTGAAGCACACTCGGTGATGCTGAAAACTCTTGACGGGCGAGAGGTAAGAATCGCCAACGAACGTCCGTATGAAACCATCTCCCTGGTCAAAGAGAGAAAGACCTGGGAAAAAGCGCTTCTTGGACAGCGACTGTCGGAATCGATAATAGATCTTCAGACCGGTGAATTGGTAGCTGATAGCAGTACCAGAGTATCCAGGCAGTTGTTCAAAAAACTTGAAGAACTTGAAATCAGCGTGATTAGAATCATCCAGAAGGAACGAGAGGTCACTCTTCGGCGTAAAACGTTCATGAGTGCCGTTAAAGCCGACGCTGAGTATGAAGACGAGGATATCATCATCGGTCGGCTCCTGGGCCGAGAGTTGTACGAATCGATTATTAATCCTCTCACCGGTGAGGTCATGATTCCAGCCGGTGAAGAAGTTAATCGCCGCATCATCGATGAGTTGAGAGAAACCGGGATTAAGAAGGTTGTTGTTTTTAAGGCCAGGGTCCTGTCTCCGGATGATATTATCGGTGTTATCAGGTATATTATCGATCTTAGTAACGGTATAGGCACTGTTGATGATATCGATCATCTGGGAAACCGACGGGTCCGCCGGTGCGGAGAACTTCTCCAGAACCAGTTCAGGATGAGCCTGGCTCGCCTGGAGCGAGATGTCCGGGAACGAATGACTATCCAGGACTCTTCAGGAATAACTCCTCAGACGTTGATCAATACCAGGCCCATTGCGGCTGCAGTGAAGGATTTCTTCGGTTCCAGCCAGCTGAGTCAATTCATGGACCAGACGAATCCGCTGGCAGAGCTTACTCACAAACGGCGGCTCAGCGCCCTCGGTCCGGGGGGGTTGCGACGGGAGCGGGCCGGTTACGAGGTCAGGGACGTGCACCCAACGCACTTCGGCAGAATCTGCCCTATCGAGACTCCCGAAGGGCCGAATGCCGGTCTCATCAGTTCCATGGCTGTTTATGCTCACATTAACCGGTATGGATTTATTGAAACCCCGTGTCTGAGGATCAGGGGCAAGTCTCAGATAACAGACCGTCATTTCAGGTTTATGACCGCTCACGAAGAAGATGATTTTATCGTGGCCACCAGCGATGTGGCTGTTAACGCGATGGGCAAGATATTGGATGAAGCCGTGCCGGTAAAATATGTCAAGAACGAGCAGCATGAATTTGATATCGTACCGGTGGATGAAGTTGACTATCTCCGAGTATCGCCGCTGCAAACCGTAAGCGTTGCTGCGTCTCTCATCCCATTCCTGGAACATGATGATGCTAACCGGGCACTGATGGGGACAAACATGCAACGGCAGGCAGTGCCGCTATTGAAGACTGAAACTCCCCGGGTTTGCACCGGTATGGAGTATCGTGCCGCGGTAGATTCCGGCGCAACGGTGATTTGCGAGCATGGAGGACGGGTCATAGACGCCGCTGCCAACAAGATCCTTGTTTGGCGGGATAGCGAAAAGGGAGAAGAGAGGCTGCGAGTGGCGGTGGCCGGAAATGATAAGTTTTCTTCCGAGGTATTTCGGCGTATAGCCGCCAGGACGGTATACAATGATGTGACCGGGGAGATTATCGTCGAGTCAGGGTACCAGATCGATTACGGTGTGGTAAACAACCTGAAGGAAGCGGCGGTGTCGTATGTTGAGGTACATGCCGGGCGCACAGACTCCTATCCGGTAATGAAGTTTTCTCGTTCCAACCAGGGGACCTGTATCAACCAGAGACCCCTTGTAACACCAGGAATGCGAGTTGCAAAAGGGCAGGTTCTGGCTGATGGCCACTCCACTTCGGAAGGGGAGTTGGCTTTAGGTAAAAATATCCTGGTAGCGTTTATGCCCTGGGAAGGATACAACTTCGAAGATGCCATTCTTCTCAGTGAAAGACTGGTTAAGGAAGATATTTACACCTCTATCCATATCGAGGAGTTTGAGATCGAAGCACGAGACACCAAGCTCGGGCCGGAAGAGATAACCCGGGATATACCCAATATTTCCGAAGAAGCTCTTAAGGATCTCGATACGGAAGGAATTATCCGGGTGGGAGCCGAAGTCGGCCCAGGAGATATCCTGGTCGGCAAGGTCACCCCCAAAGGCTACCAGGAATTGACCGCAGAGGATAAACTTCTCCGGGCCATTTTCGGGGAGAAAGCTCGTGAGGTGAGGAATACGTCCTTTGTAGTACCCCACGGTGAAGGTGGAAAAGTAGTGGATGTTATGGTCTTTTGCCGGGAGAAAAAAGACGAACTTCCCCATGGAGTGAACAAACTGGTCAGGGTATTTATCGCACAGAAGCGGAAGATACTCGAAGGCGACAAGATGGCGGGCCGTCATGGTAACAAAGGTGTTATTGCCAAGATAGTCCCCGAGCAGGACATGCCCTATCTGGAAAACGGAACCCCGTGCGACATCGTGTTGAATCCTCTCGGTGTCCCTTCCCGGATGAACGTCGGGCAGATCCTCGAAGCTCAGCTGGGATGGGTGTCGAAGATGCTGGGATATGGATGTCAAACACCGGTCTTCAACGGTGCCAGAGAAGAAGAACTGGACGATCTGTTTGTCATCGCCAATCTGATTAACAGTGGTCAGGTGGAGCTTTATTATAAAGGAGAATTTTCCCCGTTCGCCTGTATTAAATTCCACAGATTTGATCAGTCACTCATCAGGAAGGCCTTCCTTGAAAAATCGTTTCCACAAGCTTTCGCTTATCTATTAAAGAAACTTGGCGGAGACTTCGTGGACGTTATCCGCCGCCATGTGGTAATTGGCGAGATAATAAGTGATACTCCCAAGAAGAATCTGGAAAAGGCAATCGAAACAGGAGATCTAAGGTCTGTGATCACCTTATTCCAGAAGATTCCTGAAGGAGCAAAAGATACCAGTAAAGTTGAACCGATTGGGGCAATTCAGATATGGGATTACGATGATCAGGAAGAAGTGAAGGAGGAACTGATCAGTAAGAAGCAGGCGGCGGCGGAAGCGGAACAGGATGAAAAACGGGATCAAGGAGAGTTTCCAGAATACTATCAAGAAATTGGAAGTTCCGAGTACTCCGAACCATTTATTGCCAATGCCCTCAAAAAGGATGTGGCTGCTTCTGTGTATACCAGACTGTCTGAGGTGATATTTATTAAACCGTTGGCCGGGAAAATGACCGTCTATGATGGAAGAACCGGTGAACCCTTCGATCATCGGATATTGGTTGGTAGTATCTATATGATGAAGCTTGCTCATCTGGTTGAAGACAAAATTCATGCTCGGGCAACCGGTCCGTACTCGCTTGTCACGCAGCAGCCGCTGGGTGGTAAGGCACAGTTTGGCGGCCAGCGCTTCGGTGAGATGGAAGTATGGGCGTTGGAGGCTTACGGTGCAGCCCACACGCTCCAAGAATTGTTAACCGTCAAATCGGATGATGTGGAAGGCCGGGTTGAAGTCTACGAAGCCATCATCAAGGGGGAGCGGAAGATACGGCCCCGGATTCCTGAATCGTTCAAGGTGCTGGTAAGCGAGTTGAGAAGTCTTGGATTGAAAGTTGAACTGCAGAAATCTATCACGAAATCTGATTTTCCCAGCATTATCGAGGAAACCTCGGAGTTGGCTATGGAAATAGAGGATGATGAAGAGTTGGAGACGGTTTTCGCCGATCAGACCGATGACGGAGAAACCGACGGAGAAATTTAGGATCGTACCTATGGTGTTGTTGTTTTGGAATGAAGGAAGCTAAAGGAGGCAGAGGGCCTTTGTGGGACATAAGTGATTTTGATTCAATTCGAATTAGTATTGCGTCACCGGATGATATCAGGTCGTGGTCATCGGGCGAGGTAAAAAAACCCGAAACGATTAATTACCGCAGTCACAAGCCTGAGAGGGACGGACTGTTTTGCGAACGGATTTTTGGTCCTTCGCGGGATTGGGAATGTTCCTGCGGGAAATACAAATCCATCAGGTACAAAGGTGTGGTTTGCGAGAAATGCGGGGTTGAGGTGACCCGGTCGAAGGTGCGACGCGAAAGGATGGGACACATATCTCTGGCTGCGCCGGTAGCACATATCTGGTATACGAAAGGCACTCCAAGTTACATAGCCTTGCTGCTGGATATATCGCCGCGTGATCTGGAGAAGGTTATCTATTTCAACTCTTACATTGTTATCGACCCGGGCAACCTGCCACTGATGAAAAAACAGCTTCTCACAGAGAGCCAATATCGAGAGTTACACGCCAAGTACGGAGAGCTGTTTAAAGCAAAAATGGGTGCCGAAGCTATAAAGCTGCTCCTACAGGAGGTAGATCTCGATCCCCTGACTGAAGAACTTAAAATCCAGCTGAGAGAAAGTGTGGGCACGAAGAAACAGAACGTAGTCAAGCGGCTCGAAGTGGCGGAGCTGTTCCAAAAGTCGGGGAATCGTCCGGAGTGGATGATTCTCGAGGGGATTCCGGTTATTCCTCCCGATCTGAGACCCATGGTGCAACTAGACGGCGGCCGATTCGCCACCAGCGATCTGAATGATCTGTACCGTCGTGTGATCAATCGGAACAACCGCCTGAAAAGACTGCTCGACCTCGGCGCTCCGGATATCATTATCAAAAACGAAAAGCGTATGCTGCAGGAAGCAGTCAACTCGCTTATCGACAATGGGCGGCGCGGCCGGCCGGTGACCGGTCCCGGCAAGAGACCCTTGAAATCACTCTCGGATATGCTGAAAGGCAAGCAGGGACGGTTCCGTCAGAACTTGCTGGGCAAACGCGTAGACTATTCAGGACGTTCGGTTATCGTGGTCGGGCCTAACCTCAAGCTCCATGAGTGCGGCCTTCCTAAAAAAATGGCTCTGGAACTCTTCAAGCCGTTTATTATGAACCGGTTGGTCAAGCAGAATAGGGCTCCCAACATCAAGAGCGCCAAGAAGATGCTGGAGCGCAACGATCCCGAAGTTTATGATGTGCTGGAAGAGGTGGTAACGGAACATCCGGTTCTGCTGAACCGTGCTCCGACACTGCACAGGCTTGGTATCCAGGCCTTCATGCCTCTACTCATCGATGGAAAAGCCATCCAGATACACCCGCTGGTGTGTACCGCTTTCAACGCCGACTTCGACGGCGACCAGATGGCGGTTCACGTACCGCTGCTGATGGAGGCACAGGTAGAGTCGAATATGCTCATGTTGTCTTCGAAAAACCTCTTTTCTCCGTCCAGTGGAAAGCCGATCACGGTTCCCAGCCAAGATATGTGTATTGGCTGTTATTACCTGACCCGCCCCCGCGATAACATAGAGACCATTATTATCAAGGGACGCAAAGAGAAAAGAAAAAAAATCAGCCTTGCCGACGTATTGCGAAGCCGGAAAATTCCCTTTAAAGTAGTTAATGCTATCGTTGACCCGAAGACTGGGGAACAGATCATCGATCCCAAACACCTGATCGGGGAGGAGCATATAAAGCAAATCAAGCGTCTCAAAATTGACGAGATCGAAGTATATGATCAGAAAATTTTCCCTAACCCTGAAGCAGCGGTGATGGCTTATGAGTCCAGACCAAAGGTGATAGATCTTCACAGTAAACTGTGGGTAAAAATCAAGGGAAAGTATATCGAGACCACCGTGGGGAGGATCATCTTTAACGAGGTTCTTCCCTCTTCCATGGACTTCATCAACACCGTAGTCGACAGAGGCAAACTTTCCGAGTTGACCACCCTCTGCTACCAGACGAGCAATATCAAGGAAACAGCTCGGGTGCTTGATGAGATCATGCGACTTGGCTTTCATTATGCAACCATGTCCGGCCTTTCTTTTTCAGTATCTGAACTGCTTATTCCGCCCCGGAAAAAGGAGATTTTGGAAACGGCCCAGAATAAAGTGGACCAGGTCCATGACCGTTTCCTGAGCGGTAGCTTAAACCGTGAAGAAAAACGTCAGAACGATATCGATATCTGGATTGAGGCGACCGAAGAAGTTACCGACGATATGCTCCAGAGTTACAAAAAGATGGAAGAAGAAGGACGCTTTAACTCGGTGTATGCCATGGCTATCTCTGGAGCCAGGGGTAACATACAGCAAATCAGACAGTTGGCTGGGATGCGGGGTCTGATGTCAAATCCTCAGGGTGATATCGTTGACTTCCCTATTAAAACCAATTTTCGGGAAGGTTTAAGGGTCACCGAGTACTTCATATCGACATACGGTGCGAGAAAAGGACTGGTTGATACCGCGCTCAGAACGGCGGACTCAGGTTACCTGACCAGGAGAATGGTCGATGTTTCACAGGATGTCATTATTCATGAAGATGACTGTGGAACCAAGGAAGGTATCGAGGTTGCCCCTCTGAGAGAAAAACGTACTTCGAACAACCTCATGATTGACGAACTGGTAATCACGTTACGCCAGCGAGTTGTGGGCCGTGTCGCCGCACGAGCTATCATCCATCCTGTTTCCGGAGAGATCATCGTCGATGCCGGTGAGATGATTGGGGAAGAAAAAGGAAAAGAGATCGAACGGGCGGAAACGCTGGTTCCCGTATCCGAAAAACTCGTCGGACAGGTACTGACAGAGATGGTGGTAAACCCGCGCGCAAACAGCATTATTTTGAGAGCCGACCGGGAGATCACCAGTACTGCTGTCGCCCGGTTCCTGAAGGCCCGGATCGAGTACGTGAAGATCCGGCCCAAGGTTGTACTGAGATCGCCCATTACCTGTAAGAGCCGGTTTGGAATATGCAAGAAATGCTATGGATGGGACTTATCTACGGGGCTCAATGTCGATCTCGGTGAAGCGGTAGGGATCATCGCCGCACAATCCATCGGTGAGCCCGGCACCCAGTTGACGATGAGAACGTTCCATATCGGTGGTATCGCTATTGCTCAACGCCTGGTGCTCAAATCGAAGATAGATGGAATCGTCAATCTGGAAGATCTGAAATGGACCTTCAAGACCGAGCGTCACAAACAGGTCATCAGCGGTGCCGTTACCGAGGATATTGATGACAGCGGACTCGATAAAGACGTCCGTCGTATCGTGCTCAGCGGTTACGTCGAGGTGGAGAATTCTTTTGGGAAGAAAGAACGGTATTATCCGGTTACGGGAGCTACACTGAAAGTGTTGCATGGCCAGAAAGTAGCCGTGGGAGACATGCTCGTCGAGTACAACCCCAACCAGGTGGTCACCGAGCACGGTGGTGTTGTGCAGTACAAGAAACTTGATCACAAAGATGGGATTGTCGTTTCCGAGACGGGCTCGGTCATTGTCGAGCGATTGGACATACCGGGAGAATTGGATTCATATCCGGTAAAACAAGGCGCCTATTTGAAGGTATCCCCCGGGGAAAAAGTTACTCCGGGTGACATTCTGGCCGAGGTAGTCACCGAGCAAAAGGCGGCTATCACCGGGCGGGATGGTGTTGTTGAGTTTATTAATATCAAGTCCAAGAACTTGAGAGTGATATCTGACAATGGAATTATCTTCGTTACACCGCTGGACAGAAAGGAACAGTTGGAGGCTGTTTACAAGCTCCCCAATGGTGTCAAAGAGCGTAAAGAAGAGATAGATATCATCAATCAGGGTGTGGTCCTCAAGGTCAAGAACGGCAACGAAGTGTGTTATGGCGACGAGCTCCTGGGAATCTATTCAGAGATAGACGGCCAGGTAAGCCTGAAAAGCAAGAACACTATTATCGTCAGCAAAGAATCATCGAAGGAGTACCTCATTCCCGCTTCGCTCAGTGTTGTGCTAGACGAGAAAAAGAAGACGATGGCCATTGCCTCAAAGGGAGAGGGAATGGTTAAGCTTCTGACGTCGAAGACAGGCACTGATAAAACCCAGGACAAACGAAGAATTGTCGTTAACCTTGAACGGGTTTACCCCTTACCGAAAGACCTGAAACTTTTCATGAACCAGATCAAGGTCCAGGCTGGTGTCTCTGTTAAGGCCAATGAAAATGTCACTCATCCGTTGGTTCTGACATCACAACTTGACGGTATTGTTTCTGTGGAGAAACCCATTCTTGACGAAATCAGCGGTAAGTTCGTCCGCCGGGTGGTGGTTCGTAACCTGAGCAAGATAAGTCTCACCGATAAGGAATCCATCAAAAAGAAAATGCTGAACCGGATTTCAATGAACGATATCATTGACCTTAATTCCGGTGAGCTTATTCTGGAACGGGCTCAGGAGATTACCGAAGAGGTCTCCAATCGAATTCTTCTGGTAAGTGATATCGCCGGCAAGGTTGGTTTCGATAAAGAAGTAGATATACCGGTTACCGATGAAAGTTCTCTAGTGGGTAAAGTCCTGGCGGCGAGTATCCGTGTCGGCAAAAAACTTATAGGGAAACTACATCAGGAGATCGACCTGGAGCTCGAGAAGAAGATCAAAGAGCTGAAAAACAAGATTCCAGTGGTCAAGGTGGAAAACAATCGGATCCATATTGCCAACCGCATAGAGATAAAAACCATTGACGATTCGCTTTCCAAATATGTCGGCACACGTATCGAGGAGAACGTTGCCCATGTCAGAACAAGTGCGGTTTTTGCTAAAGCCGGCCAGCTTCTGACCCGGCAACTGGTGAGGAAATTCGCTAAGGAAAAATTAAACATCACGCAAGTAGTCCTCGGGGAAGAACGCGATTATTACGTTCCCCGTGGAGCGGAGATTAGAGTCAAGAACGGTGAATCCATCAAGCAGGGTGCCGAGCTTATATATCCGGTTCACCTGAACAGTTTGAGTGTCCTCAATATGCTGGAAGAGTACGAAATACCTGAAGGGGCCAAGGTGTGTGTAGAGACTCGTGATAAGGTCAAGGTCGGCGATCCGCTCATCGAAGAATTGTCCCCTATTGTTACAGAAATTGCGGGCAAGGTTAACTACATAACTCAGTATGACAAAGCTACCGGGGAAGACATCATTACACAAATTGGTGTCTATTACGGTGAAGAGCACGTCATTCCTTCCAGCTTGCCGCTGAAGGTAAAGAAAGGAATGTTCGTCAAAGAGGGCGATCTGCTCACTGAACCTATCGGGTATCAGAAGATTGCAAAGATTAATGGCGACATGAAAATCATTCGTGTTGAGAACATAAAGAAAAAGTACAAGATCGTGCCCGCAATGGATGTTCTGGTCAAAGAAGGAGACGAGGTTCGTAAAGGGCGTAAGTTGGCCAGTTTGACCAACTTCAAGTTCGTCTCTTCCGAACCGATTGTTCTGGATAAGGACAAACACTACCAGGTGAAGTTTTCTCCTATCCTCAAATCCCACTGCAAGTTTTTCCACGGCAGCGAAGAAGTGAAACTCTACGACGAGATTCCGCTGGCAGAGATATCGTTGGAGGAAATGGAAAAGAGGGTACTGGGCAAAAAGACCAATGATCCGGTCGTCGATAGAGAAACAGGCGAGATCATCGCGGAATCGAAAACCATTGTTGGCGAGAAACTTGCCAAGCGGATAGCCGAACGTAGACTGGAGATTGAAGGTGGCATCCTGGCGGTCACCGAGCCGAACATAACCGTGCTGTATACTTCCGGAGAGATTTATTTTAAGAAGAAGCCCCCAAAGGGAATGTGGCGTATCGAGTACGCCCATGATCGGGACGGTGTTGTGCAGTTGGTAAAACGGCTGACAAAAGAAGGTAAAGTCAGGACAACCATCGGCCAAATCAAAGTAAAGACCGGTGAAGCTCACCAGGTAATGGACAGCGCTGAACTGAAAGTGGAGGATTTCGTTCTGTCTTTGAAAAAGCCGGCCCTGGTCAGGAGAAAACTGCCGGGCAAAATGGTCAAGGAATCGCTTATTAACCTAAACACCGGTGAAATTGTGCTTTCTCCCGGTGAGATAGCAACTAAGGATGGCGTCGAAAAGGCTATCAAGTTGACTCCCAGCCTAAACCTGGGTAAAGTTCGTTGCGTCGACTATGTTCGTAAAGGCACCATCCTGGCCAAATGGGGAGTCTCGGCTAAAAAAACAATCGACATCATCCAGGGTCTGCCGCGGGTTGCCGATCTGTTCGAAATCAGGCGTCCCAAGGTGGAAGCCTTCATCGTTGAGGACGACGGCGAGATTCGGGTCCGGGGAAGCAATATTGAGATCACTACGCTTATTGGTGAAAAACGCCAGTATAAAACGCAGTTCGGCTCTGCTAAACTTATGGTGTCGGACGGCGAACTGGTTAAGGCCGGCGATCCGATCTCGGAAGGAAGCATCTCTCCGAGAAAATTGGCCAAAGTAGCCGGTCTCACTGCCGGCCAGCGATACCTTATCGATGAAATCCAACAGGTGTATATGTCCCAGGGAGTTCACATCAATGAAAAACACATCGAGGTGATTGTCCGGCAAATGATGCGTAAAGTTCGAGTCATGGAGCCTGGTGATACCGAGTTTCTGCCCGGGGAGATTGTTCATATCAATAAGTTCAAGGACATCAACCGGGCTATTATTAAAGCCGGCAAACAACCGGCCACAGGGAAACAGATATTCCAGGGAATCACCAAGGCTTCTCTGACAACCGACAGCTTCATCTCGGCGGCATCGTTCCAGGAAACTACCAGGGTGCTGACGAGAGCGGCCATCGAGGGTAAAATTGACCGTCTAAACGGCTTGAAGGAAAACCTTATTATCGGTAAGCTTATTCCTGCCGGGACCGGTATGCCGGAGATCAAGGACGCAATACTTGAGAGCGAGTCCGCACTCAGCGGTATACTGGGAGACTTCTCCGGTGAAACACGTAAACCTACCGCTGAAGAATTGCTTTTCGGGGGAGAAGAACTCGAGCTGAAAGAGGGTAAAGAGCTGACGGCCGAGGACCTCATGGAACTGGCTCCTTAATGTTCCATGTTTCTTGTTCGATGAAGCAGAAAGTTGCTGAGTATAACTTTCTGCTTGACATTATTTGAGAAACCTTGATAAAATACAACGCTTGACCGGGGATAAGTGTCTTTTTTTTCACGGTCTGACTAGGGATAATGCGGGTTTTGTTATGGTACACAGCCCCTTGAAATCGTTTTAGAGAAACGGAAGGTGTAAAGTAGATGCCGACGATTAATCAGTTGATCAAAAAAGGGCGCAAGAAGAAACGCCGCCGGATAGACCCGGCGTTAAAAGGGTGTCCGCAGCGCAGAGGTGTGTGCACGCGAGTATATACGGCAACCCCTAAGAAGCCCAACTCTGCCTTGAGGAAGGTAGCCCGTGTTCGGCTAACATCCGGTGTGGAGTTTACCTGTTACATACCCGGCGAAGGCCATAATCTGCAGGAGCATTCAATTGTGCTGGTACGTGGCGGTCGTATCAAGGATTTACCAGGTGTACGGTATCATATTATCAGGGGAACGCTTGATACCGCTGGCGTCGATAATCGTCGTCGCGGGCGGTCAAAATACGGAAGCAAGCGACCCAAGAAGTCGACGCTGGCTTAAGCACAGTAGTCAGGCAAAGCAGGGAGGAATTAAACAGTGCCCAGGCGAAATATTAAACAGAGATATCAATTGCAGGCCGACCCGGTTTTCGGGAGCACGATGGTGACCAAGTTCATCAACTCGCTCATGAGAGGCGGGAAACGAAGCCGAGCTGAAAGTATATTGTACAGAGCGCTTGACATTATCAGCCGGAAGGTTACCGATGAAAAACCAATCGAAGTTTTCCGCCAGGCGCTTAAAAACGTAAAACCCGTGCTGGAAGTAAAATCACGGCGTGTCGGCGGCGCCACCTACCAGGTTCCGATTGAGGTTCGTCCCGAAAGGCGGCAGGCCCTGGCTATCAGATGGATTATCGGTTTTGCCCGGGGGCGTGGCGGGCGGCCTATGGAGCAGCGTTTGGCAGAAGAACTACTGGCGGCTGCCAAGGGAGAAGGGGCAGCAATCAAGAAGAAGGAAGATACCCATCGGATGGCTGAAGCCAACAGGGCTTTCGCGCATTACCGCTGGTAAGGAAAAATACCATGAAGAAGCTTAGTGAACTCAGGAATATTGGCATCATGGCGCACATCGATGCCGGCAAGACCACTGTCACTGAGCGGATTCTTTATTATACCGGCCGAGTGCATAGGATGGGTGAAGTGGATGACGGTTCCGCCACCATGGATTGGATGGAACAGGAACAGGAACGGGGAATCACTATAACCTCTGCTGCAACAACGTTTTCATGGGACAATAAAATAATCAACCTGATTGACACGCCCGGCCACGTGGATTTTACAGTAGAGGTTGAACGGGCACTCCGGGTACTGGATGGAGCGGTGTTGATTCTCTCTGCAGTAGAGGGTGTTCAGTCCCAGACAGAGACAGTTTGGAGACAAGCCGACCGGTATCAGGTACCCAAGATTGCCTTCATCAATAAGCTTGACCGGCTTGGAGCTAACTTCCAGAGAACGTTGGATGAAGTGGAAACCAAGCTGGGGACTCCGGTACTTCCGCTACAAGTCCCAATCGGGCTTGAAGATAAGCATACCGGTGTGGTGGATGTTGTCCGGAAACAGGGACTTACGTATAGTACGGAAGATATGGGAGCGACGTATGACATCGGCCAGGTTCCTGACGAACAAAAGGAAGAGATGGAGTTGAAGTGGGGAATACTCCTGGAAACGCTGGCTGATCTGGATGACGAGTTCGCCGAGATTTATTTGAACTGCACACCGGGTGAGGATGATATAAAAAACGCGATCCGGCGTTGTACCATCGAGAACAAAGCAGTCCCGGTACTGTGCGGCTCGGCGCTTAAAAACAAGGGAATACAGCCTTTGTTGACCGCCATCTGCGATTTCCTCCCTTCACCGCTTGACCTGCCTCCGGTTACGGGGAATCACCCGAAAAGAGAGAAAACGATTACCCGGAGCGCCAATCCGGATGAGTCGCTGGCGGCATTGGTTTTCAAGATCGTTACCGATCCTTATGTCGGTCGTATCAGCTACATAAGAGTTTATTCGGGAACTATTAAGACTCCGGCCCACGTGTATAACTCAGTGAAAGACGTTACCGAACGGATTACTAAGATCGTTCAAATGCATGCCAACAAGAGGACGGTTCTGGAACAGGCTGCGGCCGGTGATATAGTAGCCGTTGTCGGTTTGAAGAAATCTTCAACCGGAGACACCCTGTGCAGCAAATCGCATCCGCTGGTTCTGGAAAGCATGGAATTTCCGGAACCGGTGATTTTTATTTCGGTAGAGCCATACACGATGGCAGATTACGATAAACTATTGGAGTCTATGGATAAACTGGGGCAGGAAGATCCGAGCTTCTTGACCCGTCAGGACAATGACACGGGACAAACCCTGATTTCAGGTATGGGCGAACTCCATCTGGAAGTAATCCTGGAACGGCTTAAAAGGGAGTTCGGCCTGAAAGTGCGTTCCGGCAAACCGCAGGTGTCATACCGGGAGAGCATCTCGGTTCCGGTGAAAAAAATCGAAACAAAGTACATTCATCAGACCGGAGGCCGCGGACAATATGGACATGTTGTTTTGAACATGGAGCCGGCCGGCCGGGGGCAAGGTAATAGTTTTGAGAGCGCTGTGAGCAGGAGACTTCTCTCGAAAGAGTTCATAGCGGCTATCGAAGAAGGAGTCATGGATTCCCTGGAATCGGGTGAGTTGGCGGGCTACCAGGTGAGAGATGTCAAGGTGACGCTGGTGGATGGATCGTATCATGCTGTTGATTCCTCCGATATGGCGTTCAAGATCGCCGCTTCAATGGCGGTCAGAAAAGGGCTTGATCAGGGCCACCCAATATTACTTGAACCGGTTATGTCCGTTGAGGTTATCGTTCCGACGGAATATTTTGGTGACGTGTTGGGTGAGCTGCATTCCCGGCGGGCGGATGTCCAGGAAACCCTGGTTAAAAATTTCCCAGGTGGAAAGACTATTCACATATTAAAGGCAACAACACCGCTCTCGACGATGTTTGGATATGCCACGTCTCTGCGTTCGCATACACAGGGGCGCGGAACGTATACCATGGAATTTTCCCATTACAAGAAAGTTCCTCACAGCGTATCGGAGCGAGTGTTAGGACAGGTGGCTTAAGTAAGGGTGACATTTTTTATAATGAGTGGACCAGAAAAAATCCGTAGCAGTAGCCATTTTCGAGCTACAGTAGGAAATACATTGAATTTTTCTGGTTAAAAGAGGAGGTAAAGAAAACAATGGCGAAGGAAAAGTTTGATCGGACAAAACCCCACGTCAACGTGGGGACGATAGGTCACATCGACCACGGGAAGACGACGCTGACCTCGGCAATCACGAAGTATCTGTCATTCACCGGTCTGGCGGCGGAGATGAAATTCGACGAGATCGACAATGCTCCCGAAGAGAAAGCCCGGGGAATCACTATTGCCACGGCGCACATCGAGTACCAGACGGCTAACCGTCACTATGCTCACGTAGACTGTCCCGGCCACGCGGATTACATCAAGAACATGATCACCGGCGCGGCGCAGATGGACGGCGCGATTCTGGTAGTATCGGCGGCCGACGGCCCCATGCCCCAGACCCGTGAGCACGTTCTTCTGGCCCGTCAGGTTAACGTCCCGTGCCTGGTGGTTTACATGAACAAGGTTGACCAGGTTGACGATCCTGAGCTTCTTGAACTGGTAGAGCTTGAAATCCGGGAACTTCTTTCGAAATATGAATTCCCCGGAGACGACATACCGGTCCTCATGGGGAGTGCCCTGAAAGCCATGGAGAGTGAGAGCACCGACGCGAGTGCTGAAGAGTACAAGTCTCTCCAGGAGCTTCTCGATGCACTTGATTCGTACATACCTGAACCGACACGGGACATAGACAAGCCGTTCCTGATGCCGGTAGAGGATGTGTTCTCCATCACGGGCCGCGGCACGGTTGGTACGGGCCGTGTTGATCGAGGCATCATCAAGCCGGGCGACGAAGTCGAGATCGTCGGCATGACTGAAAAGGTTCGTAAGACGGTCTGCACGAGTGTGGAGATGTTCCGCAAGATCCTTGACGACGGCCGGGCCGGTGACAATGTCGGGCTGCTTCTGCGTGGTATCGACAAGGATGAGCTTGAGCGCGGCCAGGTTATCGCGAAGCCCGGTTCGATCACTCCTCACACGGAGTTCGAGGCTGAGATGTACGTGTTGTCGAAAGAGGAAGGCGGGCGACACACGCCGTTTTTCCGCGGTTATCGGCCGCAATTCTACTTCCGTACGACCGACGTTACCGGTTCCATCGATTTTCCTGAGGGCGTCGAGATGATCATGCCCGGTGACAACTGTACGATCAAGGTCAAGCTGCACACCCCGATCGCCATGGAAGAAGGCCTTCGTTTCGCGGTCCGCGAGGGTGGACACACCGTGGGCGCCGGCGTCATTGCGAAGGTAATCGAATAACGTAACAACGGTTTAGGAGGCTGGGAGAGTATCATGCAGAATAGGATCAGGATACGTCTCAAGACGTACGACCACAAAATACTCGATAATTCCGCCCTTAAGATAATAGAAACGGCGAAGAAGACCGGGGCGGAAGTGATCGGACCCGTGCCGCTGCCGACAGAAATCCAGAAATATTGTGTTCTACGCTCTCCGCATGTTGATAAGAAGAGCAGGGAACAATATGAGATCAGGACGCACAAACGACTGATCGACATCCTGAACCCGTCATCAGAGACGGTTGAGGAACTTATGAAGCTGGATCTTCCGGCCGGTGTCAATATTGAGATAAAGCTTTAACACGCATAAATCTCTTTAACGTAACATTTATGCGTATGTAGTTGGATGGAGGTGTAATGGAGCCGTGTTAGGAATAATCGGGATCAAACGAGGGATGACACAGACATTTCTGCCCGACGGCCAGGTAGTGCCGGTTACCGTTATTGAAGCCGGTCCCTGCACAGTGGTGGGAAAACGTGTACCCGGTAAGCACGGTTATTGTGCGGTACAGGTTGGATTTTCCAAGGTAAAACCATCGAAAATCAACAAGCCTCTGAAGGGGCAATTTGATAAAGCTAAGGTTGAGCCTCACCGGATCATCAGGGAGTTCAAGACTGAGAGTCCCGACGAGTATGAAGTGGGACAGGAGATCAAAGTTGGAGTATTCAAAACCTCGGATAAGGTGAAAGTTACCGGGACATCAAAAGGCCGTGGTTTCCAGGGAGTTATCAAGCGCTGGGGATTTCATGGCGGCAAAGCCACTCATGGTTCGATGTTTCATCGCGCGCCGGGCTCAGTGGGAGCGGGAACATACCCTGGGAAACTGTGGAAGGGAACCAAACTTCCCGGCAGAATGGGGAACAAAAGGATTACTACCAGAGGCCTGGAAATTGTCCGGGTCGATGAGGAAAAGAACTTCCTGTTTATTAAAGGGGCGGTCCCCGGCCATAATGGCGGGACAGTCTTGATTCAAAAGCTATAAAGAAGACAATATCCCCCATATTAAACAAGGATATTGCATTACAGTCGAGTTGACTAGGTGAAGGAGGATAAACGATGCCGGAGATAGGTATCCTGAACAGTGAAGGACAGGAAGTCGGCACGATGTCGTTGGATGACGCTGTCTTCGGGGTTCCGGCCAAACCACACGTGGTTCAGCAGGTGGTACGGTATCAACTTGCCCACGGCAAGATGAGGACTGCAAAAACCAAAACACGGACGGAAGTCCGCGGTGGTGGCAGAAAGCCCTGGCGTCAAAAAGGAACGGGCCGGGCCCGTGCAGGCACTATTCGATCTCCTCTCTGGAGAGGTGGAGGTATTACGTTTGGTCCGATTCCGAAAGATCTGTCCATTCGTTTGCCTAAAAAAGTTAGAAAACTGGCTCTGAAAGTTGTGCTCTCCGACAAGCTGAGAAATCAACAGTTCAAGGTGATCGAGAAGATCGAGCTTCCAGCCCCCAAAACCAGGGAGATGGGCAGCTTTCTCAAAAAACTTGAGCTGGCTGAGGACACGATATTAATTGTCACGACCGGCGGGAACCAACCCCTTGAACGGGCGTCTAGGAATCTGCCCAAGGTGAAGCTGTTAAAGAAGGAAGGTCTGAACGTCTACGATATTCTGAAGTTCAAAAATCTCCTTTTCACACGCGAAGCCGTGGAGTACGTTCAGGAGGTACTGCAGCCATGAACCTTATACCGCAGGATATTCTGATCGAGCCGATCGTTTCTGAAAAAAGTGTCGGGCACATGGAGCATAACAAGTATGTTTTCAAAGTGCACCTGAACGCAAATAAAAGTGAGATCAAAAAGGCTGTTGAGCTGATTTTCAAGGTCAAGGTCCTCAAGGTCAACACAAATAATATGCAGGGAAAGAAAAAGCGACTTGGAGTTCATCAGGGCCGCCGGTCACACTGGAAGAAAGCTATCGTAACTCTCCAGGAAGGTGACCGGATTGAGCTCTTCGAAGGACTTTAAATAGTACTGGTACGATATAGTGAAGGGATGATTTAGCCATGGGGCTCAAACGTTACAAACCACATACGCCGTCTCTTCGTTTCCTCAGCCGTTCTGATTATGCTGATATAACGAAGTCGAAGCCGGAGAAGAGCCTCCTCAGACCGAAGAAGCAGAGGGCCGGTCGCAATAACGCCGGCCGCATTACCGTGCGTCATCGGGGCGGCGGGCATAAACGGAACTACCGGATCATCGATTTCAAGCGCTACGACAAGAATAGTATTCCTGCCAAAGTGCATTCGATAGAGTATGATCCCAACCGTTCCGCCCGTATTGCACTGCTCCATTATGTTGATGGAGAAAAGCGATACATCATTGCACCGATAGGGCTTTCGGTCGGGGACACGGTTCTTTCCGGTCCGGACGTTGACATCCAACCCGGGAATGCACTGCCTCTTAAAAATATTCCGCTGGGCACGATAGTTCATAATATCGAGCTCAAGGAAGGCAAGGGTGGACAGATGGTACGATCGGCCGGCGGCGGTGCCAGAATCATGGCCAAGGAGGGTGTTGAAATACAGATCAAACTCCCTTCAGGCGAAGTGCGCATTGTTTCCAACCGGTGTTATGCCACCATTGGCCAGATTGGCAATGTTGATCATGAAAACCAGGTCTGGGGCAAAGCCGGACGAACCCGTTGGCTGGGTATCCGCCCGACAGTGCGAGGTGTTGTGATGAATCCTGTTGATCACCCGCACGGTGGCGGTGAAGGTAGAGCCGGGCAGGGAAATCCCCACCCGGTCACTCCTTGGGGGCAGCCGACCAAGGGATACCGGACCAGGAAGAAGAAACCGTCGGACAAGTACATCGTGCGTCGCCGTCATAAGCGTCGCAAGTAATTAGGTACGGATGGAAGGAGTAGTTGCGTTGGCTCGGTCGTTGAAGAAAGGCCCTTTTGTAGATGAACATCTCATAACGAAGATTCTTGGGATGAACAAGAGTGGAAAAAAACGAGTTATTAAGACCTGGTCTCGGCGCTCAACAATATTCCCGGCTATGGTGGGACATACGATTGCCGTCCACAACGGTAGAAAACACGTTCCAATATACATTACCGAGAATATGGTCGGGCACAAGCTGGGTGAGTTTGCTCCAACCAGGTTGTTCCGGGGACACGGGGGTAAAACCGACCGCAAGGTACGGTTGAAGTAGGCAGAGTGACAACTGCCGTTACTCTCACCTCCATTCCGGAAATACTGGTGAGTGTTGGGTCGGATTGTGTAATTAGGCAGAGTAGCAGCAAGCGGTTTTGTAAGATCTTGTTTTGATCGAAAACCGGGTGCTGATAGTGAGAGGATGATCTGAAATGCCCAGGCTGGTGGGTACGGAGCTTCCTATTGACAGAACAATTGCTGAAGCCCTGGAAGAAGAGATCGCGGGTCTGAGACCGAGGGTTGTCGCAAAAATTCTCAGGGAAACCGGGATTAAAGGGAATAAGCTGGTAGAGGATCTCACAAAACGTGAACTTGATGTGTTGGAGAAAGCAATACTAAGACCGATTGCTCGCTGCCGGTTTTCACGGATTTCAGCGAGAAAAGTCGGGCAGGTGCTTGATCTTATCAAGAACAAAGGTGTCGCTGAGGCCTTGAGTTTGCTCAGTTTTACACCAAAAAAGGCTGCAGTGGTAGTCAAGAAAGTAGTGCAGTCGGCAATGGCTAATGCTATGGAAACCTATGGCATGGAAGTTGACAGGCTCTATGTTTTCAGAGCCACCGCCGACCAGGGACCGACACTTAAGCGCTGGCGGGCTCTTTCCATGGGGAGAGCCAGCCGTATCAGGAAACGCACCTGTCATGTCACGGTGGTCCTGAAGGAAAGAGAGGAGGAATAACATCCATGGGACAGAAGGTACATCCTACGGCATTCCGACTGGGAATTAACAAGAAATGGACCTCTACATGGTTTGCAGATGGTGATGAGTATTCCGTGTACCTCCACGAGGATCTGGGAATCAGGAAACTCATAAAAAAACGGTGTCAGAACGCTGACATTTCGCGGATTCTTATAGACAGACCTACGGGAAAGAAAGTCAATGTTACTATCTTTTCGGCCAAACCGGGAATCATTATCGGTAAAAAGGGTGTTGAAGTGGAAAAGCTCAGACGCAAACTCAAAAGTCACACCGGGCGTGAGATGTATATCGAGATCAAGGAAGTTAAAAATCCCGATATCGATGCCCAACTGGTGGCCGAGAGTGTTGTGCAGAAGCTTTTGCGGCGGTTCAGCTATCGCCGGGCAATGAAACAGGCGGTCTTCAGAACTATGCGTGCTGGAGCCAAGGGAATAAAAATTCATTGTGCCGGCCGGCTCGGTGGTGCCGAGATAGCCAGAAAAGAACACTATCATGAAGGCAAGGTGCCCATGAACACGCTTCGTGCCGACATCGACTACGGATTTGCCGAGGCTCGCACCACATATGGAATCATCGGTGTGAAGACCTGGATTTACAAAGGTGTTAAATTCGGTCTCGAAGACCCGTCAGAGATATAAGGCTGAGGAGAACGGAAGGAGCTAGAGTATCATGTTAATGCCCAAGCGGACAAAGTACCGGAAGCAACAGCGTGGGCGAATGAAGGGGAAAGCTCATAGCGGCAGCAAAGTCAGTTTTGGCAGTTATGGTTTGGCCTCCCTCAGTCCCGTCTGGCTCACCAGCCGTCAAATAGAAGCTGCCCGTATTGCTATGACCAGGCACATAAAACGTGGTGGGAAAGTGTGGATACGTATATTCCCGGACAAGCCTGTTACCAAGATCCCGGCAGAGACCAGGATGGGTAAAGGTAAAGGCAGCCCAGAATTTTGGGTAGCAGTTGTACGTCCAGGGAGAGTACTTTTTGAATTAGACGGCGTCGCGGAAGACGTAGCCAGGGAAGCAATGCGGTTAGCTGCCAATAAGCTCCCGTGCAAGACCAGGTTCGTCACACGGCATGAACTATAGGGGGTGTAGCAGGTGAAGGCTGATCAGCTCAGAGATTTAACGGTAGATGAGCTCAATCAGAAATACAGGGATTACAAGGATGAATTATTTAATCTCCGCTTTCAATCGGTCACCGGGCAGTTGAAGGATAATATGCGCTTGCGAAGTGTCAAGCAAAACATCGCCCGGATAAAAACTGTCCTCAGAGAGCGCGAGCTTGATGTTGGTGCTGTTGCTGCTGGAGGAGGTCAGCCATGAGAGAGCAAAAACACAGGAAACGGCGAGTAGGCGTGGTCGTCTCAGATAAGATGAACAAAACGGTCGTGGTAGAGATCACCGACCGGCGCCGGCACCCGATTTACAAAAAGGTTATGAAACGAAGCAAGAAGTTCAAGGCGCACGATGAAAAGAATATGTGCAAGACCGGCGATAAGGTCCGGATTGCCGAGGTGCGTCCCTTGAGTAAAGACAAGTGCTGGATAGTCGAGGAAAAACTGTCTGATTGACATCTGATGCCGGCAACCGGTTTCAGGACGGAGGACGAGTAGCGATGATTCAAGTCGAAACAAGATTGAAAGTGGCAGACAATACGGGAGCCAGGGAGATCTTGTGTCTCAAGGTTCTTGGTGGTTCAAAAAGGCGCTACGCACGGGTGGGAGATGTCATTACGGCAGTAGTTAAAACCGCCATTCCCGGTGGAGTGGTGAAAAAATCGGAAATAGTCAAGGCGGTAGTGGTACGCACGAAGAAGGAGTTTAGAAGGGGTGACGGTTCATACATCCGCTTTGATGACAATGCTGGCGTGATAATAAACGATACGGGTGATCCCATGGGAACACGTATTTTCGGACCTGTGGCCAGGGAACTTCGTGAAAAGAAATACATGAAGATCATCTCGCTGGCGCCTGAGGTATTGTAGTGTTATCAGCTGTTAGCTGAGATCTAATAAAATTTGGAGGACGATCATGGGCACAAAGAAAAAGCAACCAGCCAGGACCAAGACCCATGTCAAGAAGGGCGACACCGTCTATGTGCTGACCGGAGATTATGATTACCGGCACAAGACGGGCAAGGTTCTGGCCGTGCTGGATGGTGGAAACAGGCTGCTGGTTGAGAACATCAACATGATCAAAAGGCATCAGCGGCCTTCGGGTAGATCACAGCAGGGTGGGATCATCGAAAAGGAAGGTTCCATTTCTGCTTCCAAGGTCATGCTTTACTGTAATAAATGCAGTAAACCGACGCGAGTGAAGATGAAGTTTCTGGAGAACGACCGGAAGGTCAGATCCTGCGCTCGTTGTGGTGAAATTGTTGATAGGGTTTAGATAAGAGTGTAAAGAAGGAGGCGTTTTGCTATGGCCGGAACGGCTGAACTCTATAAGAGATATAAGGAAGAATTAATACCGGCCTTGATGAAGAAGCGTGGCTACGGCAATATAATGGAAGTGCCTCGTCTGGTTAAAGTAGTGTTGAATATAGGGCTTGGCGAAGGCAAACAGGATGCCAAACTGCTCGACTCGGCCGTCAATGAACTTTCACTCATAACCGGGCAGCGGGCTGTTGTGACCCGGGCGCGGAAATCAGTAGCCGGTTTTAAGATCAGGGAAGGTAACCCCATTGGGTGTAAGGTCACGCTCAGGGCCAGGAAAATGTACGAGTTTGTGAGCAAGTTATTCAACATTTCAATTCCTCGAGTGCGAGATTTTAGAGGCTTCTCCACAAAAGCGTTTGACGGTCGTGGAAACTTCTCGCTGGGATTGAAAGAGCAGCTTATATTTCCTGAGATAGAGTACGACAAGGTCGATCGGATCAAGGGTATGGATGTTACGCTGGTGACCTCTGCCCGGACCGATGAAGAGGCAAGAGATTTGCTGGAAATGTTGGGTTTGCCGTTCAGGCGCGATAGAGCCTGATACGAGCGGAGAAAGGAGTGAAGGACTGGTGGCGAAACGGTCCCTTAAAATTAAGGCTCAGCAGAAGCCCAAGTTCAAGGTGCGGGCTTACAACAGGTGTCCATTGTGTGGCCGACCGAGAGCCTTTATACGGAAGTTTAGAATGTGCCGGATATGTTTCAGGACCTATGCCAACCAAGGAATGGTTCCGGGAGTTGTCAAATCGAGCTGGTAAGGTACTGATCCTGTGAAAATCAAGCCCTCTGGAGGGATGAAGATATGTCAATGCAAGACCCTATAAGCGATTTGCTCACCAGGGTCCGGAATGCCGCGCGGGTTGAGAAAGAACGGGCGGATATTCCATTCTCCAATATCAAGCGAGAGATTGCCAAGATTCTGGTCAAAGAAGGATATGTTAAGGACTTCAAGGTATTGCGGATTAACAATCGCAAAACCCTGCGGCTGTTTCTCAAACAACGACTAAAACGTGAGCGGATTATATCGGGAATCAAGAGGATAAGCCGGCCTGGACTCAGAGTTTATGCGAAAGCCGATGATGTACCGAGAGTTCTTGGCGGACTTGGAATTGCTATACTTTCCACGTCGAGCGGACTGATGACGGGGAAAGAGTGTCGAAAAGCCAGAGTTGGGGGAGAGGTCCTCTGTTACGTCTGGTAGTACCCACCTCTTAAGGGAGGTTAGGATGTTATGTCTAGAATAGGTAAAAAACCCGTTCCTGTTCCGAAAGGTGTGGAAATTAAGGTTGACGGGCAGACTGTTACGGTTAAAGGGAAAAAAGGGGATATCTCCTTCTCACACCATCCCGAAATGGAAATCGTGCTTGAAGAAGGCGCGATAAGTGTTAAACGGCCCAGTGAGAAAAAGTCCCACAAGGCGCTTCATGGCCTGACCCGGGCTTTAATAGCCAACATGGTTCACGGAGTGACCGAGGGATTCGAGAAGCGTCTGGAGATTGTGGGAGTTGGTTACAAAGCACGTATGGCTGAAGGAAAACTCGAACTCAATATGGGTTTCTCCCATCCGGTGCTGATGGAAGTGCCGAAGGGACTCGAAGTGGAAGTCCCCAAACCGATCAAAATTGTGATTCGTGGAATAAGTAAGCACGATGTTGGAGAATTTGCCGCCAAAATCAGAGATGTGCGGCCGCCGGAACCATACAAAGGCAAAGGTATTCGGTACGAGGGAGAGTACATTGTCAGGAAGGCGGGCAAACGCGGAGCTGCCTAACGGTTTTAGCTGATGCGGATCTGTCTTTTCTAATTTGGGAGGAAGCAAGGAAATGATCAAATCGAACGATAGACGGGCGATCCGGCGGAAACGAAAAAGCCGGATCAGGGGAAAGGTCAGTGGGACTGCTCAAAGGCCGAGGTTCACCGTTTTCAAAAGCCTGCGGCATGTCTATGCCCAGTTAATAGATGATAATGATGGCCGAACATTGGCTTCGGCGGCGACGATCGAAAAAACTCTGCGGGGTAGTCTCAATAACGCTAGTAACCAGGAAGCTGCCAAGCAGGTGGGAAAGCTGATCGCCGAGCGGGCTCAGGAAAAAGACATCAAGAAAGTAGTGTTCGACCGGGCCGGCTACCGCTATCATGGTGTGATCAAGTCTATAGCCGAGGCTGCTCGTGAGGGCGGTCTGGAATTTTGAGTATAGGACTGGTATTAAGGAGGTTTGCGGTTTATGCAGGAACGAAGAAAACAACGCTATAACAAACGGCCACAACGGCAGGAAGAACCCCCTGAGTTTGAAGAAAAGGTTGTCAGCGTCAACCGCGTGGCCAAGGTGGTCAAAGGCGGCCGGCGCTTCGGGTTCAATGTACTGGTGGCAGTGGGCAACCGTAAAGGGCAAGTCGGAATCGGTTTGGGAAAAGCCAAAGAAGTTCCCGATGCAGTCAGGAAGGGAATCGAAGCGGCCAAAAAGAATCTTTTTACGGTACCCATATTGGGAACGACTATCCCGCATGAGATCATCGGCGTTTTCGGCAAGGCGCGAGTGATGTTGAAACCGGCTTCGGAAGGTACCGGCATTATTGCCGGCGGCGCTGTCCGGCCCATCATCGAACTGTCGGGAATCAAAAACATTCTGACAAAATCGCTGTGTTCGAAGAACCATGTCAATGTGGCTAAAGCTACTATGCAGGGCTTAAAAAGCTTAAGACGGCTACATCATGTGGCCAAGTTGAGAGGGCTTAAACCCGAGGAAGTTCTCGGTTATGGAGGTGAACAGGATGGGGCGGAAGCTTAAAATAACCCAGAAAAAAAGTCTTATTGGCCGGCCGGAAAAACACCGAAGAACAGTACGGTCACTGGGGTTGGGGAGAATTAGTTCGAGCGTAGTACAGAACGATTCGCCATCCATCCGGGGAATGATATTTCAGACCAAACATCTTCTCGATGTTGAACCGCTCGAGGAATGAGTGGAGGAGGACTTAGAGTCATGGATCTAGGAAATTTGAGTGTGCCCGACGGCGCCAGAAAACAAAGAAAACGGGTCGGAAGAGGAATCGGGTCCGGTCGCGGAAGGTATAGCGGCAAGGGAATGAAAGGGCAGCGCTCCCGTTCAGGCGGCGCCAAAGGCAAAGGTTTCGAAGGCGGGCAGATGCCGCTTACCAGGCGGGTACCGAAACGCGGATTTACCAACATCTTCGGCAAGGAGATGGTAATTATCAACGTTGGGACCCTGGATAAGCGGTTCGAAGCCGGAACGGAAGTCACTCCCGAATTATTGCTTAAAAATAAGGTAATCAAGAAACTGAAAGACGGACTAAAGGTTTTGGCGGGGGGAGAGTTGTCCAAATCTTTTACGGTGAAAGCACACTATTTCTCCAAGGCTGCCGAGGAGAAAATCAAGTCCGCCGGCGGCACTATTGAGGTGATCTCACGGTGATCGAATCAATCAGGAACGCTTTCAAAATTCCGGAGCTTAAAAAGAGAATCCTTTTTACGCTGGGAATGATCGCCATCTATCGACTTGGCACCCACATTCCCACTCCGGGGGTAAATATAGAGAAGTTGTCATCGATGTTCGACCGTGGCGGTGTACTCGGATTTTTAGACCTGTTTTCGGGCGGTGCCCTGAGCCGGTTCAGCCTGTTCGCTCTGGGGATAGCCCCGTACATCAACGCCTCCATCATCATGCAGCTTCTGGTTTACGTTATTCCCTATCTGGAGCGTCTTTCCAAGGAAGGTGAAGAAGGCCGGAAGAAAATTTCTCAGTTTACCCGGTATGGTACGGTTATCATTGGTGCCCTGCAGGCGTTTGGCATAACGTTTATGCTGCAACGCCAGGGGGTTGTGCTGCCGGGTCTGCAGTTCTGGCAGTTCACTTCCATCGTGGTTTTATCCTTGACCGCCGGTTCAGCGTTCCTGATGTGGCTTGGTGAACAGATGACCGACCGTGGAGTCGGTAACGGAATATCTTTACTGATTTTCGCCGGTATCGTTTCCCGTCTGCCCGCAGCCGTAATCAAGATATATGCCCAGTTTAAAGGAGAACCATATTTCGTTCCCAAGCTGTTGCTCATGGGTATCGGGGCGGTACTTATCGTGGCCGGTGTTGTATACATATACGAAGGACAGAGGAAGATACCGGTGCAGTATGCCAAACGGGTTGTAGGAAGAAAGATTTACGGCGGGCAAAGCACGCATATTCCGCTCAGGGTGAACCAGGCAGGAGTTATTCCGGTAATATTTGCCATGTCGATACTCATGTTCCCCGGAATGATCGCCAACATGTTCATGAGCCGATTCGAGTCATCCTCAACGATCTACTGGTTCTGCGAAAAAGTAGGTGTGTTTCTGCAGCCTCCGCACATTGTCTATTATTCACTTTACTGTGCGATGATCATCTTCTTCTCCTACTTTTACACTGCCATTACCTTTAACCCCAAAGACGTAGCGGACAATATGAAGAAATGGGGCGGATTCATACCGGGCATCCGTGCCGGTCGGCCGACGTCCGAGTTTATCGACCGCACATTGGTCAGGATAACGCTGGCCGGATCGATCTTTTTGGCGGTTATAGCCATCATGCCGTCAATCCTGATATATGTCTTCAAGGTACCGTTCTATTTCGGAGGAACGGCGCTCTTAATCGTGGTAGGTGTTGCGCTTGACACGGTCAAACAGATGGAAGCGCACATGGTGACAAGACATTACGAGGGTTTCATGAAGAAACGTGGGAAATTCTTAAGGTGATAGATGTGAATTTGCTGATCATCGGACCTCCAGGGGCGGGAAAAGGAACACAGGCAAAGAAAATTGCCACCCGTTTCGACCTGGCGCAGATTGCGCCGGGTGAGCTTATGCGCCGTGCGCTTAACCATGGAGAGGAACTAGGGCTTCGCGCCCGTCAGTATATGGAAAAAGGCGTATTGGTTCCCGATGAGATCATTGTCAAATTGATGGAACACCGCCTTCAACAACCGGATGCCGCCCAGGGAGTGATATTTGACGGTTTCCCCCGGAATCTGGCACAGTCCAGGTCTCTCGACGGAATCCTTAAGCGGCAGAACAAGACCTTAAACGGAGCCTTATTCATCGATGTACCCGATGATGTGGTGGTAGAACGGCTTTCCGGCCGGCTTCTTTGCAAACAATGTGAGAAAGCGTATCATTTGAAGTTCAAGCCGCCGAAACAGGATGGCACCTGTGACCGGTGTGACGGGTTTTTGTACCATCGTGAAGATGATAATCCCGAGACCATTAGAGAACGGTTGCACACGTTTCATGCGGGTATGGATCAGCTTATCGTCGATTACGGACAGCGTGGATTAATCAGGCGAGTGGACGGCAATCAAGAGATCGAAGATGTCTATCAGAATTTGGTTAAAGCAGTTAAAGATGTGGCTGGCTCAGCTATGGAAAGGGCCTGACATGATAGTACTGAAGTCTGCCACAGAAATTGAGAAAATGCGTCAGGCCGGGGTCGTGGTGGCCGAGGCACTCAGTGAGATCCGGGCAGCGGTAAAACCGGATGTCACAACCGGAGAAATAAACCGTTTGGCCGACTCGGTTATCATGAAAAGGGGCGCTACATGCGCTTTCCCGAAAGAGTTTCCCGGCACGATCTGTGCTTCGGTCAACGAAGAATTAGTTCATGGTATACCGGGGAAACGTGTTCTGAAAGAAGGAGATATCCTGAGTGTCGATCTAGCGATCAGACTGAACGGCGTGTGTGCAGACGCCGCCGAAACGTTCCCGGTCGGCAAGGTCCGCCCGGAAGTGGAGAGATTTCTCAAAATCAGCAAACAGTCGCTGGAAAAAGGGATAGAACAGTTTCAGGAGGAAAATTATATATCAGATATTAGCCGTGCCATTCAACAGTGTCTGGAAGGTGCCGGATATGGTGTCATTCGAGACTATGTAGGGCACGGAATAGGTCGGAAAATGTGGGAATCACCCCAGGTACCGAACTACGTTACCGGTGCTAAAGGGACTCGAATCAGGCGTGGGATGGTTTTGGCTATCGAACCCATGTCGAGCATGGGATACTGGGAAGTCAAAACTCTTGACGACCAGTGGACGGTTGTTTCCGGAGACGGATCACTGACCTCGCATTTTGAGCACACCATCGCTTTGACGGATAACGGTCCGGAAGTGCTGACCGGAACACTTTAGAGGTAGATGAAGGAAACAGAGCATTGCCGGAAGAAAAGGCGTGCGCGGGAAGAGGAAGCCACATGGCTAAAAAAGAAGAGAAACTGGAGATGATGGGCAAGATACTGGAACCCTTGCCTAACGCCATGTTCAAGGTTGAACTTGATAATGGTCACAAGGTTCTGGCTCACATCTCGGGTAAGATGCGGATGCATTTCATCCGGATTCTTCCCGGTGACCGGGTTACGGTAGAACTGTCTCAATATGACCTGACGCGTGGCCGTATCACGTATCGTTTTAAATAGTTAAAGCTTCCGATTAAAAGCTGAGTGGTTCTGCTTTTAAGCAGGAAATGAAGAAAGTAGGGTGAATCATCGTGAAGGTAAAAGCTTCTGTAAAAGGTCGTTGTGAGCATTGTAAGATTATCAAACGCAAAGGAAAAACGTTAATAATCTGCAAAAATCCCAGACATAAACAGAAACAGGGTTAGTTACGAGGCGAGAGGAGGCACGGAGAGAATCATGGCACGTATCGCCGGAGTAGATCTTCCAAGAGACAAACGAGTTGAAATCGCTCTCACCTACATCTTTGGTATCGGGCGCACCGTGGCCAAAGAAATATTGGACGAGACTTCCATTGATAAAAACACCAAGGTTCGAAATCTTACTGAAACAGAGATTTCGAGAATCCGGGAAGTAATCAACAGGAAGTTAAAAGTGGAGGGTGATCTCAAACGAGAGATCAGCCAGAACATAAAACGGTTAATCGATATAGGATCGTATCGTGGTATGCGCCACCGGCGCGGACTCCCGGTCAGGGGACAGAAATCAAAAACCAATGCCCGGACCAGGAAAGGCCCGAAGAAAACGGTAGGCGTTCGAAAGAAAGCTAAGGTATAGGCCCGTATACGTTCACCACTGCCCTCCAAACGAAGTTGAAGACATGATGGAGGTGGCAAGCTAGGTGATGCGAAACAGGAAGGGATGGTTCGATGGCAGCAAGGCCGAAGAGAAAGAAAAAGGAAAAGAAAAATATCCCGGTCGGAGTAGCCCATATTCAGTCCACGTTTAATAACACCATAATTACCATTACCGATCCCAACGGGAACACGGTAGCATGGTCGAGTTCGGGCACCACAGGATTCAAAGGGTCACGTAAGGGAACTCCTTTCGCGGCCGGGTTGGCCGCTGAGAAAGCCGGTAAGGATGCTATGAACCAGGGCATGCGTGAGATCAGTTGTCTGGTCAAAGGCCCCGGTTCCGGCCGGGAAGCAGCCATCAGGTCGCTTCAGGCGATTGGCTTGGAAGTAACGTTGATCAAAGATGTTACTCCCATACCGCACAACGGTTGCCGGCCGCCTAAGAGGAGAAGAGTTTAAAACACAGGTAACACTGTCTGATATCACAAAAGGAGGTAGAAGAGCATGGCAAGACACCATGGCCCTGTTTGTCGGCTTTGCCGGCGCGAGGGAGCAAAACTGCTCCTCAAGGGGCAACGGTGCTACACCGCAAAGTGCGCTTTCGAAAGACGGCCGGACCCGCCTGGAAAACCAACCAGGTTTAGACGTAAACGGTCTGACTATGCCGAGCAGCTAAGAGAAAAACAGAAGGTGCGGAGAGTTTACAGTGTATTGGAACGCCAATTCAGGAAATATGTGGAGATGGCTGTCAGGGCCCAGGGCGTTACCGGTGAGAATCTCCTGTCTATCCTGGAACGGAGACTTGACAATGTCGTTCACCGGTTAGGGTTGACTGAATCGCGAAAACAGGCCAGACAGCTCATTACCCACGGGCATTTCCTGGTCAACGGCCGGAAAGTCACGATCCCAGCCTTTCTGGTCTCTGTTGACGACAGCATCGAAATAGCACCAAAAAGCGTTTCGATTGTGCAGATTCAAAACGCCCTGGCCAAAGTGGCCAGTGCAGTGATTCCGGGATGGCTGGAACGAGATCTGGAAACCCTGAAGGGTCGGGTTGTCCGTCTACCCGAACGCGGTGACATCGATGCCGATATCAGGGAATCGCTGATCGTCGAGTACTATTCACGGTAAACCCGAATAATTCACGAATGTTCATAGCGAGGTGAAGAAAATGACCGCAGATGCAAGGCGCGTGCAGGAAAATGCACGGAGTCGTACCGGTCGGTACGATGAGTACATTTTTCAAGCGCAACGCAGTAGGTGTGGTCACATACGAGCCGTAGCAGAAGAGTTTGTGAATTATTCGGATAAAAAACGGACAATGTAGTGGCAGCAGGATTGTGCCTGGAGGAGGTACAGGTAAACATGATAGAAATAACAAAACCAAAAATCACATATGTCTCATATCCGCCGGAAGAAGAAACCAATTTTTCTTATGGGAAATTCGTCGTTGAACCGTTGGAGAGAGGGTATGGCGTAACTCTGGGTAATACGCTCAGACGAGTGCTTCTCTCTTCTCTGCCCGGTGCCGGTCCGGTAGCGGTCCGAGTAGACGGCGTACTTCACGAGTTCTCCATCATCCCGGGCGTGATGGAAGATATGACCGAGATCGTACTCAACCTCAAGGGTATCATCTGCCGGTTGAATACTAACGAACCGGTGACTATCCGGGTGGAGATTAATTCAGAAGGTGTTCTTACAGCCGGTGATTTTAACACCAACGACGATATTGAGATCATTAATCAGGACCATCATATAGCCACGGTAACCAAGCAGGGTAAGTTAGGTATAGAAATCGTTTTTGCCAGAGGAAGAGGCTTTGTTCCGGCGGAAAAACATGAACGGCAGGACGCTTCGATCAGCACTATTTTCATGGACTCCATCTTTTCTCCGGTTAAACGGGTAAGATATGAAGTTCAGGATGCTCGGATCGGGCATGAAATCAAGTTCGACCGCTTGATTATCGAGGTTTGGACTGACGGAAGCGTGAAACCTGATGAGGCAGTTAACTTCGCTGCCCGCTTCTTCAACGAGTACCTGCAGCTTTTCATTCAGTTCATGGAAGCTGATAAACTGGAACAAGAAGTAACCATGGTAGTCCCCGAAAAAGAAGAAGAAGAGAAAAAACTCGATATCCTGGTAAAAGATCTTGAGTTCTCCGTGCGGGCCAGAAATTGCCTGAAACGGGCTAATATCAAGATGCTGGGTGAACTGTGTGATATGACGGTGGCCGATCTTCTGGCCATCAAGAACTTCGGCAAGAAATCCCTCAACGAAATTAAAGACAAGCTCGCTCAGTACGGACTGGCCTTAAAGGGGGAGGGCGACGAAGAGGAAGCAAAAGAAGGGAGCGGTTAAGGTTGCGGCATAACGTAAAGGGAAGAAAACTAGGCCGTACCACGAGTCATCGAAAAGCGCTCCTGAGGAACTTGGCCAGGTCGCTGTTTATTCATGGCAGAATAACCACCACTGAAGCCAAAGCCAAGGAAGCCCGCAGGATCGTGGAGAAATTGATAACTCTGGGTAAAAAAGGCGAACTAACGAGTCGCCGCCGTGCTCTGGAGATACTGCCTGACAAAGATGTTGTCAAACTGGTCTGGGGAATGGCGGAAACATACCGGGATCGTCCGGGAGGTTGCACTCGGGTTATCAAGCTCGGACCTCGGAAGGGCGATGGCGCTCCGATGGCGGTCCTGGAACTGGTATGATCGAGGTTGATAACGTCTCGTTCAGCTATCGGTCTCATACATCCGATGAACCGCTTGCGGTGCTGAAAGACGTTTCATGTAGCATTGATGACGGAGAGTATTTGGCCATTGTCGGTTGCAACGGTTCAGGCAAATCGACACTGGCCAAACTGTTTAACGGCCTTCTAATCCCCGACTCCGGCCGGATTCGTATTGATGGGTTCGAAACTACCGATCCCGGGCGAATCTGGGATATCCGATCCAGAGTGGGGGTTGTTTTTCAAAATCCCGACAATCAAATCGTGGCCTCGGTGGTGGAGGAGGATGTGGCGTTTGCTCCGGAAAACCTTGGCCTGCCTCAACAAGAGATTGTTCGGCGGGTCGAGGAAAGCCTGGAGCGGGTAGAGCTAATCGACCTGAGAGAACGCCTGACGCATGAACTCTCCGGTGGCCAGAAACAGCGTCTGGCTATTGCCGGTGTTCTGGCTATGCGGCCCAGGGTATTGGTCCTCGACGAACCAACGGCTATGCTCGATCCGGTAGGTCGTGAAGAGGTCATGAGAACCGTTGAAGAGCTCAACCGGAGTGAAGGTCTGACGGTGATTCACATTACCCATTCCATGGAAGAAGCTGCCAGGGCCAGGCGGGTAATGGCGCTTGCTTCCTGTACATTTGCCTACGATGGGCAGTCAAAAGATTTCTTCTCTCGCTCTGATATGGTCAGAAAACTTCATCTGGAGATGCCCTCATTGGCCCGTTTAGCGGAACTCTTGAGGACAAAAAACATTGATATTCCTACCGGGACCTATACCGTGGAGGCGATGGCCAGGTGTCTGATTCCATCATAGAATGTGACCATGTCTCGTACTGGTATGGTTTGAAGACGCCCTCGCCGGTTCAGGCTCTCGAAGAGGTATCTCTCAGCATAGAGGCGGGACAGCGGATAGGAGTCGTGGGTCATACCGGATCGGGAAAAAGTACGTTCGTTCAACTTCTGAATGCTCTCCTCCTGCCCACGAACGGTGTGGTCAAAGTTTTCGGAGAAGACACCTCCTCAAAGACGACCGACCTTAAAGCACTCCGTAAACGAGTAGGGTTGGTGTTTCAGTTTCCGGAGCACCAACTTTTCGAAGAAACCGTCTGGCAGGATGTTGCTTTCGGCCCTCGGCAGATGGCTCTGGATGAGAAAGAGGTCTCACGACGTGCCGAGCGGGCTTTGGCCGACATGGGACTCGATACTGAAAAGATCGTTGACCGCTCACCGTTTGAGCTCTCCGGCGGACAACAGCGACGGGTGGCGATCGCCGGTGTTTTGGCCATGGAGCCTGAGATCCTGATTTTGGATGAACCGCTGGCAGGACTGGACCCTGAGGGAAAACGCTCCTTTGAAGCGCGGATATGTGAGCTTCACGCAGGCCGGCAGATAACGACGATAATCGTCTCCCACGAGTTGGAGTCCATAGCGCGCCTGTGCGATAAAGTGATCGTTTTTGAAGCAGGCCGAGTGAGAGAATTCGAAAAAACCCGCAGGATCTTCGAACACGTGGACATGATCAGGGATTCAGGTCTTGAACTTCCTGAAGTTAACCAGCTCATGGAGACTCTCAAGAAACGAGGGCTGAAGGTAAGGGCGGATGTGCTGACGGTGGAGGAAGCGGCCCGGGAGATTATAGCCGCTTTGAAAGACTGATGGCGATACGGGATAAACTTCTTATTGGACAGTATGTATCGGTTGACTCACCGGTCCATCGCATGAATCCATCGGTCAAGATACTATTGACCATGGTGTTCATGATCATTATCTTTATGGCTGCCGGTCCAGGCGGTATCGGACTGGTGACTGGTTTCCTGGTACTGGTTACCGCCCTTTCCCGGATAAAACCGGGGTATCTGGTGAGAGGATTAAAACCGGTTTTATTTCTGGTTTTCTTCACCTTTCTGCTCCATCTGTTGTTCACTCCCGAAGGGGGCAACAGGCAAGAGTTTCGTTACGTGAAAAACGAGCCGGTATTGACGATCGAGCTGATGCTGGAACCCAATCCGGACAGCGTCAAGGTCTTAATCAACAAACGACCGGTTCGGGAAGACAGCTTTAACGGATGGACGCTTCAAGGCTCCAAGGTACGTTTAAACGGTGGAGTGGTACCGAAACCGGGGGATATCGTACAGGTAGACTACCAGGTAGGCGACGTCTGGTGGAGTTTGGGGATCATCCAGGTCACTCGTGAAGGTGTAGTAAACGGTGTCAGGATCTTTTTCCGGCTGGTTCTGCTGGTAGTGGCTGCGACGCTGCTCACGCTGACTACTTCGCCCATCGAGCTCACCGATGGCCTGGAAACATTGTTCAAACCGCTGGCCCCCATAGGATTTCCGGCTCATGAGTTTTCTATGATGATGACTATAGCTCTCAGATTCATTCCCGTACTGCTGGATGAGTTGGATCGGATCATGAAAGCACAAAAATCGCGCGGAGCGGATTTCGAGACCGGCGGACTTGTAAAACGGGCTAAAAACCTGGTCCCGTTACTGGTCCCGTTGTTCGTCAGCTCCTTTAAGCGCGCCGAAGAATTAGCGCAGGCCATGGAGGTCCGCTGTTATCGGGGGGGCGAAGGACGTACCAGGATGCGGGTGCGGGAAATCAGCTGGCGTGATGGGGTCGGGGCGTTGATGGTGGTGGTTCTGGGAATCGGGCTGTTCATGCTAGGAGGAAGATAAGTAAGTGTGGAAAGAGGTCCCTGTGGAGGCTTGTTCTTTTCGCCAGGCGTAAGTGCGAACATTGAGGTGTAGTGGAAACTGGGTGGTCCCGCCC
>CAZQHK010000012.1:0-50096 GCA_964593455.1 uncultured bacterium
CATGTTTCCATTGATCCTGAATGGGTTTGTAAGAATCCTGACTATGATTTTGTCATTGCCGGCGAAGGCGAAATAACCTTTGTTGAGCTGATGAAGGTGCTTGAGCAGAATGAAGATTTTCCACGATTTTCATGGGGAAAACGTCCGGACCTGGATAAGCTTCCGTATATTGACCGGCAACTCTATCCTTATGACGATCTTATTAATCTTCCAAATTATGAAGGTGTCTTTAAACCTCCCATGGTGACTATGCTCTGTTCCAGAGGATGTCAGTATAACTGTTCTTTTTGTGCTCCTCATTCCCGGACTCATTTTGGCAAAGGTGTCCGGTTTCGGTCGGTAGATAACGTAATCAAGGAACTGGAAGTGTTGTATAAAGCATATCATTTTGAATGTGTGAAGTTTTATGACTACACCTTCACGCAGAATCCGGAATGGGTGCAAGAATTTTCAAAAGAGTATAAACGATTTGGAAAACCATTCTGGATCCAGTCGCGAGCCGATCTGGTAGTCAGAAATGAAGAACTTATCGAACTACTTGCCGCAACCGGGCTCAAGATGATCGGAATCGGGTTTGAATCAGGCTCGGATAAGGTTTTGAAATCCTTGAGAAAGGGAGCTACCCGGGAGATTAACCTGCAGGCTGCGCGAATCGTTCAAAAAAGCAATGTCTTGTTATCTGCATCATTTATGCTGGGCACTCCGCAAGAGGACGAAGAAGATCTCCAGGCAACCGTTGCTCTTGCCAAGCAAATGAAGGCTGATTTCACATCGGTTGCATTTTTCACTCCTATTCCCGGCAATGATTTATATACTTTTTGCAAACAAAATGATTTGATTATCAGTGATGATCCCGAGATGTGGGTGGAATTCAGTCCTGGAATTCCCAAAATACGAGGCAAGGATTATGGGCGTTTGCGAGAAGCAGCCGCGGAAATTATGGGGATTCGTTTTGGCGGAAAATATATTGGAAAATTGATACGGTTTATCTATGTCAAAACAAAATATCACTATAAAGTAAGAAGGCTATTGGTTTATTTGTATTCCAAGTACAAGCAAATCCGGAAGAAAATTTCTTTCTTTACGTGTTAAGCAATACCTGGTGTTTATAAAATGGGAGAAAGTATGAAACCGGTTAATAAATCAGCAAGTTTATCTATTATTATCCCGTGTTACAATGAAGAAAAATATATTGAAAAGTGTTTAGGATCCATCGTTTCCCAGATACATGACAATGATTCGGTAGAGGTCATCGTGGTTGATGGTTTGAGTACTGACGCTACCGCGAAAATTCTCATGGATTATGAGAAAAAATATCCTTTTATTCGATATATAAAGAATCCGCGAAGAATTACTCCGGTGGCTTTAAATGTAGGGATTCAAGAGTCAAAAGGTGACTTTATATTGATTTTAGGCAGTCACTCGATGATTGGAAAGGATTTTATCCGGAAGAACATTGAAACGCTACTTGAGCGGGACGTTGACTGTGTTGGAGGAGTTTTAGAGACGATACCATCTTCTGAAAGCCTCTGTGCCAGAGGGATCGCGCTAGCTCTGGGACATCCCTTTGGGGTTGGAAACTCACAGTTCAGAATAGGTGTAGATAGAGAAACATTTGTGGATACAGTGCCTTTTGGATGTTACAGACGAGAGGTTTTTGACAAAATCGGTTTTTTTGATGAGGATTTGGTAAGAAACCAGGATGATGAGTTTAATCTGAGATTGTTAAAGAATAACGGAAAGATTTTATTAGTTCCTGAGATTACCTCTCAATATTTTGCCAGAGACTCTTTTATTCATCTTGGTAGAATGTTTTTCCAGTATGGTTATTTAAAGCCATTGGTTGCATTAAAACTTGGCGGTATTTTGACCTGGCGACAGACAGTACCAGGTTTGTTTATCGTGACATTGCTGCTGTCTGTGGTAGACTCTTTCTTTAAAAAGAGAATGAGTTTGCTGTTTGTTTTTCAGGTCTTTCTATATTCGTGTTTGAGTTTTTCTTGTGCGCTGTTGGCCTCGAAAAAAGCGGGTGAAATAATGCTTATACCATTCATATTCCTGTCGTTCATTATAATACATTTTAGCTATGGATTCGGCTATTTATGCGGTGTTAAAGAGTTTTTAGTTTTCGGAAACAAAGCTGATAAGAAGATATTTGAAATGTCCTTGACCCGTTGAAAGCACCGGCAGAGTATTTTCAACCTGATTGGTAAAAAGTAGTACTGAATTACTATTTTGCGTAGGGATTATCTGAAGCCAATGAAAAAATTCAATAGCCGGAAACTTGTCAAAGATATCATTGAGTGGGATGTAGACACATGGAAAAAGACGTTATTTTTTTGGAATACTTTTTTAAAGGGAATAAAAAAAGCCAGGGTTCTTGAAATTGGCTGTATGAATGGGGGATTATCATTATTCTTCGGATTGAAGAAATATGAGATTGTCTGTTCTGACTTGGGAGGCCCTAGGCAAGAGGCATTTGATAAACACAAAGAATACGGAGTTATGGATACTATTGGCTATAAAGATATCGATACATTGAATATTGATTTTCCTGATGAAGCATTTGATATCGTCTGTTTTAAATCTGTTTTAGGCGGCGTAGGGAGAAATAACAGTTATTCTAACCAGAAACGTGCGATCAAAGAGATGAGAAGAGTTTTGAAACCTGGTGGCAAGATTTTATTTGCCGAAAACTTACGGGCGACCGGTCTGCATATGTTTCTTAGAAACGAATTTATTAGGGGGAGGAGATCGTGGAGATATCTTTCGTTTGAAGAAATCCCCTTGTTGTTTAATGAATTCACGGATCTTGAATTGCAGTTTTATGGGTTTTTCTCGGTTTTGGGCAGATCGGAATTTCAACGGAGTTTACTTCATTGTCTGGATATAATTACCAACTCGTTCATCAAAGACAAGTGTAAATATGTTGTCTTCGGATGTGCAACAAAGTAAATGATGTAAAGTTTTTTTTTGTTATAGGAAGAATGATTCTCACATGGAAATACCCTTTCATCGCACATACATGACTGATGAAGAACTCTCCGGTGTCGTCGAGACTATCCGTTCCGGGTGGCTGACCATGGGACCGAAGACGGTGGAGTTCGAGGGCCGGTTCGGCGATTACATCAGCGCTGGGCAGGCGGTGGCTTTGAACTCTTGCACCGCCGCCCTCCATTTGTCGCTCAAAGCTATCGATCTCGGGGCGGGTGACGAGGTAATTGTTCCCACCAACACATTTACCTCTACTGGTGAGGTGGTGACCTACTTTGGGGCACGGCCGGTGCTGGTTGATGTGGATCGGGAAACTCATAATCTTGATATTGAATCTATGCGACAAGCTATCACTGGGAGGACGAAGGCTATCATCCCGGTGCATTTTGCCGGGCAGCCGTGTGATCTGGATGAGATACTGGAAGTAGCAAAAGACAAGAAGCTCTTTGTCATAGAGGACGCCGCCCACTCGCTCCCTGCTTGGTACAAAGGGCGGAAGATCGGGACCATCGGTGATATCACTTGCTTCAGCTTCTATGCCACCAAGACATTGTCTACCGGGGAAGGGGGGGCAGCTACCACCGAAAATGCTGCTTGGGCAGACCGAATGCGGGTGCTTCGGCTGCACGGCATTGCGAAAGATGCCTGGAAACGATACACAAACGAGGGGTCGTGGTGCTACGAGGTGACTGAGGCCGGGTACAAGTACAATATGACTGACATCCAGGCAGCACTCGGCTTGGCACAACTCAATAAAGTGGAGTGGATGTGGCGTCGGCGAAAGGAGATCGCGGGCTGGTACGCAGAAGCATTCGAGTCCATCGAGGCAGTGACCACACCGGTGGTAAAGCCTGATCGGGAGACGGCTTGGCACCTGTACGTCATCAAGCTGAACCTCGCCGCGCTCACTATTGACCGAAACCGGTTCATCGATGAGCTAACAGCCTGTGGGATTGGTACCAGTGTTCACTTTATTCCTTTGCATCGCCATCCCTATTACCGGGATACCTTCGATTACCGGATGGAAGACTTTCCAAACGCCGAATGGATCTTCAAGCGATGTATTTCGTTGCCGATCTATCCTGGAATGACGGATGAAGAAGTCGATTTTGTCATAGATAATACATTTGAACTATGCAAACGTTGGAAGCGATGAAACAGGGCGAGCTGGAACGTATACTTGAAAAGGAGTAGACAGACATTAAGCGAATCATTGACATCGGTCTTTCATCACTGGGCCTGATTTTTTTGAGTCCGTTCTTTCTGCTGGTGGCTTTCCTGATCAAGCTTACCGGCAAGGGCCCTGTTTTTTTCGTACAAACTAGAATCGGCCTGGATTTCAAACCTTTTCGATTCTATAAATTCCGATCGATGGTACCCGATGCTCCCCGAATCGGACCTCCGGTCACCGCAGACGGTGATATCCGGATAACCAAAATTGGCCGGTATTTACGAAAAACGAAGATCGATGAATTCCCACAGCTCTTCAATGTGCTCAAGGGAGATATGAGCCTGGTGGGTCCACGGCCGGAGTCGGAAAAATATGTTCAATTATTCCGGGATGAATACCGGGAGATTCTGAAAGTTAAACCCGGGATAACCGATTGTGCCACCCTGGAGTACCGAAACGAGGAGGAGATTCTCCAGGGGTATGAGGACCCGGAAAAAGGGTATATTGAGGAAATTCTCCCTCGCAAGCTTGAACTTTCCAAACGATACCTGGATCGGCGAAATCTCTGGCTCGATTTGGTTATCATACTCAAGACCGTGGGCAGGATTATCTTCCCGTGACGCAATAGCAGTGGTCAGTCTCAATCCAGAGCAGAACGTCTTCTGTATTTGTCGGGTTAAACTTGCCTGAAACGCTAGGATCCGTTTACCATAAGATAACGTTGAAAGAATGAAAGGTTGCCAGGATCATCAGATAGATTGCCCGATCGAGTAGGGCAGTTACTGTTGGATCAAAATTATAGACAATGAAACAGCTGGTTATACACAAAGGTAAAGCCTGGGTAAAAGAAGTTTCTTCCCCTCAGCCCGCTCCCCGGGAAGTGCTGGTCGAGACGTGGTTTTCCGCTGTCAGTCCGGGGACAGAAAAGGCGATCCTCGAGCGGTCCGGTTTAAAGGTTTTCCAAACGTTGGCGGGAAATCGGGGCAAACGGCAACAGGGATTGGCCTATTTGAAAAAGAAAGGGCTGTCCGCTACCTGGAACAGGTTGCGAGAAGTGTCTTTTTCTGAAGCTTCCCTGGGATACAGCCTGGCCGGTGTCGTGGTGGGTGTCGGTTCAGAAGTCGACCGGGTGCGTATCGGTGACAGGGTGGCCTGCGCCGGGGCGGGTAAAGCCTGTCACGCCGAGCGGGCAGCGGTCTCTGAACGTCTGGTTGTTTCCGTTCCTCGAGATGTCTCGCTGGAAGACGCCGCCACGGTCGGTCTCGGGGCGGTGGCCATCCAGGGCGTACGCCGGGCCTCGCCGGCCATCGGCGAGATCGTGGCAGTCATCGGGCTTGGCGTTATCGGACAGCTCACCGTGCGGTTGCTCCAGGCGTCGGGCTGCCGGGTGGCGGGATTCGACCTCCACCCAGAACCGGTGGCTGTGGCTCGTGAAGCGGGGCTTGAGTACGGGGCCGACCTGGGTGATGCCGAACCGGAAATAGTGTTAAGAAACCTGGAAAGAATCACCGGTGGCCATGGAGTCGACGCATGCATTATAACCGCTGCTTCCACCGATAGTACGGCGCTTGACTTCGCGTGCGAGATTACGAGGAAGAAGGGCCGGATTGTGGTTGTCGGGGATATCCCCATCAATGTTGACCGGAATGCTCTGTACCGGAAAGAACTCGATCTGCGGGTATCGTGCTCGTATGGTCCCGGACGGTATGATCCGGACTACGAGGAGCGGTCCCTGGATTATCCATACTCCTACGTGCGCTGGACGGAACAGCGGAATATGGCTTGTTATCTTGATTTGCTGCGACGCCAGAGGGTACATATCCGGAACCTTTTTCGTGATACTTTTGATTTCGAGGAGGCCCCGGAAGTGTATGACAGTCTTCTCAAAGGGGATCTCGTAACGGCCTTATTCAGATATCCGGCTTCGAGTCGGGGCGGTATGGAGACTGATTTACGGGCAGATACTGATGTACAAACGGACGGGGGAGGACAGGAAGAGCCTGGAGCGGAGCAAAGAAAAACGGATGGATCTATGGATAAAACAGGTGTGTTAGTGAACAGGGAAACAGCAGGAAAAGCTCCGCGGCGCACCCGTCAAACAGGTTTGTCTGGTCCTCTCGGAGTCGCCCTGGTCGGTGCCGGCAGTTTTGCCAGGACGGTGCTGGTGCCGTATTTGACCGTGCTTAAAAAGTTGTACAAGGTTGCGGCGGTGTGTGATACGGACGGTCTGCGGGCGGAAAAAGCCGCCGCTGTTTTTCCCGGCGCATATGCTACGTCGGATTACGCTCGGGTGTTGGTTGATTCCGGGATTGAAGCGGTTATCATTGCCACCCGCCATGATCTCCACGCGCCCCAAACGATTGCAGCTCTCGAAGCCGGCAAGGCTGTGTTTGTGGAAAAACCGGTTGCTCTCTCCAGAGAGAAGTTGAAAACTGTGCTCGATACGGCAGTCTCGACCGGCCTGCCATTCATGGCCGGATTCAACCGGCGGTACGCTCCGTTTTCGCTCCGGGCCAGGCAGTTGCTAAACAAGGTGTCCGGGCCGGTCATGATCACCTACCGGGTGGCCGCCGGTCGGTTGCCGACGGACCACTGGGTTAAAACACCCCAGGGAGGAGGGCGTATCATCGGAGAAGCCTGTCACATGGTTGATCTCATCATGTACCTGGCCGGATCTCGAATCAGTGATGTTTCCTGCGTGGGTGTGCCCGCCGCCGATGGCGCCCTGGACGATAATTTACAGGTGCTATTCACTATGGAAAACAGTTCCACGGCAACTCTGACCTACACGTCCATGGGTGCTGAAAAAACGGAAAAAGAGCTGATCGAGATTCTGGCAGGTAGTCTGACTATCACTATCAAGGATTTTTCCGAGCTTTTTGTTCTGGAGGGGCGGATCAAAAAAGCGCGGAAGCGGATACGGCAAGACAAAGGGCACCTCATGGAACTCAAACTTTTTCGTGATTGTGTGACGGGTGATCGTGAGAGCCGCTGCATTCCGATGACGCTGCCGGAGATCGAGCATGTCTCGGAGATAACTTTCAGGATCGCTGACGGTGTGAAAAAGCATGGGGTGAGTTAGCCAATCCTTTGTACTCCAATTCGTTTGTGTTAACCAGAAAGATGCAGTAGCCTTCCACTTCGGCTCAATAACAACCCCAGCAGAAGAGTTTGTGAATTATTCGGGATACCTTGCCGAAAGCGCCGAATCCCAAGTATAGTGAAAGTGAGCGGTTATTTTGCGGGCCCGGGTGTTTCCCGACGGGTTCGGATGACAAGGGGCGTACCGCATGATCCGGGTTTCCTTGCAACTGAAGCCTGAGGAGCAGGATGCTTTTGTAGAGACCATCACGGAGGGCCGGGAGCTTTTTAAAAAAGCTAACGAGCTTTCCGCTTCCGGCCGGCTCCGGGAGGCGGTGACTGTATATCAACGGGTACTGGAGATTAATCCGCGGTTTTTTAAGGCCCACAACAATCTGGGTCTGGTGTACAAAAGGATGGGCCGGCTCGAAAAAGCGATTTCTCATTACCGGACGGCCCTGAGTATCAACCCGTCATCGGCTGAAGTCCAAAACAATATCGGCAGCGCTCTTTATTTCCTGGGAAGATGGCTCGAAGCCGCTTCACATTTTCGAGAAGCTCTCGACAAGATGCCTGATTTCGTGGAGGCGCGAAATAATTTCGCCCTTTTGCTCAGGAAGATGGGGTTTCTTCAAAAAGCGGTCGACCAGTACAAACTGGCGCTTCAAATGGCTCCCGATGACCCGGTGCTTCTCAATAACCTTGGCCTGGCGTACCAGGATGACGGCGACCTGGACCAGTCCCTGCGGTGTTATCGTCAGGCAATATCCAGTAATCCCTCGTATCACAAGGCTTACAACAATATGGCCGGCATCTTGTTTAAACGGGGAAAGATCCCTGAATCAATCGAGCAATTCAAGCTGGCTCTGGAGGCGAAGCCTGACTATGCCGCGGCGTATAATAATCTCGGTTTCGTGTATCAGCATGTCGGAGAATATGAGCTGGCGATATATCATTTGAAAAAAGCCGTGGAACTGAAGCCGACCTATGGTGAAGCGTTGAATAATCTCGGAACGGTGTATTTCAATCTCGACCGGCTCCGTGACGCGGAACTGGTTTTCTCCATTTTACGTGATCTCAAACCCCGGGATGCCAATGTATACAACAGTCTGGGTTGCGTGTTGTTCAGAATGGAACGTTGGGATGAAGCCATGAAGTGCTATCTCCGGGCGCTGCGGGCCCGGCCCCGGGACCCCAGTGTGTATTTCAACTTAGGGGATGTTTGTTACCAGAAAGGACTTTTTAAGCAAACGATCCGGTTTTGGAAAACAGGCTTGAAGATGGAGCCCGGCAACTATGATGTCAAGTGCCGGCTGGCCGAATTAATCAGGCAAAACAGGGATGACCGGGATGACGAAAACGAATCGGAGTTGTGAGTACCATGACTTGCGCTTCGTGATAAAAGCGTGCTAAACTGAATCGCGTAAATATGCATTATCAGCAATAGGAGGATAACGTGGGACTTCAGGACCTGTTTGGCAAATGTGGCCGGAAATATCCGAAAAATTCGATCATTTGCCGTGACAAGGAAAAAGGCAAAGAGATGTTCATCATCTTGAGCGGGCAGGTCAAAATTTATAAACAGGGTCCTCCTCCTCACTACCGGATCAACACTATTGCCACCGTTGGTCCGGGAGATTTCTTCGGTGAAATGTCTCTCCTTGAGGATCTGCCCCGTTACGCCAATGCGCAGGCCATTTCGGAAGTAAATGTCCTGGTAATAGACCTGGAAATTCTCAAGCAGATATTGAAAATGCAGCCCGAGTTCGCCATCAAAATCTTGCAGAAACTTTCGAAACGGATTCGCAAGCTTGACGATATGATTATTTTCAACAAGTAGCTGCCCGCAGAAACTATCGGAGTTCTCTTTCCCTCTGAAAATATGGTATCCTGTACTGTGTCAAATGCTAGATTCCGTCAAAGAAGGGGATGAAGATCGTGACTGTTGAAGCTATCTGGAGCAAAGACATAGAGTGTCCCGTCTGCGGCTCTAATTTCACGGCCTACAATGTTCGCCGAACGGCCGTCAGTGTATCCAAGAAAGACCCTGATTTTTGCTGCCACTATGAAGGGATAAATCCTCTTTATTACATGATTTGGGTATGCCCGCTCTGCCGTTACGCCGCCCTCAGGCGTGACGAGTTCACGAATGTCAAAGACACCGAACGGGGTATTATTCTGGAAGCTGGTGATAAACTGCGTGCAGTGGCCGGTGACCGGGTGTTTGACGGCGAACGGGATCTGGAAACGGCGCTTGAGGCGTTTAAACTGGCCGTGGAGTGTTACACCATACGCAACGCCAACCTGTCAAAAATGGCCGGTCTCTATCTCAATATGGCCTGGTTGTGCCGGACCAAAGAAGGCGGAGGCTTGGAGGAGCAGGAGAAAGAGTATACCCAGAAAACTCTTGATTTCTACAACGATGCGCTTCAAAACCAGGCCGGTGGATTTGGTGAAATGGGTGAGATTGGTATCCAATACCTGGTTGGAGAACTCAACTACAACCTGGGAAACCATAAGGACGCCATACAGTGTTATGCCGCCGTGATCTATTCCAATGAGAAAGATTTCCGACCCGACATCGTGAATATGGCTCGAGAACGGTGGCAGGATGTTAAGGAAGAGTGGAACAAGATCAAGAAAGAGCGCGGTGAACCTATCGATGATAATGATGAACCGGCGAAACCGGTAAAAGAGGAACCGGGTGATGCAAGCTAGGAATGTTCTGGCTATAGTTCCCGCCCGGGGAGGGTCGAAAAGGGTTCCCCGGAAGAATTTACATCCTTTGGCCGGCCGGCCTTTGATAGCCATTACCATTCAATGCGCTCTTTCAGCACTGCGAGTTGGTCGGGTAGTTGTTTCCACCGATGACGAGGAAATCGCGGCCGTGGCCCGGTCTGCCGGGGCGGAGGTTCCATTTCTCCGTCCGCCGGAACTGGCCGGCGATAAAATCACAATGGCACCGGTTCTTCTGCATCTCATTGATCATCTGGATGATGCAGATAGTTACTCTTTAATCGCCGTACTCCAACCGACGTCTCCCTTGAGAAAACCGCAAGATATTGACGCTGCGGTCGATTTTCTGGAAACCGGAGAATTTGATTCCGTGGACAGTTACCATAAAGCCAGTCATCCGGTAGAGTGGCTCTGCCGCATTGATCAGTCCGGGGTAATCCAGCCAATCTTTCCTGACGCATATTATTCAGAAGTGCAGGGTCAGGATTGCCCGCCCAGTTACATGCCTAACGGAGCCATCTTCGTAATCAAACGTGACGTTCTCATCTCCAGGCAAACGCTGGTTGGTAAACGGCACGGAGGATTTATTATGCCGGAAGAGCGGTCGGTCGATATCGATGAACCACTGGATCTGTTGTGGGCGGAGTTTCTGGTTGAACGGGAAGGATTGAATCTCTCATGAAGGAGTCTCAGTCGTGATAGAACTTTCGGTACCCGAGTTTAAAGGCCGTGAGGTAGAGTATCTGTCGGAGTGTATCAAGACCGGTTGGGTATCGACCCGGGGCCCGATGGTGGAGCGGTTTGAAAAAGAGTTTTCCTCGTATCTCGGGGTCCCGCACGCAGTGGCGACATGCAGTGGAACGGCGGCTCTTCACGCCGCTTTACTGGCCCTGGAAATCGGGCCCGGCGACGAAGTGGTCGTGCCTGCCCTCACATTTATTGCTTCCGCCAACCCTGTTTCGTATACCGGTGCTGTTCCGGTTTTCGCTGACCTCGACCGTAGTACCTGGGGACTGGACGTTGACAGCCTTAAATCGGTCCTCACTCGACGGACCAGGGCTGTTATTATCGTTCATTTATATGGATTCTTTACTCCCATGGATGACATCCTTCAATTAGCCGAAGAACGTGGATTTGCGGTTATCGAAGACGCCACTGAAGCGCTTGGGACAACCTTTAGGGGCCGGCCGGCCGGAACGTTCGGGACCGTGGGATGTTTCAGTTTTAACGGTAACAAGATCATTACCACCGGGTCGGGAGGTATGGTTGTTACCGGTGACAGTGATCTCAGTGAAACGGTGTTTCACTTGACTACCCAGGCCCGCTCAGACCCGGTTCGCTATGAGCACGATGCCGTTGGGTACAACTATCGTCTTCCGAATATCGGCGCCGCCCTGGGGCTGGCCCAGTTGGAACAGCTTCCCGCTTTCCTGAAGCGCAAACGCCTGATCGCCGGCCTGTACGATCAGCATCTGAACGGACTGGTTAACCTGGAACGGCCTCCCGTAATTGAAGGGTCAAACCCCAATTACTGGTTGTACAGTGTCCTTTTGCGGGAGGAAACAGCGTCCTTGGCTCGTGATGAACTGGTGAATAGTCTGCGGCTGGCGGGTGTGCAAAGCCGGGCGTTTTTCAGTCCCATTCCACACCAGAAACCATACTGCGCGGCCCGGTCTGCGCCGATCCCGGCATCTGAATATCTGGCCCGCTGCGGAATCTGCCTCCCGTCCGCAGTCAAGCTCACCGATGATCAGGTGAAAGCGGTGTGCCGGGCACTTGTTTCCGATCTGCGGTAAGTTCACCCGGGGTCTTTCCGTGGCCGTACATCAAATATCCGGGTAAAAGATGAAAGATAGTGAATTCAAAAATGTATACGTTATAATATAAGGGTACATCGGAACGATGTCAGCTGTTATTGCCCTTTAATGATTGTTATTCAGGGAAAGGATGAGTGTCGGTGCTGGCGGTGATCATGGCCGGTGGGAAGGGTACGCGTCTCAGGCCGTACACCAAAATAGTACCTAAACCGTTGCTTCCCCTCGGTGACACCCCTATCCTGGAAATTGTCATAAAACAACTCAAAAACGAAGGTTTTACCGATGTGATCGTCACCACCGGTTACCAGGGTAAGCTGATCCGCGCATATTTCGATGACGGATCTAAATTCGGCGTCAAGGTAGATTACACCATCGAGGAAGAAGCGTTGGGGACGGTCGGCGCCTTGTCGCTGGCCCGTGACCGGCTCACCGAATCGTTTCTCATCACCAACGGCGATATACTCACCAAATCGAGTTTCAAAAAGGTCCTTGATTTCCATCGGGAAAGCGGTGCCGATTTTGCTATTGCCGTGGTCAAATACAAGATAGACATACCTTACGGTGTCGTTTTGGGAGAAGGGGAACTGTTCAGCACGATCGTCGAGAAACCCAAGTTCTTCTTTCATATCGGAGCGGGAATCTATGCCGCGTCTCCCTCGGTTTTTAACTACATATCCCCCGGGCAGTACATGGACGTACCCACCCTGGTGGAAGCGCTCAAGAACGGCGGCGCCAAACTGGTGAGCTATGAAATCACCGAGTACTGGAAAGATATCGGGATACACGATGATTTCGATCAGGCGAACCGGGATGTGAAAGAATGGAGTGAACAGGATCTCTTCCATGAATGGTCTCGATAAAATATTACAATCAATGAACGTGCTGGTTACCGGAGGGGCAGGGTTTATCGGTAGTCATCTGGTCGAATATCTGGTTCCCCGCTGCGGCCGGGTCCGTGCGTTTCTCAGGTACAGTTCCCGGGCAGACATAGGCTGGCTGGCGGAACTTCCTTCGGACGTTCTTGAAGAGGTGGAACTTATCCGGGGCGATCTTAAAGATCCTGCTTCGGTCCGACGGGCCGTGAAAGGAATGGATACGATCCTTCACCTGGGAGCGTTGATTGCCATCCCTTACTCATACCAGAATCCCATCGACTTTGTTCAGACCAACGTTCAGGGGACCGCTTACCTGTTGATGGCGGCCATGGATGCGGGAATTCGCCGTTTTGTTCAGACCTCCACCAGTGAGGTGTATGGTACGGCCCAGACAGTGCCCATGACCGAGTTGCACCCGCTCAGTGCCCAGTCTCCATACGCTGCCTCGAAGATCGGTGCGGACCAACTGGCTTTGAGTTTTGCCCGAAGCTTCGAGTTGCCGGTAGTGCTTCTGAGACCGTTTAACACGTATGGCCCCCGGCAAACCCTTCGCTCAGTCATTCCAACTATTATTTCCCAGGCCTTGTGGTGCGATAGGATTACGCTCGGATCACTATTCCCGACCAGGGATTTCACCTACGTTGCCGATACGGTACGGGCTTTTACCATGGCTGCTGCTGCTGCCATTGTCCCCGGAGAAGTAGTACAGGTTGGCAGCGGGAAAGAAATCTCTATCGGGGAATTGGCCCGGATGATCATCTCCATCTGCGGCCGCGACCTGCCCATGGAATCAGAACAGGAACGAGTCCGGCCTGACGCCAGTGAGGTTTCACGATTGCTGGCAGATGTTTCCAGGATCAGAGAAACATTGGGTTGGCAGGTGGAAATCGGTTTGAACGAAGGATTAACCAGAACAATCAAATGGTTCAAAAAACGGAAACATCTCTTCAAGCCGGAACAATACCACGTGTAATCTCTCGTCTCACGTTCTACATTCCTTGCTTAGAGAGAGTTTAATGTTATTCATAAAGTGGCAGGGCGGGACGGATAGACTTTGCTACTGGACAATGTCGCGAGATGTGTTGGATCGGAGAGACGTCATAGGGTCCTCTTTCCACACTTCTTGCTTACAAATCTCAATCTCATTTTCTCGTTATCAGGTCGGTACGGCGAGGCCTTGCTTCCGGATCAACGGACATTCACCGACATAGGTGTGTCGAGGTTGGCCTGGGTAAGAAGATTTGAAAAGCTGGAATACATGCGCTTGGCTTTCTCGTTGTCTCCTGTGATCGCTGCCACGGCGCCCAGGGCCACCAGAGCTCGAAGACAATCATAGACTCGCAGATTTCGGGATGTCAGGTACTTTGACAGCGTTTTCTGTGCCTTGTCCGCCTGCTTGTGCCAGAGATAATAATGACTTAATTCTACCGGATCGGAGCTTTTCAGGCCTTGCCTGTTCTTCTCCATTAGGGTCTGGTATCTGGCTTCGAGCTGTTCCCAGGCCTTCCGGTAATCAGCCCGTTCCACGGCTGTTTTTCGAGCGTTGAGGGAAAGGCATTCCAAGAACGGAGCATCGTCCAGCAACCTGATTATCGCCGCGGCAAGTTCCTGGCTGTCCGTGTGATGTATAAGCAGCCCGTTTTGTTCGTGTTCGATCCATTCTGCCATGGCCGGAATGGAGCCTGTTATGACCGGTGTTCCGCAGGCCATGGATTCCAGTACCGAGCACGATGCCCCATCGGTGTTCCGGAGAGACAGGGAGATGTCGGCCAGGTTGAAGAGAAGCGGCAAATCATCAGCCGGAACATCTCCCATGAATACGACATTGCCGGCTAATCCCAGTTCATCGACACGTCTGCGAATAATGTCTTCATACTTTTTAAACGGTGTGTCCCTGGTAAGGAATGATTTAAGAATGAACAGTGTTTCCGGATGGTGTTCAAGCACTCGCGGAATAGCTTCCACCATGACGTGAATATTGGCCTGCGGTTTGAACTGGCGGATACTCAAAACAATTCGCCGGTGAGAATTCTCGTGGGAGATAAACGGTAATCCCCGATGCTGAAGGGCTGAAGTGTCGAGTTCGGGCCGGAACCGTTCGGTATCTATTCCGAATAAAATCAGCTCGCTTCCTTCGGGTGTTTCCCGTAACTGTTGGGCTTCTTCCAGAAGATCGAGAGAGTCGGCGGTAACATAAGACGCTGTTCGGAGCGTAAAGGAAGCCAGGCGTCTGTTCACTTTGTTACTTCGGGCTTCGATGAACAAATCGGAACCCCAAACGGTCGCCACGGTGGGAGTGAAGGCCGCCAGTGCTGCTGTCCATCCAAAAAAGGTTACGTAGTGACTATGGAGGATATCGGGCTGGAGTTGTCGGAGCAATTTGACCAAAAAGATACTGGCTGTCCGGGACAGGACCAGTGAATCGGGAATTTGTCCAGCCGGCTGTTTGAATAAATGAAGTGTAATTCCCGGCAGTTCCGAAGCCGGTTCCCCCCTGTCGATGTCCATTATGTGGATGTCCCACGATCGTTCCCGGAAAAATTGCGCCATACGCAGTATATGTGGACTTTGGCTGTATGCCACATACAAAATACGTTTGCCGCGCCGGCGTTTTTTGTTTTTTTGTTTTTTCCCTCTAATAATTTTTCACCTGGTTCTCGAGTAGCTTGTAAACGGTTATACGGCGGCAAAATCGCCCGTGGCACTTGCTGGTCGACATGCGCTGCATGGCATTGTTGCCACAATTATAACAGCAATTCCAGCATTATGATCATGAATAGTTTAAAAGATCTTCTTGTTATTATTTGACATCTCCTTCTATGCTATGCTATACCATAAGGCACAAAGAGAATGTTAGAGAATGTTATTGAGACAGGGTGGGTGAAAGCGTGAACAAGAAAGATCTCGTCGATTACATTTCAGATGAAGCCGGGCTTACCAAGAAGGAAGTACAGAGTTTTGTTGAAAGCTCCATCGAAGTAATGAGTGATGCCCTGGTTAAGGGTAATAAAGTGCAAATAACCGGTTTTGGCACCTTCAGCGTCCTCAAGAGGAAAGCCAAAAAAGGTATTAATCCCCAGACGAAAAAGAAAATCACTATTCCAAGCAGGAAGGTTCCCAAGTTCAAGGCAGGGAAACTTCTCATTGACGGAATTAACTGAACTCATTCGAGTTTTTTGAGTTTTTCTTCCACATTGCGGTATCCGGGGTATAGGTGTGACAGCCGTCTCCATGTTGTTACTGCGTCCTGATTCCTGTTTTTGAAGATAAATAAAAGGCCCAGATTATAGAGCACGTGCGGAGAATCGGGAGACTTCTTCTGAAGATCAAGAAGAATTGATTCCGCTTTTTCGAACCAACCTTCCTGGAGATAGATTGAACCCAGTACCGCTGCCGCGGTTGAAGAATCAGGGTCAATCCCGAAAGCTCGTTCCGCCCACCCAAGCGCTTCCCGGAACCGTTCCTGTCGATACAGCGTTTCAGCGGCGATAGCCAGAGAAAACGCATATCGCCGATAGAATATCCTGTTTTCCAACGGATGCTCCTCTATCGGGGTTTTCAGTTCCCGCAGCTGCAGCTCATCGAGCGTTATTGGGTCTCGGGTATATTCACCGGAAGGCGGGTTCAGGGGGAACAACAATCCCCGTGCGTTGGTGGGTTTTTTATCGTGTATCTCGGTCCAGGCGGTTGGTGTGGCGAAAAACAACCGTTTTGATTTTTCAAGTACGGTGGAGAGAATCATTCTGTCCTCTTCGCGGGAACTACGTAGCCTGGCTGGAGGTTCAAAGTCGAGCGGGACTTCTTGAATCCCCCGGTGCCGGCGCAAGTATGACCGGTACCACCGCTGGGAAAGCAGCCTGAAATCAATAATCGTGTTTCCGTTCTGTTTATCACGATGGTTCATGAACCAGAGAGGAAACACTTCGTTTCCCCCGGAAGCAACGATGAATGAGTTTGAGGGCGCTGATTTCAGCAGGTTGCGACTGTAGTCGTAGGCCAGAGTATCTGAACGGATTGTGGGTTGGTCAGCGAGCCGTTTCCCGTTTACAAACATAATGACTGCGCAGAGAACCAGTGCAGTATATTTTTTTGTTCCCGCAATTTCCACGAGCTTGGCGCATGCGAGCCCGGCCAGGAAGGCAACTGACAGTATGAGAGGAAGGAGCAGTACCCGAACGGCTTCTTTCCCTTCCGGTGTGAGTGGAAAGTTGCTGATAAGGGCTACCGGCGGCCCGAAGATCAGCACGAGCAGGAGGGCTTTGGTGAGATGTTTCGGAAAACTATGACCGTCGTCCTTTTTGGTGCTGAACGTGCCGCTGAGAAGAAGCAATATCGTCCCGGCTACGAGGAAAAGACAGAATGTCCCGATGTCCTCGAACAGAACTTGCGTGATGTAGAAAAATTGGCGTACGGTCAAACCCAGAGCCCGGGGAGGTGTTGGGAGGTGCCAGTACTGTCTTCGAAGCATAACCCATAAAAGCCCGGAGAATTGCTGAGTTGCTCCCCACGCAAGACCACGATTGGCGGTTAGCGGCAGCAAGAGGAAAGGAGATCCTCCCAGTATGAAACAAAAAACCATGAGCAACCAGTCCCTGGGAGTTTTAGGCCTGGTTCGGTAGATCACCAGCGCGGCCAGTGGGGCGATCGTGTAGTGATGGAAAACCGCCAGAGAACAAATAAACCAGGAGAACAAGCGTGTTTTGTGGCGAAGGGTTTCTTCACCGGTAAAAAGATAGACCAAAATGGCTGCAAAGAGGATCTGGGTGGAATAGACTTCTGTTATGGCTGCCTGGGAGCAGTACGTCGGTGAAAACGCCAGACAGGTTCCCGCAATGATTCCCGCCGCTCTGCTTTTAGTCAGGCGGGTAACCGAAAGAGCGGTTACCCATACCGCCAGGGCGGCGATGAGAGCCGACAGGAGGTTAAGTCTGAAAACCACTCCTCCGAGAGGAACAATGTTCAAAACCGCTTTTCCCAGCAAAATGAACAAAGGATACCCCGGCGGGTGTCCTGAATACATCTCCTGGCAGGCAAGCGCCAGTTCCCCATGGTCTCCGGTAGAAGTGACGGTCGATGCGGCGAGGTGAATATACAGCATGGCCACTGTAAGCAGTAAAACCAGTTCCACTGCCGTTGCGAGGCGCCAGTTTGGTTTTTGTGATGGTGGCATCAACTGGCATTGTAACACAGCAGGAAGTCAAAGCTGATGTCCACCCTGCAATCCCGGTTTATAGCTCCTGCCGAGGTTGTTTTAATTGGATCATCAAATAGATTTAAGGTACAATGAGAGGCTGAAATATCCGGGTTAAACAGGAGGTGCGGCGATGAGGCGGCACGAAGCGGAAAAATTGATCAATCGCCTGAACAAAACGACCTTTAAAAATACACGTTTCAGGCTTAATCACGCCCTGCTGGCCGAGATGGTGCGGGAAGGGGTATTCGGTCGCGGAACCACTGTAAAAACCCTGGCAACTTCGCATGTCGATCCCAAGAACATCATCGATTTCTTGGTCGTCAGGGAAAAGGCGGCGTTAAATTTACCCGGAGTTAAAAGAGCCCGGTCGGGATTCTTCGAGCGGCGATACTGGGTTCAGCGCTTCTCCCTGGAGGAGCGGCCACTGGAGGTTCCTCTTAAAATACCGTCTATGGGTCTGCCGGCAACAGATTGGGAGTCCCTGGTAACCTATGAACCCGGCCGAAAAACAAAAGTGGTTGCCAGGCCCCTGTTTGAGTTTACATCGTTTTTTCCTGAAGAACTGTACCAGGATTTTTTACGGCTCGATCTGAATATTGTCTCCGAAACACCGGAAGGTCCCGTGGCGCTTGAAGACCGGGAGCAGATAATGTTGTTTTCGGAACGCTACGGGTACCGCTTTGTGCCGTACGATCCGTCGGTGGCTCGATGGGATTATTTCACCGAGTTTTTTAGGCAGTACGGGATATTCGTTGAGTGTATCCGGATTATCACGAAAAGAACAAAAGAGTCAGAGCCGTCGGGAGAACAGGAAGATATGGAGCGCGCGTTAAGGAAAATAGAGGAAATGTGTCATGGATTTACCGTCAACCTGGCTTATGACCAGGATCAAAAGGTGATCTATGAGGATCCCGATCCAGGTGAACACCTTATTTTCCTATGTTATCTTGAGCTTCGTCGCAGAATTTTGGCCAGGCAGAAATTAAAGGTGTCCCGTCGAAACCCAGTCAAGACCGGTGACGGTTGTTGAACTCTTCGATCTTGGTCAGGGTTTCATCAATTTTCCTGCCGAGTTTCCGAATAGTATTGAAATTCCGTTCGATCTGGTCCAGTCGCTCGTTCAACACGCTTTATTCACCTCCGGTTATTTCTCATTTTGTATCGGTAAGTACCCGTCTTTTCTTGACCCGAATCATCATTAAATAATCTACACCGGTAATTTCTTTCGGTTCGCTGCGAGGATTCGTGAATTATCCGGGTTGACTGCGTTTTTTAGTGACACTACAATTGAAGTAATGAATCAGCAATGGGATACGTCATCAGCCGCCGGTATGAATATCGTGACTCATATCACTACCGGGCTGCAGGTTACATTCGTCACATTGAATGTAGAGTCCGGTAAGGTTACCACTCGATTCGGATTCGATGTAGGCCAACCGCTTCTCAATCCTCCCTTGCATTTGAAACACCGGAACATCGGAGTAGGGACGGTGGCGCGTACCGGGTCGCACGGACCATGTCTGGACTGCGCGGTTGTCGATGTGATGGTTAATAAACGCACGTATACTCTCAGTATGGCTGATCACAACGGCGTATTGCTTTGGAAAGCGGTACCAGGTAAACCCTGTCAAAGGCCGACGATGTCGTTTATTGTTTTTTCCCTTCCGGGGAGTTCCGGTATCCAATTTAAGCAGGCTGAGAACGGTGTCATCCTGACCTGCGCCAAGTGGACGGGTACCATATGTCTTGATTTCGCCCTGAAAGACTATGGGACATTTACCAGCCTGGATAATATGGTTAGGTACTTGAGTAAGTCCAGGAGGTTGAATTTCAGTTTTGCCTCGAAAGGGATACTCGCTCTGAGGTTGCCTGATGACGATCCTGGTGCTGTTACTGTGGCTATAGGAAGATCAGAACGTGAAACCTCCCGTGAATCAAGCCTCATCATGTCCCGGTTTGAAACCGTCCGGGAAGAACTGCAAAACGAATATGAGAACCGGAGAATTGGCGGGTTTCCGGAGATGATCGAAGACTCCGCGCGAGCCATTACGGACTGTGTTTACTGGAACACCTGCAGAAGTGAGATTGCAGCCAACAGCCTTACGCTGGTGAGCCGGGAGTGGGTTCAGATGATGGAAGATGTGTATGATCTTTCCCGGGGCAGCTCGCGGAACCTGCTGATATTCAACTGGGATTCCGCTTTCCACGGTTTGCTTGCCTGCTGGGAGTGCCCCGATTTGGCTGAGCGTAATTTATTGGCGGCGCTGGAAGGACAGGATTCGGAGGGCAGGGTTCCCCAGGTCAGAATAGGGTCCTTGGTAAGCGACCGGAGCAATCCTCCCATACTGGCTCTGGCTGCCTGGAAACTCTATCGATGCACTGCCAATAAAACCTTTTTGGAAAATGTTTTTCCTCGTTTATATCATTGGTATGGCTGGTTTGAGCGCAACCGCCGGGGGCCGGGAGACATCCTGTGGAGTTGGGGAACCGATAAGGAGATTAAGGATATCGAACCGGGTATGAGATTACCCGGTATGGCCGGCGCCCGGTACGAATCGGGAATGGATGATAACCCGATGTGGGATTTTCTCCCGTACGATCCGGCCACAAGGCGAATGACGGCGGCTTGCGTGGATTTCTCAGCTTTTATGATCATATTCAGCCGTGTTTTGGCGGTTATGGCACAAGAGTTGGGTTTGGAGCAGGAGACCACTTATTTTCGGGAACAGTATGCCAAAGAGGCATCTATTTGCGAAAGCTGGCTTTGGGATGAGAGATACTCTTTCTATTTCCCCCGTTTTCCGGATGGAAGATGGGTTCATATGCCGAGCGTGGCCGGTTTTTATCCTTTACTGGCCGGGACACCCTCCCGTACCAGGGCGGCCCGTCTGATCAGCGAAAATTTCTATAACAACGATCGTTTCGGCGGTATGTTTGCCCTTCCTACCGTTGCCAGATGTGTCACAGAATACGATCCCGATGGAGATTACTGGCGGGGCCGTATCTGGCCTCCCGCCAACTATCTTACCTTTCTGGGGTTGAGAAACTATGACCAGGAAGCGGCTCACCATTTGGCGGTGGCCAGCGCCGAGATCTTTTTACGCGAATGGCGTGGGCAGGGACATGTCCATGAAAACTATTCTTCTCTGACCGGGTATGGAGAATGTCAGGATGGGGTCTATGCCAGGAGTTGTCCTTACTATACCTGGGGAGGGTTAATGGGGCTGATGGTGCTGGAAGAAATCCTGGATGTAGAACTCTTCGGCCAGGGCTTGAGATTCGGGTCGGTTTTGTGGGATCAACCGGTAGAAGTAAACAATATGCTCTATCGAGGGCAATTACACGGGGTCGTGACCAGTCCCGCCGAAACGGTTCTTCATCGCTCAGGAAAGACTTTGTTCAGGGCCAAACCGGGCTGCCAGGTACGATCTTTCATCCAGGACGCCGGTTCGATAACGTTCAGGATAGTTAATGGCACTCCCAGCCAGATTACCTTGACAGTTCCTGTCCGTCCTGAACGGTGTAATGTCGCCGTTGGCAATAAACCGGTTTCGGTGGTTTTGGTTAGCGACTGCGAGATAGCTTTCAACATCGGCCAGGATAATGGGCCGGTGAGTATTACCTGGTAACCGACAGTTTTTTAACGTCATTTATCAGCTTGACTTGTTCTATCTGTTCCAGCAGATTGGAAACGTACCCTTTGATCTCTTCATTGTCGCTGTTACCGATCTCACGGCAGAGACGTTCGGCCTCAAACAGGTCTCCGGAAAGAAAGGCCAGCTTTGCTCTGGCCAGGAGGTCGGCTGGTGATTCAGTTACCAGTTCACTTGGCATCGTGACAAATTCTCCTGCCGGTAATGGTAGTCGGTCCGGAGATGGTGCCCCCGTTGGCGTCTCAAGGCGGTGTTTTGCTTCCGGCGGCGGAGCCGTCAATCCCTTCAACCATCCCCCCAGTTTTTTCAAACCGGTTAAACCTCCGAAACTCCAAGTTGTACTCAAAACTGTTTGAGAGCCCGGTTTCTTGTCCTGAAAACCAAGATCAAACATGGTACATCCCAACTTGAGCCCCATACCCAGGGTCCAGTCTTCCTCCCGATGTCCTGCTCTGAAAAAGAGCAGGTTGCGGTAAGGCACCTCCAGACCGAAAGAGATATCCGCTCGGCGCTGATCAAATTGCTCCAGGTCAAGAGAAAGCGAAGCTTTCAGAACCTCCCAGCCGATTCCTATTCTGGTGAAAGACGCCGGGGCCGGGCCGATGATATCCTGATGGCCGGAAGCTCGTGAAATTAAACCGCCAAAAACGAGTGCCAGGCGGAGATTGTCTTGAATGCGCCATTGCCCAGATAAGTCGATAGAATGTGCTCTGACTTTGCGGAACCCTACGGTCCTCGTCCACTGGTGGTAGGTAGCTCCGAGACAAAACCCTTTTCGAAAAGGATACGCGGCGGCTATGGCCCGGTCCAGGTAATCTTCCTGAAAGAGACTTCTCAGTACGCCGTGTGAATCTCGCTCTTCCAGGGATTTGAGGGTCAAACGTCGCTCCTGGAGACCTATTTTTATACTGCCTACCGGTTGAGCGTAAGAAAAGGACGTGAACGTGTCGCCAAACAGAAGAGACTTTTTCATGGTCTGGAACTGGGGTTCAAGCAAATCACCGAGGGCAGCTGCATTCCAATAGACAGCTGCCGGACCACTGACTTTGGCGGTATACGCCCCTCCCAGCCCGGCACTCGCGGCATCGGGTTCGGGTAGAACATAGGCCTGGCCTTGTCCGCACCATCCGGAAATGATCACGGCGGTCAAGATTAAAATAAATGTTCTCATCGCAAGACTACCATCCGTGTGTTTCCTTCCAGCGTGTTCCCGGGTTCACGGTACTCCAGCTGAACATAGTAGGTGCCTGGTATGAGGCGTTTTCCTCTTTCATCGTCCAGGGTAATCTCGATGAGATTGGGACCGGTGTCAAAAACAGAGTTTTGAATCTTGATGACTCTGCCTTTCATGTTGCGAACCGTTATTTTTCCTGCACCATCAGCTGCTCCGAGAATCAGATGGAGAGTGATGGTATCTTCTCCTTTGACCGGGTTGGGAAAAGTATACACATTAGTGATCTGCCGATCTATTCGTTTCGTGGTAAACAACCATTCCTGCGGTTCGATATTGTTTGCTGAAGTATCAGTGAGCCCTTTCAGCACCTTGACAGTATATTGGGTATTAAAACGCAATGTTCCCTCGGCGTAAGGAACAAATCGTATCAGGCTGCCGTCCTCCTCGACCTGCAGTTCCCCGGGTACCGGTGAGGTTCCTCTCAGGACGATAATATTGCCCTCCAATGAACTGGGATCCAGGGGTTCATTGAAAAGTATTCTCACCGGCGTGGTCGGTGGGGCGTCTACTGCTGCCGCTGCCGGTATCGAAGAAAGAACGATGGGAGGAATCGAATCCACAATATCGGGATTATCTACAGGAGTAGCGCTGGCTTCCCGGAAGTTATCGTCTTCGTTACCTGCGGAATCTACGGCCCTGACCACGAAAAAATATTCCCGCCAGTTCGTCAAACCGTCGATGGTTACCGATGTATCCTGAACGGCGAGGGTCGGGGTGTCGAAATCGTAGATCCCTCTCACGAGCGACCGGTAAATACGGTAGGTGAGCGGAAGAGACGGGTCCTGTCCGGCCGGCCAGCGCAGACGTATTTCACCGCTACTACCGGTAGCTTCGGCTGATGTCAGTCCGCTGAATACCGGCGGCAGGGTGTCTCCGCTGGTGGACGGTATGGCGCTTCGCTCGATCACATTGCTTTCCCCAGCCCCAAAACGGTCAAAAGCTCTAACCACGAAATAGTATGGTTGACCGTCGACCAGGTCTGATATGGTGGTGGTGAAAACCTGCGTTGTAACAACCGGCTGATCGAAATCATAATCCAGAGAAGCACTTGACTGGTATACTGCGTAGGTTATGGGAGAAGAAAGATCGAAAGCCGGGTACCAAGAAAGAATCACTTCTCCATTTTGTCCCGATCCCTCCGCGCTTTGCAGCCCGAAAAACTCAGGCGGATCAGTTTCTTCCCGGACAGAGGGAACGATGAGCAGTTCCTGGGTATTTTTCTCTTCATTGCCGAAATTATCTGCGGCCCTGACGATAGCGTAAATGCCTTTATCGTTCTCCAGTCCCGTTATCTGTACCGGTGATTCGTAACTGGTGTAATCAGGAAAACCTTCCGGCAGCCGTCCCTTTTCAAATGATAGAAAAATATTGTAAACGATGGGTTCCGATTCATCCACGGCTTCGTTCCAGGTCAAAACCGCCGTTCCTTCGTCATCGGTGGCAAAGGCGGTGGTGACTCCCCCGAAGACCGGCGGCACAGCGTCGGTTGAGGTGTTTGGCACCGCTTTCATCTTCAGTTCATTGCTGTCCCGGTTTCCGATATTGTCCTGGACTTTAACAAAGAACGTGTATTCGATACCGTCGGTCAGACCCTGTATGAGCAGTTCTTTTTCAGTGAGGCTATAGCGGGCGTGATTTAAATCGAAAGAGCTTGTCTCATCGATCATAAATACCAGATAAGTCATCGGTTCCGATATATCGATAGCCGCCGGCCACTCCAGGAGAACTTCACCGGCCAGACCGGTTCCTCGCACCCGGCCCAGACCCGTAAAAGACGGCGCGGTCCGGTCAGAAGACGTTCCCACCAGTACCGGTAGTTCGTGTGAATTTGCGTCTTCGTTGCCGTTACCGTCCATAGCCCGGACCACGAAATAATATGTCGTGGTGTCGGATAATCCGGTAATCGTGTGTGTGATCAAAGATGCTATCGGTTCCCGGACCACGTACCGGGGTTTGAGAAAATTATACGCACCGCTCACATCTGTTATGTAAATGTTATACCAGAGCGGCGTGGTCTCCTCTTCGGCTACCCAGAACGTGAGCTTTGCTTCTCCGCTTTCACCGGTTGAACTCACACTCATCAGGCTTTCAAAAACGGGAGCATCCTGCTCCCCGTCAAGCGGTGAGCGGTAGATGTCATGCAAGGCACGGGCGATGAGGTTGACGGCATCGTTGATAGAGGCTCCCACCGTTTCTTTGAATGGTGTCGTCCAATCGTCGACGTCCACTCCTCCTCCCGAATTGTCGGCTCCCATGGGAAGGTAGTTACTCATGTCGATGGCGCTATAGGTCCCGTCTTCGCCGCGGGCGATCTTTCCGGCCATCTCTTCCACCGCCTCGTGCAATGAAGCCAGGGGGTCCTGGTTTCCATCCTGGGCTTCGATGTACTCCTGAAACACGGTCGAAGTCCGGAGACTCTCCATATTGATCCAACTGTAAGCCGGGATCGTTTTCTCCATCTCGAATTCGTACTCCCAGAGCCTGGCCGTGTCCAGTTCCGGCATCAGGCGGGGAAACGAGGCTGCGCGGGCGATATAGGTGGCCATAGCGCCGGCGTGAAAGGCGGCCTGATAATGGCTGTTTTGCTTGTAGTAACGTTTGGCCTGTATCCATTCTTCGGACGCTCTTCGAGCCAGGTACGAGTTGGTGATTTCTTGATAGGTTTCATCAAACGTCAAGAAATGGTAAACCCAATCCTCATGTTCAGCCAATTGTGAATAATAGGCTGCTACCACCGCGCTCTCAGGGCCTTCGGTGCCTAAAAAATAGTCTCGCATTTGCTCCTCGATCCATGATGACTCTTCGTCTGGAAGGAGTTTTAGCGCTTCTTCCGCTATCCAGTCCAGGGTTCCATAACGGGGAAGAGCCAGATCGTCCGTCACTCCCCCCCCTGACCAGGCAAAGCTATTCTGGCCGGGATAGAGTAAAAGCAAAGATAATACTATTGTCACTATCGTGATCTTCCTTATATGAGTACGCATATCATTTTTTCTATCGGCATAACGAGAACAATCTTATATGAGTAATCGCCTGGGTACCCGGCTGTGGTCTTTGAATATATCTATGGTATTTTTACCACGATCAGCTAAAGCGCCCTTAGTTACTGGGTTTACTCGTTAAACATTATTCTTGTCGGATGGAGTTACTGGTATTTTAATTGATGGATTCATGGAAGCCGGGATTGTCGCTTTTAAGGTATTCCCCCAGTATTGAAGGTGGTTTTGAAAAAAAAACGTGAAGTTGGTATGTTCTTTGCATAAGGAAGTGGTATAAGGAACAAAGGTCGTAGCCGATCAGCGACCAACAAGCTGGACCGGCTAGAGGGAACATCAAATCGGGAGGAGGATGAGAGAAAGAATTTAAGCGGCTTGTGAGGGCCGGAGAGAAACAATTATTCCAGCCGATACAAGTGTGGAAGTTACTTTTGAATGAGGAGGTTGCACTGATGAGAAACAGAGGTTTTTCACTTATTGAGCTCATGATCGTCGTGGCCATCATCGGTATTCTGGTCGCGGTGGCTCTGCCCCAGTTTGCCAGTATGTCGGACGATGCCAAACAAGCCAAAGCCAAGCAGGATATTGACGTTATCGTGGGTGCGCTTACCCGCTACAACGCCATGGAGCCGAGGAAAGCGGACGGTCTTTCTGACCTTAAAGGTAAATATATGGTCAAGCTGCCGGTCGATCCGTGGGGCGCCGACTATTTCCTGGACCAGTCTTCCGGTGTTATCGGGAGCCCGGGTGGTGACGGCAAGGCGGGAACCCGGGACGACATCTCCATTTCCTATCTGCCCGATCCCATCCTGATGGACGTCAAGTTTCTCGATGTGGGGGCCCCGCGTGTATGTCTTCCGGTGTATAATCCGACTACTGATAAATGGACGATAGCATACGACGACGCTTACCGGGAAGGGAAAAACAGCGCTCCCAACGACCGGCGGGCCGGCCCCGGCGACATGATCGAACTCACCTTCGCCCGGCCGGTGTGGTACGGTACCTTTGATCAGTCTGCGCTCTCGCAGACAGCGACCGATCATCCCTACAAGAAGGATGCAAACGATAGTCCAGAGAAAATTGATACTGAATGGTCTGCTACTGCCTTCAAAGATGCTGATGACCTCATCCTGCTCGACAGTCCCGTGTCACCTGACGATACTGCAGGGCAAACCAAGCACGATGTAGGAGATGCAACGTCATTTAGTGCCAATGGTGCCATCCTGGTATATATCCCCTGGGAAGAACCGGATAAACTAATTGTCATTCTGGCTGACGTGACTCAGGCAGCGGAAAATCCGACCGTTGTTCCCGGAACCATGTATCTCAACTGGGGAACCAGCGGTCTTCTCAACGACCGCTCCAGCGACGAGATCCCGGTGCAGCCGGCTTCCCGGCCGATACAGCTCAGGTTGTAACGGCGTAAAACATACACGGAAAACAGGTGGGCGATCATCGCTCACCTGTTTTTTATGTCTTTTGTTTCTTCTTCTTGGCGGCCGGGAAAAGGATATTATTCAAGATCAGACGGTAGCCGGGCGAGTTTTTACACAAAGCCAGATTGGTGGGAGGATCACCTACCAGGTGGGCGAAATCTCCGGGATCGTGACCGGCGTAGAAGGTGAAGGTTCCTTTTCCATGCCGGCCATAGAGATACTTGACTGCATCATCCCCGGCTAAAGTACCCATGATGATAACCGAATCCTTGACGGTCTGGCGCCTGAAGGCCGTCGTCTGGCCTAAAAACCCACTGACACGGTTGACATGGTTCTGGGTGAAGATGGTGGGCGTACGGTCGAACTTGGCGGAAAACTCGAAGAGATCAAAATCACCCGGGTGGGTGAATTCGTTATATTTGCCTGCCTCGACATCGATATTGGAGAACTCGTAAACAAGCGGATTCATCTCGAGTTTGAATTCGGTGAAGGCAAGTGTTTTGGCAAAATCGAGTTTCTCCTGGCAATTAGCTTCGGCCGGTGTCCCGTCGATCTCTGCCGGAACGATGTCAACACCCTCGGCCGCCAGGGCGATATCCATGGTGTCGCAGGCGGCGCACATAGCGAACATGAAACCGCCTTGTTTGACAAAAGATTTGATTTCCCGGGCTATGTAGTTCTTGTGTTTCGGCACTGAGGAAAATCCAGCTGACGCAGCCACTTTTTCAAATATCCGGACCTGGCGCCGGTACCAGGAGGCGTTTCTAAAAGAAGCATAGAAGCGGCCATACTGGCCGGTGAAATCTTCATGGTGCAGGTGGAGCCAGTCAAACTCGTACAGTTTACCGGCCAGGACCTCCTTGTCCCAGAGCGTGCTGTAGGGAATCTCGGCATACGCCAAAGCCAGGGTGACGGCATCATCCCACGGTTCGGACTCGGGGGGAGTATAGATGGCGATACGAGGAGGTTTTTCAAGCAGCACCACTTCCATATTGCTCTCTTCGATGATTTTGTAGATGCCGGCTACTTGTTGTCCATCCAGGGGCAGGTAGGATACGCCGCGGACGCCGGCGTAGCTTCTCACCTGGGATACGTCTTCACATAGGAACGATCCGCCGCGGTAATTGAGCAACCATTGCACTTTGAAGCCCCTGGTGAGGCACCAGTAAGCGACTCCGTAAGCCTTTAGATGATTGGTTTGGACCCGGTCCATGTAGATCAGTATCCGATCGGCCGCGTGGCCGGATGTCCCGACCATCAAAAGAACCGTTGTAATTAGAATAATGATAATTGCATTGCACCGTGTCACCGCAGCATCTCCTCTCCGTAAATGCTTCGTACCATGGCGGCCAGCAGGCCTTTCGGATATTGAATGACCAGTTTTTCGAATAGTTTTTTGGCCTCATCCTGACGGTTGAGAATAGTGGCCATGAGCGTGGCGGCCCGATACAGGGCCCGCTCGCCGGCGTTTGTGCCGGAGTGTTTGCCGGCCAGTTCGGCGTATACGGTGATAGCTTCTTCCGGACCGGTAGTTTTTTCCAGAAGTGACCCTTTGAGTAGGAGTGTGGCGGCTTCCAGGGCTGGGGGCAGCGATTCGTTATTTAAAATAGTATCGGTCTCAATCATCGCTTCCCGGTACCGGATGGACTGCCGCAGGAAGTGTGCGTGGATAAATTGACGTAACAGGTCTTCGGAAATGTCCAAAGATAAAAGGTGAAGCCACGTGAGAGAGTCGTTGACCAGGAAGCTCGTGGGAAAGCTGGTCTGGAGCGACATGAATACGTCCTGTGCCTGGTCGAGTTGGTAAAGGTACAGGTGAATCAAACCGATGAGAAAAGTTGCCCGTTCGGTTCCGAGAGTTCTTCGTTTAGAAATAATCTCCAGTTTATCCATGGCCTTCTCGAAATGGGATTGTTTTATATCAATTTCGGCCAGGTGCACGGCCGCTTTTTCCTTCCATGAAGAAGTATAGCCGGCAACCAGTTGTGAAAAGACTTCTTCGGCCCGTTTCCATTCACCGGTTTCCTCCAGGCAGGTGAGTCCCAGGAGTTCAAGGGCCCGCGGCCGACCGGGCCAGTCGGGGAAAGCGGTAAGTAGCCGGTCGAGCAAGGCGGTGGTCTCGACAAAGTTCCCCAGGTTTTTCAATAAAAGAGCTTTTTGAAGTTGCATCTCAGGCAGTTCGGGGCCGGCCACATACGTTTTAGTTCCCTGATCGAGGATAATTAGTGCGTTTTTCAAGCGGCCATGCTTGATTTCATCTCTGGCTACCTCTATGAACAGGTGTCCGCCGTCGTTTTTATGGATACTGGCTACGGTAAGCAGGGCCGCTCCCTCCTTTGCCTGACCGCTTCTGATCCGCAGCAAAGCCAGTATTTCGCAGACAGCCGGGTGTTTTTCGGGTGCGGGTTTAATGATCTTCTCGAGTCTGGCTGCGATGATCGGGCCGGCTTCCGGAGTAGTGGTCACCGTGGCCAGAATCTTTGGTTTGATCCGGTCGTTTCCGGGATTATGGCGGAGAACGTCGAGATATTCGTCAACAGCTTCTTCAAAACGGCCTTCGACGATAAACAGTTCGGCGACTTCGGTGTAGAAAAGGACAGGGTTCTTGAACCGTTTGCGGGCCTGTCGGTATGTATTCACTGCTTCGTCGAGAAGCCCGTGGCCTGAGAGTATTGAAGCGTATGTTCGGTAAACTTGAGGTTTGTTTGGTGTTTTTTGGATGATTATGAACCAGGCTTCAACGGCTTTCGCTGTGTCACCGGCATTAAAATAAGCGTTTCCCAAAGCAACGGCATATCTGGTGTCGGCAGGGTTGAGTTTCATGGCTTTGATAAACTCGCTGATTGCCTGCTCATCGCCGTAAGCAAGATACGTTTGCCCCAATTCATAATGGAGTGACGGATTATCGGGTTGTGACCGGACGAGTTCGGCCAGCACCTGGGCTGCTTGCCGGTAATTTTTCCCAAATTTTAAAAAATGGGCCAGAAATAGCCTGGTCTCCACATCGCCGGGATGTTCGGAAATGGTTTTTTTCAACTGCTTTATCTTGTCGTCTGTCTGCTCGATATCGTCATACAGGGTAAAGAGCTTATCTCGTATCCAAATATCTTTTGAAACCTGGTAGAGTTGTTCGTAAACTTCGATCGCTTCTTTCTTTTCTCCTTGCCGCTCCAGCACCGATGCCAGACGCCGGGCCAGGTGATGTTCACCCGGGCGCTCTTTCATGAGATCCATGATAAGTTGTTCCGCTTCATGGAGCTTGCCTTCAGTAATCAGTAAGTTGACCATCCTGTCTTGAACGATCTTCTTTTCCCGATAATCAGGATAGTTGTCAAGCAGCGTCTGATACATACGAATAGCGTAATCGGTCAGTCTCTGACGGCGGTACACCTCTCCAAGGCCCATGAAGACTTTGGGTATAACCGGATCGTCCGGATGTTCGGTCAGAATTGACATAAACTCCTGCCGTGCTTTTTCAACGTTACCGGAGATAAGGAGGTTGTTGGCGTGAATGTATTTCTGGAAGGGCGTTTTTTCTAATGTATTTTTTGCCAAAGCTCTATGGATACCTACCGGAAACAGGAAAATCAGGACCAGGAAAATCAGGAGACGAATAACCCGGTGCCGGTTAACTGACCTAAAACGCTGTTTCATTTTTCACTCCACAATTATTCCCGGGACAATCGTTTGAAATAGGTGTCGATTACTTCCCGGTATTGTTCGGGGACAAGTTCGCGTTGGAACGAAGCTTTTCCCCGGTATTTTACCTGTCTCTGTCTCCCTAGATCGGGAGGCAGAGCTTCCGGCCGCGTTTCCCTTGTGAAATCCCTTGCCTGTTCGGCTTTGCGTCGCCGCTCATATTCCTGCTTGTGCATGGAATGCTGGAGATCCATCATTTGATGATAGAGTCGTTTTTGTTTTTCCTTTACCCGTTCGAGGTTGCTTCCCGATCGAAGCCCTTCTTCTATTGCCCGCATCTCTTGGGCCAGCTTTCCCATCATTTCGGAAATCTTCGAGAATTCTCCGGACTGTTGCATGAGCTGTTCCATAGCTTTTCGCAAAAACTCCTGTTGGAGGGCCATCTGTTCCAGTTGTTTTCGCTGCGATGGTCCCAGTGAGGAGAGATCGCCCGCTTCCTGGAGTTGTTGAAGAAGTTTTCGCTGTTGTTCCGCCATCTGTTTAATCTGTTCGAAGAGCTTGTTCAAGCCCATGGCGGATTGTGCCTGTTCAACGTCTTTTTTTAGTTTCAGCAAGGTTAGAATGATGCGGTTCAAGAGAGCCATGGCCTTTTTTCCGGTCTGGGCGGCCGGGTGAGTACGTTTCTTGGCGAGATGGTCTTCAGAGTTTTGCATGAGACTCGCCGCCTGGTTGGCAGCTACGGAGAGTCCGGGCGGTATGATAAAGCTGGAGTGTGAAAGATCTACTAGTTCCTCGATGTAGGCGGTAGTCTGCTCTCTGATCTCCAACTGGTAGGAAGGTAGATCATCCAGCCCCATAGGGGAAGCGGTGGGGGTAAAAATATCGTATCCCGATCCGTTTTTCCAGGCCAGCGTATTGCGAATAACCTTCTCCTGGTGTGTAGACAATTCCAGGCCCGAACGAATTGCCTGATCCAGAAGTTTCGTGAGATCTTCCTTTTGCTGAGCTGAAAACGTGTCTTTGGATTGTTTTAATTTCTGAAGAGTTTTTTGTAAGGACTGCATGGCCTGCTGTTGGTTACTCTGAGCGCTTTGAGGAGAAAGGTTGCTCAGATCATCACTCGCTTGCTCCATATCTCCTCCAACATCGGCCTGGGTAAGTTCTTCAAGCATGTCTTTAAGTGTTTGATCTACGGGATGGTCTTCAGGGGTAAACATATCCTTTGTTTGTTGAAGATTCTTTTCCCATTTTTCTTCTTCACCGGCCAAGGTCTTCTGGTCGAAAGAGAGTTTTTTGAAATTTCGCATATCCTGATGAGTCCTTTTTCCAGACGAGTCTTTTTCTAGTTTGGCTGTTTTTCTGGCCAGCTCTTCCTGCTGTTTAAGCAATTCTTCCCCTTTCTTGATGGCGGCGTCCAGGGCTTGTTCTTTTTTGATCTTCTTCAGCAAGTCGAGCATTCGTTGAATATTATCAAGAACATTTTCTTGCGAGGCCGCGGCCTTTTCCAGGTCTCTTTGACTGGGTGTAAACTGTAACCGCGCGGCGGCGCTTCTGAGTTCTTCCATCACTTTTTTCATCTCGTCTGAAATCACGTTATCCATGAGGTCGTTCAATTCCTGCATTTTTACCAGGGTTTCGAGACCGATATACGGATTGTCTTTCATTTTATCTATAGTTTTTTCAGCCATCGTTTTGAGTTCTTCCATTTTGTGGCTGAGGTTTTCCTGTTTTGTTTTAATTTCTTCGAGCTTCTTTTTATCTTCCCAGTTGACATCCTCGTTATCCCGTAATTCCCGGGCTAACTTGTTCGTTCGGTCGAGCAGATTGGTTTCTTCCTGGAAGACTTCTTCCAGATCCATTTCCTGGGTTTGCTGCTCTTCCTCGATGTCCTGGTAGAAATCGTAAATGGAAGGAACGTGGATAGAATAGGTCCGGGAGACACCCCATTTGGGACCCGATACCGAATCAGTGTCCGCTGCTTCCACCCGGTAGAGAATGATGTCGTTAGGAGAAAGATATTCACCCGAAAGGTCCCAGTTGAAACGGTAGGTCCCCGTCAGATTTGGTGTTTTCAGACGAGCCAGGTCCTGTCTTCTTTCCTGTCCTTCCTTCACGTTGAACACCAGTACCACGTGATTTATTCCGAAGTCATCTTCTACCCGCACTTCCAGTTGGACGCCAAAATCCTGGGGCATCCTGATGTCTTTTCCCGGGATTGTAACGGTAACGTTCGGAACTTTGTCCGTGAGGGGGAGCAATTGATACGGGAGAGATGAACTTTTTGCTCCTTCCTGGTCCTCGAGTACGACGATAAACGTCCCCTGCTCCTCGAGGATCAGCGTACCGGAAAATGTTGTACCGGAAAGCTCTTTCAGGAAGACCCGGCGGCCGTCGTCGTCGAATATAAAGTAACTGCGTTTTATCGGTTTGTTGGTGCTGAGTTCGAAAGTGACTACTGTTCCTTTTATTCCCACTACATGCCGCGTCCGGCTGGTGAGTGTGCGGGATGAAAGGCCGGTATAAGCCGGATAGTCGTACGTGAGGGAAACACCGGCTATCTCTGGTTTGGTGATGACCTTGATTCGAAACCGGTTCGACCGTCGAGAACGGGCTTTGACGAAGTATTCGAGATCATCTTCCAGGGGCGGGAGCGAGGCTGTGTACCGGACCCGTGAGACAGGGTCCATGTCCAGTGTCATGTATGGTTTCGATTTAGTGTGAACCGGACGGTACTTGAGCAGTACCTCGGTTTTCGGAGGAAGTTTGAGCGAGGCAGCCTCTACGGTCATCACGTCGCCCCTGAATCGTGTCACCGTTCCGGGACCGACAGCCACCCTGTTAGTCCAGATTTGCTCCGATTTTTCCCAACTGGATAAGAGGTTTGAAAGTGGTTGCGAGAAAAAATCAGTCTGGATAAGAGCTACTCCTTTGATCATAAGCAGGATAAGTAAAAGTGTTCCTGAAATCTTGAAAAATCTCTTCCGGTCTCGAAAACGAAGGAAGTCGATGTTTTGATAGATCGATCGAGCTGATTCAATGGTCATGTCCATCATAGCCGGGGAAAAGCAAGTACTGAGATAATCCCAGTTGTTGAAAAAGTCCAGCGATGATCTAAGTACATCTCCCGATGGATGGTGCCGTTCCACGACGGTTGCCGCTTCTTCCAGCGATGGAAATCGGAGAATGGGTCTGACCAGGACGACAGCGCCAGCTCCCACCAGGCCGGCCACGGCCAGCAGGGAGATAATATGCTGCGCGGACAACTCCCCGGGTAACATCCTGGCGGCCAGCAAAGCCGCGACAGCAGTGACCGACCAGGCCAGCAGGGTCGTCATCAATCCTAGAGTGCTCCGGTCCAGCCACAGATGTAGGCACAGGGCTTTCAGTTTTTGCTTCATCGCCAGATGCCGTTTGGCTGTGTTGTCGTGCTTGTCCATTATTTACCTGCATTCAGTGAAACGTTGATCTCTCTTACTGTATGAGTGTGTACATGATAACATTGATACCCATTCTGAAGGCTTCTTCCCGTATCTCCGGAGGATCTTTATGGATATCTGGGTCCGCCCAACCGTCGCTGATATTGGAGTTGTAGGTATAATATACTACCAGTCTGCCGTTTCGAAATATTCCAAATCCTTTTGGAGCTCCTTTATAATGCTCATGAATCTTCGGCGGTCCCTGGTCAAAGTCATAAAAGACATGGTAAATCGGATGCGAAAATGGCAGTTCAACCAGGGGAGAATCCGGAAAGACCCTGGTTATTTCCCGCCGGAAAGATTCATCCATATTATAATCGTCGTCGGCAATGAGGAAGCCTCCGGAGTCAAGATATGTTCTCAGTCGTTCAGCTTCGTTGCTATCGAATCGAATATTGCCGTGCCCGGTAATGAAAAGTACCGGGTAGGAAAAAAGCTGGTCGTCAGACAAGCTGACGATAGCTTGATCATCAGCGGTAAGTAAGCCGGACCTGATCCGGAGTTCTTCGAGCAGATTCGGAATCATGGAAGGATCATTGTACCAATCTCCACCCCCACGGTATTTGAGCCGGGCTATAGTCAACAAATCCCCTGACGCCGGCTTACCGGCCCACCCGGGTCCCGCCGCCGTCAGCAGGACTATCACCACAATCCGGACCAGTGCGAGTCTACTCATTCTCCTCATTCCAGCCCCTCCCGTTTCCGAATCAGCCACTCTCCGGTAATAAGCACCACAAACAGGAAAAGAACCCAGGGAGTGTTCCATATTTCCTGCTCGTGTTCAATTCTCGAGAAAAAAGACTGGTCCTTGATCAGGTCCGGTAGCTGTTGCGTCTCTCCGGCTGAGATGAGACGTCCCCCGGTTGAGCTGGCCAGATCCTTTAAAAGTGTCCGGTTAGGTATAGTATCCTCGAATTCTCTATATGGTATTTCAGCCAGTATCCGGGCTGAGCCTGGTTGACCGGGATATGAAGTGCTGCCTACTTCAATAACATATTCTCCCAAATCCGGGAGCGGCAGACTTGTTCTGAAATGTCCCGGCAGATCTTGTACGGGAGAGGGAGTAAATGACTGAACTTCTCTGGTAACTCCGGGCCACACATGAAGGAGTTTTCCTGTTGGGACATTAGGTGAAGCCGCCAGTTCATCTTTCCCGGACACCAGAATCTCCACGTGAGCTTTTTCTCCTGTCAAATAGTGTTTCTTATCAGTCTTAATGGTAATTGTTCCTAAATCTTCTTTCGATGCAAGATATCGTATCGCCTGTGTCCAGAAGCGCCGATGCCAGTCGGTCTTACCGGAGAAACCTTTGAGCGGCAGATCCCATCGCCAGAATCCTTCGAAGCATAGTGCCATCACCTGCCCTCGTTCCCAACGACCGAGCACAGCGGCCGGTATCCGTCCGGAATCTCCTTCGGTTGAGGGCCGGTCAAGCAGCACGGTGGCTCCTTTTTTTACGGCGTGAGAGAGATTGAACCCTAGAAGGGCCGGGAAGTCACTCCATATGAGCCTGTTCATCGTAGCACTTTCCACCAGGGTGGTTACCGGATGAAAGAGGCCGGCTGTAGTTGGTTTGGGTATAAAACTCTCGGGGCGGTAATCGGGGGCCTCGAATAGGACCACCGGAATCAGATCGGAAAGCTTGCTGTGCTGATACCCTCCGGATGAAAAAGAGGACGGGCCTCCCAGCAATATGAGAGATACTCCTTCTTTGCCGACAATCGATATGATTTGTTCCGTGTAGTCAGGAGGAAGCTCAGCGGCCGGTATCCCATGGAGAACGACGATATCTATATTCTTGAAAATCAGACCCGCCTCAGGCCATCGTATGAGTTTTTCCTGCACTTCCCCTTTCAGGGAAAGTAATCGTGGAGTGGCTTCTGTTTCGGGAAATTTGACCAGACCCCGAACATCTATGTTGGGATCTTCTGCCAGAGCTCGTTTGAGAAATGAGAAATCCCAGGAAAGATGGTTGGAGATAATCAGAAGCTTAATCTTTTCCGCCAGTACCTGGATGAAACCGCTTCGGGTATTGTTGATGTCGACCGCCTCATCCAGGAATGGATCGCATGTCAGAGTATATCGTTTTAGACCTGAAGACTCTGGTTTAACGGTAAACTCAAGCAGCTTTTCTTCCGCAGGTTCCAGGTCTATTTGCTTTCGAAGTATCTCCTTGTTTCCCTCTAACAGACGGACGGTAATCCGTCTGTTTTCATGTATTCTGGTGTTCAGGCGGGCTTTGATTTCCATTTCTCCACCCAGATAGACAGTGTCCGGGAGTTCTAGTTCCTGCACTCCTATGTCTTCCATGACCGTGTTTGCTCCCAGTTCAACCGGGTAGATCGGGACATTGCGAAGCTTGGCGATAACCAGGGGGTCCTCGCCATAATTGTTGGCGCCGTCTGAAAGGAGCACCATTCCCGATACGGGACGGTCCGAAAGGGTTGTTTCCGTCTTATGTATCGCCTGCCCGATGTCGGTCAGCCCTCCGCTTACCATTTCTCCAGGCTGACCTGAAGTCCATCCTTCCCTGGTGGTGGTGGCAAATCGGAACACCCTGATATCGTGTTTTTTCTTCAATTTCTCAAGCAGGCTGGTTTTTTGGGTTAGCTCTCTGGCCTGCACCAATCTGCTGATGCCTCCCGGAGCGTCTTGTACTCCCATACTGCCCGATTCATCTACCAGGAACGCCACATAATCCTTCCTGTGCAATTTGATCTTCGTTTCCAGCACCGGTCGAGCAACAAACATGACTGCTAAAAAAAAGACGAAGCCCCTGAGGAGCAACAGTGTGCCGTAACGGGCTGGGGAAAGGAGTGGTCGCTGAGATGAGACCGTTCTGTGAGCCAGCAGCAGACAGGCAGCCAACAAAGCTACGTAGGTGGGAGGAAACCATCCGCTCTGGAAGTGGAAGCTGTAGTTTTGCAATGATTGGTCAATCATTTAGGTCTCCCACCTCCTGGTATACATGGCACACAAGATGCTCTCACAGCACAAGCAGCCTAGCAGCAGCAAGGCAAGCGGTGTTGCAAGCGGCCAGGAGGTCTGTCCCCGCTTTTTCATCTCCCCGTGTTTACGGTTGCTCAAACGCGACAAAGCTGTGTCGGGCAGGGGGGTAAATTCTGATTCCTGTGAAGGGATGTTGGAAGCAAACCGGATATATTCCTGCCGGTTGGTTTCCGGGTAGACCAGTTCCACACGGTAGTGTCCCGGGGGCACGGTATTGGGGATATCTACGAAGAAGAGCCTTGAGGTTGCCTTGAGAGGTATCTGTTCGGTGGACTCGTCCGGGCGGTGCAGAATGATTACCATCTCGGGGGTTGCGTCTGGAATTACCCGATGATACGGTTCTCCAGCCGGTACCGGTTTTACCTGCGCTTGTTTTCTCCGGTTCAAATAGTGGAATATTTGATGGACCAGCGGAGGAAATACCGGATGGTGAGGGAGGTCGCTCCAGTCGGCGTCGATGGGAAAAGCGGCCAGAATAATCCTGCCTTTGCCCAGTTGTCGCTCGATTAAAGCCGGAGATTCACGGTCCAGTTTTGCCAGGACGGCAGTCTCCGGGGAAAACGTTTCGGTTACTATACGGAAAAAACGGTGAAAACTGGGGATAGTCAAACTCTGGCTGAGATTTCCGGGGAAAGCCGATAGAACCGGATGGCTGGTGTCGAGATCACTCAGGTGGAAGACCGAGTTTTCATCATTGAGCTTGCCCACCGTTTCCACCAGGGGAGCCGGCAAAAGGTCTCCCATGGAGGCGTTGAATAGTTCAGGTTTCACTTCATCCCCCGGAAAGATAGCCAAACCTCCACCTGATTCTACGTATTGCACGAGTCGTTCAGTCGTTTCCGTAGAAAGAGAGCTGAGATTTGCCAGGCAAACCACATCAAACCGGTTGAGATCCATCGTTTCCAACTCATGTGAGCTTACCCTGACCGGTTGGATGATAAAACCCCGTTCAAGGTCTGGAACATCCAGGGGATTAAGGCTGGTGTTAAGATAGAAAACCTCGTCCTCGGATCTGACCGGTGTTTCGATTCCGCTTACGGAGAGGACATAGAACACGTCGGAAACCGCTACGGAACAGTGGTAATCGTTGTCCGGAGCATAGTCATCCGAACCGCCTGAAAAAGTAATTTCGTTCACCCCGCCGGTTTTCATCCGGTACTGGTACGTCAGTTCGAAGGAACGTCCCGGTTGGATAGAACATCGTTGTTCCTGAACTTTCTCCTGGTTGACGAAAAAGGCTATCGGGTAGTCCGGCCTGGGGACCACTCCCGTGTTCGTGACCCGGACCCTGAAGGTAACCGGTTGGCCAAGGGCTATGATTGCGGGAGAGAAAGAAACCTCTTCAATGGCCATATTGTCTGGGGGTGGAGATTTAATGCTAATGGGCTTGAGCTTTATTTTAGGGTTCAATCGGAGAGAGTTGACATCCGGAAAACTGCTGCTCCAGAAATCGGAAATGAGTAATATCTCCCGCTCGGGGTGACGGGCTTCTTCCATCAGTGAAAAAGCTGTCTCTAAAGCCCGGGTCATATTGACAGTCCCCCGGAACGGAACGCTCTCCTCTATTAAACGTGAATCGCCGCCATGGGGAGGATGGAGTTTGCCGCTTTGCCCTCGGGTGGCCTTTGATCCCAGAAGAACAAGCACCTCGTCCTGGGAGCGCATTGCCTGCAGTTGCTTTAAAGCGGCATCCTGGGCCTGTTTCCAGACCGGCGCGCCGGAGGTACTGACAGCCAGACTGGCGCTGTCGTCAATAAGAATAAGGCGGCTTACGGGTGGTATTCCGGTTGCGAAAGGAAGCCACCGCGCGTTCATGAAAGGGGTGGCAAAGAGCAGAGCCAGCAGGATAAGGACCATAATCCTCAACAGTAAAAGCAGTATATTGTGGATACGGAGGAACCGCTGGCGCCGCTTGTGAGACTGCATTAAAAATCGGACAAACGAGAAAGGCAGCACGGGAATATTTCTGCGGTGAAGCAAGTGTATTAAGATTGGAATAGCCGTAAAAGCTAGTGCCCCGAGATAAAAAGGTCTCAAAAAAGCTAGATTAAACAAGCCCTTTTACCCCTCTCTTGGCCAAGTAGTTGGCCAATCCCTGGTCGAAAGGAATCGAGGTGTCGAGCAGAGAATATCCGATGGAACTTTCCAGGCAGCCGCGCCGGTATCCATCCAGGAACTCTTTCATGAGTTTACGGTAATCGTCTCTGAGCGCCGCCGCGTTGGCCACCAGTTCTTTATTGCTCTCCAGATCTCTGAAACGGGTCAGTCCTTGAAACGGCAGACTTATTTCAGAGGGGGTGAGCACATGGAATACAATGACCTCATGTTTCTTGTGTCGAAAGTGCCTCAGGCTGTTGAGAACGGATTCCTGATAATCAAGGAGATCCGAAATTATCACTACAAGTCCCCGTCTCCTGATACGTTCGGCCAGTTCATGGAATGTGGTCGAGATGTCCGTATCTTCACCGAGCTCATTTTCACTGGCCTTTTCAAGATGTTCGAGCAGCACATGAAGATGGTTCATTTTACTCCGCGGTGGAAGGAACTCCTTGATGTGGCTGTCAAACAGCACCAAGCCCACGGAATCCTGTTGTCTGAGCATGAGATAGGCGAGTGACGCGGCCAGACAGCAGCCATATTCAAACTTGGAGATGGTTTTGGCTTTCTTGCCTCCGGCTGCCTCGGCATACGTCATGGAGCGGGAAGCGTCGAGCAAAATAGTGCACTTGAGATTAGTTTCCTCTTCAAATTGCCGGACATAGTATTTTTCCGTACGGGCGAAAACTTTCCAGTCGATAGTTTTGATTTCATCCCCGGGCATATATGGCCGGTGCTCGGCGAACTCGACATTGCACCCCCGGAACGGACTTTTATGAAGGCCGGAGATAAAACCTTCCACCACCAACCGGGCTACCAGGCTGAGGTTTTGCAGCCTGGCAACTGCGGTCGGTTTGAGAAATCGCTTTATTCTTTTGGTCATGACTTCTGCCGGAGTCTAGGCGGACTCCTTGACTGATTCCAGAAGCATCTGGATTATCTTGTTGGAATCAACTCCATCAGCTTCAGCATTGAAGTTGGTAATTATCCGGTGCCTGAGAACGGGTGCGGCAGAGGCCCGCACATCGTCACACGAAACACATGATCGGCCGTCAAGGGCTGCCCGGGCCTTCCCTCCCAGTATCAGGTATTGTGAAGCTCTCGGTCCCGCTCCCCAACTGACCCAATCCTTGATGAACGATGGTGAGCCATCGTAAACCGGCCTGGTATTCCTGGCCAGGCTGACAGCGTAGGCAATGACGTGTTCGGCGGCCGGTACCCGTCTGATGATCTCCTGGAGGTGAAGTATCTCTTTGGCTCCAAGAACTTTTTTCAATTTGGCGGTGTGGGCCGAGGTGGTGGTTCGAACTATCTCCATCTCTTCTTCCAGGCTTGGGTAATTGATAGTGGTACTGAACATGAAACGGTCCAACTGGGCTTCAGGAAGCGGATAGGTCCCTTCTTGTTCGATGGGATTTTGAGTGGCCAGGACGAAAAAGGGCGGAGCGAGGTCGTAGGTAATTCCTCCGGCGGTGACTGCGTACTCCTGCATGGCTTGAAGCAGGGCTGCCTGAGTTTTGGGTGGTGTGCGGTTGATCTCGTCGGCCAGGATGATATTGGCAAAAATAGGGCCTTTGAGAAACCTGAACTCTTTCTGCTTGCTTCGCGCCTTCTCTTCAATAATATCTGTCCCGGTGATATCGGATGGCATGAGATCGGGGGTGAACTGGATACGATTGAAATTGAGATCGAGAATGCTGGATAAAGTGCTGATCAGGAGCGTTTTAGCCAACCCGGGAACTCCGATAAGCAGGCAGTGTCCCCTGGATAAAAGGGCCACGAGTACTTCATCGATCACCTTGGTTTGTCCGATGATTACCTTGCCAACTTCGGTTACAATTGTCTTCCGGGCCTGATTCAGTTCTTCCAGGGCTTCCAGATCATTCTCTATCAGTTTCTTCTTCCTGGGCAAATCGTTCACCTCCACAGATTGGTCACGCTTGTATCTACGTTCCTGGTTGCCCTAAAGTGTTGTTATATATATTAGCTAACGTTATGTCGCTTGTTTTAATATGTTGCTGGTACATTGATATATAAACTATACCAGCTATGAAAAAGGTAGGCGTCATTGTATCAGCCTCCACATCTCCAGTCAACGAGTTGTCTCGGCCTCGTTTTCAGCACTTCCTGTCTAAAACAAAATCCTGAGATTTAAATTCGTAAGCAAGCTGAAACGAAATGTCGCCCGGGAGGGCGAAGCCAGGTTGGCTTAACCTGCTATAGAAGGTAGCCGTATTTTCCGGGTTAAACATAGAAAACCGTTGACACTGGGTGAAGAGAGGTAGTAAACTTCGAAAAGCTGATGATTACATGGCTAAACCTTATTACCAGGAGGGATTTCAATGGGAGACGTAATTCGAAAAAAGGTCATGCTTTTTGCATCTCACGATTGGAGTCTGCGTCATGGTATGAGAGCTTTCATAGATTACTATGATCCGACTCTGACCTGGCGTGGCAAGGAGTATAAAATAGAACTCGGCAGGATTATCGCCGAGCCGATCATATGCGGGACGAACCTGCGCGAGAAAGCTGATTGTATTGTCGACCGGACGGTTCACTGGAACAATTACTACAAGTGCTGGGCTCAGACTGCTATCAATTGCCAGATGAGCATTCTTAATCATCCCAACACTTTCGATAACCATGGCAAACATGTCACGTATGATCTCATGGCCCGCTGTATGCATCCGGATGATTATTTCCCCACCACGGTTCTCCTACCCCAGTTCAATCCTTACACGGAAGACCAGCGCAAGGAAGAACTTTGGAGACTCAGGCAGCAACTTATTCTGGAACATACAAAATATGGCTGGGATCCCAATCGCCGGCGGACCGACTGGGATAAGGTCAACGATGACATGGAGCGGTACAAGAGCCACATGACCCGCCATAAACTGGTACGTGAGCAGTTCTATTATCCCGGCAACTACCTTAAACACGTCATCGAGAACATTTTCAAGAATCAATTTCCGCTGTACCTTAAAAAGGTTCAGGGTGGCGGTGGCCACGATGTTTTCAAGATCAACAGTCTTGAAGAACTCTACGAGAAATACGACAAGACGGAAGGCCGTACTTTCCATTTGCAGGAAGCCGTGGAAGATTTCGATGTCTTCATCAGATGTATGGCTATCGGGCCTCAGATATTGCCCATGAAGTTCCTTCCAGATACGCCGCTCCATGAACATTACAGCCCGGATAAACTCAAGGTTAACCGAGCTGTGTTCCAGCGGTTGTCGCATTATGTTAAACTGATCAATGCTTTTTTCCGCTGGACCTACAACTCTTACGAGTGTCTCGTCAAAGATGGTTGTATCATGCCTATCGATTTCGCCAACGCCTGTCCCGACAGTAACTTCACTTCGCTTAATGTTCACTTTCCGTGGGTGATCTGCGCGCTGGTCAAATGGCTTAGTTTCTGCGCGATTGCAGAGAAAGACCTGCGGATCGACCTCGATCAGAAGAATTACCTGGATGTTTTCAATGATCCAAACAAGTCGGCGCTGGAAAAATATGAGCATCACTGTCGGCTGAGTGACGAGTACTTTGAGATACCGCTTTTTGAGGAGTTCTGCCAGGAAAACTTCCAGGGCCTTGAAGAAAAGATGATCGAGTTTGTCAAACGGTACCTGGATGAAATTGTCGGCCTGGCTATCGAGTTCAGCGATTTCCCGAAACACGAGCACAAGAAGTTCTTCTGGGAATACAAGAACATGATGAAGAACATCTTCCTACCCAACGCTGAAGCGTATATGACGACGGTTATCTACGAAGATGAGGACGAGCAGGCAAAGACCGCTGAATGAGTGGTAAAGCCAGCACAGAACCAGATAGACTGGATGGCGCCCTGACCGGTATCACTTACTGTAAGGGCGCTTTTCTTATCGGGGAATTTAGGTGCGAGAACGGGACCAGGGCCAGGGTCTTGGGCGACATGGAGAGCGTCAGCCTGGGGCAACCCCTCACACTTTATGGTGAGTGGACCGTCCATCCCAAATTCGGACGTCAGTTCCGGGTTCAATCGTTCCATTGCCGGGTCCCGGTTTCTGAAGAAGGTATCCGGCGGTATCTGGGCTCTGGACTGATCAAGGGAATCGGCCCCAAACTTTCACAGGCGATCGTGTCTGCCTTCGGAGAGAACACCATCAGGGTGCTGGACGAGGAACCCGAGCGGCTCAAAGAAGTAGCTGGAGTGGGACCGTCACGGGTCGCGCTGATACTCGAAGGATGGATCCACCATCGGAAGGTCATGGATATCATGGTCTTCCTTCAGGAACACCAGATCTCGGCTTCACTTTCAGCCAAGATTTACCAGCGGTATCATGAGCAGTCAATTGCCGTCCTGAAGAAGAATCCGTATCTCCTTACCGATGACCTCAAAGGGGTTGGGTTTATTACCGCCGACAAGATCGCCGGCAGTTTGGGTATTGCCCGCGATTCCGCTTTCAGAATTCGGGCCGGTATCCGATTCGCGCTTTCCCGGGCCCTGGAAGAAGGACATTGTTGTCTGCCCGAAGAGGACATTCCGGAAAAAGTGGCCGATCTGCTTGAAGTGCCAGCGGACCTCGTGAGCCCGGAACTGGAACATCTGGTCCTGGAAAAAGAACTTCTCCGAAACGATGAAAATACCTATCTTTCAAATGTATTCGCGGCTGAACAGGGAGCGGCCGATTCTCTAGCCCGGCTCTTGAAACATCCGCCTCGCACACCGACAGTCGATTTCGAATGTTTCCTGGAAACTCTTGAACGACACAAATCCATTGTCCTGAACCGGGAGCAGCGAGTCGCCGGATTAACAGCGCTGGAAAAAAGTATTCTGGTAATAACCGGCGGACCCGGGACCGGTAAAACGACGCTGATATCGTTTCTGGTCCACTTGATCGAATCGGCAAAATTACGTGTATGCTTGACAGCGCCCACCGGCCGGGCCGCTAAACGTATGGAAGAAATTTGTCTCCGCCCGGCCAAGACGATCCACCGGCTGCTTGAATTTATGCCGCGTGAGGGACGGTTTCGCCGAGGACGCGAGTTTCCTCTGGAATACGATGCGGTAATCGTGGACGAGTCATCTATGATCGACATATTTCTATTCAATCGTCTGCTGGCGGCGCTTGACAACGGGAGCCGGTTAATCATGGTAGGAGACCATAACCAGCTGCCGTCGGTGGGGCCGGGGAACGTGCTGGCGGACATCATACGCTCAAACAGAGTTCCGGTGGTTCACCTGAGCGAGATCTACCGTCAGGCCGGATCGGGTTATATTGTGCTGAATGCCCACCGAATTAATCAGGGGCTCCTGCCAAAATCAGGAAAAAAAATGAACGGCTCTTCCTCAAGCCCTACCGAGGGGGGGGAGCAGAACAACATTGTTGATTTTTATTTCGTTCGAGAGGATGATTCTGAAAAAGCTGAAAGATTGGTAGTTGATCTTGCCGCCCGCCGACTTCCCGGTTTCCTTAATATCGACGCGGTGAATGACGTGCAGGTTCTGTCCCCGATGTATCGGGGTCCATGCGGAGTCGACAGCCTGAATACCGAGTTGCAGATACGGCTTAACCCCCATGGCCGTGAACAGCTACGGGGAGAGAGTTCATTCCGCGTGGGCGACAAGGTCATGCAAATCAGAAACGATTATCAGAAGGATGTATTTAATGGTGATCTTGGGCGCATATCGAGGATCGAAAATCAGAAACATTCGGTTGATGTCATCATTGGCGGCCGAACGGTATCATATGATTTTGATGAACTGGGTGATCTCCTTTTGGCCTACGCCATAACGGTGCATAAGTCTCAGGGCAGCGAATATCAGGCGGTGGTCTTGCCGTTGGTCAATCATCATTTCATCATGCTCCAGCGCAATCTTTTGTATACTGCAGTTACCCGGGCCAGACGGATGATGGTCATCGTCGGCTCGCGGAAAGCTCTGGCTATCGCGGTCAAGAACGCCACTGTCAGGAACCGCCGGACGGGGCTGGTCAAAAACCTGGAATTGTTATTGGAGAAGAGTTGACTTCATGTGCACTTATTCTATTCTTGAGGGATTGAATCCGATCCAGAAAAAAGCGGTCACGCACGAAAACGGTCCGTTGCTGGTGCTGTCCGGTGCCGGTAGCGGTAAAACCAGGGTTATCACCCATCGAATCGCTTGTCTGATCCGCGATAGAGGTGTCGAACCCTGGCAAATCCTGGCTCTGACATTCACGAACAAAGCCGCTGAGGAGATGAAAAACCGGGTGGCAATTTTACTGGGAATGAAATCGCTGCGGATGTGGATCGGGACCTTCCATTCTATATGCGCCCGTATTTTGAGGATTAACGCTCAGACTCTCGGTTTTACCAGCCGGTTTATCATTTTTGACGGACTGGATCAGAAATCGATTATCAGGCGCATTATGAAAGAAATGGGGATATCGAAGGATACAATCAGCCCGGATAAGGTGTTATATGAAATAAACTCCGCTAAACAGGAGTTGATTCATTACAGTTTCTTCAATAATATTGATAATCCGGAAAAGAAGATGATCGGACGGATTTTCAAGAAATACCAGGACCGTCTTATTCGTTCAAACAGTATGGATTTTGGTGATCTCATCTTTAATGTGGTCAAACTGCTTGACGAACATCCTGATATTCGCAAACAGTACCAGTCTCGTTTCCGGCACATTCTGGTGGATGAATACCAGGACACTGATCCTTCACAGCACGCGTTGGTGGAGCTCTTGACCGGTGACGAGAAGAATATCTGCGTGGTGGGCGACGATAACCAGTCAATTTACCGCTTTCGCGGCGCCGAGGTGGAAAACGTCCTCGATTTCGAGCGAAGTTTTCCGGGCGCGAAAGTCCTTCACATGATGCAGAACTACCGCTCGACAAAGCATATTCTGGGAGCGGCCAACGATGTCATCGGCCACAATCTGAACAGGAGGTTTTGTGAGCGGCTCTACAGTGAACTGGGTGAAGGGCAAAGAGTCATTCACTACACTGCCAGGAACAGTTTCAACGAGGCTGATTTCATAATCGACATTATCCAGGACAGGGTTAGGAGAGATAACCGGAGTTACAAGGATTTCGCCGTGTTTTACCGGACCCATTCCCAGTCGCGGGTGCTGGAGGAAAAATTATTGAAAAGAGACATCCCTCATCAGGTGGTAGGAGGGATCGCCTTCTATTCCAGAAAAGAAATCAAAGATGTGGTGGCTTACCTGCGGCTGGTGTCCAATCCGCTGGAAGACGTCAGTCTGACAAGGGTAATAAATATACCTCCGCGGGGAATCGGACAAGCATCCATGAACAAACTTTCGAATGTTGCCGACCAGAGCTCTCTTCGTCTGTGGGAGGTATTGGAAAAAGCCACCGGTATTGAGGATTTTTCTCTATCGCTGGCCCGTAAGTTTCTCAAATTCCGTAATATTATCGAGGACTTGAGAGAGTCCGGCCGGGAAATGACTCCATCGGAATTGATCCGGCTGGTGATCGAGAAAAGCAGTTATCTCGAATTTCTGGGCCGTCTCAGTCCCCTGGAGGCGGGTACCCGCCAGGAAAATGTGGAAGAGCTGGTAACTATCGCCGCCGAGTTTGAAAAAGAGCAGCCAGAAGGCGGTCTGGACGGGTTTCTGGAGAAGGTTTCGTTGGTAACCGACATCGACCGGTGGGCAGACCGGGATGATAAGTTTCCCCTGATGACCCTGCACGCCGCCAAAGGTCTGGAGTTCCCGGTGGTGTTCATAACCGGTCTGGAGGAAGGGCTGCTTCCTTATGAGAAAGGAAAGCCCGCTAATGAAGATTCGGAAGAAGAACTCGAAGAGGAGCGGCGGTTGTTCTACGTCGGGGTGACCCGTGCGCAAGAAGAGCTTTTTCTAACCACCTCGATCGAGCGGGCCAGATATGGAAAAGTTGACCGGCAGATAGAGTCCCGGTTCGTGCAAGAGATATCTCGGGAACACCTGCGCCGCGTCCTGTCGGCCCGTTCGTGCTGATCCCTGTCTTTCACCGGAGATACTGCTGCCGCTACTGCCAGGAAAACCAATATCATCTACCCGGCCATGGTAATAAATTGGTATTGGATTTGCTTTACTTACAACCAGTCATGAACATCGGAGCTCAAGCACGGTGTGCAGATTGGATGACAAGATAAGAAAGGGGAGTTGGACATGGAGATCATAAGAATGTACTCAGATGGGAAAAAGCATTGCGCCAGGGAGGAAAATCGCGGTGACACATCCAGTAACCAGCAGCGGTTTTCGGTTACCATAGATCCAAGTTTCGTCCTTTTTCTTCTCCAAGGGTCATACGAGAATGCGTGAAATAAGGTTATCGATATGATCTTTATACGATTATTGAGTTTTATTTTAGCCATTCTCAGACTGCCCATCGGACTTGCTGGATATTTCTGGTGCCGGTATCTGCCTGTCGGGTAATCTTTAATCACCTCTGCTTTTTTGCCGACAAAAGAGTTGACATAAGCGTATTTGAGCATCTAAAGTTAGATTATAGAGGTGATGCTATATGAGCTGATTACCGAGGGCGGAAGTGCATCAGGCGAGAAACGGACGCTCATTGGCCGGGCCACACCGAACGCTCTTGAGAACGGGTACCGCGGCTTTTAAGTATAAGTTATTATTTATCCTTTTTATCTATTATCGTTACTATAAGCATCCGTAAACAGGCACCCGCCAACCAGAGTTCAAGATGTTAACCAACTCGATGACGTGTGTTTTCCGATAGCCCCCAAGCCTCTTCTCTGGCATTCGCTTCTTTTCCGGATATACCCCCGCTCTATCAGTTTACCTCGATAACGTTCTTAACCAGCGGGGTGTACCAGCACCTATCCCCGTCTATTCAGTGTTCTGCAGGTAGATGATTGTAAGGAGGGATAGCATGTATCCGGTCGAATGGGAAGATTCAGTAGGACAGTCGCAGTCCGAACCGATTTTTGATAGAATCATAAGGTTTTTCATGGCCACTAATTGCCTCTATTTCCTGAGCGCGTTTTTCCTGCTTCTTGGTGCGTACTTGATGATTAATTCGGATATTCTCAGTCAGAATCTCGATACCAGAGCATATCAGGTGTATTCCATAATCCAGGGATATGAAATTATCCTGATCGTCATATTCCTGCTGGTCGTGCGAAAACTGGGTGTACCTGAAGACGGCCTGGTTTTGGCCGGTATAGAAATACTGCTCTTTTTAGACCCGTTGTTTTTCAATAACGTTTTCTACACTGTCAACATTCCTACCGGCCTGTCCTTCGGGTTTACCAGTCTTTTTCTTCTCCTGGTCAAGTTTCTGATCGTGTTCCAGGTTGGACGACTGCCGATGATTCCGAGGCTCAACGGTGCCCTGTTCCTGACGGCTGGTTTCATCTATTTTTACCCCATAGCCCTTGATACGGGGTTGGTGGGAGAATTTGACAGGATGGCGTTCTACCTGTTGAGCTGGATGCCGTTATTCGTCGCTCTGGCTCTTCCTGAGGCGGGAGATGTTTCAGACTCGGCCGGATCCGAGTCGCCGTTTACAGCAGAACAACGGCAAAACTTCTTCCTTGGCGTTTCGCTTATACTGATGTACATCGTCATTTCGCATTTCTTCTGGACGAGGGGTATTTTTGAACAGACGGTGAAATCACTGCACTTGTCGCCGCTCTTCCTGACGGCTTGTATTCTGATGTTAAAGTTAAAACCCGATTGGCTTTACTCCAGTTGGGGCCGCCTCTTCATCTGGGGCGCTTCTCTCGGGGCGGTCTTGTTTTCATTCACGAAAGAAGCTATCGATTTCAGCATCGGTTACGGTCCGGTCGAGTTTTCATGTTTAAGTGTGGTCCTGCTGGCGGCAATATATCTCCACTATTATGTCTGGAAACGGACGCAGGAAAACAGCCATGTGGCTGCCGGCCTTGTTCTCACCACGCTGTTCCTGTCAGGTGCTTTCCCGTCATCCATCGCTTCCAACCTCATGTCTCTGTACGCTCCTCCGTTCGTGTTTCTCACCCTGGTTATTTCTGGGTTGGCCTGGTACAAAAAGAGCCCGGTCCTGACATTTGTAGCCGGAGTTTTCTTGATACTTTCCGTGTTCGGCGGCTTCAAATTGTTCCGGTATGAATATGGCCTGTTCATGCTGGTGCACGTCATGGTGTACTGGATGATCGCTCTGCTGAGTATGTTCAAATACGATAAGGATTATCTGTTAAGATCAATGCTGCTGCTCGGCCTCATATCGCACACCCTGCTGAAGTCCGGCGGTTTTGAGGTACATACACTCTATTCGGCGTATTTCTGGTGCCTGGCACTTGGATTCTTTGCCTGGAGTTGCTACTTCTCGATCCCAACCTACTTCGTGATTTCAATAGGAGCCATGGCCACCCGGTTGAGTATGCTGCATAAAGGCAAAATCATTACCTGGGTGAAATTTGTCCCCAAGGGGATCAATTCGGGAGTATTCATGATAATCCTCTCATTCGTCGTGCTCGCCATGGGCTACATGGTGAGTGCCAAGAAGAGTATGATGCGACGTGATTCCGGTCCGCCGAATCTACCGGGAGGCGGATTAGACCCTTTAACGGCGACCGCTACTGATCTCGAGTGAGATCTGACGGATTCGGAGAGCCCGCGTCAAACGTGGGCTCTCCGTTTCCGTTCGTCTGTTTGCCCACCACAAAGTCTTTCCCTTGATTACATCCTCCTCCCGCCCCTTTCTAC
>CAZQHK010000012.1:50196-86104 GCA_964593455.1 uncultured bacterium
CCCCTTTCTACGCTACTTGCTTTCCATCACAAACGCCTTTGAAACAATTTTAGCTTTTCTGCATAGGTAATGGTGAAACCTGAAAACACAAAATAAAAGGCGAAAGGAGTCAAGTTAAATGGAACGTTTCAGATCTGTACCCCGTTTGGTGATAATTCTTATCGTCTTCATAGTTCAAGCCTCCGGACTTGAGCCTCTGTCTGCAACCGGTTTGCTCGATGCTCTGAAAAACAGAATTAAGCCGAGAGAAACGGTACCTTCCGGTTTGGAATTACCGGATTTCGATCAAACAACTAAATTGAAACCGTTAAACATTGCCGCGACCTCCTCCTCGAAATTTGTGGCCGTAGGCACGTCTCAGACCGAGGCAGGGATTAATTCTCTCATCCGCTATGGCAAGCTCATCACATCATGGATATACAGGTTCCTCCCGGCCATGGCGAGAAATGTATTTTCTAAACCACAATCTCAATGGAAGGAGTATCATCGGGCCAGGAGTCGAGGTGAGAAACTCGGCTTTTTACTCCCTCCACCGTTGATGCCGCCAGGGCTTTCTGATGAGGAATACGTTCGCTGGCTTTACCGACATCTCCTGGAACGGGAACCGGACGTCTTCGGGTTCAAGGTGCATGTGGGCAACCTGAAGCAGGGAACCCGCCGGGAGCTTATCTATCAGGCTTTCATCAACAGCCGGGAGTATAAAGCGCTGCAGAAGAAAAAGTCTCAACATCCGCCGAGTGTTGTCATTCCTCCCTCATCGCTTTCCCATGCTGAGTATGTTCGCTGGCTTTACCGACATCTCCTGAACCGGGAACCGGACTCTTTCGGATTCAACCTGCACCTAACGAACTTGAAGCGAGGAACCAGCCGGGAGTTTATCTATAAAACCTTTATTGACAGCAACGAATATCTGGCGATTAATAAACTCCAGGAAGAGATAATACCACCGAATGACCGACTGCTGGTTAGTCTGCATGTTCAGGGTATGATGGACGGAGTAGTGGAGTTTCTCCGGGAAGCCAAACCGACGGTGATCAAAGTGTTCAACTGGGAGGACGCCAAGCTGGTCAAACAGGTTTCTCCCACCACCCTGACGGTCATGCGTTGTTACGTTTCCAACCAGGACATGAGTCCAGGTGCCGCCCGGAAGTATGTCGAATCCATGAGAAATGATCTGACGAAGTACGCCCCTTACGTCGATTTCCTCGAAAGCTACAATGAGACCATTCCCAGCGCCAATCACGAGACTATCCGGACCGCTGTCCGTTTCGACTGTGAATTCGCCGATGCCTTGGGCGCCACCGGCCTGCCTATAGCGCCCCTGCTCCTGACCGTTCCGGTGGGCAACCCGTTGGACTCCGAAGTTGAGATGTTGTTGCCGGCGGTACGAAAAGCGGTTGAATATGGAGGGGCTCTCGGTTACCATGCCTACTGGCCTGCCAACCGTAATGAGTGTTATCTGGAGGACAGATGGGATTATTATGCCGGCCGGTGGCAGGTATGGGACCGGGTCTTTAGCCGCCACGGGCTCTATCCCTTGTATATCCTGGGCGAAGTGGGGGCGGTGGGAACCCCTGGCCGGCGGCCTGACGGCTATATTCCGTTGCTGCCCATGGACGGGTGGAAGTCGGATCAGTGTCTCGGTGGTGACTGGTTTCGGTTCCTGGACCAAATCCGTCGTTTTCAGGATCGGTTACGACAGTGGAACGGGGAGAACTTCGGGCGATGCCTGGGAGCCACTTTGTTCACCACCGGCCCGGATAAAACCGGTTGGCACTCATACCAGATCCGCAAACCAGAGATGGAAGACCTGCCCGGTCTTTCCACGCTTCTTGCTTACCGATAAACAGACGTGTCGAATCCGAACATGTCCGCCAAGGTTTCAACTAGAGACCGGACTTTTGAGCTGTTCCGATGCTCAGGCGGAATCTCGTCTCCGATGGGCTCTATACCCGAGGATGTGCGGATATTTTCAGGGGCGAACAGTTGCATGAAAAGTCTGAAAATCCTTGTTTCAGTATAATACCGGTAGGTTTTTGGTCCGGCTTCAAGGGCGAATTCCACCAGTTTCTTGAGGAAACTCAGGGTTGAATCAGATGGATTCTGGAGTGCTTCAGTCAAGGTCCCGAGCACAAGTTTTCGCATGGTCTTTTCTGCCAGCGACCAGTTGACGGAGATATCCAGTTCATGCACGGAGACAGCTCTTCGGCGAATCATTTCCAGGCGACCGAGGTCTTTGGTGGAGGACAGTTTTTCAAGTTCGAAGTACAATTCCCGGCCCAGTGCGAGCTCGGCTTCCTGCTTGAGATGATCGGGAATCGGAAGTCCCAGGTCATGGAAACCTTCAAGAATCGGCATGTAATACGTCAGTAAGAGGGCATAGACTCCCCGTAGTTGTTCCAGGCGCTCCTGGAGCAGAGATTGATAGATTCGGTGTTTCTCTTCGATGAACAGGTCATTCAATGTGTATGAGCGATCGCCGAACAACGGCCGCCAGGCTTCCACCATTCCGTTTGTGAGTAGATTGTCGCCTTTAAGATTTTCCAATCGGGTGACCAGGTCGCTGAACTCCTCGTTGCTTTTATAAGGTTTGACATAAGACCGGAACGAGTTATCAGGAAGCTCCACCACCAGGTTGAGAAAATCGCTTTCCTCGGTGGTTATCCCGGATAGAATGCGCACGTGTCCGGCGTGAGTCCTCAAACCGGCTGCTTCCGGCCGGGCCGCTTCCACTGTCTGGATGGTGAAATGGTAGATTGATTTGTCCGGGTCCTCGCTGGAGAGCAAGGTCCGGATTCCATGTTGGCTGATGATCCGCTGACGGGATACTACCGCCGGTCTCACCTGCTTCTCATAAAGGTCAGTGCCGTTCTCGTACTGTTCCGCGTTGACGGGTGCTTTTTCAAGTTTTTCGACGAAAGCCGGTTCCAGGTCTCGCTTGGTAAGCTGTTTAACAATTTCCATCGCCCGAGCGGCATACTGGAGGTTTTGCACTGTTTCAATTCCTGAAATATCACAGAAAAACCAGGCACAACTGGTGTACATAAGCATCCCGTGACGGGTCATCTCCATGATCCTCAGCGCTTCCACCTGGGTGGCCGTGGAAAACGGTTCATTGAGATGACGTTTTAAAAACCACCGTGTGTTTTCAGGCGACCGGTCAAGTACCACTTTGATGTACTCGTTTCTGGCTGCCCACGGATCTTTGAAAAGCTTTTTCCCCCGCGTTTCGAGAATTTCGTAGATCTCCCGGCGAAGCCAGTCGAGCGTTTCTCTAAGCGGCTGCCGCCAGCGTTGATGCCAGCCGGGTTCTCCTCCGGTAGAGCACCCGCAGTCCCTGGTCCACCGGCCAACGCCGTGAGCGCAACTCCAACTCGTGCCTTCACCGTCAGGTCCCGGTTTGAGCCGTACCTCCCAGGTAGGAGGATGTTGAGCCAGGTAAGATGAATAGTTGGTGACTTCTACTCCTCGTTCGGGTAACGCGTATTTCAGAGTGTATGCCAGGGTCATATCCGCAAATGGTTTATGGTGTCCGTACGATTCGCCATCGGTGGCCACATGTACGATTTGAGGCCAATCGGGTTCTGGATCGAAGCAGCTCGTTATTCGGTCCGTAAAGCTGTGTGAGTCGGTCAGCAAGTCTCCGAAAGCGATATTCTGAGCCAGGCCGCCGTCATAGAAAAAAACGTCGATGTGCGGCGCCGTGCCCCACCTATCGGAAGACCGTATATCGTTTGAATCATTTTCCAGATAAAGCCGGTATGGACGTCTGGGCTCGATGTTTCCCATGGAGACATCGAACCACTCCTCTTCCCCCCGGGGCCGAACTTCTAGAGCTTGTCCCGGAGCCAGGATAATGTACTGCAAGCCGTGTGCTATCAAGGCTTCGACGGTAGTCTGATCGACGGCTGTTTCCGGCAGCCACAGTGATTCCGGTTCCCGCTCAAACCGGTGCTTGAAATCTTCTTTTCCCCAGATGATCTGGGTTTTTAGATCCTGCGGTGAAGCCAGGGGAAGAATCATGTGGTTATAAGCCTGGGCCATGGCGCTCCCAAATCCACCGTGAATCGTTTGGCTCATGGCATCGGCTGATATGATCCACTGGTATACGGTCGGCAGATTGGTCTGCATCCAGGAAAGCAATGTCGGCCCGAAATTGAAGTTCATAAACGCGTAGTTGTTTACCAGGTCAACCGTTTTGCCGCTGGGCGCTGACACCCGTGCCGAACTGTTGGGGATGTAGCACTCGAAAGCAATCCGTTCGTTCCAATCGTGGTAAGGATGGGCGCTTTGCTGCCGCTCGACTGATTCAGTCCAGGGATTTTCGCGGGGTGGTTGATAGAAATGTCCGTGAACTACGACATAATGTTTAAACGGTTTACCGGTTGTAACTTCTGAATCACTTTGCACCGCCGCAGGCTCTTCGTCCGTGGAAGGACTGCTAAGATCGGCAGAATTTTCAGGAAGCTCTTCACTGTTGTCTCTAGTTTTCGTGGGAGAGATTGGGTTGATCATAACCCCACACTATAGCACATTTCGGGGGAAAGTCAATGTCCGGATAGGGTCCACCTCCAATGTAAAAACTTGACACTTATGTAAACGCGCATTATAATTGAGTACTTAAATAGTCTGGCTCTAGCTATAATAGTGCCATGCATATTGCAGCACCGAAATGTGAACATAGGAAAATTGGATACGTGTAATTGAGTACGAGTATTAAGTACGAGAGTAAGGAAGGAGTTGGAGTAAGGATGGGTTGGAAAAAAATTGAAAAGGGCGTGCTGGTAGCGTTACTGACGCTTGGAGTTTTGTGTGTGAGCCTGGCTTCCACCGAGGCGGCACCTCCCGTAAAGAGCTATAATGGCGCTCCGTTTATGAGCTATGAGGACCTCTCCAAGGGAGAATACTGGCTTGACGGAACATGTCTGTTTGATAGTATGGTTCAAGAGTATATCGAACGTTACCCGTTTGAGCCGCTCAGTGACGAGGAGCTCAGGTTGAAGGGCAAACTCGGTCGTTCCGGCGAGGTTATGCCTGACCGTCTCGGCCAGGAAGAAACCTTCGGCGCGATTGCCATAACGCCACAGGGCAACCAGTTTGTGGAGGTCGTGGCCTCCTTGAGATATATCGCGAAAAATGCCTATCTTTACGTGGAGAACGGGCAGGAAATAGATGACGAGACGCTGGACAAAATCGCGAAACAGTTTGATGACGTGATCTATGACCGTGATACCGCTGCTTTTGGCTCCGAGAGGAAACCGGGTATCGACAGCGATCCGCGCATCACGCTCCTGATGACGGATATTCAGGACGGTTGGGAGCCGGGTAAGGGCTATATCGGCGGTTATTATTTCCCGCTGAACGAGTACTCCAAACGGATTTTCCCGCAGAGCAATGAGCGGGAAATGCTCTACTTGGACACCTACCCGTCCGATCCCACCAGCCCCTTCTACCTGGGAGTGGTGGCCCACGAGTTTCAGCACATGATTCACGCCAACCACGACGCCCGTGAGACCAAGTGGCTCAACGAGGGAATGAGCCAGCTGGCGTTCTATATTTGCGGTTACGGGCATCCGAGCCAGGTGCTGGCCTTTATCAGAAACTCCGATGAGCGGCTCGACCACTACGCCCAAAGCGTTATCGATTATGGGTCGGTCTACCTTTACTTCTACTATTTGTATACCAAGTACTGCCCGACACCTGAGATAAAGCAACAGTTTACCCGGGGACTGGTTGACAGCAAGCTCAAGAGTATTGACAGCGTGAACGAAGCTCTCCAGAAAATAGGAGTAGAAAAAAACTTCGATCAGATCTTTGACGATTGGGCAGTGGCTAACATCATCAACCGGCCGGACCTCGGCGGCGGTCTCTACGGGTATGATGAGACCCTGGGAATGAACCTGTATCACACGGAAAACTTCGCCACCTTCCCGGTGAATAAAGAGAAGCAAACGGTAGAAATGTATGCAGCCGATTACATCCGCTGCTCGCCTGATATCGGCTGGGTGCCGGTCCGTCCCATCTCGCTTGACAAGGTAACCATCTACGCCGACAGTCAGGCCACCGTCAACTGGGGTATCGACGGCTGGCAGGTTCCACCCGACAGCATCTATCCTGCAGGCACAGTAGTTTCATCCGAGGGAGTAGAGTCTCCCATGCAGGGTCCTGACGGCGCCGGACAATTTTCTTTGGAAATCCCGCCGGTCAAGAAATCCGGGCAAAAGGTTGATGTCATCAATTTCCGCCTGCACTTCGCCGACGGCACGTTTGGAGCGGAGAAAGCCATCGATATCATCGGTTACGACCTCAAACAGCAACCGGCCAAGACCGGACGGTTGGTGTTCGATTTCCAGGGTGAGAAAAAGGGTATGTTTGGCGGCGAGAAAAAGTACCGGGTTCTGGTTATCAAACGCAGCGGCGAAGACTACGAGATCGATGCCGTGGAGATTGACGCCAAGAATCACGGTACATATGCCGTTGACGGGTATGGAACGGTTTACGACGAAGTCATCTTCGCGCCCATCGCACTCACCAAGAAGATCCAAAAATACGACTACAGCATTACGCTCGAAGCCTCGAAAGGCAGCGCCAATAATTATCTCACGCTGCTTAAAAAGATCCAGAAATCAATGGATTCGGCCAAAGAGCTCGGCACGGGTGACGCAGCCGTGGCAGCCATGGAGCGGGCGCTCGAACGTGCCCGTGAAGCAACCAGAGCCCTGGTTGACCAGGCGGCAACTGCAATTGACCGCCGTGACTACGAAGCGGTCAATAACCTGGTTGCGCAGGTTAAATCTTCCGGACTGAGGCCTGATTTCACCCGGCCTGTTCTCCGCCAGATTTCTGAGAAACTGACTAATCACCTGCTCGGCACTCCTCCGGTTTCCTTGGAAGCCGGCCAGGCGATAGATGCCTTGAAAGAAGCACTGGGCAGCCTTGGCGATTCAAGTGATGCAAGCAGTCCGCGTATTCCCGGCAACCGTCAGATCGAGTCAGCCGCCCGTTCGGGGCTGATGCTTCAACAGGGAAAATCAGAGCAAGTTCGCAGCGATGATGAAGATGACGCGCATACCAACTGGGGGTACCTGACCTTCAAGCTCGGTGAGAACCTGCATGCCCTCACTCATCTCAAGATCGATCCCGGCATGTTCGAGGGCGAGCTTATGAACATGTACAAACTCCTGGAAGTATCCCTGGGCCTGCCGCATATCAATTTTCCCGACGGTCTTGGTATAGTTGATTATGATACCTCAGCGGCTGACGAGCTCATGGAATATTGGCAGTCCGGGAGTGGCAATGATCAAGACAAAATGGCTTTGTGGCGGCTCTATACGGCTACCTGGATGCTTGAGAATGTTTACAATATCAGCCTGACCATGGCCGAGGATTGTTCTCTATCGGTTTACAAGATGGTGGAATTAGTGCTCAACGCGCAAAACATCACCAATCAGATACTGTCGGGGCTGCAAGACGTACCGATCATCGGCAGCGTGGCCAAGAAAGTCAAATACCGTATAACGGCAAAACTTGTCCAGGTTCTGCGGCGGACCGCCCAGTTTGCTTCGACCCGGATTAAAGCTCCTTACGGCCCGATGCTGCCCATGGCGACACAGGCTATCACGGGAATCTACCTGTGGTGGAACAAAATTGATCTGGAGCACCAGGGCAGCGGCAACAAGGAAATGCTGGTTAAGATACTGGGTAAATATACACTGGCCTCGTTACCTAAAATAGGGTTTGTGGCGGTATCCCAGAAGTATGTCGATGACGCCATCGCCCGAACAAAGGCGATGGATTTCACCGGGACCCAGGAAGAAGCCTGGGCGGCGGGTATAGACGACGGTGTTCTGGAACTCAAGACAGCGGCCCTGGAGAAGATATTCAGAGAGGTCGGCAACAAACATGCAGTGGTCCTCAGGGATCATGAAGTTTCCGGTTTAACCGCTGCTATCTCCCAGCTCTCTCAATATGTCAGCCTCATCGATCCGACGGGTATTGCCCGGGTGGTAGCCATCGTGTCCGGAGTTGCCAGCGGTGGATTTCTGGTTCACGGCACCTATGTGAGCGGCCAGGAATATTATGCGCTGCCGGCACGCATGGGAGAGGGGCTGGATGTTATCTTTAATCCCGGTACCGCCCAGGAAGAGTCCGAAGAAAAGGTACTTGATTACTATGCTCCCCGGTCGAAACGGGGCGCGGAAATTGTCAGTCTGCACAAGGCGATCTCCCGGTATGAGTATCAGGTAGACGCATTACAGAAGGCTATCGAGCAGAATCAGCCGACTCTGGCCCGCACGCTGCTGGGAGATGTCATGGAGAGTAGCGAGCGGATGGATCAGCATTTGCTAAAAATGGAAGCCCGCCTGACTGCTGCCGGTGGACAGTTGGCAAAAACCGGCAATGAAGAACTTTATCTAAGGAGCTCCGGGGTTCTGGCCCAGGCCGGTATGGACGAGTGCGCTCTTTATGGAGATACGGTAGCCTATCTCAATTCATCGAAGAACCAGAATCTACAAAGACAGGCGATCGAGACTGCTAAAAAAGTGACGGACTCAGCCCGCCAGGTGAGTGAAACGCTTTTCGAAGCTGGTCTTGTACTCGGCAGAATTGATGCGCCAGCGGTGGTCTATCCTGAAGTGGTCCGTTATCCGAATGAGATCAAAACCGGTAAAAACAAGCGGGTTCGAGTGCTGGTGACCAACGCGGGTGATGGCCCGGCTCACGACGTGGTGATCAAAATGTATACCGGTGGAGCGCTGGCCCTGTCCGGGGAAAACGAAGTATCTCTCGGAACGCTTCAAGCCGGTGAAGTAAGAGAATTGAACTGGAAGATAACCGGGCAGCTTAGAGAACAATTGGCTGACGACGGCACTATCATTTCGATCATGGTGGAAAGTTCGAATGCGCTTTCCGGATTCGACATGAAGCACCTTACAGTGCTTCGGTAATTTTCGTCAATATCGCAAAACAGAGAGCGGGGTAGATTCATGTACCCCGCTCTTTTTCTGTGTATTTGATATGGATTTATTACGTACTTTGCTCAACTTGCTGTGAGTGTCATGTAAATGTTAAACAACATGTAAATGTTGAACAAAATGTAATCGATTTAGATTAATTATCGTATAATATAAGTAGCGTAGTCTAAACCATTATTATATGTGGGGTGAACATACATGGAATCAGAGTTCGTTAAGAAGAAGAGAATCGGTGATATTTTCCTGGAGATGGGTATTATCACCGACCTTCAGCTGAGAACTGGGCTTGAACGGCAGGCTGTTGTCCAGAAAAGAATAGGGGAGATTCTGGTTGAGAATGGTCTTATAACTGAAGACGATGTGGCTTATGCCCTGGCTAAACAGTTTGGGGTTCAATTTTTTGATATTAGCTCGCTGTCTCTCGACCCGGTCCTGATGAATGAGTTTGCTAAGGACCTAATTGTCCAGGAGGAGTTTCTTCCAATCAGGAAGGTTGATGAAAGACTGTACATCGTCATCCATGATCCCACGGATCTGACTGTTCTGGACCAGATAAAAACGGCCACCCAGCTCAATGTCAGATATGCTGTCGGTGCCAAGAAGAAGATCAATACTATGATCTCGCAGTACTACAGCACGGAAAACTCCATGTTAGATGAACCTACAGCGCAGCCTGAAGCACCGCCGCCGGTAACTCCTTCATCGCCGCCACCACCACCGGAACCGGTAATTTCTGCCGAACCGCCTCCTGAACCGGTTGATCTTCCATTTCCCTTTGAACCGGAGCCGGTGGTAGAGCCTCAGACTCAACCGGATTTGACAAGGATCGATACTATCATTATCAATTTTATTGAAACGGCCCGTGCCGCTGATGTGGAAATCACGTTTCATCTAAAAGGAGGTAACTCAATCAAAGGAATTGTGACAGACTATGATGCCCGGGTTATTCTCCTGAGTATTCGACAGAAACGGGAGATAGTTTTCTGGGATGCTGTTGCCGGGGCCACGTATCTGCTTCCCGGAGACTAGACGGCAGCATTGTTTTTTCATGTTAAAGCCTGCACTACAGTTTTCCCCTCGTTTTGCGAAATGAATCATTGACTCAGGAATCGGTCTGTATCATTCTTGAAAATTACCAGGGGTTGTGATAAGATGGCTGAAATCCTGACAGCACTATGATTATGCAACCTTTTCAGGGAGATAAGAACATGCGAAGTAGTTTTGAGCTGAATCAGATTACTGTAGTGAAAGTCACCTTGGGTATCATACTGATTTTAAGTATAGCATGGTGCAGTGGATGCCGCGATGATGAGCAAACGCATTCCGGTGAAGGAAACGGTTCCGAGCAGGGGCAGATCGTTGAACCGGCATACGGCGACACACTGGTGCAAGGCTCTATCGGTGACGCTCAGTTCCTTAATCCGATTATTGTTGCCGACACCGCTTCCTTTGATGTAATCGGGTTGATATTCAATGGTTTGGTTAAATACGACAAAGACCTTATTCCCGTGGGCGATCTGGCTGAGAGTTGGGATATTTCTGAAGACGGCCTGGTCTATACGTTTCACTTGAGAAAAGGCGTCAAATGGCATGATGGGGAAGAGTTTACTGCCGAGGATGTCGTATTTACCTTCCAGAAAGTCATGGATCCCGCGGTCAAATCTTTTTACAAGAGTGAATATGAACTAGTCGACCGCGTGGAGAAAGTTGATGACTACACGTTAAGAGTCTACTACAAAAAAGTGTTTGCCCCCAGCCTGGAATCATGGGGCCTCTCGATAGTGCCAAAGCATGTATTGAAAGATGTGGATATAAACACTTCCAAGTTTAATCGTTCTCCCATTGGCACCGGCCCGTTTCGTTTTAAAGAGTGGATTTCCGATGAACGCATTGTATTGGAAGCATTCGATCAATATTTTGAAGGTCGGCCCTATCTGGACCGCTATGTATTCAGGGTAATTCCGGACAAGTCTATCATGTTCCTCGAGCTAAAAAAAGGCGGCGTGGACCTGATGGATCTCAAACCTGATCAATTCCAGAAGAGAGGCTCCACTGCCGATTTTCAATCCAAGTTCAATACGTTTCGTTATCCTTCGACCGGATATACTTTTCTCGGCTACAATTTAAAACATCCCATCCTGAAAGATGTTCGTGTGCGGGAAGCCATTACCTATGCGATCGACCGGGATGAGATTATTGATGGAGTTATACGGGGACTGGGTCAGAAGCTTTCCGGACCGTTGCATCCCACTTCCTGGGGCTATAACGAGGCGGTGGAGATACGGACGTTCGATCCGGTGAAATCCGCGGAGATACTCAAGAAAGCCGGTTGGCTGGATGAGGATGGCGACGGTTGGCTTGATTGTGATATAGATGATGACGGTCAAAGAGAGCGCCTGGAGTTCACGTTAATTACCAACCATGGAAATAAAAACCGCGAGTTGACCGCCAAAATAGTGCAAACCAATCTTAAAAAACTGGGAATCAAAGTCAATCTTCAACTGGTTGAGTGGACATCGTTCCTGACCAACTACGTTGATGTTAAAAACTTTGATGCTATCATTCTCGGGTGGACTCTGCCGGTAGATCCGGACTGTTACAATATGTGGCACACCAACTGCATCGATTCGGGTAATAACATCGTTTCGTATTCAAATTCCCGGGTTGATGAGCTCCTTGAAAAGGGACGTTTAACCATTGATAAAGAGAGCCGGAAGAAGTATTATCACGAAATTCATGAGATTATAGCACACGAGCTTCCGTACACCTTCCTCTTTACCCGGGACAACCTGGTAGCAGTAAACAACAGGTTACGTGGAATCGAAGTTTCAAAAGAAGGTATCAAACATAACATTATTCGCTGGTATGTTCCTGCGAAAGACCAGAAATACACTCGGTAGAGTGCAACCTCGCACTGTTCGGTATACGAGCAGCCGGAGAATCGAAGGGAGAGTAATACAATTGGAAACCGGAAAGGGTACCTTCGTGAAAACGGCGGTTTTGCTCATTTTTATTATATCGGTATCAGCTATACTGATAGGTGGGTGTCAATGCAAGCGAAAGAAGCCTACCGACATCGCGACGGGGACTGATGAGTTTATACCTGATTATTCCGAGGAAGGCCTGTCTCAGTATCCGGGAGATTGGCTGATACTGGGATGCACAAGTACCCTGGATAAAATTAATCCGTTCACTGCTTCAAAAGACATTGAAATTGATATTACGTCCCTTTTATTCAACGGTCTTCTCACCTTTGATGACGAGTTTAACCTGGTAGGTGACCTGGCTGAATCATTTAAGATTGAAACGATAGATGGTAAAATTGTTGTATCAATCCTGCTAAAAGAGGGAGTGCAGTGGCATCCCTATCATGATACAGCGGCGGGGATAGATCTTCCGTCTCTTCCCTTAGAGCCTGAAGATATACAATATACCTTCGATCTGATCAAGTCTGGTGTTTTCGGAGCGTTTTTAAAATCATTTTTTTCGGTCTTCGAAACAGTGAAAAAAGTGGATGGCAGAAATATAACAATAACCTTGAACGGTACGTCGGCGTCACGTTTGTTCCTGCTTACTGCCGCTGTTCTTCCTAAAAAAATATTGGAACAGTATGAGGATCCGGTTTCTGCTCCTTTTTGGGAGAAACCTTGTGGTACCGGTCCATTTCGTTTTTCACGCTGGGAAGAAGACGATGACCGGGGTGAACAAACCTTATTTCTTGAAGCGTTCGAATCATATTTTGGCGGGAAACCATATTTATCAGGGGTGAAAGTGCTTCGTGTGGCTACCAGCAAAACGCTATTCAACCTGATCCAGTCGGAACGAATCGATTTTGCCCGTTTGCCTATTCAGATGTATCTGCAGGGTATGTCTAGCGTGCAGTTAAACAGGCGATATGATCTGACAACTGTTCCCGGGTTGTCGTATACGTTTGTTGGATTCAACCTCGATCGGGAAGCAACCCCCTTATTTCAAAACCCAAAAATCCGGCAGGCACTCGCCCTGGCAGTCAACAAACAAGTTTTGATTGATGATATCCTATATGGTTTTGCTGAACCGGTGAACGGCCCGCTCTCCCCAACGTTTCCAAGCTATGATCCGGATATTACCGGGATTGAATATGACATAGAGAAAGCAAAGGCTTTGCTGGAGGATTGCGGGTGGCAGGACAACAATAACGATGGTTTTCTGGATAGAGACTCAGATGGTGATGGAGTGCTCGAACGGTTTGAAGTACTCTTATACACCAATAAGGATTATCCTGTTCGTGAGGAAGTGGCTGAGCATATAACAAGCTCGTGGAAATTACTTGGTATAGACGCTGCCGTTCACCGAGAAAGTTGGGAAGTTCTGGAGCAGGAAACATTACCTCGCGGATCTTTCGGCGCAGTACTCATCGAGTGGAATCATGGTCCGTGGCCCGTAATGGATACTCTCTGGCGGTCACCGACTTCTCAAACGGAAATGGGGACATTCTTTTCCTATTCCAATAGCCAGGTTGATGGTCTCCTGACTAATCTTGCCGCTGAAACGAACCAGGCGAATCGACGGGAAATTATAAAACAGCTTTACCAGATGATACAAAATGATATACCGGGGATATTCCTGTACTCCCGCACTCAACCGGTAATCATTCACCGGCGGTTCAAAGGAAGGGTACGTAAACTTTCCCCGCTGGCACCAATCGGGAATACACAGGCCTGGTTTGTTCCTGAAAAATGGCAACTTTCAAGGGATTAGAGTAGATTGACCGGGAAAGCTAACATAAATGATAGCGAATTTTCTTGGCCAAAGGACATCGTCGTCAATATCCAATAATAATATTGATATGTTTTGCCTCACTTTCGAAACCTTCTATTCGGAAAGTGGTCGGCTAAACAAGAAGTGTTGAAGCAATAAAGGAGGTAGAACCGCGTATGAAAGGCAGCAGTTTGTTTTTGATGTTTCTCAAGGTCCTGTTACTATTTGTATTCGTTGTGATTTTTGGATTCTACGTTTGGCAGATGAACAATCTCGAACTCCGGTTCATCAATATGGCCAACAAAGTTGAAAAGTTTCATGACGATCTGCAAGAACTAAGGCGTTCCATCGATAAAATGTACGGAGCGTTAAAGTCCGGCCAATATTCGGTTTCAGGAACAGCGGGAACAGTTGCCGGGCAGGAGGAACCAAAAAGAACCTGGCTGCATCCCGAGGCTCCTAACTACCTCGAAAAGGAACCGTATGTTATCACTCCGGATTATGCCAACACCGATGGCGTTATAGTCAGGTGGTTCGGGACTGATCCGAAGGGACTTAACTTTATCCTGGAGAATGGCGCGGATGTCACACGTAATGTGGAAAACTACGTTTCCGAGTCACTGGCTACCCGCTGGCGTACCAAACCGGATAAATGGCGTCCGGTGCTGGCGGAACGTGTGGAAATTACCGATGATTCAAAACTGTACACCGTTTACTTGAGAAAAGATGTGAAATGGCACTCTCCGGCGGTTGACTGGTCGAACCCCCGTTATGAATGGCTGAAGGGTGAGCATTACCTGACGGCCAGGGATATTGATTTCTCTTTAAAGATCATCCTCAACCCACAGGTAGAAGCCGCGTCGCTGAGGAACTACTACCAGGATATCGAATCAGTCAAAGTTCTTGACGACCACACTATACAGATCCGGTGGCAAAAGAAAATCTTTCATTCCGTCTCTTCAACTCTCGGAGTTCCGATACTGCCGGAATTCTTATATGCTTATGATGAAGATGGAAATCCCTACCTGAAAGAGACGTTCGGTTTAAAATTCAACGAACATTGGTACAACCGAAAAGCCATCGGGACCGGACCCTATGAGTTTATCTCCTGGGATCCCGGCGTTTCGATGATTCTCAAGAGAAACGTGAACTATTGGGGAGATCTTCCGGCCATCAAGGAAATCGTCTGGCTTATTTATACCGACCCGATTCAGAACCTGCTGAAACTTAAAAGTGGTGAACAGGATTTCGGTTTATTGCGCCCGACCCAGTACCGTGAGGAAATCCTTAACGGGACTTTAACCAGTCCTTTCAAGGATGGGCGGATGGAGCATTCTTTTTATACGCGTACGGTCTACTACTATATCGGGTGGAATGCAGATACCTTCCTTTTTTCGGATAAACGAGTTCGGCAAGCTATGACCCGTGCTTTCAATCGGCGCGATATACTGAAAAACATTTTCATGAATCTTGGCGAGATTGTTACCGGCAACTTTTTCCAGCTTTCTCCCGAGTACAACCGGGCTATTGAACCGTATGAGTTCGATCTCGACGAGTCCCGTCGTTTGTTGGCTGAGGCCGGATGGCAGGATCTGGACGGGGATGGTGTTCTGGAACAGACAGATGAGAACGGGGAAGTCCATTTATTCGAGTTCAACTTCCTTATTTATGGGAGCAGCCAGGAGTGGAAGACTGCTGCTACGGTGTTCAAAGAAGATTTGAGAAAAGTAGGAGTCCATATGAACATTCAGACGGTCGAGTGGGCCACCATGCAGAAAAAGATGGAAGATAAGGAGTTCCATGCCTACACCGGAGGTTGGGCTTTAGGATGGGATTCCGATCCGTATCAGGTGTGGCATTCTACTCAAGCCGATATTCCCAAGGGCTCCAACCGGGTCGGGTTCCGTAACAAGGCGGCTGATAAAATCATTGAGGAAGCCCGTGTAACCCTGGATAAACAGAAGAGAATCGAACTTTTTCATAAGTTCCATCAAATCGTCCACGAAGAACAACCGTACACGTTTTTCTATTGCCCGAAAGGTATTGCCGTTTGGTGGAAACATGTTCACCGGGTAGAGTTCAAGAAGACCCGCCCGCATGAAGATTCCCTTCCATGGTACGTAAGTTTACCGGAAAAAAACAAGGCGCTGGGGGTGGAATGACCGGCTAATGAGAACCTATGTCATCAAACGCCTGCTTTTGATGATCCCGACATTCTTCGCCATATCGCTTATTGTTTTTCTCATACTCAATCTGGCGCCTGGCCGGCCGGGCGGAATGGCGATGGGGGCGGAACAAGCTGAATCTGCCGACACGAGTGGTTCCAAAAGGGAAGCCTATCGTATCTTTAAGCAGCAGTTCAATCTGAATAAACCGGTTATCTTCAATACCAGGTTTGCTCTGGCCACGAAAGAGATACAGCGCTATCTAGCCGCCATCGTTTACAAGAACGTCAGTTCGCGTGAACTGATAAAAGCTCAAGACAATCTTGAAGACTACGGGGTGTACGCCGTTCCCCATCTGGTTTCTATCATGAACGATAGTTCCGACCCCAAACTCAGGGACATGGCCGTCATCATTCTAACGCAAAACGTTCCCCGGCAGGTTATCAGCCGGTACGCCGAATCGTTGAGTGACGTGGAAAAAAAGTTGAACCGGGAGATCGATCAAGAACGAATAATGCTCAAACAATGGATTTACAGATTTGATGATCCGGAAGAAAAGAAACGTGAAATAATTGGCAAGTGGAAGACATGGTATGAACAGAACAATGACCGGTACAATTATTCATTCGGGGAAAAATTGAAGATATTCTTCATCGATACCCGGTTTGCCAAGTACTGGTCCAATCTTATAAATTTTGATTTTGGCGTTTCCCATATCGACAAACAACCGGTTCTGAAGAAGATATTAAGCAAGCTCAAATACTCGTTGAGCCTGTCGGTAACTTCGCTGCTGTTAGCCTACCTGATCTCTGTGCCCCTGGGTGTTTTCTCGGCCGTCAAGCAAAATACCGTGTATGATCGGATTATCTCTGTTATTCTGTTCATGCTGTACTCGCTTCCCAGTTTCTTTGTGGCTTCGCTTCTCCTGACGACGATTTCAGAGGGCAGTGATTTCGGCTGGAAACTGTTCCCCACCGGCGGTTTTCAGAGTCGGACCTATATGAGTATGACCACTATCGACCAGGCAAAAGATATTATCTGGCATCTGATATTACCGGTGATTTGCCTTACTTACGGCTCCCTGGCCTCTCTGTCCCGATATGCCCGGTCCGGTCTTCTGGAAGTAATCAGATCCGACTATATTCGAACTGCCCGGGCCAAGGGTTTGTCGGAGTTCCAGGTTATTTTGAAACATGCGGTCAGGAACGGCATGATTCCTATTTTGACGTTGTTGGGAACAATATTACCGGTTGTCCTCGGAGGATCGGTAATAATCGAAGTTATTTTTGGTATAGACGGGATGGGGCTTCTGGCCTACAAGGCTATTCTTTACCGTGACTATAACGTCATCATGGGAGTACAGTTGATATCGGCTTTTTTGGTGCTGATAGGAATATTGATATCCGATTTTTCCTATGCCCTGGTAGATCCCCGGATTACCTTTAAATAATGGAAAAAGCAGAAAATGAAAACACGATGATGGAAGAGAAGAAGACAGTCGAACAAGTTAGTTACTGGGCCATAGTCTGGGGCCAGGTAAAGAAGAACAAGATAGGTATGTTCGGAATATGGTGCATCCTGGGACTGATTCTCATTGCTGTCTTTGCTCCCTTCATTTCACTGAACAAGCCGTTTTGGTTTCAACCTTTCGATGTGCCGCTTACAAAGACGTTTATTTATCCCCCTTTGAAAATATCGTTGACCCCGTACGAAGCTGAAGGAACTGATCACGGTATCAAAGTTGCCTGGGGTCTGGGCCGGCAGAAAAGAGAGACGCTGATTATTCTCGAACCAGGAAGAAAACAGGCTGTGGGGCCGGATGGATCGATGGGCTGGATCATTCGATCTGTCGAAAAAAACTATTTCTTTACACCGTGTAAAGTATATCCCTTCTTCGCTTCCTTGTTTGACCGTGGGTTCTTTGAAAACGCCGTGGATATTTTTTTCAACCTGGTAATGGTCCTCAGTCCCCTGTTCCTGTTCATATGGCCACTGGCCTGGGCGTGGCATGGAGCTTTGTGGAAGTGGCGTATCAATCGATATTTGTACGGATTTATCCTGTTGCTCCTGGTACTTTTTACCCTGCTGCTTCTGTTCCCGGCCCGGTATCCTCCCTGCGATTATAAAGAACTGGCGGGCATGTTTCGTGAAGATGGAATCACGATATCTTCTTCGTTCCCACTTCAGACCTACTCATATCGAGAGATCGAGATCGGTTTGAACAACCCGCGGCCGCCGGATAAAAACCACTGGTTGGGTACCGACAAGGCCGGTCGTGACGTGTTTTCCCGGATGGTGTATGGAACCAGAATATCCCTTACTATCGGGGTGGTTGCCGTATCAATATACGTCACTATCGGAATCATTCTTGGTTCACTGGCCGGTTTTTTCGGTGGGAAAATAGATATTATTATCTCGCGGTTTGTCGAGGTGATGCTCTGTTTTCCGGTTTTCTTCCTGATACTCACCATCGTGGCTTTCATCGAAAAACGGACTATCTTCCACGTGATGTTTATTATCGGCATTACACGCTGGACCGGGGTAGCCCGTCTGGTGCGGGGAGAGTTTCTGCGCTTGAAAGGGATGGATTATGTGCAGGCGGCCATAGCTCAGGGAATAAGCAGGGTGAATATTATTTTTGGCCACGTTCTTCCGAACGCCCTGGCTCCCGTTTTGGTCGCGGCCACGTTTGGAATAGCCGCCGCTATTTTGACGGAATCGAGTCTGGCGTTTCTTGGGTTGGGCGACCCGTCTGCACCTAGTTGGGGCGAAATTTTGAGCACGGGGCGGGTGGAAGGCAAACTCTGGCTTATTCTGGTTCCGGGTCTGGCTATCTTCTTCGTGGTCTCTATTTTCAACCTGGTGGGCGAAGCGCTCAGGGACGCCCTTGATCCGAGGTTGAGGCAATGATTGATAACAACGGTCTTGATCGAATAAAACTTTCTTGCGAGCACAAAATCTACGGTTTCGACATCCGTAAGGCTCGCTCCGTGGGCGCGTACATCCTTGTACGCAGAACTCGCCATCCATGGCTCAGGCAACTGCTTCTTACCCGCTTCGCTTCGCCGACGGTTGTTATCGAAACCTCCGACACGTGTTCTACAGAAAGATCCATTCGATCAAACGTTAACATCTTAAAGACAAAAATATAAAAAAGGAAGAAATTGGAGTCGGGTGATGGTGTTGTAACTTGGTGAAGTTGAATTACGAATAGTGAAGAATGTAAAGATATGGAAAATAACGAGAAAAATATAGAGGATAGAAAACCGGAACAGGTTGAGGTTTCGTCACCGCCAGCTGTCCTGGAACCGTCGAAGGAAAAACTGGTCGAGATCAGGGATTTACGGACCTACTTTTTTACTGATGCCGGCGTGGTTACCTCGGTTGACGGGGTGAGCTACGATATTTACAAAGGAGAGACCCTGGGACTGGTGGGAGAGTCCGGTTGCGGCAAATCTGTCACTGCTCTGTCCATTATGCGGCTGGTTCCGGACCCGCCGGGAAAGATCGTTAACGGAGAGATACTATTTAAAGGTCAGGACCTGACCGGATTTACCAACAAGGAGATGCGAAAAATTCGTGGCAACCAAATTGGGATGATGTTCCAGGAGCCTATGACCAGCCTCAACCCGGTGTATACCGTGGGAGACCAGATTATCGAGGCTATAACTCTGCATCTCGGGAAAACCTATGATGAAGCCAGGGAATTGGCCATTAACGTTCTCCGGGTGGTGGGTATTCCCTCCCCCGAACAGCGGGTCGACGAATATCCACACCAGTTGTCGGGTGGGATGAAACAGCGGGTGATGATAGCCATGTCTCTGGTGTGTAAACCAGATCTGGTTATCGCCGACGAGCCGACGACTGCCCTTGATGTGACCATCCAGGCACAGATTCTTGACTTGCTTCGGTATCTCCAGAAAAAGTATGGGATGTCGATACTGCTGATTACCCACGATCTGGGAGTCGTGGCGGAACTGGCTCATCGAGTGGTTGTAATGTATGCCAGCAAGGTGATTGAACAAGCCGATGTAAAAGAGCTTTTTGCCAATCCTTTGCATCCTTATACGGTTGGTTTGTTCAAGTCGATCCCGAAATTGGACGGAGACCAGAAAGAGCTAGAACCGATTACCGGCGTCGTTCCAAACCCGCTTGATTTTCCGGATGGATGCCATTTCCACCCGCGATGTCCACAGGCTATGGCAAAGTGCCGGCAGGAAGAGCCTCCGCTGATTGAAGTGAAACCAGATCATCTATCGGCCTGCTGGTTGAATGGTTGATTGACTGAAATAAAGGACAGTGCAATTGAAATAATGAGCGATAAAAATAACAACCAAAACCAAACCGGCAAACCGCTTCTCGAGGTACGAAACCTCAAAAAATACTTTCCCATTACCGCGGGTCTCTTTTCACGGGTGGTGGGTTACGTCAAAGCAGTTGATGATGTTTCCTTGACGGTCGGCAGCGGGGAGACTGTCGGAATGGTTGGGGAGTCGGGATGTGGAAAAACCACCTTTGGCCGCTCCATTCTCAGGCTGATTGAGCCGACCTCCGGCGAGATAGATTTCAATGGAGAAAGTGTTTTGGATAAACGGGGAGAAGCCTTGCGAACCCTGCGCCGTGACATGCAGATTATCTTCCAGGACCCCTACTCCTCACTCAACCCCAGGAAAACAGTGCTTACTATCGTGGGGGAGGCGTTGAAGGTTCATGGTTTATGTCGGGGGAAGGAGCGGGTGGAACGGGTAGCTGATTTACTTGAGAAAGTTGGTCTGGCGGCTGAGTATATGAACCGGTATCCTCATGAGTTCTCCGGCGGTCAGCGTCAGCGGATCGGGATAGCCCGGGCTATTGCGCTCAACCCGTCATTCATCGTGTGTGACGAACCGGTTTCCGCTCTGGATGTGTCTATCCAGGCCCAGGTTATTAATCTTTTACTCCGGCTCCGGGAGGAGATGAACCTGGCGTATCTTTTCATCGCCCACGATCTTTCGGTGGTGAAACATATATCCAACCGTATCATGGTCATGTACCTGGGGCGTATGGCAGAGTTCGCGGACAAGGATGATCTCTTTGTCAACCCGCTGCATCCGTATACCAGGGCCCTTTTATCCGCGGTCCCCATTCCGGACCCCGAGATAAAGCCGAACCGGATAGTCCTTGAAGGAGATGTACCAACTCCCATTAATCCCCCCAGCGGGTGCTATTTCCACCCCCGGTGCCCGGAGATAATAGGCGACATCTGTAAATTAGAGGTTCCACCGGTTAGAAACAGCGGCAACAGGCACCAGTACGTGTGCCATATCGACCGTTAAGAACTTAGTCAACTGCGGCGATGAGTGCCGACGCCGTCGTGGCGTTTTCCGGATGGGTCGCCACTGCCTGCGTCAGGTCAAACTGTTGTTCAACTGCCGATCGGGCTTTAACTTCCACCTGTTTCAGCAGTTCTTCGGTGTCGGCGGCTTGTTTTCCCGGCAGGATCAGGTAAAAGGAATTCGAACCTCCTCGGACAACGATGGAACTATGCGGCAGCATGTCCCGGCTGGCGGTGGCGAAGTGAACCATCACGTCTTCCAGGGCCTCGGTCCATTCCTCTGGTCTTACCGTCGGGGCGGGTTTCAGCGCTACCTTGGCTAAAGAGACCGGACGCATGTACTGGGCGGCCCGGTCCAATTCGCCACTTACCCGTTCCTTCAAGGCTTCGAACAGGTTAACCGCAGAGGTTTCTTGCTCCTGGAGGGTAGCGGTATACAGCAAGGTGGGACCCATCAACGAGGCGAATAGGCCGAAAAAGCGGGCCAGTTCATCGTTCAGTTCCTCGGAATCGAGAGCGAAAATGCACAGTAGTCCGGCTATTTTCTCTCCCGATACCATGGGCTGGCACATGATGAATTGTACTTTTTCGCGGTCCTCTTCACTGAAAGTGGCCAGTTCCTCAGTGATCTCAGCGTGGTCTTTGAGAACCAGGAGCTCTTTAGTGTCCAATGATGCCCCTAATTTTCCTTGGCTCGGTATTACGGTGAAATTTTCGGATGTAGCCTCGCTCAAACCGAAATTGGCTTGTATGGCCATGGTGTCAGAGCCATGCTGCGGCAGGAGTATGGCGCAGGTGTTGACACCGAACCCGAGCTGGAGAATCTGCGCCATCATTTCGGCAACCTCCACGGGATCGGAACAGGTGTTCATGATCCCGTTTACCTCGTAAATTGCGGAAAGTTTGGAAATAGTATTCTGAAGCTCTCTGGACATGGTGTTAAATGCCCGGGCCAGAGCTCCGAGTTCGTCCGTTGATTCAACCTCAACACGGGTATTGTAGTCTCCCTTGGAAATGGCACTTATTCCGTCCTGAAGTTTCTGCAGCGGGGAGGTTATCCGGCCGGTAAATATATATCCGGCGACAGAGAAAAGGAGAACCGCGATCAGGCCGATCATGGTGAGCACCCGTCTGGTTCCCTGGATGGTGTTGAGAAGATTATCAGCCGAAAGGCCGCCCCAAATCTCACCGATATACGTGCCGTTCAGGGTGGTAAGCGGGATCATTCCAACCGAAGAATATTTTCCTTCGACATAGAGTTCCCCGTAACTGCCGGTTATCGGGTCGAAGTAGCTCGGTATGAGCGGCTTGTTCTTTTCTCTGAGCGAAACGTCGTCCGCCCAAAACGTGGTTGCCACACAGAACCTGGTTTTATTCTGAGTTGAAAAGAGAACGAATTCCAACCCGCTGAGCTCCTTCATACGTTTGATGAACAGGTCGTCCAGGGTAAAACCGGCCATGACCGTAAAAACCGGTTGGGAAGCGCTGTCACGTATCGAAGCGGCGGCGATAACCGCCAGGTGTTCACCGTCGCCATACGCACTTACCTGTTCTTTCCCCGGTTCAGGCAGCGAGCCCAGGGTATTGGCGACCATATCATTGGCCCGGATAATTCTTTCGGGTGGTGAGCAGGCCAGAACTTTTCCGTCGGGTGCATAGATCTCCACGAAGTCGAGTCCGGAACTCTTGAGCCATGAGGCCAGAATTGACTGGCACTGCTTCACTGCTTCAGCGGCGGTGTCAGAACCGTGTTTTTCGGCCTCGTTGAGGATGGTGGCGCTTAAAATGAGCTCTTTGTTGGTCACAAAAGATGATACCTTGTCGAGACTCTCATTGCCGAGATTGGCGTATTCGCTCTTGAACCCGTGCAGCGGTTTCTGGAGCCGTTCACGTACCAGGCCTTTGAGTTGTGATTCGGTAGAACGCGAGACCAGAAACACCGACACTGCCATGACCAGAATGATGGCCATGGTAATAAATAGGAAAAATTTGGTTTTGAGTTTGGTTTTAACTGCACCTTCATCCGCGGTAATGGTTACGGACATTTTATCTTCCCTCCCGATCTTCCACCGCTTGCATGCGTTTAAAGAATTGAGCCCTGGCTGCCATTCTCGGAACATGCAAGACAACTTCCGTCCCGGGATAAACCAGTTCGCTCACGACCACCGAGGGCCGTTCGCCGCTCATCCATTTTTTCATCTGTTTTTCGAGGTCGGTTTTCTTGATCTCGAGCTGTACCAATTCCGATCTCACTTCAGTTCCTTTTCGAACCTCTTTGAGAATCTCTTTCTTACGCTCTGCCGGGAGGGTCGAAATCCGATCTCCCAGGACTTTGAGAATGTTTTCCGTACGTTCAATTTTCGCAATGTCTTTCTTGGTTTCGAGAATTCTTTTGTCTATTTCCAGGATACGTTCGAAAATGGGGCTCTGGTCCGGTTCTTTGACTTTCAGTGTGGTAATCTTGCCGGTAGCGTTACCTACCGTACGAGCCCATATTTCAATGTCAGACTCGACCGAACCACCAAGAATAAGTCCTTCACCAACGATGACATTCGTACCGGTGGTTCCAACATAGATACGTCCTTTGGCTCGTATCTCGCTCTCTATGACTCTGTTTTTAACCAGGATATCACCGTTGCAGCTGACACGGCTGCCGATGATATCTCCGGCGATGATGGCCGTGCCCGCCACACATTCTTCTTTGGCGCAATTGATAAATCCGGTATGGGCGATAATCCGTTCATCGGCTTTTATGATGGCAGCTCTAATCTGCCCTTTCACTTCTATGTCGCCGGTAGCTGACAAGTGGGCGGACTCCATTACATTCCCTTCGACTTTGATATTGCCGTCGAAATGAACGGTGCCGTGTTCCGAGAGCACATCCCCTTGCACTACCATCAATTTTGGCGGGCCCGCTGTTATGACCGCGTGTTTTATGGATGAGTGCCCCGAGCTTGAATCTGTCATGAGGGTCAGTTCACCTTCCCTTTAACACCACGAACCGCACAATTCAGGTGTTTCGATTTAAGTATCTCACCTCTAGGTGCTAACATGCGTTCATAAATATATCTATATATAGGTGCTACTTAACAAAATATACTGCAAACATACAGAGAAAGTCAATGCCCGATTCACAATGAATATACGTGCTACATAAACTTGAAGTGCTACTTCAACTTTTTTTCCAAAAGCCGTTAGTAAATTGGGACATCCTGCCGATAGGGTAGTTATAACGTTTTCTCAATTCGACGGTTGCCGGGAAGGAGATGGTGTTTGGGACTCAGGTAAAGGCAACGAAACCGTTGGCAAGACACACGCGCTGACGGACTGACGGTTGAGAAAACAGGCTCGAAAATCCGGGCCGACTCAGACAAGGACGACTGAGTTACATAAAATCAAGGAGGATACAAAAATGAGGGTTGCACATAATATAACAGCGATGAATGCACATCGAAACCTTTCGATGACGCATGTTTCGCTCCAGAAGAGCCTGGAACGGCTGTCTTCTGGATTTAAGATCAATAGTGCGGCTGATGACGCTGGCGGACTGGCTATTTCAGAGAAGCTGCGGGCACAGATCAGTGGCCTCGAAATGGCCATGAGCAATGCCCAGGACGGTATATCTCTGATTCAGGTAGCTGAAGGAGCACTCGACCGCGGGCACTCAATACTGCGCCGCATTCGTGATCTGACTGAAAAATCGGCTAACGGCGATAAAACCGATGCTGATCGTGAACACTACCAGGCAGAAGTAGACCAGCTCCTGGCAGAAGTCGATCGTATCGCCGCCACCACCGAGTACAACACCAAGAAACTGTTGAACGGTAATATTGGTGCCAGTGTTCAGGAGAAGGCCGACGCCGACGATCTGAACCAGGACTCGAAACTCGTGGTGGACAGTCTTGTCCGGACCAGTGGGGAGTATAAGGTATCAATCTATACACCTGCTACCAGGGCCAAGGCTATCATCGCCGGATCAGTGCCGGCCGCTACCGCTCCAGCCGGCGACGCCGCCGGTGGACTCTACACGTTCATCGGGACCGTGGCCGGAGACTATACCTTCAAGATCGAGGTGGAAGGTAAAGTCGCGTTGGCGACCGTGGACGCCAGAAATACCGCTGGGGACTCGATGAACGAGGCCATCCAGAAGATCAACCTGGCGCTCGAAGAAGCCGGCATCAACGCCACTGCTTCCTATGATCAGACGGGCGCTGGCAGCTACGGCAACACCCAGGCGGCCATAATCGTTTTGGCCAACGAGTATGGGTCCAAGCATGAGGTCCGGGTAGAAGTATCATCTCAACCTCCTACGGGAGGGTTCACCGAGGTGAATCGGAACGCCGCCGCCGGTACTGCTTTCGCGCTTTACAACTCCGATCTTACCAACTCGGCGGGCAAACAGCTCACCTCCACTCTTCTTTCGGGCGGAACCGTCAATGACCTGGGTCTTCTCCAGTCGGTGGGCACCGGTACCTTCGCTATCACCACCAGGGATGGTGTCCGGAACATCGTCAGCGTGTCAGCTATACTGGCAGCTACCGCCAACGCCACCATCAACGATCTGCTGGCCCGGTTGGACGCCGTGGGCGGCGTATCAGCCACTTATTCCGAAACCGAAGGAACCTTTACCCTCATAGACAGCTCTACCGGTACCGGTAACTTCCAGGTTACTAACGGCAACGACGAAGATTACGGGATGGCGGACCTTCTCGGACTCTACCGGGTCGTGTACGGAAACGTCGTCGAAGGTGTTAGAACAGCACGCACCACCGACTACGTTGTTAAGGTAACCGATCCGGAGTTGAACGAAGCTTTCCTCAAGGCTAATCTGGGTGACCGCTCAAGTTACTTCGCGTCCCAGGATTCCACTTCTGCGCTTCTCACCAGCGGTGTCGATCCCGATCTCGGCGGCGATCTCAGCGCCGGTGCAGGCGGTATCGCCGGAATTTCGTTTACCCTGGAAGAGGTACAGATGCTGCAGGGTGACAGTCACTTCTCGATTTTGGCCAACGCCGGTAACCTGGTATTGCAGATCGGACCCAACGAGGGTGAGGACCACCGGATAACGATCAACGTGAATGACATGTCGATCAGTGGTCTTGGTCTGCCATCGAAGTTCGATATCACCACTCAGCGGTCGGCTATGAATATGATGGATTCCACCCTGATAGACATGGCCATCAACCGGATCTCCGCGCAGCGGGCCAGACTGGGAGCGCTCCAGAACCGGCTCGAGCATACGGTCAAAAACCTGGGCGTAACCAGGGAGAACCTGCAGAGTTCGGAGTCCCGGATCCGCGACGCGGACATGGCCCTGGAGATGATGGAGTTCACCAAGAACCAGATCCTGATGCAGTCGGGGACGGCCATGTTGGCGCAGGCCAACCAGGTGCCGCAATCGGTGCTCCAGCTACTCCAATGATCGGATAACGGGAGCCACCATTACCACATGATACTATCTGAACTCAAAGAACACGGTATAGATTAAACGGGATAAACCGGAGCAAGGATGCTCCATAGAACATAACAACCATCAAGGAGGATGAAAAACATGAGAGTTGCACAGAATTTAAACCCGGTAAACGCCTACTGTAACCTGTCATTGGCTCGACAAAACTTCCAGGACTGCCTCGAGAGACTATCATCGTCGCTCAAATCCGGCCTGTCTGACGGCGCCGGTAACGGTGGAGACACGTCACAGCATCTCCCACCGGGACTGATAAGCGGGCAGTACTTCCAGGGGACCACTGTTGACGTGATTTTGTAACCGGCATGACCGGGCACGGCAACAACCAGAATCCATAACGAGTCAAACACACGGGAACTGAACCTAAACGGAGCACGGACGCTCCTTTGAACGGACACATCAAGGAGGATGAAACGACATGAGAGTTGCACATAACATCACCGCCATGAACGCCCATCGCAACCTGCAAATGACGCATGGGGCCCTCAATAAAACCCTGCAGCGCCTTTCTTCGGGATTCAAGATCAACTCGGCCGGGGACGACGCCGGCGGACTGGCTATCAGTGAAAAACTGCGGGCCCAGGTAAGCGGCCTCGAGGTAGCCATCAGCAATGCCCAGGACGGAGTCTCCCTTATCCAAACCGCCGAAGGGGCGCTTGACCGGAACCACGCCATCTTGCGGCGTATCAGGGATTTGACGGAGATGGCCTCTAATGGCGACAAGACCGACGCCGATCGGGAACACTACCAGGCGGAAGTGAACCAACTTTTGGAGGAGATCGACCGCATTGCCGCCACCACCGAGTACAACACCAAGAAACTGCTGGACGGTACCATCGGTTCAAAGGCGGCGGAGAAAGCCGACTCGGAGGGGATAAATAACGATTCGAAGTTGGCAGTGGACGGTATAATCCGGACGACCGGCGAATACAAGGTGACCGTTCTCCAGGCAGCCACCAAGGCTACCGCCTATATTGTGGGAGAAGCCGCAGTCAACACCGTTCCTCCGGACCAGGCCGGCGGGCTCTACGAATTCGTCGGTAGCGTGGCCGGAGAGTTCACGTTTAAAATCGAGCAGGAAGGCAAGGTGGCTCTGGCCACAGTGACCTCCGTTGCGGGGGCCGGCGATTCCATGACCGAAGCCGTTCGCAAACTCAACATCGCTATGGAGGAAGAAGGAATCAAGGCCAGGGCCCATTACAACGAATTCGGCGACCTGCCGTTCGCGGCCGCCGGAACAAACACGCTGGCCATGATCAATATCGAGTCGACCGAGTACGGTTCGAAGCATGAAATCCACATCGAAGTGTCGGCCCAACCGGTGGGGGGAGGATTCTCGGAAACGCTCAGAAACACCACCAGCGGTACCGCCTTTGCCCTGTACAACTCCGATTTAACCAATTCCGATGGGAAACTGGTCAACACACTCGATTTTCAGGGGGACGTTAATACCTACTGGTTGAACGAACGGTCGGCCGCCACCGACGGATGGCGGGGCGGCGTAATCGAGGTCACCACCAGGGGCGGCACCAACACCGTGGTCAGTGTCGGTGCGGACGTGGCTGTCACCATCACCAATCTGACGGCCGTGGCCAACGTGACCGCTACCTGGGACGAAGCGAACGGCAGTATCAACATTACCGACAGTTCCAGTGGTTCGGGTGACTTCAAAATCGAGAACTACGACAATGTCAGTCTGACCAACTCTGACGTGGGCTGGGCCAACTGGTTGGGAATCTACCAGCAGACATACGGTAACGAGATCAGAGGGAGTCGGATATCCCGCACCAGGGACTACGTGCTCCAGGTGGAGGATCCCGACCAGAACACCGCCATCCTGCGTGGACGGCTGGGCGATAGATCGAGTTTCTTTGCCGCCCAGGAGACCACTTCGGCAGTGCTCTCAAGCGGTGTTGACCCCGATTCCGGCGGCGAGATTCAGGCCGGAGCCGGCGGTATCGGCGGGATCTCTTTCAACCTGCATGAGATCCAGACGGTGGAGAACCAGAGCCAGTTCTCCATCCTGGCCTCGGCGGGCAATTTGAGCCTGCAGATCGGGCCTAACGAAGGCGCTGACCACCGGATGACCATCACCGTGGACGACATGTCCGTGAGCGGTTTGGGACTGCCATCTCAACTGGACCTCTCCACCCAGCGGGCGGCCATGGCTTTGATGGACTCCGCGCAGGTTGACCGGGCCATCAACCGGGTCTCGAAACAACGGGCCAAACTGGGAGCGCTCCAGAACCGCCTGGAACACACGGTGCAGAACCTGGGAGTGACCCGGGAGAACCTGCAGAGCTCGGAGTCCCGGATCAGGGACGCCGACATGGCGGCGGAGATGATGGAATTTACCAAGAACCAGATTCTGATGCAGACGGGCACGGCTATGCTGGCGCAGGCCAACCAGGTACCGCAGTCGGTGCTCCAGCTGCTCCAATAGAAAGGAATAAATAACGTGTAGCAAAAACATCCGGTAGAAGCCGCTGTATAACGGAGGAGCAGTGGCTTGAAGAAGGGACGGATCCCAGACCGGTTATTTACTCCAAAGAAATATCCGCCGGGCAAGGAAGCCCCAGCGGACGTGAGAGAAAAACGAGAACAAAAAAACATCAAGGAGGATGAACAAAAATGAGAGTTGCACACAACATATCCGCGATGAACGCACACAGAAACCTGAACATGAACAACCGCCAACTGCAGAAGACTTTGAGCCGGCTTTCTTCAGGGTTCAGGATCAACTCGGCCGGGGACGACGCCGGCGGACTGGCCATCAGTGAAAAACTGCGGGCCCAGGTAAGCGGCCTCGAGGTAGCGGTCTCAAACGCCCAGGACGGGATCTCACTGATTCAGACCGCCGAAGGCGCCCTGGACCGGACTCACGCCATCCTGCGCCGGATCAGAGATCTGACGGAGATGGCCTCCAACGGCGACAAGACCGACGCCGACCGGGAACACTATCAGGCTGAGGTGAATGCGCTTTTAGAAGAAATAGACCGGATCGCCGCCACCACCGAGTACAACACCAAAAAACTGCTGGACGGCACCATCGGCAGCAAAGCCGAGGAGAAAGCCGATAGCGACAGTCTCAACACCGATTCAAAATTGGTTGTTGACGGCATCATCAGGTCAACCGGTGAGTACAAGGTGTCCGTGTACACGGCGGCTGAGAAAGCCAAGGCCATCATCGTCGGCGGAGTTCTCGTTGCGGCAGCCCCTGCCGCTGAGGCAGCCGGCGCTTTCACCACATTCCTTGGAGGGGCCACTCTGGCTGGTGACTACACCTTCAAGATCGAGCAGGAAGGAGACGTGGCCCTGGCCACGGTAACGGCGGCGTCCAACGCCGGTGATTCCATGAGCGACGCGGTCAAGAAGATCAACGCTGCCCTGGCGGATGCCGGCATCGACGCGGTGGCGGTCTACGACCAGACCGGCGACAGCAGTTACACTAATACGTATGCCAGCATCGTTATCGAATCCACCAAGTTCGGGTCTAAGCACGACATCCACGTAGAGGTCTCCAAACAACCCGCAACCGGTCGATATGCCGAGACGCTGAGGAATGTCACCAGCGGCCAAGCGTTTGCCATCTACAACTCGGACCTGACCGATGCCACGGGAAAACTCCTGGCTACCACCCAAGTCGGTGGCCTGGCCGCGGCTGCTCAGGCTGCCGAAGACATAGGCCTGCTGCAGACCGTGGGTACCGGCACGTTCGCCGTCATCACGCGTGATGGAACCCGGAACATCGTCAGTATCTCGGCCATGGTGGCGGCCACCGCCGACTCCACCATCAGCGACCTGCTGGCGCGGTTGGACGCTGTGACCAACGTGTCGGCCACTTACGACGAATCGACGGGGGCTTTCAATCTGACCGACAGCACCACCGGTACGGGCAACTTCCAGGTGGTCAACGGTGACGATGCCGCCTACGGTATGGCGGACGTGCTGGGGCTTTACCGGACGGAGTACGGGAACGAGATCAACGGTGTACGGATATCCCGTACCCAGGACTATATGCTGAAAGTCACCGATCCCGACCGCAACTTCGCCTACCTGAAAGCCAATCTTGGGGACCGTTCGAGTTACTTCGCGTCCCAGGACACCACCTCGGCGGTGTTGACCAGTGGTGTGGACCCGGATTCCGGCGGCGAATTCGTCTCGGGGGCCGGCGGTATCGCCGGTATCTCGTTCAGCCTGGAAGAAGTGCAGATGGAAAACCTGGGGCAGAGCTCGTTTTCCGTCCTGGCTTCAGCCGGCAACCTGACGCTGCAGATCGGTCCCAACGAGGGCTGGGACCACCGGATGACCATCACCGTGGACGACATGTCCGTGACCGGTATCGGGCTCACGCAGGAGCTTGATATTTCTACTCAGAGGGCGGCTATGGCCCTGATCGACACCACCATGATCGATCAGTCGATCAACCGGGTGTCTAAACAGCGAGGCAAATTGGGAGCGCTCCAGAACCGGCTTGAGCATACAATCAAGAACCTGAGCGTCACCCGGGAGAACCTGCAAAGCTCTGAATCAAGAATCAGGGACGCCGACATGGCGGCTGAGATGATGGAATTCACCAAGAACCAGATCCTGCTCCAGACGGGCACGGCCATGCTGGCCCAGGCGAACACCATCTCCCAGTCGGTACTCCAGTTACTCCAGTAGGATAGGTAAAGGCGGGAGCGCCTCCGGCCTTGACCGGGCCGGGGTGCTCCAGGACAGTCCGGAACGACGGGATATACCCTCTCCGGATGTGACGGTAAGAATACAAAGAGGACAGAGAAGTATTGGCATGGATGCTAAGCAGAAAATAAAACCTCAAGGAGGATACATAAAATGAGAGTTGCACACAACATATCCGCGATGAACGCACACAGAAACTTGGGAATGAACCAGCGTCAGATGCAAAAAACGCTCAGTCGGTTGGCTTCGGGATTCAGGATCAACTCGGCTGCGGACGACGCCGGCGGACTGGCCATCAGTGAAAAACTGCGGGCCCAGGTAAGCGGCTTGGAAGTAGCGGTTTCCAACGCCCAGGACGGGATCTCACTGATTCAGACCGCTGAAGGCGCCCTGGACCGAACTCACGCCATACTGAGGCGTATAAGAGATCTCACAGAAATGTCTGCCAACGGCGACAAGACCGACGCCGATCGGGAGCACTACCAGGCCGAGGTGGACGCGCTTTTAGAGGAGATCGACCGGATCTCCGCCACTACCGAGTACAATACCAAGAAACTGCTGGACGGCACTATCGGCAGTAAGGCGGTGGAAAAAAGCGACAGCGATTCCGTTAACGTTGATTCGAAGCTGGTGGTTGACGGTATCATCAGGTCTACCGGCGAGTACAAGGTGTCCGTGTACACGGCGGCGGAGAAAGCCAGGGCCATCATCGTGGGCGGGGTCACAACCGGCGTGGCGCCGTCGGTGGATGCTGCGGGCGGGTTCTACACATTTATCGGGACCGTTGCCGGAGACTATACCTTTAAAATCGAGCAGGAAGGCGAGGTGGCGCTGGCCACGGTGACGGCGGCGTCCAATGCCGGCGATTCCATGAGCGAGGTGGTTGCCAAGATAAACGAGGCTATGGAAGCAAGTGGTATCGAGGCGAAGGCGGTCTACGACCAGACCGGCGACAGCAGTTACACCAATTCCTATGCCGGGTTGATCATTGAGTCCACCGGATTCGGATCGAAACACGACATCCATGTGGAGGTGTCCAAACAACCTGCTGCCGGCAATTTCGCCGAATCGCTGAGGAACGTCACCAGCGGCCAAGCGTTTGCTATCTACAACTCCGATCTGACCAACAAGACGGGAAAACTCCTGGCCACCACCCAGGTTGGCGGATTGGCGGCCGCCGCTCAGGCTGTCGAAGATATCGGCCTGATGCAGACCGTGGGTACCGGTACCTTCGCTGTCATCACCCGCGACGGGACCCGGAACATCGTCAGCATCTCGGCTATGATTACGGCCACCACCGACGCCACCATCAGCGATTTGTTGGGGAGGTTGGAAGCCGTGACTAACGTATCGGCCACCTACGATGAGTCGTCGGGATCTTTCACCCTGACCGACAGCACCACCGGTACAGGGAACTTCCAGGTAGTCAACGGTAACGACGACGCTTACGGTATGGCGGACTTGATAGGGCTTTACCGGACGGAGTACGGGAACGAGATCGAGGGGGTCCGTATATCCCGTACCCAGGACTACATGCTGAAAGTCACCGATCCGGACCGTAACTTCGCTTACCTGAGAGCTAATTTAGGTGACCGTTCAAGCTATTTCGCCTCCCAGGGTACCACCTCGGCGGTACTCTCCAGCGGAGTTGATCCCGATTCAGGCGGTGAGATAGCCTCGGGTGCGGGCGGTATAGCCGGTGTCTCTTTCGCCCTGGAAGAGGTACAGATGCGGGGTGCTACCGTGGCCGGGCAAAGTTCGTTTTCCATCCTGGCTTCCGCGGGCAACCTGACACTGCAGATCGGGCCCAACGAGGGTTGGGACCACCGGATGACGATCACCGTAGACGACATGTCGGTGACCGGTATCGGGCTTACGCAGGAGCTTGATATCTCCACCCAGCGGGCGGCCATGGCGGTGATCGATTCGACCCTGATCGACCAGGGGATCAACCGGGTCTCCAAACAGCGAGGCAAACTGGGAGCGCTTCAGAACCGGCTCGAGCACACCATCAAGAACCTGAGTGTGACCCGGGAGAACCTGCAAAGCTCAGAAAGCAGAATCAGGGACGCCGACATGGCGGCTGAGATGATGGAGTTCACCAAGAACCAGATCCTGATGCAGACGGGCACGGCCATGCTGGCCCAGGCGAACCAGATCTCCCAGTCGGTACTCCAACTGCTCGGATAGTAACGTGATAACCGGGGGCGCCCCGTTAACCGGGGCGCTCCGAAATGGCCGGGGAAAGAAGTTAGTCTCCGGCCCGGGACCAGGCTTCATGAAAATAAATAACAGAATCACCATAAGTACGGAAGCGGGAAGGAAGTAGACATGAGGCAAAAACGGGAGTGCCGCCAGTCAGGGAAGGCACCGCGGCACTCCTGAGGACCAGGACCTGGCCGTTAAGCGGTCGGGCAGGGAATGCGACGGGTGGCTTTGGGTTCAGGAAGGACCGGAAGCTACTCAAGCAAGGGAATCCTTCGCGGGATGTGCAACCCTCATATTAACCGGCGGCAGGTGCCGCCGGTCTTTTTTTTGTCCCGTAATTTATTGAACATTTCTACTGCGAAATCAGATGCACAAGCATCTACGTTGTCGTGTTTGGAAAATGTACTCAGCGTACCCTTTTGGTACGCCTCCGTGCATTTCCCGGCACACTCCTTGTAGCTGCAGGCGCCTCTGACTTCTCGTTACGAAAGTTCAATAAATTACGGGACAATTTTTAAGTTTTCGGGAGCTTCGGTTATGTGCCTTGCATCTGATACGGTCTGCAACACCTCGCTACGAGAATTATAAAAACATCGAGACAAAGTGGAATATTAAAAGTGTCAACATGGAGGTTTAGCGTGAGCCGGGTGGCTACACTTTGCTTTCTACGCTGCTTACTTATACATCTCAATCTCATTAATCTCAACTTAACGATGTTTCTTTTTAACTCAGGTCCGTTAACAGGTGTAGTTCTTCGCTCGGCTGTTCGCTGAAGCGAAAGCGCCGAGTTTAACGGAAGTTTACTTTAGGTTCTGTTATTATAGTGATGAAACAGATGATGATCATTGTTGAAAACGGTGGGTTTTATGAAAGCGGTGGAAAAGTATCTCAGGTCACGAAAACTGAGTGGGCCCTGGCTCATCGAGGGTGAGTGCAGAAACGATTTTTCGGGAGCGGTTGTTATTCCCGCTTTGGCGGAAAAGGATCTCTTCAAAACCCTTGGTGGTCTCGCTGAAAATCCGCCCGATGTCCTGAATGAATTTTTAGTCCTGGTGGTGGTCAACAATCGTCTCGACAGCAGGGCGGAAGATAAGGCTCTCAATGCGGAAACACTCAAACAGTTGAAGGATTTCCGTGAAACCATAGAGCACCTGAATCTGGCCTGGGTGGATGCCGTATCTCCCGGTTGTGAGCTTCCGCACAAAGGGGGTGGGGTGGGCATGGCCCGCAAGATCGGATTCGACCTGGCCCTGGAAAAGCTCGGCTGCCGGGCATCCGCCGTGCTGGTGTCACTCGACGCGGATACGCTTGTCCGCCCTGACTATCTGCCTGCCCTGGTTAGCCATTTTCATGATTCTTCCCGGCCTGGTGGAGCGGTTATACCATACTGTCACCAGCCGGGCCGGACGCCGGCGGAAGAACGTGCCATACAGCGCTATGAACTCTTTTTGCGATCCTATGTTCTAGGCCTTTCTCTGGCAGGTTCCCCGTACGCATTTCACACCATCGGGAGCGCCATGGCCTGTCGGGCCAAAGACTATGCCAGGATAGGGGGCATGAACTGCCGGCAGGCCGGCGAGGATTTCTATTTTCTCCAACAGTTGGCTAAAACCTGTGGAGTGGATGAAGTTGATGGCACTATGGTTTATCCTTCAGCCCGTCCGTCACACCGGGTTCCGTTCGGTACCGGCCGCAGTGTCTCCCGGGTCCTGGCAGGTGAATTGGAGGCGGTGCTGTTTTATCATCACGAGTGTTTTGCGGTTCTCAAAGACTGGCTTGATTGTATCAGGGGAGGATGGGAACTGGATGGTCCAGAAATCGTTTCCCGGGCGGAAAAAATCTCTCCGGATCTCGGTACATATCTTATTAAACGTAATTTTGTCGGAATTTGGACGGGACTCAAACGCAATCATCCGGGCCGCGAAGCTTTGCTGAAAGCCTTTCATGTATGGTTCGATGCTTTAAAAACCATGAAATTGATACATCATCTCAGTGCGAGCCCTTTCCCGCGCATGGGACCGGAGAATATGCTCCAAGGACTATTTCGGTGGGCTGACCTTTCCCCGTCTTCCACTATCAAAGAACAACTGGCGATATTGCGGTCATATCAGATAAAAAATTAAGCTTGCCATATCGTATTAGGACATATATTATGTGTTTATAGTACTAAAATTAAGTCAACCCATATAGAGTGTCGGTGAGTATCCAGTAGGGGGAGGACGTGTCATGAAGCAAATGATATCGATTGATTATGAAATTCTTGGCAATGTTGTAGTTATCAGGCCGCCAACTGACATTGATACCGTCTGTTCGGTGAGTTTTCAGGAAACCTTGAGGTCCCTGGCAAACAAGGGAT
>CAZQHK010000012.1:86204-111452 GCA_964593455.1 uncultured bacterium
ACCGTCTGTTCGGTGAGTTTTCAGGAAACCTTGAGGTCCCTGGCAAACAAGGGATCTTGTCCATCACCAAGTCGATCGACCTGGACAAAGACATTGCCATCTATCAGACACTGGAAGAGGCGCTTGAGAAGCACTAATCGCTCAAAATTAGGAGAGAAAAGTTTTTTGAAAAAAAACAATGTTATTCTCGCTCTTCTTATTGTTTTCCTGGTACCCGTTTGCGTGCGTGCGTTTGCGCCACAGGCAGGCCCGCGGGATTTCAAGTTTGAACGGCAAATCATTACCGTTCCCGGTGAAGAAATAATGGATACCTGGACCAGCTTTCAACGTTGGAGCCGGGGGGTATGGACCGTCAGGTGGAATCCCCGCACCGGGGTGCCTCTTTCAATTCTGGGAGCAGGCAATATACGCAACCGTGACCGTGATCCGGTGAAAATCGCCCGGACGTTTCTTCGTGAGACCTCTTCTTTTTTTCGTTTTCGGGATGAACTCGAATATCTGGTTCTCAAGCGGGTGATCAGCTCCGGTGGAAGTCAGTCTTCCGCATATGAAAAAAGCCACTGATTTCAAAGGGCTGTATATCCGTGTGTTCAACGAAGACGTGAAGGACGCCTCCGAAGAGAGTGGCCGGTATTTCTATGATCCCGATAACACGCATTTCGATGAGGTTATGGCCTATCATCATGTTAACCTGATTCACGATTACTTTGCCGCGCTTGGTTTCCACGGTCTCGATAAGGCGAAACTGAAGGCCAAAGTTCACGTCGGCACCGACTTCGATAACGCGTACTTTGACCCCTGGCACGGCGGATTCTTTTTTGCTGACGGGAAAAAACTGAACGACCTGGCTAAGGAAGCCGGCGTAATTTACCACGAGTACACGCATGCCGTGACCAGGAAAATAAACAGCCTTCGTTATGGCGAGGCCGGTGCTATGAACGAGGCGTTTTCCGATTATTTTGCATGTACCCAGGATGAAGAACCTATGATCGGCGAGTACTGTTGCGAACGGTTGGAACGTGAGTGTTTTCGTGATCTGGAAAGCACCAAGCACTACCCCGAGGACATTCAGCACGAACCGCACAAGGACGGTGAGATTTACGGTTCCACCCTGTGGGATCTGCGAATAGCTCTGGGCAAAGAGGTCACGGATCTGTTGGTTCACCGCAGCCGCTACCACCTGAGAACCGGCGCCAAGTTCGTGGACGGCCTAAAGGCCCTGGTGGCCGTGGACCTCGATTTTTTTAAAGGGGAGCACGAGGAAACCATCCGCCAGGTGTTCGCCGGACGCGGGATAAATACTGGCGGCCGGTCACTGGTTGATTTATTGCTCGAAAAGCGTTTTATCAGGCTTCTTGAACAATCCCGGTAAGCTCTTCGAAGAAAAAGGACACAGTATGGTGGGCAGACGGCGGATTAGAGGACTGATCGTCCACGTATCGTTACGTCACTTTACTTCAATCACTCTTTTTTAACTTTCACTTTTCGGGGCCGCAGGTCCTTGGCCGATTTTGGGTTTTGATGCCATCTTGAGAGCTTGGATAGCTTTGGCCAGTGACAATGAAGCAAATATAGGGCTGGTCTTGATCATTGTCTCCACCTCCTTGTGGTATGACATAGGGTAAAAATAACTTCCTATTATCATTATCGTCAAAAACCTTGAAAAAATTAACGATTTGATTGTAATTAAATAATATTTATTCTTTACTGCTATTGTTTTCATGACAAAACTCGGCGCCTTTGCTTGCAAACCAGCCGAGTGATGGAAAGACACTCGCACCCGGATCTGTGTAAAAAAAAAGCTTCGTTTTCGAAGTTTGAGATTGAAGATTAAGATAATAAGCAAGTAGCGTAGAAAAAGGATCCCATGAGGTCTCTCCGGTCCTAATCATCTCGCGACATTGTTCAGTATTAAAGTCTATCTGTAGCCACTCCAAGAACCACGCTTTTCCACTTCCTCTTCACCAACAACAATGTCCTTCTCACTCTTCTCCACCCAGCACACGATCTTTCTCTCTCCTTCTTCTTTACAACCAAATTCCTACCAAGCTCGGCGCCTTTGCTTGCAAACAGCCGAGCGAAGTAAGACATCCGTCCCTAAACAATATAAGTCGAAGCATCTTCTTATGAGTCCTTCATTAAAACAAGTGTTTACTTGAGGTTTGGAGTTTCTGTACGAGGGCATAGGTCGTGGATTTGCCAGGGATGGCAAATCCGCGAGCGGGACTCGAACGAAGGCGCGCCAGGATGGCAAGCGCCGTGAGTGTTCCTCGGGAAGAAGCTCCGAACCTCAGCAAAACAAAAAAACCAAAGACTCAAAAGAACCCGTTGCGGAGACCAACGCTTGACATGGAGCAACCTCGCACGTATTCTGATGTTATGACTCCGAAACGCTCCTCCGGTTACCAGACTTTCTGGAAATCAACCACCCGGCGGTTTTTAGGTGACCGGCGGGCACTCCTGGGACTCTGTGCCATGGGCCTAATGATTTTTTTGGCGCTCTTCGCGCCGCTGGTGGCTCCTCAGGAACCGGGGGAAATACGAATTGCGGACCGTTTTCTCTCTCCCGGTCCCGGCCGCTGGTTGGGTACCGATGACTGTGGCCGGGATGTCTTGAGCCGGATTATATACGGCAGCCGGGTTACGCTGGCGGTAGGTATCTTGTCTGTGGTTATCTACTCGATGGTCGGTATCGTTATCGGGATGGCTGCCGGATACTGCGGAGGTATCATTGATTTTCTGCTGACCCGTTTAATAAACGTTTTTATGTGCTTTCCATCATTCTTTTTGGCTTTAGCTGCACTGTCGGTTGTTGAGCGGAATGTTATCAATCTAGTACTTGTCATATCTCTCACGGGATGGCCATCCCTGGCCCGTATAGTCAAGACCGAAGTCAAGCGTTTGATGAGAATGGAGTTTGTGTCTGCTGCCCGTATGACCGGTGCCGGGACGACTTCGCTGCTGCTCAGGCATGTATTGCCCAACCTGGCCGGACCCGTGATTGTGGCCGCCACCCTCGGGGTAGGTGGAGCTATTCTGATCGAGTGTGGTTTAACATTTATCGGGATTGGTCTTCCGCATGATATTCCCAGTTGGGGCCAGCTTTTAGCAGCTGGCCGGGAAGCTATCCAATACGCCTGGTGGTTGGCGCTTTTCCCGGGGATAGCCATCCTCGGCTCGGTGGCTGGGTGCAATATGATCGGTGAGAGTCTGCGTGATGCCCTGGACCCCAGGTTTGGGATCGATGGAGTGTGATAGGGTGAACCAGCCACTGCTTGAGATTGACGATCTGGCCGTAGCTATGGTTTCCAACTCACAATTGGGCGATCACTCCAGACATGTGCTGGACAGTATATATATTTCCATCAATCCGGGAGAATCGGTCGGTTTGATTGGAGAATCAGGCGCCGGTAAGACCATGTTATCCCGGGCCATATTCAGAGTATTACCAGAAACCGGAGCGCGTATTGTCAAGGGCGGTATATATTTTCGAGGCAGGAATCTGCTTAACACCCCGCCCGCGGCTTTTAGAGATTTGCTCGGGACCAGGATATCGCTTCTGTTCCAGGAACCCTCGATGGCACTCGACCCGGTTTTCACTATCGGTGATCAGATGGTTGAAACGGTCATGGCTCATGCTGAGCTTAACGCCGATGAAGCGCTTGGCCTGGTCAAGGATTGGCTACGGCGGGTAGGTCTGGCCGAACCTGATCGGGTTATTACTTCCTATCCGTTTGAACTTTCTGGTGGGATGCTGCAACGTTCGGCACTCGCCCAGTCTCTTTTACTGAGACCGGAACTGCTGGTGGCTGACGAACCGACTACGGCACTGGACGCCAGCTTGAAAGTAGTTGTGCTCGAGTTGCTTGACCGTTTGAGAACCGAGCTTAATATGTCACTTCTCCTGGTTTCCCACGATCTAGCGGCTGTGGCCTGGTGTTGTGAAAGGACATTGGTTATCATTTCCGGTGTGTTGGTAGAAGAAGGACCGACCCGAAAAATTTTAACCGATCCCGTTCATCCTTACACCAGAGAACTGCTGGCCAACGGTCAGAGAAAGACCGGACCGGTACGACCGTACCACCCGGTGCCGGTGCAGTCCGGAACCTGTCCATTTATTCCACGGTGTGGTAAGTCCGTCGAGGCGTGCCGGAAAGATATACCTCCATGGAAAGTTCTATCGCCGAATCACCGGGTACGATGCTATGCCACCAATTCTTGAACTGAAAAATGTGAGCAAACGGTTTCCTTTGGACGGGGGGGGGACCACTGGCAATCATTTGTTTGCTGTCAACCGGGTCGATATATCTATCGAACAAGGAGAAGTTGTCGGCCTGATGGGTGAGAGCGGCGCCGGCAAAACTACGGTGGCCAGAATAGCATCGTGTCTGATTTCACCTGATTGCGGCCGGGTAGTATTCGATGGCAACGAGGTAAGATCATTCTCCGCCAAAACCCTGCAGCGGCAAATATGGCCTCGTCTCCAGATGGTGTTCCAGAATATTTCAGGTGCTTTTGATCCCCGGTTTACTATAGCCGAAACCTTGCGTGAGGCTGTCGAATTCAGCGGGTGTAAGAAAAACGAATGTCATGTCCGGGCAGTTGAATTGCTCCGGGAAGTTGAGCTCGATGATACTCATCTCCACCGCTTTCCCCATGAACTTTCCACCGGAGAACGGCAGCGTATCGGGTTAGCTCGGGCCATGGCGGTATCACCGGAATTGATTATCCTGGATGAACCGCTGTCGGCTCTCGATCTCACGGCCTCAGCGAAAATTTTGAAACTCCTCAAGAGATTGAAAGAGTGTCACACCCTGTCGTATCTCGTGGTCACGCATGAACTTGCAACCCTGGCCGTAATAGCCGACCGTATCGGAGTGATGATGGATGGCCGGATTGTTGAAATAGCTTCTACAAAGGACATTTTAGAGAATCCGGTTCATCCCTATACGCAGTACCTGGTTCAGTCTTCAAAACGATTGAAAACGGCCCTTGAAGATGGTGCTAGACCGGTGAATCGGGACGAGGACGAGCTTTCGCATCCACCGGCCGGACACAAATATATTCCGGGTTCCGGGGATTCTGGAAGTGATGGATCCTGTTCTTATGCCGGTGTTTGTCCGCGCTCACTCAACACCTGTTTTCATGAGCGGCCTTTTCTGGTAAAAATCAGCTCCGGGCATCTGGTGGCTTGTCATTGTCGGGGACGGCAGGAATGATTTCATGAGGTCTGATCTCCGGGACTGGTGTGCTCCGCTGGTGCTGGGAATCAGTTCAGTCCTGGCACAGGTTGTACTTCTCAGAGAAACAGCCGCCAGTTTTCAAGGTAACGAATTGAGTTTTGGAATTGTTCTGGGAAGCTGGCTTTTCTGGAATGCTCTGGGAACGCTAATCGGAGGCTGGATGTTCGATCGCCTCCGAGCTGGAACCGGGACTCTTATCGTGCTTTTGGCCAGTGTCGCCTGGTTGTTCCCGGTATCTCTATTTATGATGCGAGCCGCCAGGTATATCTGCGGTTTACAGGCCGGTGAAGCTGCCGGGTTTTCACATATCATCGGTGTTTCCTTCCTGGTATTGGCGCCGCTCTGTATTGTTCTGGGGGCGATGTTTCCAGCGGCGGTGCGACTGGCCGAATTAAACCACCAACAGGATCAAAACCAGGCCGGGACCAGGGAAAGAACAACTTGGATAAATCGAACATACATTCTCGAATCGGTAGGATTCATTATTGGTGGATTGGTATTTAATTTTGCTCTTGTTCCGTATGTTAACGCCTGGACGGTAGCCGGTATCACCGCCGGGATGACCCTGGTAGCGGCGTGGTGGGTGGGCTGGTCCGGGCGCCATCGCCGGATACTTGTCCAGGGTATTTTCCTAGCTTTTTCCACCCTTGTATGGTGTGGTCTTGTATGGTGTGTGGCCATCGGTTCTCTGGAGTTCTTGACCCAGAAACTGCGGTGGCATGGATTCAACCTGGTGAGAACCATGGAGTCTCCATACGGGAACCTGGCAGTCACTCGTGAACGGAAACAGATAAGTTTTTATGAAAACGGTTTGCTGGTAGCCACAATTCCTGCTCCCTCCACGAGCGAACCGTTTTTTCATCTGCCGCTGCTGCTTCATTCGAATCCCCGCCGAGTGCTGGTTTTGGGAGGCGGCATAGAAGGTGGTCTGGGAGAAATACTCAAGCACCCGGTAGATACCGTTGACTATGTCAGCCTCGATCCGCAGTTGGTCAAACTGGTAATGAATCATCTGTCCCCGGCCGCCGCCAAAACGGCCACCGATTCCCGGGTCAAAATCCGTTACGAGGATGGTTGTGGATATGTCCGTCGACTGGCCGCCTTACCTTTGTCTGAACGGCCTCGTTACGACCTGATTTTTTTGGCTCTTCCCGATCCATCGACGGCCATGTTGAATAGAGCCTACAGCCTGGAATTCTTTACCGCGGCCAGGAAACTGATGCCGCCGGATGGAATCCTGGCCCTTGAATTGGCGTTTTCTGAAACATATGTCGGGTCTGAGATGAGAAAACTTAACGGGTCTATCTTTAAGACACTACACCGTGTTTTTTCACAGGTTCTTCCCGTACCCGAATACACAGTACTATGGTTGGCCTCCCCGACTGTGGCGGGGATTTCATTGGAGGTTGAACCCGTTCTACAACGTTTTGAAAAACGAGGAATTAAGACAGAGTATCTCAAACCGGCCATGGTGTATCACAAACTTGATCGAGCGCGGATCGCCGATCGGCTCAACTTTCTTCTGAGTGATTTTTCCCGGCTATTCCAGAGTCCCGACCCGCTTCGGGAAGAACTGATGGCCTGGGAAACCGATCCTGCAATTCCCATCAACCACGATTTTCGTCCGGTCAGCTACTATCTTCAGATATTGCTTTGGACATCGAAATATTCACGGAAGATGGCCGCGTTTCTGGAATTGGCCTCACAGATCAGGCCAGGCTTGATTATCGTCATTGTGCTTGGAATTTTCACTCTTATCGGCCTATTTATCCGGTTAGGAAAACGAAGTCCTGAACGGCTGGTAATACCTATAGTTGTTCTCAGTAACGGGTTCACCGCCATGGTGATTGAAGTGCTTTTATTGTTTAGTTTTCAGGTGTTAACCGGGTATGTTTTCGGACAGGTAGCATTAATTATCAGCTTATTTATGGCTGGTTTGGCGGCCGGCAGTATCATCTCATCCCGTCTCCTCGTACCCCGTAAACGCCCGGTTCTCTTTCTTCTTGGTTCCGAGGCAGGTATTGCCGTATTTGTCTTCCTGACGCCGGTCGTTTTGAGGTGGGGTACGAAACTGGCTTCTTCCGGCAATCTCGTACCGGTAAAGATTCTGGTGGCCGGCCTGGTGATCGTGGCCGGTATTCTGGATGGGTTGGAATTTCCCCTGGGAAGTTCTTTGATGGTTAAACGGACTCCAAAAACGGGAACTGCTGCCGGAATCGTCTACGGCGCCGATCTGACCGGCTCGTTTCTGGGAGCTTTGCTGGCTTCGAGTTTACTGCTGCCGGTTTTCGGACTTGGCGGTACATGCATGGTCCTGGCTGCGTTAAAAATAGGGTCACTGATCATGCTGTCCGGGTTGACACTGCGAAAACGCCAGTAAAGATATCTGCCCGGAAAAAGAAACTATGGCTGTCCTCGAGTGATCGCGATGGTCCACCGGTCGGGTTGGAAATAGAGGCGTGCCGCTTGAAGGATATCATCGGCTGAAACATTTTCCACCAATTCAGGCAGCCGGCTCGTGAAGGTATGTCCAATACCGAAAAGTTCGTACATTCCCATTGATTCCGCCAAGCTGAGCGATACCTGGTTTCGTAACGCCAAATTTCCTTTGAGTTTGGCTTTTGCGCGGCTGAGCTCCTCCTCGTCTACCGGTTCTTCTCGCAGCCTCCGGGTTTCTTCGATCAGACCGCTCATAAGTTCGATCTCTTTCTCGGGGGCACATCCTCCGTACAAGATGAACGTTGAGGGCCCTTTTTTGATGGGATATGAGCTCGAGACATCGTATCCAAGGCTGCGCCTGTCCCGCAGATTGACGAACAATCGGGATGACATTCCTCCACCCAGGAGAAAATCGATCACCTTGAGTACGGGATAATCCTTGTGATCGACAGGAGGAGCGGTGATCCCTGCCAGAATAAAAGTCTGTTCTCTCTTTTTCGTAACGATAACCGATTCTCCGCCCCGTGGACTGAGCCGTCCACCGTCGGTGAGAAGGGTATACAATCTGGTCCGGGGAGACGCGCCTGATTTGGGGCCACGACCGTAAAACGTTCGCATGAATTCCAGTGTTTCGTAAATCGGTACATCGCCCACGAAGGAAATCATGGTGTTCTCGGGTCTTATATGCTCTTTGAAAAACAGCATGAGATTATTTTTGGTCAAAGAACCGATGGTTTCGGCTGTTCCCAGGAGCGGTTTGTTGTAAGGATGGTCACCGTAATGTGTGGCGTTGAAAAGGCGGACGGTGGAGTCATACATGCTGTCTTCAATTTTCGCGATATCGCCCAGGATTTTTTTTCTGGTTACTTCTATCTCGTTTTCGTCAAACACCGGATCGAAAAGACAGTCGGAAAGCAGTTTGAGAGCGGTACGGTACTCATGTCTTGGAACCCTGAGAGTGAGAATAAGATAATCCCACTCGGTGCCCGCTTTTACCTCAGCGCCGCAGGCGTCGAACTCGATTGCCACCTCCTCGGCTTTCCTGGTAGTGGTTCCCCGCAACAGCATCTTGGCCAGAAAATTAGTGATTCCGTCTTGGCCTTCCAGCTCGAGTGCCGGTCCCGCGAGTACCAGGACGGCTACCGATACGATCTCGGAACCGATGTTCCTGCGGACGATTAAACGGGTTCCGTTACCAAGCGGGTACCTGATAGTGGTCCTGGGGCCATCTACCAGGCCAGGAGAAGATGAGGATGAAAAACACAGCAACGTCAAGAGCACCGCCTTCCAAAGTGTTCTTTCTAAAGCATCACCGGTGGCACGCTGAAGACAGTTTTTACGAAGATCGTCGTTCACCGGCCGCCCCCTCCGGTTTCCGGAAACGGTTTGACAACGGCCCCGGAATTTCTGTTGAAATCGATATATTTACGCAGAATACGTTCGAGTTCGGAGGATGTAATGGCCTTGATTCTATCGGTGTAAACATCATGCAGTTCGATAGTGGCCACCGTGTTTTGCCACCCGATCATCTCGGCTCTCTGATCGAAAGTTTCAGTTTGAAAGAGGTAGCTGGAAAGCGCCAACGAAATAGCCCTTCTAAGGTCGTGAGGCTTTATGGTGCTGTTTTTGATGATTTCCAACTCCCGGGAAAGCGCCATTTCCACGGCTTCCAGGTTTTGGGGCGGCAGAACAGCTTCTATTACCAGCAGACCGGCTGAGCGCGGGGACCAGATATAACTCTTAATGCTGTCAACCAGCCCCAGTTCATCCTTCAGTTTCCTGACCAGGATCGAACCCGGCCCCTGTCCGAGCAGAGCGGAGGCGACCTCGAGAGCGGGAAAATCACGTTCTGAAGCCGCTACCCCGTGGAAACTCACGGCCAGGTAGGTGCGAGAGATTTCCAGCGACGTTTCCTTTCTGTCTTGACTTTGTTCCGACATCCCGAGGACGAATTTTCGTGCCGGCGGGGCAAGTTCCACGTGGGAATCGAAAGCCTGTTCAACCTGTTTGGCCACTTTTTCCTGGTTTACATTACCCACCACGACCACCGTTATATTGGATGGAACATATTTTTTCTGGTGATACTCGATTATCGTTTCCCGGGCTATTCCTTTGATTGATTCGACGGTTCCGATAACCGGGTAATGATAGGGATGCTTGGGGTAAGCTGCTTCGAGCATCAAGTTCCACAGTACAGACTCAGGAATATCGTTGTCCATCTTGATCTCTTCGAGTACTACTTCCCGTTCCTTCTCGACTTCAACCGGGTCAAAGGCAGCGTTCATGATCATGTCTACCTGAATGTCAAGTATGGTGGAGAATTCAGCGCTTGGTCCCACTACGGTGTAGGCGGTGAAATCGTATGAAGTCATGGCATTGTTTTCTGCCCCGATGGAATCGAGTTCGCGGTCGATCTGCCCCAGGGAACGTCTGGCTGTTCCTTTGAAAACCAGGTGTTCGATGAAATGGGAAATACCCCGCACGTCATCGGTCTCATCTTTACTGCCGGTTGATATCCAGATATGGACGGCTGCCAGTTTGGCGGAATGATCTTCGATGACAATTAGAGACACTCCGCCGGGAAGAACGCGTTTTTTTAATGGAGCGGCGGTGGCCGCCGGTCCGGTAAGGCAGGTTAATACCATGAGACAAATCCCCAATTTCACTCTATTCATTGCCATGTAAGGCCTCTCGGTTTAGATCCTTGCAGTTTGGATTCTGGATCTCATACATAAGTATAGTGGGCGCCGGTATCGGTGTCAATGGGTGCTCTGTTAGTGTCCTTCCGGTGGCGTTACCGCACTGGCCGGTGTTTGACTTTCACTCCATGCCGTTGGTATCCTGCAAGGCGTGGATAAACACATGTGAAACGAGACAAGTATTACGGAGGTGGTTCGTTTGAAGATATTGATGAAAGGGGCCCATGTAGTTACTCTCGACGAGTCCGGCCAGGTTTTTTCGCCTGGATTTGTTGGTGTGGATGGAGACGAAATTACCGGTGTCGGGGATGGTGGCAGCGCTCCCGCCGAATCGGAGTTCGACCGGGTGATCGATGCTTCCGGCAAACTGATCATGCCGGGGATGACCAATGCCCACATGCATCTGTACTCGACTTTTGCCCGGGGAATAGCATTGAAAGATGAGCCTCCCGAAAACTTTGTCCAGATCCTCGAACGGCTCTGGTGGAGACTTGACAAAGCCCTGGAACCGGAAGATATCTACCTGAGCGCCATGGTTCCGCTCATCGACTGCATCAAAAGCGGGACCACCACCATTATCGATCATCACGCCGGTCCGTCTTTCATTGACGGGTCACTTGACCTGCTCGCGGACGCGGTTTCGGAAATGGGTCTCAGAGCTTGTCTCTGCTATGAAGTTTCGGATCGTGACGGAGAAGAGAAAGCTCAGGCCGGTATAGCGGAAAATATACGGTTTCTTGAAAAATGCCGGGATAACCCCTCTCCCTACCTGAAAGGGTTGTTCGGTCTCCACGCCTCGTTCACAGTCGGACCTGATACCCTGAAACAGTGTGTCAGTGAAGCAAAGCGGTTGGACGCGGGATTCCACGTTCACACTGCCGAAGATGCCGCCGATCAGGATCAATGTTTATCGGTCTACGGCCAGCGGGTCGTGGAGCGGTTCGCTGCCGAAGGTGTACTTAAACCGGGTACGATCCTGGCTCACTGCATCCATATAGACGGTAACGAGCGTTCGCTTATAAAAGAAAACGGCGCTTTCGCGGTCCACAATCCCGAATCAAATATGGGTAACGCCGTGGGTCGGGCCGACGCGCTTGGTATGGTGGCCGAAGGTATTACCATGGGAATGGGGACAGACGGGTTCACTTCCGACATGTTCCAGGAACTCAAGGTGTTCAACGTTCTGCACAAACTCGGTGAACGGGACCCCCGGGTAGGATACGGTGAACTCATGCCGATCCTGTTCGACAACAATCGGAAGATACTATCTTCGTTCTTCGATAAACCTCTGGCGGTTATCAAACCCGGCGCCTACGCCGACTTGATCGTGCTTGATTACTGTCCGCCCACTCCTTTTGAGACCGGCACCTTCCTGGGACATTTGCTGTTCGGGCTCAAAGGAGGTATGGTCCGTACCGTCATGATCGGTGGGAACATCATCATGGAAGACCGCTGTATTGCCGGAATAGATGAAGACGCTATTGCCGAGAAGTCACGAACGCGCTCGCGGGAGCTCTGGAAGAGGTTCTGACGATGCTGGCGGAACTCATATCGGTTGCCTGCGGTGAGGCGCCGGCGGAGCTTCTGCTGACGAATGCTCAGGTCGCCAACACCATCTCGGGGGAAATTTACCGGGCCGATGTGGCTATTCATTCCGGGATTATCGTCGGGGTGGGTAACGGTTACGAGGCGCTCGAGGTCCACGACCTGGCTGGACGGTTTCTGGTTCCCGGATTCATCGACGGCCACGTGCATATAGAGAGTTCCATGTTATCGGTAAGTGAGTTCGCCCGGGCCGTTGTTCCCCAGGGGACTACTACCATCGTCATCGACCCCCACGAGATCGCCAATGTGTGCGGTCTCAACGGGATCCTCTACATGCTAAAATCGAGCCACGACCTGCCGCTGAATGTCTATGTCATGCTGCCCTCCTGCGTACCCGCTACGGACCTCGAAACATCGGGCGCCCGGCTCGACGCTTACGAGTTGAAAGCTTTTAAAGACCATCCTCGGGTACTTGGCCTGGGGGAGTTCATGAACTTTCCGGGAATTATCTTGAGAAATCCGGAAGCTATGGAAAAAGTGGACCTGTTCAGGGGGCGGACCATTAACGGTCACGCGCCGGGATTGACCGAACGAGAGCTTGGTGCTTATATCATGGCCGGTATCACCTCCGACCACGAGTGCACCAGTGTGGCCGAAGCCCGGGAAAAGCTCCGGGTGGGCATGTACATCATGCTTCGTGAAGGTTCGGTGGCTCATAACCTCAACGACCTCATTCCCCTGGTAAACAAGTTCAACGACTGGCGATGCCTGCTGGCCACCGATGACCGGCATCCCCAGGACCTGGTAGAGGAAGGCCATATCGGGGGGATGGTTCGTCAGGTTGTCCGGGAACAGGGGAACGTGATTCGAGCGCTCAGGCTGGCTTCGCTCAATACGACCCGCTACTACGGGCTGAAACACCTGGGAGCCATCGCCCCGGGATACCGGGCCGACCTGCTGGTAGTGGACAACTTTGTGGAATTAAATATCCGGAAAGTCTACAAAGATGGAAAACTGGTGGCCGAAGACGGATGTCCGTTATTCGAGTCTATTGACGTCGATCACTCCAGTGTTCTCAGCACCATAAACATGGATACGGTTGACGCTTCCCTGTTTAAGCTGGAAAAGCCGTCAACCGGGAGTGCTGTCAGGGCCAGGATTATCGGGCTCGTGCCCGGCCAGCTTATCACCCGGCGGCTGGATGAAGAACCGGCCGTGGATGGCAAAATAATCGTATCGGACACTCACCGCGACATCCTCAAACTGGCGGTGGTTGAACGTCATAAAAAAACGGGTAATATCGGGCTTGCGCTGGTTCACGGGTTCGGACTTAAAACCGGTGCCCTGGCTTCATCGGTCGGACACGATTCGCACAATATTATCGTTGTGGGCGTCAGCGATTCGGATATGGCGGCGGCGGTCAACGCGGTTGCTGAAGCCGGCGGCGGGTTGGCGGCGGTAAAAGACGGCCGGGTATTGGAACTGCTGGAGCTGCCTATCGCCGGCCTGATGACCGACTCATCCCTCGATGATACGGTCGCTTCGCTCCGCTTATTGCACCAGGCGGCCACTACCGGTTTGGGGTGTACAATTGACGATCCGTTTACCGCGTTGTCATTCCTCTCTTTGCCGGTTATACCGGAGTTGAAACTGACGGACAAAGGCCTGGTCGATGTAGATAAATTCGACTTTGTCGACTTGTTTCTGTAGCTCGTCCAACCCCCACACTCGCAACCTCGTGACAGCAACTATTGAAATATGCTGGCTCGCCCGGATATTTCACCAGTCTTCCTGCTGCGGCCACGGATGCACCCGCATCTTCTGCGTTGTGCTCGGTCGCCTGTCCTCGACGTATCGCAGAGGATACGTCTGCGGAAGGCTCGGTTGCACGCCTTGAATTTGCAGGCACCTTCGCGACCTCGCTACGGAAACTCGTGAAATATCCGGGCTAGGAGTCTGAACAGTCCGGGCAGAAGGTGTGCAGCATCTTTTTGATTAGCACGTGGTTCGAACATAGCGCTTGCCCGCATTCCTCACACCGGTACAGGGCGCCGTTTTGACATACGCCGCAGGGTTTTCGCCACCTCAGGTCGATCATGGTAACCAGTACCCTGTCCAGCGAGGGCCACACGAGTTCGAACGGCGTCCGCTTGTACCGGACCGCGATCCATAAACCGATCATCGCCAGTATTGCTGTTACCAGGTAATTCTGCCAGGAGTTGAGCGGCCAGTTTACCGGCGACTCAATCTGCAGTTGACTGAACGGAACCAGTATCTTCATCTCCCAGATAGTCCCTACCAGATCGCAGCCCAGGTGCACGAGATAGCTCAGGTAGATGAGCAGGGCCGCTTTGACGCTTCGGTCGAATAGAAGTGTCAAGCCCAGCGCCAGAAGGGCTCCGAAGACGAAATTATGAGTAACGGAATGGTGGTAGACCTGGTATGCCTCCTGGCCGAACAGAATGGTCATACCATCAAGGTCGGCGACTAATCCGGCGGCCATGATCATCAAGCGCCGTTTGGGCGGCCCGTCGATGGTGTTTGCCAGTGCCCATCCGAACTCGAGATGTGTAATGGGATTCATGTGGAATTACCTGTTTCTTGAAACCATTATACCTTGTTTAATGGTAAGATAAACAAGGAGTCTGGCTAAAAAAGGAAGCGGATACTTTTGCGAAACGAACACACGGTTCTCACCGGTTTTATGGTAAAGGGGCTGGCCATGCTGGCGGCTGCCGCTATCTGGCTGCCGTCGATCCATCTTCTTTTTAAACCGGACTATGAGGAATTTCGTTCCGCCACTTCGCTCTGGTTGCCCGCTCGACAGCTGGCCGCCCGTCACCTGGCGATCTGGACGGACGAGGAACTCCGCCGGCAAGAACTGGAAAAGATGCAGCGGGCGAATCCGGAATGGGATTTCATGAGCCGAACCTACTTCGTATTGTCTCTGGCAAACCTGGCTATGGCCGACCGGTCGTATCAGGATGAAGCGTGCGAAATCATGGATTTCATAATCGATAACACGCTTAAAATAGAGCAAGAGAAGGGATTTATCCACTTTATTCTGGGGTATGGGAGAAACGACAGATGGTTTGTGAAACCTGGCCGCAGCCTTTTTGTTGACGGGGAGATCTCCCTGATGATGGCTGCTCGGCGGTTCGTCCGGGAAAAGCCGGAATACCGCACGGCGCTCCGGGAACGCATTGAATTAATCATCGGACAGATGCGGCAGAGTCCGGTGCTCAGTGCCGAAAGCTATCCCGATGAGTGCTGGCTGTTCTGTAACGCGGTCAGCCTAGCGGCCGTCCGGATGGCCGATCTCCTGGACGGGACAGATCATTCGGACTTTCTACACGACTGGGTTGAAGTTGCAGCCAAAAAACTGACAGACAACAAAACCGGTATCCTGATCTCCGCCTGGGGAGTGGACGGCACTCCGGCCCCGGCTGGATACGGGCCCGAAGGCACGTCAATCTGGATGGGTGCCCACATGCTTCAGGTGGTTGATGAACCCTTCGCCGATGAGCAGTACCGGCTGGCGAAGAAAGAACTGGGACGATCCCTGCTGGGGTTCGGCTACTCGCGGGAATGGCCGTCTTCTATGCCCGGTGGTATGGATATCGACTCGGGTCCGGTTGTGCCCGTGATTGGGCTCAGTGCCAGTGCCAGTGGCCTGGCTTTGATGGCGGCGGCCGCGTTTGAAGATCGGGATTACTTTACCAGGCTCGTCACGTCGCTCAACTTCTCTGCGTTCCCGTCGGTAAAAAACGGTCAACTCCGGTACCGGGCCAGCAACCCGGTCGGAGATGCGGTACTACTCTATGCCATGGTGGAAGGTCCTCTGTGGAAAGCGGTAAAACAAAGGATAGGGCAGGGAGGACCGAATGGTGGTTGAAGAAAGAACGGACAAACAGGTCGAGGCAGCAATTTTTTCCTGCCGCCGCCCGGTAGCTTACGCCGTTGTTTTCCTGGCAGTGTTTACAGTCGCTCACCTGTGTGGATTCAGAGAATTCACGAATGTCCTGTCAGGGACGGACACCTACAACCGCTGGCAGCAGTTTGGCGGCAGCCTCTATCTGATCGGTTATTTCGGCTCGGTAGTGGCGGCACCGGTATTACTGCTGGCAACCGCCTTGATCAAACTGGGGAAATTGGCAGTATCCTATAAATCCGATACCGGTGATATTGAAGAACCGGGTGAGCTTGAAACATAACAAGTAAGGGAAAACAGCGTATGTCAGATAACCAATATACCCGGGCGGTAGGCACTAAATTCTACCCGGACGGGCGGGTACGTTCGTTTCCGGGAATATCGCTGATATCGTTTATCTCTCCGGATATGAGTCAGTACCGGCTCCTGACGTCTTTCCAGGATGATCTGAAACGGCAGGCGTTCGCCGGAAATTTCGCGTTTCTCCCGCCGTCTAGTTTTCACATGACCGTTACAGACCTGCTTTGTGAACAGGTCAGGCTCGCAGAGCATTGGAGTGATAAACTGCCGCTTGACATGCCCTTTAACGCTACCCAGCGGCAGATGATGGAATGGTTATCCGGTGCCATTTTGCCGCGCACCTTCAACATGCGGTTCGATATGTTGATGGATTACGAAGTGACGGTGAAACCCTTCCTGCTACCGGCAGACTTTGCCACAGACGATTATCTTCGCGACCTTAGAAAAACCGTGTCGTCAATAACGGGGATCACACATCCCAATCATGATCTCTACCGGTTCCATATTTCTCTGGCCTACCAGATAATCGAGATGGATGACCTGGTCATGGACACTTTCTTAACCTTCCTGACGTCATGGGAGAAGGTATTTCGGGAAGAATTCGGGGTGCTGGCATTAGCCGAACCGAAGCTGGTTTTCTTTCCCGACATGTTCAGTTTTCCGGAGAAACAGCAGACCTAGGAGCCTACGTTCCTTGCGAGAGTCAGCGGCCAAACCAATGATAAAATCAATTTAAAATGGCGTATGAATATTTTTTTTCCAATATAATCGAAAACTTATATTACAATTAGTGGCAGCAGCCCTGGCAGGAGTGTCTCTATGAAGCATCGGTTTGGTGGAAAATCCGTTGTTATTTCGCTGGTCATATTGTTTTATCTGACCAGCCTGGCGGCAGCTTCAACCGATATCAGCGGTATCATCGCCGTGGACGCGACCTGGACCGTGACCATGAGCCCGGTCATCGTTACTGACGACGTGGTGGTATCCAACACTGCCACCCTGACCATCGACTCCGGTGTCGAGGTCCGGTTCGATAGCGGTACCGAACTGCAGATTGAAGGTCAATTGATTGCCCGGGGCGAATCGGATAACTTGATCACCTTTACCTCCAACAGTGACGATCCCGCGCCCGGCGACTGGGATTACATCTACCTGACGGCTTCCAGTGTCGACGCCACCTATGATGTGAACGGCGTCTACACCGGGGGATCGGTCCTGGAATACTGCGTTATCGAGTACGCCGGTAAAGCCGAAGAATACGCCGGCAGCGTCGGTATCGGTGCGTTGTGGCTCTACCAGGCCAGCCCTTATGTCAACAACTGCATCATCCGCGAGAACGACCGGGACGGTATCTACTGTGAGGGTATTTCTGCTGAAACGATAAAAATCACCAACAACACGGTGGTGAAGAACCGTATCGGTATCTACTGCTTGACCAGGATCGGTACCATCAGCGGCAACATCGTGTCCGACAACCGGGAAAACGGATTGGTCGCCGGCAGTCCGGCCGGCACGACCCTGGAAATTACCGGTAACATCATCGTCAACAATCTGGCGTCGGCCGGGGCGGGGCTGACCTTCGGGAACAGTATCGTCACGCGAAACGTCCTGAGCGGGAACACCTCAGTGACCCACAGTGCGGCCCTGCTGTCGGCCGGAAGCGCCACCCTCTCCACCAATGCCGTGGTCAACAACCTGGCCGGCCGTGAACCGTCGTCGGTCAACCTCAAGGATGGCCATGACAGCATCTTTTCGCTCAACACGGTGACCGGCAACCAGTTGCTGGCAGTGGAATTTCCCCCCGATAGGGCTCTGTCCGTGGATGGAACGCACGAAATTACCGGTAACACCTTCGCCAACGGTATAACCTACGAATTATATAACGGTAACACTGCCGGTTCGGCCGACCTGGACGCCTCGGGCAACTGGTGGAACACCGGTACCGAATCCGAGATACAGGCAAAAATCTATGATGGAAACGATGACGCCGCCCGGGGACTGGTGGATTACTCGTCGTTTCTCACGGCTCCGTCTGTGTCAGTCCCGGTAAAGCCTCCGTCGGGAGTCACTTTTGAGGTCACTGCAAGCGGCTTGACCGTTACCTGGGACGCTTCCTCCGAGAGCGATTTGGCCGGCTACAAGGTGTATTATGGAACCCCAACCGGGTACTCGTTCTCAAACGTGCTCGATGCGGGAACAAACACTAACGTCGTGCTCACCGGCGAGACGGCCGCCAGCAGGGTGGCCGTGACGGCTTACGATACAACCGCCGACGACACCGATGATCAGGCTGAAGGCTATGAAAGCTGGTTCAGTTACGCGGCCACGAAACCGCTGCCGCCCGGCACTATCGTGGGAACAGGCGGTGACACCCAGGTCACCTTGCAATGGACGAAATCAAGCGGTGTGGCTTACGCGGTCTCGGGTTACCGGGTATACCGTACCGTGACCTCGGGCAGCAACTACCAGTTGGCGGTAAGCACTACCATGTCCGGGAACGAGTTTGCCGTCTCCAACTCGGCCACCGATACGTCCTTGACCAACAAGATGCGCTACTACTACCTGGTGACCGCCGTCAACTTGAAAGGCGACGAGAGCGCTACACCCTGGGAAACGAGCGTGATGCCCTCAAACACCCTGGCACCCTATGTGCCGCCGAACGCCATCGCCACCGAAGGTGACACCCTGGTTACCTTGAGTTGGGACGCAGCCTCTCCGGGTGATTTCCCGGTTAGGGGCTACAATATCTACCGGACGGAAACCTCCGGCAGCGGGTACATTATGGTCAACGGAGCCATTACGGTCACCACCAGCTATGTTGATCCGGACCTCACCAACGGGACCACGTATTATTACCGGGTAGTGTCTATCGACACGAACAACGTCGAGAGCCCGTTTAGCGCCGAGATGAGCGCCACTCCCATTCACATCAACGTCCCCCCGGACGTGACGGTAACCGCTCCCAACGGCGGCGAGACCTTGACCGGTACCCAACCTATCACCTGGAGCGCCACCGACCTGGAGGACGATCCGGTAAGTATCGATATCTATACCAGCATCGACGGAGGAACCACCTGGACCCTGCTGTCTGAAGATGAGACCAACGACGGCAGCTACACCTGGGACACCACGACTATAATTGACAGTAACCGGTACCGGGTACGGGTGGCGGCTGATGATGGTACCGACATCGGTTCGGACGATTCGGATGCGGATTTCGAGGTCGACAACATAGCCTTCACCGAGATCAGTGGTTTAATCACGGCGGACACCGTCTGGTCCGTCCCCAATAGTCCTTATATCCTGACCGACGAGGTCCGGGTGGAAGACGGGCAAACCCTGACTATCAACCCGGGAGTAGAAGTAAAATTCTCCAGCGGGACCAACCTGCAGATCGACGGACAACTGTTGGCCCGCGGGGATACAGACAACCCTATCACCTTCACCTCCAACGAAGGCACTCCCGCTCAGGGAGACTGGGGTTCTATCATTTTCACTGATTCCAGTATAGATGCTACCTTCGTTGATGATGTCTACACCGGCGGCAGCATCATTGAAAACAGCGTGATCGAGTACGGTGGCGGCCAGCAGTTCGGGGCGGTTCGGACGATCGGCGCCGAGCCGTTTATCGTGGCCAGCACAATCCGGAACAATGCCAACTCGGGTATCTATGGATCGGGCCGCGTGGAGAACTGCACAATCACCGATAACGAGGGCGGTATCTATGCCCTGGGGACTGCCGATATTATCGACAACACCATCACCGGGAACGGCCCCGTCTGGTCAGGCATCTATACCGACCGGAGCACGGTCACCATCAGGGATAATCTCATCAAAAACAATGTCGGCCGTGACGCCGGCGGGATAAACTGTTTCGTCTCAACAGCCACTATTACCGGTAACACCGTGGAGACCAACGAAGCAAATGGTGACTTCTCCTCGGGTGGCGGCATCCGTGTGTACTCAGGGACGGCGGACATTACCGATAACCTGATCATCGGTAACACCGCCGAGGTGAACGGGGGCGGTTTGGCTCTTCTATCCGGCCAGACCACCGTAACCGACAACATGATCAGGAACAATACCGCCGCGGTTAACGGCGGCGGGTGTTACCAGCAGCTGGGTACCGTCACCCTGGCCGGTAATATCGTCTCCGGGAACACGGCCACTGCCGGCAGCGGGGGAGGACTCTATAATCTGTACGGGTCAGGTACCGTGGGGACGAGCATGGTCGTCGCCAACACGGCCGTGACCGGGGCAGCGGTAAGTTTCGATAACGACGGTACCGCCGCCAGCGGTCCCTTCGACCTGGAGAACTGTATCGTTACCGCCAATATAGCCACTGCCGCCGGGACCGGTTCAGCGATCAAGATCGGTCCCCTGACGACCGTCAATCTTCACTACAACACTTTTTTCAACAACACCACCGATTATATCGTCTCCAACGGGAGGACGTTAGGGACCGGGGACGTGGACGCCGAAAACAATTGGTGGGGTTCGGATTCGGCGGGCGATATCAAGACCGGTATCTACGACTGGTTTGACGACTCGGCAAAATCCATCGTGGATTACACTCCTTTTTTGATAGCCGGCGAGGATGGCGCACCGATGTCGCCGCCGGCCGATTTCAAAAAACGTGTTTTAGGGAACGATATCATACTGACCTGGACCGCTAATACCGAGACCTACCTGGCCGGTTACAAGGTACACTACGGAACGCCCACGGGGTATTCCTACGCCACCACGATCGATGTGGGTAACGTGACCACCTACACCCTGCTCGGGGTGACCATCGAGGAGACCGTTGCCCTCACGGCTTACGACACGGAAGCCGACGGGATCGACGACCAGGTGACGTGGCACGAGAGCTGGTTCGCGGAAGCCGTCAGGATCTGGGCCCCCACGGTGGAACTGACGGAACCAACCGGTGGTGAGACCTTGATGGATGAAGAGAATGTTACCTGGAGCGCCAACGATAATGACGGTGACGTGCTGACCGTAACGATCTTTTACAGTGCCGACAGCGGGGTGACATGGATACTGCTCGGCGAGAACGAGGCCGACGACGGGACGTTTACCTGGGACACCGAGACGGTGGAGAACGGCAGCTATTACCGGATAAAAGTGGTAGTGGACGACGGCACCACCACGGCCGCCGACGAGTCGACGGCTGATTTCAATATCAATAACTCGATCACCAACCTGCTGCCGGTGATCACGGTGAATACACCCAACGGTGGTGAGATCTGGACGGGATCAGAGAACATCACCTGGACGGCGACGGACAATGACGGCGACACGCTGACCGTCACCCTGTATTTTAGCGCCGATGGCGGCACCAGCTGGTCTCAGATCGTCACCGGTGAAGCCAACGACGGCACCTACAGTTGGGACACCACCCAGGTTGCCAGCGGTGGTGCCTACCAGCTCAAGGCCCTGGCCGATGACGGCCGATCGACCGCGTTCGATCTCTCCGACGGGAGTTTTACCATCGACAACGCCGGCGAGAACACGCTGCCGGTGGTCACGGTTAGCGCTCCCAACGGTGGTGAGACCTGGACGGGATCGCAGAACATCACCTGGACAGCCACGGACGGCGATGATGACACCTTGATCATGGCTTTTTATTACAGCACCGACGGCGGCGATATCTGGAGGTTGATCTCCGCCCTGGAGGCTAACGACGGCACTTTTAACTGGAGCACGTCGTCGGCCTCCAGCGGGAGCGGTTTTAAAGTGAAAGTGGTGGCCTATGACGGGACCGGCACCGCCGACGATCTTTCTGACGCCGGGTTCACCCTTACCAACCCGGCTGCCAACCAGGCTCCCGTGGTGACGGTCCTTACCCCCAACGGCAACGAGATCTGGAACGGCAACCGGGAGATCACCTGGACGGCCACGGACGGCGATGACGACACTTTGACCATGTCCCTGTATTTCAGTTCCGACAGCGGGCTCACCTGGTCGCTCATTTCCTCCGGCCAAGCCAACGACGGCACCTTCACCTGGAGTACCGGGTCGGCGAAAAACGCCAGCACCTTCCGGGTCAAAGCCGTGGCCAACGACGGCCAGGCCACCGCTTCGGACCGGTCAAACAGCGATTTTTCCATCTACAACAACGAAGGCCCCTCGGTAACGCTGACGTCTCCTAACGGCGGTGAAACCTGGACGGGGGCACAGAACATCACCTGGACGGCCGTGGACGACGATAGCGATGTGCTCAGTGTTATCCTCTCCTACAGCACCGACGGGGGAACAGCCTGGAACTTGATTGTCACGGAAGAACCGGACGACGGGAGTTACCCCTGGGACACCACCCTGATGGATAACGGCTCCGATTACCTGATCAAGGTGACGGTTTTTGACGGTATCCTGTACGCCGATGATTTTTCCGGCAGTTCGTTCACCATCACCAACACCGACGTGAACCATTCTCCGTCCGTGGTCCTGAACGCGCCTGCCGGCGGGGAGACCTGGTTCGGCGTGCAGAACATCACCTGGAGCGCCGCCGACAAGGACCGGGAAACGCTGATGGTTGATATCTATTACAGTAACAATAGCGGCACGAGCTGGCAGGCGATCGCGATCGGGGAAGAAAACGATCGGACGTTTCCCTGGAACACCATGAATCTCACCGATGGGACCACCTACCGGGTGAGGGTGGCGGTCAGCGACGGCCAGGTGGTGGACGATGACGAATCGAGTTCGGATTTCACCGTTTACAACGGCCAGGAAGAACTGGCTCCCGACCCGCCGCGAAGCCTGGCCGCGGCCGCGGGAAACAATGTCGTCTATCTCGACTGGCTCGATTCCCGTGAACCGGACCTGTCTCACTACAATGTCTACCGTGGAACCACCTTGGAGATCGAACAGGTGACACCCCTGGTGTCTTCCATAACGGCCAGCACGTACCAGGATAACACTGCTACCAACGGCACCACTTACTATTACGCCGTATCGGCCGTTGATACCGGCGATAGGGAAAGCACTCTTTCAAACTCCACGGCCGCCACGCCGATGAGCAATCCGCCCACGGCTTCGCTTAGCGCGGACATAACCACCGGCACCGTACCGCTGGCGGTGACCTACACGGTGGCCGGAAACGATGACGGGCAGGTGCTCAGATACGATCTCGATTTCGGGCCCGGCCGCACCCGGCGCTTATCTTCGCCGGGGGATGTCCTCTACCGCTACACCGATCCCGGTACCTACACCGCCGAACTGATAGTTACCGACGACGACTCGCTCGTGAGCGGCCCCGACCGGGAAACAGTTACCACCGACGCGCACGCCGACGCCCCGGCGGCTATTCTCTCGACCAGCAATATCGGCGGTCCGGCGCCGCTCGCGATCACTTTCACCTACAGCGGCACCGATCAGAAATACGCCCTGATCAGGTACCAGATCGATTTTGAAGGCGACGGCCGCTACGATCATTCATCCGACGCTGCGGGTCAGGTGGCTTACACCTACGGCCGTGCCGGGCTCTACCGGCCGGTCCTTCGGGTCATGAACTCGGAAGGTCTGACAGACCGGCTCACGGAGAGCATCACCGTCGGCGCGACCACGGGTGACGATGTTACCGTACAGGCTTTCGCCGCCGGAGAAGCGGCGGTGTCGGGCCAGGTACCGTTTCCCGTGGCGTTTACCGGCCTGGGCCACGGCGGCACTGCCGACGTGGAAGGCAACTACGCCCGATACCTCTGGGATTTCGAAGGCGACGGCGTGTTTGATTACGAGTCGGCGGCTGCTATTGAAACGTCACACACCTACACGGATTCCGGCACCTACGCACCCACTTTACGGGTAGTTGACCTGGCCGGCCTGTGGGGAGATGCATCCTGCTTGGTAACCGTGACCATACCCGCCGGGGAGATGACGGCCTGGATGAGCGAACCTCCCGCCGGTGTGAGAGTGTACGGTACCCGGGTGACAGTCAAAGCCGAGACCACCGCCCGGCCGCTCGTCCAGCAGATGGCCTACCGCTACCGCCCGGCCGCGGGCGGCGACTGGACCACTATCGGTGACGCGGTACTCTCGTCGCAGTCGGTGACCCTGGCCGATTCCTGGGACGTCAGCGGACTGACCGAAGACAGCGAATATAATCTGAGCGCTATCGCCACCACCCTGGGCGGCTCCACCGTCGAAACAAACACCATTTCAGTGACAATCGATTCCGACGCACCGGACGTGAATGACGGTCTCGACGGAGCCGCCCGCCGTAACAAAGAACAGGATGTGGCTTCCGGGACCGGGTCTGAGGTCGAGATCGAGGACGGAACGGCCTTGAGCCTTCCCAACGGAGCCATCCCCGCCGACACCACCGCGTCCCTGACCCTCCACGACACGAACCCCCAGTCAAACTCCGGGGTGACCGGAACGCTCCTTTCGTTCAGGGAGATCACACTTGACGGCGATCCGGACCTCGGCCAGATGGTAAACATCACCATCCCCTACGAAGAGACCGGCGGAACCGTGAAGGGGACCTCGCTGAGCGAAACCCTGCTCGTGCCCTGTTACTGGGACGGGCTGGAGTGGAACCGGATTCCCGACTACCGGATCGACCTGACCAACAACCTGGTCACATTCTCCATGGAACACTTAACGCAGTTCGCCCTGCTGGCGGAAGTCCCGCCGGTACCGGCCGTACCCGCTGCCGGCCTGGGAAGCGGCGATGATAACTGCTTCATCGCCACCGCCGCCTACGGATCGAAACTGGCCGCCGAGGTCAAACTCTTACGCCGGTTCCGCGACCGCTGTCTGCTGCCCCATTCTGTGGGCTGCGGCCTGGTTACTCTCTATTACACCCTCTCACCGCCGCTGGCAAATATAATCGCCCAAAACGAAAACCTCCGAAAAACCGCCAGAACCACCTTGAAACCAATCATAAGAACAATCGATCTTCTTACAAAATAGTTATCCACAAACTAAGCAGTCATCCGCCGTTCAAACCAGCCATTCGCCAATAAGGTAAGTCATTCGCTGGCTCAAGTTGTCATTCGCCGGTTTAACCGGCGAATCCACCTCACTTTCTACACTCCTTGCTTGAGGGTGGGACCACCTGGCTCATGCTACGCCTCAATGTTCGCAC
>CAZQHK010000013.1:0-53687 GCA_964593455.1 uncultured bacterium
GTTAGATGTCTATTTTAGAGGTTTATTATTTATCTCAAGAATGCTCTCGATATACTTGTCAGCAGTCGGCCTATTCTACCTCCTTTTGAGATGAAGACCTTTTCTGGGCAGACTTCCGAGCAACAAAAACAGCCGATACACAGTTTGGTGGTTATCTTCGGTCCTGATTCATCGACGCTTACGGCTTTAGCCGGGCACACCTGTGAACAGGCCTGGCAACGGGTGCACTTGTTAATAAACACCGGTACCGATCTCGGCATGGTCAGTTTCAAAAGACTGCTGCGGATAATTCCGGGAAGGGAAAATCCCACGGAGAGGGCACTTCCCGGCATCTCGTACTCCTCGGGGACCACATCGCATAATCGTTCGCCGACAATATCCACCTGATCGATAGAACTGCCGGGAATACCAAGCTCCGCGGCCATGGCCAGCGTGGGCACATCGCCGGGTGAAAGTCTCATTATCCCGGCACAGACAGTGTCAAGGGCGGTGGCACTCGTGGAAGCCAGCAGTAACCCGATTTTTTTCTTTTTCCCGGCGGCCGGGCCCTCTCCTTCCATAGCCTCTACCGCATCCATGACGGTGAGTTTCGGGGCCAGCACTTCCGTAATCTCGACCAGCATACGGGCAAACCAGCGTTGATCGCGGCCGGCGTGAAGATGTAAACCGCCTTTTTCCAGGCCGCAAACCGCTCCGAACATGTTCTTCACCGCCGCTGTCATAACCATCATCTGGTGGGTCTTCAGTTTCGGTGCATTGAGTATCGTTATCCCGGCTTCCAAGACGGGTGCGGCCACCTGCAGCCCTTTGAAGGTGTACGACTCGGGGACCGGCAGTTTGACCGGGTGATCGAATTCCACAAGAGAAGCCTTTTCCTCACGGGCCACCGTCTCCAGTCCTGAAATCCGGGCTACACGCTTGAAATCACCCAGGGCCGGACTGTCACCGAGACAAGGTTCTCCTCCCATTTTCCGGGCCAATTGTATCAGGGCCCGGATCACCTCGGGATGGGTCGTAACCGCTTCTTCAGGGGGGCGGGCAGCGAGCATGTTTGGTTTGATCAAAACCTTCTTGTCTTTGAATAAAGGTTCCGGGGGGACTTCGAGAAGATCTATGACTGCGGCCAAACGCTCTTTAACCAGCTCCGGGTCGTAGCTTTTACAGCGCACAATCGATACCCGGTGATTATCACGTTTATCTATTTTTTCCATAGTATCCGCGCCTTACATTCTATACTGATTTATCTGAGAAACAAGCGGGCTTCAGCCTCCGATTCAAGCTGAAGCCCGTCGTATTCTTATTCGCATCCCGCCATGATCCGGGACGTGGTCAATCTTTCTTTTTCTTTTTCTTTTTCGGCAAAGCTTTGGCAGCAGACGTTTGGAGAAACGGTTCGATAAGATTCAGCGGTAGCGGAAAGATCGTGGTCGAGCTCTGCTCGGTTGAGATCTCAACCAGCGTCTGCAGGTACCTGAGCTGGATGGCTACCGGGTGCGGTTCGATGACCCGGGCGGCCTCCGCCAGTTTCTCGGAAGCTTCAAACTCACCCTTGGCGGCGATGATCTTGGCCCGCCGTTCACGCTCCGCCTCGGCCTGGCGGGCCATGGCCCGCTGCATCGTCTTGGGCAGTTCCACATCCTTGATCTCTACGATAGTGACTTTGATCCCCCAGGGGTCGGTCTCGTCATCGATGATCTTCTGAAGCTCCAGGTTGATCTTTTCCCGCTTGGAAAGCAGTTCATCGAGCTCCGCCTGTCCCAGAACACTTCTCAGAGTGGTCTGGGCTATCTGCGACGTGGCCAGGATGAAATTTTCCACTTGAACAATGGCGTTTTCCGGGTTCATGACTCGGAAGTAGACAACCGCATTGACCCTTACCGGCACGTTGTCACGCGTGATCACGTCCTGAGACGGTACGTCCATGGTAATGGTCCGCATATCAACCTTGACCAGCCGATCAATCAACGGGAGGACGATTATAAGGCCCGGCCCCTTGCTTGGAATGAGCCGCCCGAGCCTGAAAATTACCGCCCGTTCATACTCATTGATAATTTTGATCATCGATATAATAACAATTCCCAGGATAATGATACCCGGCAAAAAATTCATATTCCCACTACTCCTTTCGTGCTAGCCTTCCTCGACAGTGCTGACAATCACCAGGTTTCCCCGAACCTTGTCAATGCGGATTGGCGTTCCCCGTTTAGCTTTTCCACCACCGGTAAGCTGTGCTTTCCACAACTCACCACGGACAAACACCAACCCACCTTCGGGGCAGAGAAGTTCCCTCACCTCACCGGTCAATCCGATCAGGCTGGCAGGCCCCAGGCGCGGCTTTTTCCGGTATGCTTTGATAATAACCGACAGCAACAGGAGGAATACTACAGTCAGTACGGTGGCCAGCCCAAGCAGCACCCGGATGGAGACCTGCATGGTGGCGTCTTTAGAATCGATCAGCATCATCGACCCGGTGATGATGCTGCCCACGCCTCCCAGCGTGAGAAACCCGTAACTGATTACCTTGACCTCCAGAATCAACAAAGCGGCTCCCAGCAGTATCAATGCTACACCGGCAACACTAATGGGGAAGTTCTGAAGACCGAAAAAAGCCAGGATCAAGCAGAATATCCCTGTGGCGCCGGCAAACCCGAACCCCGGTGTCGTAAACTCATAGATGAGACCGTAAATCCCCAGCATCATAAAAATAAGCGCTACCGTAGGATTAGCCAGGTAATTGAGTAGTTCTTCCCGGTAATTCATGATCACCGGCCGGCCCTTGCTGGTCCCGGAAAGACTGATATAAAACAGCTTGCCCTGCAGTTGCACCGGATGCCCTTCCAGTCCCCTCAGAAGCTCTTTGACGTCTCCGGCGATGAAATCGATCAGACCAGCTTCCAAAGCCTGTTTCTCGGTGAATGATTTACTTTCACTAACCATGGTCGCGGCCACTTCCGTGTTCCGACCGTGAGTTTCAGCCAGAGTACGCATGGTCGATACCAAGATATTCGTAATTTTGTCGTTCATAATAGCCTCGGTATTATTACTCTGTTTCCCGAACATACCGCCCCCCAACCCCACCGGATGGGCTGCTCCCATGGTGGTTCCAGGCGCCATAACGGTGATATGGGAAGCCATCATGATGAAGGCTCCGGCCGAGGCGGCCCGGGCGCCTCTGGGTGATACATAGGTGATTACCGGAACCGGGCTGTTGAGGATAGCCCGGTTGATGTCGCCAGTGGAAGATTCCAGTCCCCCGGGAGTGTCGAGTTGGAGCACCACCAGGCTGCTAACCTCACCGGCTTTCCTGATCTCTCGAATCACGTAGCGGCTGGACACCGGATTGATTGTCCCCGCTATCGTTAGGAAAACTATATCGTGAAACGTTTTGACTGTCTGAAAATCTCCTTCAGGTTGTTCGGCAGCGGTTAAGGGAACGGAAATCAGAGGCAAATACAAGACAACGGTAAAAATCAGGATGAGGCTTGTTTTGAAATACCTATAAATGTTTGTGTAACGATCACTCTCTATCCGATCGAAAATCAACCCTGATCACCTTTCCTGCCATATCTACCGACCGATGACTCCGACGATATCCCGACCGAATTTTCCTTCCGAGCGGATCATTGATAAGTTCGTCGCGGCATCTGCGACATATTTCGAACTGAAAGCTTACACCGACATCTCTTTCCAGTTCCTCAATATCCATCTCCTCGATGGTCTGCACCAGTTCCTGGATCTCGGCACTGTAATCATGTCCCAGATCCTCTTCTTGAATAGCCAGGGTTTCATAGGGATAGCATATGTTCAACTTGATCAGGAACCGGTCTATTTTTTCGGGGATAACCTCACCGCACCGGTCACAAAAAAAAGTAATCACACACACCATCTCCATTAGGATGCAGATCTATGAATTCATTGTATACTGCGTGCCGAGGCTCTGTCAATTTAACGCAAACACTTATAAACATAGTTTAAAGGACACACGGGTTGACCTCCGTACTTGACTACCATGCCTCAACATGGTATATGAAGCAAGAAGAGGAGTTCATTCATGACCTGTCATCTTGAGTACGACCAGTTGCCCTCGCTGCCGAACTCTATCCTGTTGGCCGCCTGGCCCGGCATGGGTTACGTGGCCTACAGAGCAGCCAATTTCCTGGTGCAAGCCCTGGAAGCCAAGGAGTTTGCGACTCTTAAGGGAACAGACCTTTTTCCACTGGAAAGCGTCATGGTGAGAGACGGCCTGCTGCAACCGCCACAGAATCCGTTGAACCGTTTCTACTATGTGGATAGACAAGAAAATGGTAGAGACCTGGTGATCTTTCTCGGAGAATCCCAGCCCGTAAGCGGTAAGGGACGGGAATTAGCGGGAGCGGTACTGGACATCGCCGAGAAAACTGGCTGCTCGCTCGTCGTTACGTTCGCCGCTTACGCTACCCATATCAGCCATACGCAACAACATGCCGTATGGGCGGCCTCCAGCGAACCATCACTCAACCGGGAACTGGGTAAATATGATATAAAGATCATGCCGGAAGGTAATATCAGCGGTCTCAACGGTACGCTTCTGGCCGTGGCCCACGAGCGGGGTTTTCGCAGCACCTGCCTGTTAGGAGAAATTCCTCTGTACGCTCTGCAGATCGAATATCCAAAAGCTTCTCTGGTAATACTCGAAAAATTCAAGGAGATCTCCGAAATCGATCTCGATCTGAAAAACCTGGTGACGCTTACCGGCAGCACAGCCCGACAGATAGATGGTTATCTGGCCCAACTCAGGAACATCGGCGAACTTTCTCCCGGAATACCGGATGATGGCGATGACCCGGAGATCCAAACCCTTCATTGAAGGAGCCCCTCATGGATTCTTTCATTTTTAGATCGCCTGAGAAAATACTTTTCGGACAGAATATCTTGATGAAATCTCTGGAAGATGCTTCGCGTTTCGGGACTCACATGATGGTGGTGGCAGGAGGCGGGTCTCTGCGTTCCAACGGGATTTTTAAACCCGCTATCCACGTACTTGAAAAGCTTATGCCGGAAGTAACTATCTATGAAGGCGTACGTGATGAACCAACCCCGGAAACAATTGACGAAGGTGTGGTTCTGGCCCAGGAAGCCGGATGTGACACGGTGTTGGCAATCGGGGGCGGGAGCGTGCTCGATACCGGCAAAGCTATCGCCGCTCTAGTCACCAACGGAGGCAGTGTGATTGATTATCTGGAGGGAGTCGGTTCGGGCAGTTCTTTTACCGTACCTGCATTGCCCTTTATCGCTGTGCCGACCACCGCCGGTACGGGCTCGGAGGTAACCAAGAACGCCGTTATCACCAAACCGGGCGTTTTTAAGAAGAGCATCCGCAGCCAGTTTCTTATTCCCAACCTGGCTATTGTCGATCCGGCGCTTACCGCCACCTTGCCGCCGTTTATAACCGCCACCAGTGGTCTGGATGCCTTCAGCCAGTTACTGGAGGGACTGGTTACCAGGAAGCGGAATCCCATTACCGAAGCTTTGTGCGAAAAAGGACTCAAGCTCTGTACCCGAAGCCTTCTCCAGGCCTACCTCAACCAGAGTGATTTGGATGCCAGAAACGATATGGCCGCCGCCAGTCTGTTGAGCGGTCTTTCCCTGGCCAACAGCGGGCTCGGTGCAATACATGGCTTCGCAGCCGGACTGGGGGCAGTTTTTGGTGTGTCTCACGGGCTGGCATGTGCGGTACTGTTGCCACACATCACGGCCGCCAACGCTGAAGAAGATCCCGACGGCTTCGCCCGGTTGGGCAAGATCTTTACCGGCCGGATTTTCTCTACCGCCCGGCAAGCGGCCCAGGCCGGCGTTAGCTTCATCAGGAATTTGTGTCGTGATCTGTTGATTCCCGAATCGCTCTCCGCTATCAGTGTCACAGCCGATCTTTTACCGGAAGTTGTGAAAGCTTCTCAGGGTAACAGTATGCGTGGTAATCCGGTAGAATTTTCCAAAGCGAAGCAGTTGGAACTACTCAAAAGTATCCTTTAACCCGGAAACTGCAGTTTCCGGGTTAACGGTATTCGATAATCCGGAACCGTTCTTCGTCGGTAGCCACCTTAAGAACACGGCCATCACCGGTCACCGCGAAATGCCTGTTCAGGGGAAAGGCGGGAAACTCGGGAACCTCTATTTTTTTCTTGAGTTTGCCGTCCGGTCCGACTGCCAAGATATATAAAACTTCAACTTTCTTCCAGAGTTCACCATGCATCTCGCCGAGCGAGGTAAAAAGATAAAGGTTTTGCTGGAAATCTATTCCGATAGGATACGCGTCCAGAATGGATTTTGGAGGTTTGAGAGTAGCCACGTGGTCCACCTCGGAAAAATCGGATGTCAGCCTCTTCACCGCCAGCGAGTTGGTTTTCTCCGATATGTCCAGAATGACCAGTCCGCCATCGGGATACGTCACCGAACAGGACCGGAAAGGGAGCGCCCTGTCTTTTTTACCGTCAGGGCTGAATTTCAGCACCTTCAAGGATTTCCGGTCAACACCGTAGACATTGCCCTGGGAATCGACATCCACTTTGATGATAAATCCGAAATAGCTTAGACCATCCGCCTTTTTACCGATAGTCCCGGACAGCGTTCCATCCGGAGAAAATTTCCAGATGACATTCTCCGTCTGGTTGGCAAGATAGATATCTCCTTTCAGAGATACTGCCAGATCAACACAAAGTACCGGTGTGCCGTCAGCGGCAAAAGGAGGATACTCGATTATTTGTTTTAATGTTCCTTCCGGGGTAAATACTTTGACGCTGCAATGGGCTGCATCCAAAATTAAATAATTATTCTCTATGTCCACCACGAACGAAGTTGGGCCGACATATCCGCCGGTGCCAGCCCCTGGGGGAAAAAGACCCACTTCACGAGGACCCGAGCCGAAATACAACGTTAACACTTCACGTGTTTCAAAAGCGGCACCGGGAGTGGCAGCCAGACACATCATAAACAATTCCACGATAAACACACGTATCAGTTTTTTCATCAAGAAATCACCCTCGGAAATAAAAGAGTCGAAAGCAAGGTGGATCAATATCCTTTGTCGCCGCCGGCGTCCGTTTCGCCGGAGACTATCTTTACGCTGGCTGAAGCCCCTATCCTGGTAGCGCCCGCTTCTACCATCTCCATGGCTGTCTTCAAATCCCGGACACCGCCTGAAGCCTTGACTCCAAGATCGGGACCAACGGTTTTACGCATCAGAGCGATATCGTGGGCAGTGGCACCACCCGGACCGAACCCGGTGGAGGTCTTGACGAAATCAGCACCGGCCGCTTTTGCCAGGGTACAACCCATGATCTTTTCATCATCGGTGAGGAGCGCCGTCTCCAGGATTACTTTTACCGTTCGTCCGCAACCCGCCTGGACCACGGCCCGGATATCATCTTCCACCAACCTGAAGTTACCGGCTTTGAGAGCCCCGACATTGATTACCATGTCGATCTCGTTGGCGCCTTTGCGGACGGCGTCGGCAGCCTCGAACGCTTTGGTCTCACTGGTGGTAGCACCGAGAGGAAACCCGATAACAGTACACACCATGACTCCGCTGCCGCTAAGCAGGTTGACGCATTTCTCTACATAAGCGGGATTGATACAAACGGAGGCAAAATGATGTTCCCGCGCTTCTGAGCAAATTTTCTGAATTTGCTCATACGTAGCATCCGGTTTGAGGAGCGTGTGGTCAATCAAACCCGCCACCTGTTTCTCTACCGATACTATGCCCGCTTTGGCCCCGATTCGTTCGGCGCCTGCTTTTAGCAGGTCATCTACACAGCTTTTCCGATTGACGACACACAGGCCGCACGCGCTACACTCCCCGGTGGAAGCATCGCAGACAACAACCGGGGAAGCAACCGAAACCGGTGAAGGGATGGTTGAATAAACCGGGACTTGCGGCGCAGCCGGAAGCCCCTGCGTGAGAGTCATCCCCAGATCGGAAGCCGCCACCAGTCGAGCACCGTACCCGGCAGCCGTGTTGAGCAGTTCCTGCACACGTTGTTTGACCGCAGGAGCCGCTTTTTCTACAGCAGCATTAAGCGTATCTACGACTACGATTACCGGCATACCGCCAATCAAGGCTTCATGTAAAATAGCCGTAGCCGGGTTATCACAGGTGAGCGAGGCAACCTTGGAGAGAGTATTGATACTCGGTACCGCCAATATCACAGCTTCATACCCTTTAATCAGTTCGGCGGCGGGATTAAATACGTTCCCGGTAATACAATTGTCTAAACCGGCAGCGGTTTTGAGCCGGTCCTGTCCCCACAGGTTATCCGCCGAGGTAGTAAGCACACCCGTCAATTGCCAACCCGACACGGCCAGTTTCTTGAGTTCCGCCAAAACCGGTTCTACTCCCCTGACTACCCCGGACACGATAACCAGGGCCCGACGACCCCAACCCGATGAGATAGCTTTTCCGCCAATTTCTGTAGTACCAGTCGATTGCATCCTATTCATAACCTCTCGCGTGATCCTCTCGATTAGATCGTCCATGTCGGTAACATTGCCTCCTTATATGTATATATATCTATAATTCCAGATGAATTTCATCTATGACCCCCATAATTATTGCCTGAACGGGAATATCTTCGTCATCAAGAACCAGGCGGGCAGAGCTTCCTTCTTTCATCACCAGCACTTTATCACCCGCGCCGGCATCTACCACATCTATGGCCAGGATCGAGTCTCCCTGGGCTTCATTATTCAGATCCAGAGGCTGAACTACCAGTAGTTTCCTTCCCGTAAAACTGGAAGCCTTGATGGTAGACGTCACCGATCCCTTAACCCTGGCGATGATCATGACCGGGAGCCTCCTTTTTTCGGTTTTACGGTTTTTGTTTTACCGGTTTTTCCTTTTGAGCCTGTACGTACTGAGGCGGATTTACGGGAACAGGTTTCCTTCTTTTTCGTTTTCTTGGCAGGATTCTTTTTGCCGGCAGGCTTTTTCTTAGCTTTCGGTTTGGTCGCCGCTGATTTCTTTTTAGCTTTGCAGGTCGCTTTATCACCACCGGGCATACGGGAACAGGTAATGTCCCGGCAGATATCACAAACTCCCGTGAGATCGACCTGATCGATAATACCGACCACGCAGGCGTCCGTGGGTACCAACGGATCGAAATGTTTGTAGGGGATACCCGCTTCCTTGCTGGTTACCGCCATAACGATCTCTCCATACCCGGTACCCAGGGAATCAGTAGATATCAGCATTTTTCCCTTGATCTTAAGATGAACGTCCAGAGGTTGCAGGATCAGCAAACGCTGTCCTTTCAGCGATGGGTATTTCGCCGATGCCACCAGATTGCCCACTACCTTGGCTAAAAACACCTATCTCACTCTTTCTTGAAGGTGACTCCCCGCTCCCGGGCCGTATCAGCCGCCAGAGGCGTGATGATAGTCCGCTTACCAATGATTACTTCAATACCGTTACCAAATGATTTGATGTCATGCTCTAAAACCAGTTTTTTCAATCGCCAGTCAATCGGTGCGGGGGTCCCCGTCGTAGCACCGTAGCGAACCATGGACGAACCGGAGGAAGACCGGCCTGAACAAGAAACTCCTGCCGGTTTCGTCTCGGTTGCCACGGCGAGCGCTTCACCGGCAGCGCATGAAGGGCAGCCACCGTTCCCGGAATTCGCGATCCCGGCGCGTTCAATCTCCTCAATGACAATCTGCACTACCAGCCTGACAATCTCCCGAAGCAAGGTCTCATCCATCATGAGCTGGCCCATCTTTTTATCCCTTCTTTTCGGGAACATACTTCAGATATTTTTTTTCGATATCCATGATCTTGTCCACCCGGCGCTGATGCCGTCCCCCCGTATCCCATGGGGTGGCCAACCAGGCTTTCAGAATCTCTTTGGCTTTGCCCGAACCCACGACCATGCTGCCCAGGGTAAGCACATTGGCGTGGTTGTGTTCCCGGCTGTTCCGGGCAGTGTAGATATCGTTGCAGACCGCCGCCCGGACCCCGGGCACCTTGTTGGCCGCCATGGCGCTACCGATACCGGCTCCGTCCACGATAATTCCGGCCTCAAAATCCCCCCGACCGACCGACAGCGCCACCAGGAACGCGAGGTCGGGATAATCACAGGAATCCTTGCTGTACGCTCCATAATCGTGACAGATGTGTCCCTGTTCCTTGAGATATTTTTTAAGTTCTTCCTTCAACTCAAACCCACCGTGATCACTACCAAGGACGATCTTGGCCACCGTTCACCAAACCCCTTCTCTGTCAGTTCTTAAAAAAACCATTCATCACGTTTAACCCCTGGCACCGCTGGTTACAATACTGCATTATCCAGCGATTCGTGGGGAGAGGGAATAATCACTGTTGAAACAGTGAAGCCCTCTTTGTTGATTACCTCTTCGGCCCGGGCTACCGCCGCCTTAACCGCTCCTACTTCACCGGTCAAAGTAAAGAAAGCTTTTCCTCCTAACCCGGAGGCCAGCCGTATTTCGATCAGTTTTACCAGCGCCGCCTTAGCGGCCGCGTCAGCAGCGACCACACAGGTCGGACAGGAAAACGTTTCAACGATCCCCAAAGCTTCCAAGTGGTCGACATCAGTCGTGGCCGTGATGGCCGGAAACACTGCGGAGTGAACATCCGCCAACACGAGTTCATCGGTAATGAACGGTTCACCTACCTCACGGCCGGCCTGAATGGCTGTCCGTATATCCCCGATCTCGCCGGACACCATTACCAGGTATTTTCCGGGACAGATGGGATGGGCGCCCAGCAGATCGACGAACGCGGCTTTCATCATCGCATCGGCAACCTCGATACCCTTGGCGATGCTGTTTAACTCGAAGAGACCGATTGCATGTCTCACAGTTTCTCTCCTCCTACCGTCTCCGTCTTGCTGCTGCCTTGATAACCACCCGGTCCGGTAAAACGCTGATCACGGTGCCGTCGATACTGGCATGGACCCGGGCACCCAGCGCCTTATCCGGAATCTCGGCTACCAGGTCTCCCCGTTTAACCCGGCCACCCTTTTTAACCACCGGTTCGGCTGGCGTTCCTACATGCTGTTTAAGCTCCAGTTCTACCCGGTCGGGAAGCACATTTTTTCCGCTGAAAGGAGCGGGGACGTCAAAGTTTTTAAGCCCCAATCTTCTGATCAGGCGCGAAGTGGGTATCCGGCGTGATTTCCTGGCTGGATGCGGCTTGATGTCAGACCGGTGAAGAGGGTTGATGAATCCTTTCTGAGCGAAAGATTTTTTCAATTCCTGGATGACCCGGCGGGGCGAGAGGGACATGAGGCAGGCGTAGCTCTCACACACACCGCACTCACAGCACAACATGGCTCCGGCAACCACCTTCGGATCGGTGTTAAGCCCTGAAGCGGCCCGGTTGATCTTGTGCGGTTCCAGACGGTGCCCGAGCAATTGTCTTGGGCAAAGTTCCGAACAGTATAAGCACTGACAGCAAGCTGATTTCATTCTGGATAAGAGTGTGCTGAGCTTCTCTTGCTTGCTTCGCACTCCGGGTGTAGAAGCCGGCAAGACGATAATTCCCGAGCAGGTCTTGGCGATGGCCGCTTCAGAAGGTGTTACCACCACCCCCATCATCGGACCACCCATCAGGACCACCGGATCGGGAATTGTCACCCCACCGGCTGCCTGAATCAAAGAATTGACCATGGTACCCACCGGAACATTCAGCGTAACCGGAGTTTTGACTGCTCCGCCGATGGTAACGGCACGGTCCACCACGGGCTGTCCTTGTGAAGCCCGGTATATATTTATAAGCGTCCCGACATTCTGGACCACCGCGCCGGCTTCGAGAGGAATACCGCCTTCGGGGACCAGTTTCTCGGTAACCTCGTGGAACAGCACATGTTCATCGCCGGCCGGGTAAAAGTTGTCGAGCAGGAACAGGGATAGTTTCCGTTTGCCTTTGATGGCCGCGCTCAGGGCGTTAATAGCTCCATGGTATTTCTTTTTGAACGCAATGATGCCTTTCTTGGCCCCGGTGGCCTTCAGGGCCAGCTCCAGACCAGCTACGACCTCGTCCGGGTATTGCGCCATCAACTGCTGGTCTACCCGCAGCAACGGCTCGCACTCCGCCCCGTTGGCAATGATCACATCCGCTTTGGCGGCCAGTTTAACGTGGGTGGGAAATCCGGCGCCGCCGGCCCCGACTACGCCGGCTGATCTGACTTGATCGATAATAGCACTTTTCTTCGGCGTGACAATAGCCTCCTCATAACCCGGGACATACTGCGGTTATTCCGGGTTATACAATTCGAAAATAGTCAACCAGGACACAACGCCGCTCCCGGGTGAAGGTCCGGGCGCAGGCCAGCCCCTCACCGGTTGGCGAAGCGATGGAAAAGGTGGTATATCCTTCTCCCCCCAGCCCCAGCCCGGCAAACGACGGCGCGTTCTTGACAAAGATCGAGCAGTTTGCAGCACAAGCCATGCGGTGCAGGTGTTCGATATTCTTCGAGTGCATAACAAAAGTGTGCGCAAACCCATGCTCCACCTCTACCGCCAAATCGATCGCGTCATCGATGTTCGGGACGCGCACCATGGGAATAAACGGCATGAGCTGCTCAGCCGTCACCAGAGGATGGTCCCGCGGCGTCTCGCACACGATAAGCCGCAGGCTGTCGGGAGCCTGGATACCCAGTTCCTTCAGCAGAACATTGGCGTTTTTGCCGACAAATTTCCGGTTGGCGTGCCCCTCCGGTGTAAGCACGATTCTGGTCAACCGGTCAACCTCGGCGCCGCGAAGCTCATAGGCGCCGTTTTTTTTCAGGTACATCATCAGCTGGTCGGCGATGTTCGCCTGGGCGATGATGACTTTTTCCGCGATACAAACGATATTGTTGTCGAGCGATGCCCCGGCGATGATATCCCGGGCCGCCCGGTTCAGGTCGGCGGTGTCATCTACCACCACCGGCGGATTGCCGGGTCCGGCAGCTATGGCTTTTTTCCCCGATGCCATAGCTATCTTGACCACTCCCGGGCCACCGGTCACCAGCAGCAGGCGAATCAGCGGATGTTTCATCAAGGCCGCGCCTGTTTCCTGGCTGGGGTTGGCTACGGAAGTCACCAGGTTCGGCGGACCGCCGGCGGCCACTATGGCCTGGTGCAGCATGGCCACCGTGTAGTTGGCAACCCCCTTGGCCCCTGGATGCGCGTTGAAAGTCACGGTGTTCCCAGCCGATAAAATACTGAGCCCGTTATTGATAATGGTTTCCGTGGCATTAGTGGACGGGGTAATCGCACCGATAACTCCGTAGGGAGCCCGTTCCACCAGGGTCAGTCCCTTATCGCCCGTATAGGCAATCGGTTCGATTATTTCCGGTCCCGGTGTCTGGTTGATAGCCAGGTAGTTCTTCTGGACCTTATCTTCCACCCGTCCCATTCCGGTCTCGGCCACCGCCATCTCAGCCAGTTCCCGGACATGTTCCCTGGCCCTGACACGCATGGCTTCGATAATTTCCGTCCGCTTGGCCATGGGTCGCCTGGTAAACTGTTTCTGGGCTTTCCAGGCTGCCTCGGCCGCTTCTTCAAGCGTTTCGAACACACCATCGATACCGCCCTGGGCAGTCGGGAGCTTAGAAACCGGCGAAGGAGACGGCGAAGAAAAGCCGGAAAGGCCTTTCTGAGAGAGGCGGTTGACCACCTCGTCAACAATCCGGCTTATCCGCTCTTCCTGGATGTTGGTCATGACAGACCTCCTCTTTGACCTGAAAAGCAGCAAAGCAGCACGCCAGGCGGGCCGGGTCAAAGCTCGTGCCCGGCCCACCAAAAATTACGTACTGTTACCTTCTCAGGAAATTATAGGAGCTCCTCGTGAATCTGGACGGTGTCGACAATCCCGATAATGGCAGCGTCTACCGCCCGCTTTTCGGTCAGTTCGGTTTGCCGGCCAGAAGATCCGGAGACCGTAACCACTGTTTCTCCGAATCCCGCCTGTACCGTGTCCACCGCCACCACATAGGAGTCGGTGGGGTTTCCCCGGATATCGAGGAACCGCACTACGAGAAGCTTCAAACCTTCGAGGCGTTCGTCCTTCCTGGTGCAGACGACCGTTCCGATTACTTTTCCTAAATTCATATGCCTGTACCAGTACGCTCCTATCTACTATGATTCCGCAGCACATTGTGCCGGGCTGCTTCTAGTTGTTCCTACCTGATTCTTAGTCGCGTGAACCGGTGACTTAACTTTCGTCAACAGCCCCTGCGGAAGAGATAGGAAGCACAGATTCGAGATTGGTGTGAGGCCGTGGAATAACATGTACGGATACCAGTTCGCCGATTCTCTGTGCAGCCTGCGCACCTGCGTCGGTAGCTGCCTTGACGGCGGCCACATCGCCCCGGACGATAGCGGTCACGTAACCGGCACCAATCTTAACCCAACTTACCAGTTCTACGTTTGCCGCTTTGACCATGGCATCGGAGGCCTCGATCATAGCCGTCAGACCCTTCGTTTCAATCATACCCAGTGCTTCTTTCATTCAGTGTACACCTCCTGCGTTTAGTTTTCTGCTATTACTTCCACCAAATCACCGTTATCGAGGAGCGCGGCATTTGCCTCATCGGGGTCGAGGTGAAGATCCATAGCATAAGCTTCATCCACCCTGACCATCACGTTATCGAACGACACTGCCCGTTCTCCCCTTGTCCTGATCCTGATCCTCTGCTTATCGGTAACTCCCAAGGACTCTGCATCCTTCGGAGAGAGATGAAGATGTCTCGCCGCCAGTATCACTCCTTCTGCAATGTAGATGCAGCCGCGTGGGCCGGCGATGGTAATCCCCGGCGACCCGGCAATAGAACCCGAGTCACGAACCGGGGTCTTGATTCCAAGACGAAATGAATCGGTGCGTGAAATCTCTACCTGCGTTTTTTTCCTGGGAGGACCCAGAACGCGAACCCGCTCTATCACACCCCGCGGACCAACCAGCGTTACCTGCTCCCGGGCCGCGTATTGTCCGGGCTGAGAAAGATCTTTGAGCTTGTTGAGATCAAAGCCGGCGCCGAACAATGTGTCGATGTGTTCCCGGCTCAAATGAGCGTGCTTACCTGAAATTGCTACCGGGACATACTTCGCTTCAGCATTCCGGGAAGTATCCTTCATCACCTCCTCGATGACCGACCGTACCACCTGCCGGATAGCATCTTCTTGTAAAACCATGTACCGTACGTCCTTACCAGCGGGTTATTGATGCTGCTTGTCTTCCAAAACATCCGACGACGGAGCTTTGGCGGACATAATCTGATAAAGAATATCCATAAAACTGTCGGCCGCCAGGCTGGCTCCGCCAACCAGAAATCCGTCAACATCTTCGAGAGCGGCCAGTGAACCTGCGTTTTTTGAGTTCACGCTGCCTCCATAGAGGATACGGCACTTTGACGCCGTTTCTCTAGAATACCGCAAAGTTATCGTTTTTCTCAAGAACCCATGAACGTCGGCCACCTGGGTCACGGTGGCCACCTGGCCGGTGCCGATGGCCCATATCGGCTCGTAAGCCAACACAATGGGATCCGCTTTCTCCTCTGAAATAGAGGCCAAGGCTGTGTCCAATTGACGTTTCAGTATCCGGTATGTCCGGCCGTGTTCGCGGTCCGCCAGGGCCTCACCCACGCAGAGAATAGGAGTGATCCCCGCCTTCAAAACCAACTCCATCTTGGCGGGAATGCGTTCATCTTCTCCCGGATGGTACTTACGCCGCTCCGAGTGCCCGATGATTGCGTATGAGCAGCCACAATCGACAAGCATGGGCACCGATACTTCCCCGGTATACGCTCCGGTCTCTTCCCAGGCAGCATCCTGAGATCCCAGGTCAATGGAGGTGTTTTTCAGCATCTGCCCGGCCAGAATGAGAAACGGATGGGACGGGCACACGACCATGTCAATTCCGGCAGTGCCGGAAGATAGAGGAATAAAGGTTTCGAGAAACAAAAGTGTGGCCGATGCACCGTGGTTCATCTTCCAGTTTGCGGCGACCAACGGCCGGCGTCCACGGTTCCCGGCAGTCTTGACCGTTACCCCGAGTTTATCAGCTGTTTCCCGGGCCAGCGGGGTCATCACGGTATCGGATCCCAATTCTAAAACGCCACCGTGTTTCAGAGCATCAAACACCATGTCTTTCGTCACGAAAAAGGCCACGTATATTCTCCAGAGAAGGCAACGCCCCGCCGGGCCGTGGAAGAATCGTCTTGAACCCGGATTTGTCCATAATGGTTGTCCGCTGTTCCGCCCGGCAACATAGTTCCTCACTACACGTGGTAACGCGCGAAGGCTTCAAGTCCCGGACGACTTGGATTCCCCGGTTAAAAAAGTCGGCTCAAAACATTTTTTCTTTGCACACTTGCACAGCAGGGTTCGTCACCAAAACTTTATATTCTAAATGCAAAGTTATTTTACTATATGAAAGAGGGTGAAGCAACACTACCGATATATAATATTTCAGTGCGATGAAAGACCTTCGGTAAAACGTCACTGTGCTTCGTTATCTGAGCTTGATACCAAGCTCCTTAAGCTGTTCATCATCCACCGAGGAGGGCGCACCCGCCATCAAGCATGATGCGGTGGTAGTTTTCGGGAACGCGATCAGGTCGCGAATGGCCGTGATGTTCCGCATGGCCATGATCAAACGCTCCATGCCGAAGGCTATACCACCGTGAGGCGGAACGCCGTAACGGAAGGCCTTGAGCAAAAACCCGAATCTGGATTCCGCTTCCACTTTGTTGATGCCGAGTTTCTCAAACATACGCCGCTGCAGATCCTGGTCATTGATACGGATGCTTCCGCCGGCAATCTCTACACCGTTCAGAGCCAGGTCATACGCACGAGCACGGCAGGCGCCGGGTGCACTGTCAAGCTTCTCCAAATCTTCCATCATAGGGGCCGTGAAAGGATGATGTTGAGCGTAATAACGATCATCTTCCTCCGAGTAATCGAGAAGCGGAAATTCTACCACCCACAGGAACCGGTAGAGATCCGGAGTGAGATTTTCGAGGGGAAACGGATCCGTTGGCAGATGACCAATCTTGCGGGCCAGATGGAGACGTAACTCGCCCAGTACTTCACAAGCCGTCTTGAATTGGTCCGCCACCGCCAGAACCAGGTCTCCGCTCTCGGCTTGGGCCAGGTGAACAAACGTTTCCCGTTCCTGGTCAGTTAGTTTCTTGGCAAAAGAGGAGCTGAATCCGTCGGCGGTTTTCTTAAACCAGAACAAACTTTTAGCACCATGCTTCCGGGCCAACTCCGTGAGTTTGTCGATCTGCTTGCGGGAAAACGAATCGGCGGCTCCGGGGACCCGAAGAACTTTAACCACACCGCCGGCTGACATGCAGTCCCGCCATGGAACAAAGGAGCAGTTTTCAGCCAGTTCACTGGCATCCCCTAGAAGAAGATCGAATCTTAAGTCCGGTTTATCGGACCCATACTTCTCCAAGGCTTCCCGGTAGGGAAGCCTGAGAAAAGGGGTTTCAATGGTTACACCCAGCACATGGCTGAAGATATAGGCTACCAGTCCTTCGATGATTTCCAGGACGTCCTCTTCGGTAACAAATGACATCTCGATGTCAAGCTGGGTGAATTCCGGCTGCCGGTCCGCGCGAAGGTCTTCGTCACGGAAGCACTTGACGATCTGAAAATACCGGTCGAAACCGCTGACCATAAGTATCTGCTTGAACAGCTGCGGAGATTGGGGTAGCGCGTAAAACCGTCCTTTCTGAACACGGCTGGGAACCAGGTAGTCCCGGGCCCCCTCAGGGGTACTGCGGGTGAGCATGGGAGTCTCGATCTCAACAAACCGTTCCCGATCGAGATAATTGCTCAGAGCCATACAGAGCCGGTGCCTGAAACGTAACAACTCCTGCACACCCGGCCGCCGAAGATCGAGGTAACGGTACTCCAGGCGAAGCGTCTCCTCTATCCTGGCTTCATCATCAATATCGAAGGGCGGCGTTTCAGCACGGCTGTATATGGCAATATTTTCCGCCGCCAGTTCGATAGCACCGGTGGGCATGTCCGGATTGGCCATTCCTTCGGCCCGGGGTACCACCCTGCCCCGTACCGCCATGACATACTCCCGCCGAATATCGTGAGAAAGATCTCTAAGTGCAGATGGAGACTCGGGACTGATCACCACCTGGACCAGGCCCGTGTAATCCCTCAGATCGATAAAAACCAGGTTCCCATGATCTCTTCTTTTATGCACCCATCCGGTTACCACACATTCCCGGTCCCGGTGTTCCAATCTCAATTCCCCACAGTAATGGGTTCGTTTCATGCCAAATCCTCCATCACGGTCCGGACCAGACGATGAAGATCTTCTAACCGAACGGTTTGCTGTGACTTCGAAATCATGTTGCGAAGTATGCATGTGCCCGTTTCACACTCTTCCAGCCCCAGGATTACCACTGCCCTAACGCCCAGTTTTCCCGCCGTTTTCATCTGAGACTTCATGGAACGGCGGCGATTATCGGTAATAGTCTCTATACCCGCCTGCCTGAGAGCATGTGCCACCGGAAGCACCATCGCCCAGTCGTCGGGTGAAGCGGTAGCGATATAACAGGCGGCTCTCGTATCTTTTGCAAATTCCGCGATCTTCTGCGACAGGAGAATGATTAAACGCTCCATTCCCCCGGCATATCCTACCGCCGGCACCACCGGTCCGCCGAACTCCTGCACCAGCCCGTCATACCGGCCGCCGCCACCCACCGCATCCTGAGCTCCCAGATCGCCGTGAATGATTTCAAAAGCCGTTCGTGTATAGTAATCGAGCCCCCTGACCAATCCGGCATCTTCTATAAAAGGAATGGCCAGGGTGTCCAGCAAACTTTTGACATCATGGTAATGTGTAGAGCAGCCGGAACAAAGCGCTTCGATGATCCGTGGAGCATCGTTCAACATCTCCCGGCATCCGCTGTTTTTACAATCGAACACTCGAAGCGGATTCTTCACCGCCCGGCTGGCACAGTCAGCACACAGACGGGCCGCGATTTCATTAAGATGAGCAGCCAGTGAGTCATGATATACCGGACGGCACTTGGGACAACCGACACTGTTAAGTTTCAGGTGCGTATCGCTCAATCCAAGACGATCATAGATAGTGCAGATCAAGCTGATTACCTCGACATCGGCTTCGGGAAACTCACTGCCGAGAAACTCTACACCGAACTGGTTAAACTGCCGGTACCGGCCTTTCTGAGGTCTCTCGTACCTGAACATGGGACCGAGATAGAAAAGCCGCGTTTCGGAAGCAACCGATCCGATCCGGTGCTGGAGGTACGCGCGTACCACCGGTGCTGTTCCTTCGGGCCGAAGCGCCATGACCCGGCCGGCCCGGTCACTGAAGGTGTACATCTCCTTGTTTACGATATCCGTCTCTTCCCCCACGCTACGTTTGAACAATTCCACCGACTCGAAAGCCGGTGTGCGGATCTCCCCGTAACCATAGAGCGCTGCCGTTTCCCGGATAGTGTGCTCAACCTGCTGCCAGAGTCCGGACCGTGCAGGCAAAATATCATTGGTTCCTTTTGGAGCTTTGAATTTCATCTTGGCGGTACCTCGTTGGTGGAATTCTCAGGCTTGCTGTTCGGATTCGAACCAGAACGTGCAACTTTCCCGCATATAGGGGAAAAAATCTTTCTCGTCGAAGGGATATATCTGACAGGCTTTCGGTTTTTCCTCATGGATGCTGCATAATACCCGCGAACATGCTTTCTCCAGAAACGGGCAACTGAAGTAGGTGCAGCAACATTTACCGCATCCTGAACAATACCCGCGGCGATTGTCGAGAGACTGTTTTACATGCTCTTTTTTGAAGAAGAAGTAATAGCGCCTCCGTATCTGTTTGGAGAGAGATGAGAAAAAGAATTTGTATCCCACGTCCTTCGCTACCCTCCAACCAGACCTGCAACAACGGTGAGAAATTTCGTAGAACAACGATCAGCAGCCATCTTAAAATGCGATTCTACCATGCTTTCGTTGGAACTTGCAAACCCCTTTTTAAAACCGCCGGAGATTTATTTTGCCGGAACTAAAGCTCTATTATAGAGCCTTCAGAAGCACCGATAACCTCGATAGATTCATGGCCCTTATCACGAAGCATCTGACGACTTTTCTCCAAGATATCGTCGAGGTCCAGATCCGTCCGTTCCGGATCATGATGAAAAAGAGCTACCCGCTTTACATCCGCTTTGATAACGTTATCAAGCAGTCTTTCCACACTGGTGTGTCCCCACCCAATCTTGGCCGGGTATTCTTCCGCCGTGTATTGAGCGTCATGGACCAGTAGATCGGCTCCTTTGATAAAATTCAGTATCCGGATATTCATCTCCTCGATGGCGGCTTCCGCCTCCATCTGAAAGAGGTCGTCTTCGCTGCTTTCAAATACATTATAGTACGGTTCGTTATCGCTGGCATACACAAACACCCGGTCGTCAACTTCGAACCGGTAGCCCAGGCAGAGAATCGGGTGGTTAAGATATTGGGTCCTGATCTTGACTTCACCCAGTTCCAACTTTTCTTCCTTGAGCTCGACGAAGTTTACTTCAGCCTCCATGTGCTCGATTTTGACCGGAAAGTAAGAATAGGTCATCTGCTTACCCACCACATCCGACAACTTTTCATCGATACTGCTCACCGGACCGTGGATAGTGAAACTATTACCGGATATAAAGGCCGGGACGAAAAACGGCCAGCCATGAATATGGTCCCAATGAGTGTGACTCAGGAAGATGTCGGCTTTGACCGGGCCGCCCCGTTTGAGCAAATCATTACCCAATTCTCTGAGGCCGGTTCCCATATCGATGATAATCATTTTTCCCGAGTTAGTCGTAAGTTCCGTGCACGGAGTGTTCCCTCCGTATTTGATGGTTTTGCGACCGGGAGTGGGAATTGAGCCGCGGACTCCCCAAAATTGTATTTTCATGTCTGTCGTTCACTCCGAAACTTTGAGAAATTCCATCGCTTTATCAAGATCCTCTTCAAGTTCACCACTCAATTCTTTGATAATCTTTTCCTTCAAGCCAAGCACATCCAGCACGTCTTCGGGAATCTCCGGAAGCAGGCGGTCACCACTGGAGCCTATCTGGTTTTTCTTGCAAATCAGGTCTGCCAGGTGAACACAGTACACGATCTCGCGGTTATCACGGGCACGTTCGGGATGGTGGTGAAACCTGGTACTGGCTACCAGTGACGGAGCCAGTTTCCATTGTAACGCGAGCAAAGCTCCTATATCACCGTGAGTGATCCCAAAGAGGTCTTCCTCGGCTTCGAAAAAATAGACCATGTTGTTATCCAGGTACTCGAGTATGGCCATGAAGTTCTCCCGGGCATGTTCGCACAGCAAGATTTTCCCCAGATCATGGATGAGTCCGGCAATAAAGAACTCTTCTCGTTCGGTCTTGGGGACTCCGGCCCGGGTGGCCAGGTTGCGGGCAAGCACCGCGCAACCCAGGGAATGTCTCCAGAATTCTTCGAAATCAAACGACCCGACTTTCCGGCTGCTCTGGTACATCTTGCCCAGTACCGCTGTACTCAAAGCCAGGTTCTTGATGGTGTTCAGGCCCAGAATGATAATGGCCCGGACCACCGAAGTTACGTTCCGGGACAGTCCGAAGTATACGGAGTTGACCAGTTTGAGGACTTTGGCCGTCAGCGTGGGATCCATGGAGATCACGCGGTTCAGATCAGTGGGAGATGAGCGGGGATTATTGGCAAGTTCCAGTATCTTGGACACCGTCGAAGAGAACGGTGGTATCTTCTCAACATCTTTTACCAGTTTACCAAGATACCCTAAAGATTGCTGCCCTCCGCTTATCACCCTGGAGCCCTACCCTTCTCGCTATGTAGTATTGTACCCCGCCCCATGCTTTCGACTCAAGTAGTTTTCAAGTTGTTTGCAATCCTCCGGTGTATCAACATCCAGAACGATGCCGGGATCGTTAAGCGGTAGTTCCAGGATCATTGAGGTATGCCGTTTAAGCACCGTTCTGGCTCCTTCCGGTAGCTCGGAAGAAAGAAGTTCCTCGAAAAGAACCGAGGGGAAAGCCACCGGATGCCCCCGGCGGCCAAGCCGGGTCGGTATGATGATGGACCGGGGGTTCTCATTAGCGGCTTTCAGCACATCTTCAAAAGATTCCGAGGATATGGCCGGATGATCAACCAGGGAAAGCAGGACCGTCCGCCACGAACCGATACCTTCCCGAAGCGCGCACCGGAAAGACGAAATCTGACCATCCTGCGGTCTATCGTTGACGACAAACCGTACCCCGGGAAAAGTCCGGTGAGCTTTAATCACTTCATCATAATTATAACCGACGGTAACGATCACGCAATCCACCGGAACCGGTTCCAGGGCATGCAGGATCATGGAGAGATATGTGTTCCCATTGTATTTAGCAAGAGCCTTCTGTTTACCTAACCGGCGACCTTCCCCGGCGGCTAGAATTACTACTGCGGCCAGTTTTCCGGAGGTCATAACAGTCCCTCTTTCTGCAAGGCTTCCTGGCTTTCTTTCAGACGATCCCTAGGTACAAGCACTATCGGAAACAGGCGGTCCTCAACAGCGGCCGACCGGGAAGAAGAGGAGGTCCCGCACGAATATGTTCTGACCGGAATCCCTTTACTCTCCAGCAGAGCCACCACCAACGGACCATGCGGGGCAGACGTGGAACGCCAGATTTCCATCCATGATTCCTGATTATCCTGTATCAATGGTTTAACAAGTGTCCCTAACATTTCCCGCGATTTACCCGATAGATAGCCCTTATCGCCAACTAGGATTGTCTTCGTTCTCATATAGATAACGCACCTTATACTCTCCGGAAGCTCTACGATTATATAAAGATACATGTACGATGTCAAAAGGAGCTGTGATATTCATCACATGTGCGGTATAGTTTGTCAGCAAATCTGCTTATCCTTTCGGAAACGATATTCCCGGACAGGTGAAAAAACTACAGTAAATATCGATAGCAAACCGTGACAGCTTGTCTTCTACGCCGGGGATTTATAAAAAAGTGGTGAAGTAAAGAGTACATGTCCTCTGGTTGCACCAGCGGTTGGTTTCGGTTAGAATGACGCTCGGCCCGGCAGTCATTTGCTCCTGAAACACGGCCGGAACCGGTCCGGGCTAAACCAGTAAGTAAGAGAGGTTGGCCGGATATGAACATTGTCGGTAAGAATGTTCCACGAGTAGATGCCCTGGACAAAGTAACCGGACGGGCCAAGTTTGTCAGCGACCTGGACTTCGCGGACCAACTCACTGCCCGGGTACTCATGAGCCCCCATGCCCATGCCCGGATCGTGTCTATCGATACCAGCCGAGCCAGTGTTGTTACCGGAGTCAAAGCGATCATTACTGCCAGGGATATTCCCGGAGAAAACTGCATTCCTGTCATCAAGAATGATATGCCTATGCTGGCAGATGGAATCGTGAAGTATTACGGGCAACCGGTGGCGGCGGTGGCCGCTCAAACAGCCCAGGCGGCGGAAGAAGCCCTGGAGAAGATTCTGGTTGAGTACAAGGAGCTGCCCGCGGTGTTGAGTATCGGAGACGCCATCAAGGAAGACGCCTTCGAAGTCGGTCCTGAGCAAAATATCCACTCCTACCACAAGATACGGAAAGGTAACATCGAAAAAGGTTTTGACCAAGCGGACCTGATCATGGAACACACCTTTCGCACCCCTTACCAGGAACACGCCTACCTGGAAACACAGGGTATGCTGGCTGTACCCGAGCACGAGGGGAGCATGACGGTTTACGGATCAATGCAGTGTCCTTTCTATGTCCGGGAAGGAGTAGCCCATGTTCTCGGCGTCACGCTTAACCGGGTACGAGTGGTCCAATGCGTTACCGGCGGCGGGTTCGGGGGTAAAGAGGACGTTCCATCACTGGTAGCCGGGATTCCCGCTGTTCTAGCCTTTATCACCGGACAACCGGTCAAGCTTATCCTTTCCCGTGAAGAAGATCTTATCATGATGAGCAAACGGCATCCGGGACTTATCCATTACAAATCAGGGGTAACAAAAGACGGAAAACTTACGGCGATCGAGGTAACATATTACTTAAACGGTGGCGCTTACGCCACCCTGAGCCCGGTAGTAATGTGGCGGGGCTGTGTGCACGCCGCCGGTCCTTACAAATGCGCCAATGTAAAGGTTGATTCCAAGGCTGTAGCCACCAACCTGGTCCCCTGCGGCGCCTACCGTGGATTCGGGACACCCCAAGTTCTGTTCGCCCATGAGTCCCAGATGGATGTTCTGGCGGAAAAGCTCGGTCTTGACCCAGCTGAGATGCGCCGGATCAACGCCCTTGATATCGGTGACAAGACCTCGACCGGCCAGCTCTTGAAACACAGTTTTGGGATGAAAAAGACCCTTGAAGAAGCAGTCAAAAAAAGCAAATGGGACGAAAAGCGTAAAGATTACGAACATGATCAAGGTACCGTCAGACGGGGAATCGGGCTGTCTACCGTGTTTTATGGCATGGGCCTGGGAGCCGGAGGAGCCCATATGGCCAGAGCAGGTGCCTTTGTCCAGGTACTGCAGGACGGCACCGTGAGCCTGGCAGTGGGGACGACCGAAATGGGCCAGGGCATGCGAACAGTCCTCTCCCAGATCGCAGCCGAAGAGTTTGGAGTCGCTCTGGAGTCCATTCACATGCTGCCGGTAGACACCAGCCGGGTTCCCGATAGCGGCCCTACCGTGGCTTCCCGCTCTACGACACTTTCCGGAAATGCCGTCCGCGACGGCTGTCAGAAGATAAAACAGGCCTTAGCATCGGTAGCCGCAACCATGCTGGAAGCCAGGGCAAACGATATCGCATTCAGCGACGGCCGGGTGTTCGCGCGCAGTCTTCCGGGAGAAGGGATCCCATTCGTCGACGTGGTGGATAGGGCCTGTCATGAAAAAGTTCATCTGGCCACCCAGGGATGGGCAATAGCTCCATACACCTCCTTTGATGACGAAACGGGTCAGGGCTGGGCTTATTTCACCTATGCTTCCGCCACTAATATCGCCGAGGTTGAGGTGGATTTAAAGACGGCCGAGATCCGTGTTACGAGGATAACCGCCGCCCACGAAATGGGCCGGGCCATTAATCCGCAGCAGGTAGAAGGTCAAATCCAGGGCGGGACTCTGCAAGGAATGGGTTATGCCCTCTCCGAAGAGATCCTGTATGAAAACGGAACCATGATTACCACCGATCTGTCGACGTACATCATTCCGACCTCGGTTGATGCCCCGGTAATCGATCCGATCATTGTAGAAGAACCCTTTCCGGACGGACCATATGGAGCTAAAGGTTTTGGCGAACTGCCGCTGATGGGCGTGGCTCCGGCGGTGGTCAACGCCGTCAAACACGCTACCGGCGTCCGTTCGTTCGAGATACCGATTACCCCTGAACGTCTTTTTGCCCTGCTTAAACAACGCGGGCAGGACCGGTGAACAAGAGAGGAAGGCGATAAAGTGGTTGCCACCCAGTTTGAGATAACCGTGACCATTAACACCACTGATTATACCGTTACCGTACCGTCTTCCATGACGCTTCTCGAACTCGTACGGGACGTGATCCGCCTTAAAGGCACCAAGCAAGGGTGCGGCCACGGTGAGTGCGGTGCCTGCACCGTGCTGCTCGATGGAAAACCGGTGAACTCCTGTTTGACCCTGGCCTGCCAGGTTGACGGCAAAACAGTGGAGACCATCGAATCCCTGGAGGGAAGAGAGGGAGAACTCCACGTTATTCAGAAAACGTTTATCGAGGCGGGGGCTGTTCAATGCGGTTTCTGCACCCCAGGGCTGATCATGTCCACTATCGCCCTGCTTCGTGAACACGATGATCCGAACGAGAAAGAAATCCGGGAGGCCATTGCCGGAAACCTTTGCCGCTGCACCGGTTACGTGAAGATCGTAGGAGCCATCCGGGGAGCGGCCCGCCAGGTGAGGGGGGACACGCAATGAGACACTATCCGGTATTTATCCCTTCATCATTGGAAGAGTTCGAATCGAAAATTGAATCGATCGAAGGTACCCCGATCCTGCTGGCCGGTGGTACGGACATCGTCGTTTACGGCCGGTCCGGCCTGTTACCCGGGGATACTGTCCTGGTTGACATCACCAGGCTCGACGAGTTGAAAGGAATCTCCGAGGAAGACGGCTTTATCCGTATCGGGGCACTGGCAACTCATCAGGAGGTGGCCGAGAACCCGCTGGTCAGGAGCAAAGCCAATGCGCTGGCTGAAGGATGCGCCGCAGTGGGATGTCTCCAGATCAAGAACCGGGGCACCATCGGCGGAAACCTGGGCAATGCCTCGCCCTGCGGCGATTCTTTCGCGCCTCTGGTGGTGCTTGATGCCGATTTCGTGGTCAAGTACCGGGGCCGGAAAAGAAAACTCAAGCACCATGAGTTCTTCACCGGTCCCAAGAAGACGGTCTTGAAGACCGGTGAAATTCTGACTCACGTATTGGTTCCCATGCGCGGTGGTGTCGACAGTTTCTACGCCTGGCTCGGACAGCGCCGGGCCCTGGCCATCACCAAGGTATCGGTGGCCCTGGCGGGTGTACTGGAAGGAAATGTGATCAAGGAAGCACTGGTGGCCCTGGGAGCCGTCGGACCAACAGTGCTCGAATCGAAACAGGCCGCTAAAGCCCTGATCGGGAACGAACTCACCGATGACGTCATAGATGCAGCCTGCGAGAGTTCCTCCGGTGACTCGTCTCCCATCTGCGACCTCAGATCATCGGACGAGTACCGGCGCCGGATGTGCGCGGAACTTTTGCGCAAATGTCTTCTGCGCTGGAGAGACAAACAGTAGCGGTTGTCTGATTACCAGGAAGTTTGTAATTACTTCTGAGGATTAGTCTACGAGTTGGACAGCTGTAAGCCTCATTACGCAGCCGCGCACTTCCTGTGCGCAGAACTCGACATCGTGTCTCGAACAACTGCTTCTTGGCTTTGCTTCATTTCGGCAACAGCTGTTACCCAACTCTCCGACACCATCCTCTACAGCAATTACAAACTTCCTGGCCATACAGTGTAGATTATGTCATAAAGACTAACCATCTCTCGGCTGTTCGCGGATTACGTCCTTTCGCAAGCGTCTTGCGAAGCAATAGCGAAGCGATAGAAAGACTACAGTAATCGTATAAAGCGAAGATGGAGAAATATGGTTATTGTCAATACTACAGGGTGGGACGTCAAGACCTTGTTACTGGACAAGGTCGCGCTGATGTTTAGGATCGGAGGGACCTCATAGGGACCTCTTTCTACGCTGCTTGCTTACTATCTGCACGGAATTTGATTTAAGTATTGTATGTGCCTAAAACGTTATGAGAAAGGATTCGACCATGGACATCGCCCTGACGAATCTATTATTTTTTATGGCTCCGTTGGGAATAGGCGCCCTGCTCCTTCAGGGTGCGCTGAAGGTTATCGATATTCTGGCCGGCCAATTAATCTGAACCAGTTCACCACAATACGGTGAAGTTCAGTCTTCAAACAGATTGCACGCGTAGCCAACAAGGTATTGTGAGATTATCACCGCCCGGTGATGATGATATCTTGCTCTAAAGTCCTCGTTAAACTCCCGACAGTGAAACGTATTTCTGATTTGTCAAAACTGTAAACATACCGTATGATTATTCCTGTTCCAAAGTAAATAAGGAGAGAGGTTTGTGCCGTGCCCCGGAACAAGCAGTTGCTGATATCGATTATCATGCCGGCCTACAATGAGGAAAAGCTGATCGTGCGGTCTTTGCATTGTGTCAAAAGCGCGGCCAGGGTTTTAAGTGAGTTCGGCTGGCGCCATGAACTCATTGTGGTGAACAATAATTCTTCTGATCAGACGGCTGAACTGGCCGGCAATGAAGGAGCACAGGTCGTGTTCGAACCTGTCAACCAGATATCCCGGGCTCGGAACCGGGGGGCAAAGGCGGCCAAAGGCGACTGGCTGGTGTTCATCGACGCAGACTCATACCCTACCGCGGGATTGTTCAAAGACATGGCGGGAAAAATATTGAGTGGCCGGTACATCGGCGGAGGAACGGAACTTATCTTCGACAATACCAGCCTGGTGAGCCATCTGTCGGTTCTCTGGAACATGCTGACTCGGATTACCCGCTGGGCCGCCGGGTCTTTCGTATTTTGCGGCCGGGATGATTTTAACCGGGTGGGCGGTTTCAGCCTCGATATGTTTGTTTCCGAGGAAATCCACTTGAGTAATGCTTTGAAGAAATTAGGCCGGAAGACAGGACGGGAATTTACCATTATCAGGAACCATCCGCTGCTTTCTTCAGGACGTAAAACCGAACTTTACACGCCTGGCGAGTGGTTTTATTTTCTTTGGATTACCTGCCGGCGGCCGCTCAAGTGGATGAAAAACCGCAGATCCTGTACTCTCTGGTATGACGGCAGAAGGTGAAATGCGATACGCAGCGTTAACATTTTTTTTAGGGATTATTTTCGGCTGCTGGGCTCTGGCGCTCCAAGGATGGTTTCTGATATTGATCTGGCTTTCCCTGTGCTTATTCGCTTTGTCAATCGGATACGCCAGGCCGGGAACGAATATTTTCTTTAAGCAGCCCGATGGGGCTATCCCGTTCCTGGTTAAAGTTATCTACCTACCGTTCTTCCTTTACTCACACCTGATTTGGCACCTGCTACGATGGCTGAGCCGTGAACGGTCGTTCGATCAGGCGGCCAACAATCTTTTGCTGGGCAGGCGATTGCTGGCTTCAGAATTACCTGACGGTATCCACAACTATCTCGACCTGACCATGGAGTTCGAAGATCCGGTTCAAATCCGTGAACGCTTCAACTACATCTGCCTCCCTATCTTGAATGGCGGGATTCCAAAACCGGAATCACTCCTGGCGGCTTTCCAACAACTGGAAGAAGGTCCCATATATATTCATTGCGCCCGGGGACACGGACGAACCGCCATGGTTGCCCTATGTCTACAGGGCTGGCGGGAAGGTCTGGGCAGTTTCGAAGAAGGACTGAAACAATTAAAGGAATGCAGACCGGGGATTCATCTAAATCGTGATCAACGTGAGTTTATTAAAGAGTTCATCAGCACAGCACAGCCAAAACAATAACAGAACTCATTGACATTTCTTGTTTGCCGGACGTACATTGTTTGTATGAAAAAAAATCAATTATCTACAACCGATCGTACTTTTTTTACCCTCGTATCCCAGGCGGTGTTCACCAATCCTTTCAGCCCCGAACGAGCCGAACTGGACCGGAAGATTACGGGCCGTAAAACAACCGGTCCCCGACATATCGTCCTGCCCCAGGTAGTAATGGAATTAACCGATCGAATTAAGAAGCTCGAACGGTCGGGGTTATCAAGCATCGAACATTTCCAGACCAAAGACCAGGAAGCCCTGAGGTTTGTCTTTCTCTTCGAGATATATCACCGATTTATGGAGCAGTTCGACCAGCTGATTCTGGAACAGATTGCGGCCGGAGCCGAATCGATTATCGTCCCCTTCGCGGTTGATGCACTGGCCGCCTTACGGCAACGCGGTTTTACACCGGGGGAAGCTACCAGATACTTATCGTTTTTTTACCAGATGCGCCGGGCATTTTACTTTATCAACCGCGGACTCATCGGCCAGAGTCCTTCGATGCAGACCCTTCGAATGAACCTGTGGAACAACATCTTTACCTGTGACATCCTGAATTATGAACAAACACTGTGGAACAAGATGGAAGATTTTTCCACATTGCTGTTAGGCCCCACCGGATGCGGGAAAGGCGCGGCTGCCGCCGCCATCGGCAGCAGCGGGTTTATTCCCTATGACGAGAGGCAGCGGGCCTTCACCAAGAGCTTCACCACCACCTTTATTCCCATTAATCTTTCCCAGTATCCCGAATCGTTGATCGAGTCAGAGCTCTTCGGGCATGCCAAGGGAGCTTTTACCGGCGCCGTGTCATCACATGAAGGGTTATTCTCATTGTGTGGCCCCCATGGCTCGATTTTCCTCGACGAGATAGGTGACCTGACCAAACCGGTACAGATAAAACTGTTGAAAGTTCTCGAAGAACGGACGTTTTCACCAGTCGGCAGTCACGAGCGCCTGAATTTCCACGGCCGTATTATCGCCGCCACCAACAAATCCATCCACAAGCTTAGGCGGCAAGGGAAGTTTCGGAACGATTTCTTCTACCGGCTCTGTTCCGACTGTATTACCGTCCCCCCTCTACAGCAGAGAATCCAGGAAAATCCGAAGGAACTGAACGAACTCATTACTCACACGGTCGAACGGATCGCCGGGAAACGCTCGGAGCGGTTGGTTAAAACCGTGTCTGATGTAATCGACAAACGGCTTGGTCAAAACTATCCCTGGGCGGGGAATGTCAGGGAACTGGCCCAGTGCGTACGGAGAGTCATCATTAAACGCGACTACTGCGGCGATTTGCCCACCACGGATGATCCGAAAGAACGCTACATTGAGGACATCAAAACAGGGACACTGGACGCCGGATCGCTCCTGGCAGGATACTGCCGGCTTTTATACCGGCAACACGGCACGTACCAGAAGGTAGCTGAGATTACCGGTCTCGACCGCCGGACAGCCAAAAAGTACATCACTACGTTGAGCCCCTTTAGCAAACACGACAAAGCAGATGCCCGAGCATCTGTTTCCGTAGCAGACTAATCGCTTGATAGCGCGGCCCTAAATCAATGCCCGCAGCCACTTGATCTGAGCCAGGAAATCCAGGATGAGCTTGAGCCTGCCCTTGGCTATGGTCGCCGGACCGAACAACTCGACCGGGACCCGGCCGTCTTTGCTGAGCGCCAGGGTGTACTGCTTCGAATCCTTGATGTCATCCATGATTCTAAGCGCGGTTCGCATGGCGAAGGAACCCGAGTTGATACATGCCAGCACTTCGGAGTTTATTTGCTCACTCATACTGTCCAGGTTGTAAGTACCGATGGTAGCGATCTTCCGGTCGAAGACAAAAACCTTGGCATGCAGTTTCCGATCACCGGTAAAGACCCAGACCTCCATGTTGGGCATGGCCACTTGAAGATCGAACCAATCGGCGAGGAAAAAAGCCTGGGTAAGCAGGTTGTCGGTGCTGATCGGGCTATTGGTGTGAATGATGATCTTGACCCCGCGGTCGTTGGCCCGCTGTAGCGCCGCCTTGGCTTTATCGGTCAGCACTACGTAAGGGTTCTGGATTAATATTTCCTTCTCGGCGGCGTCCATCAGCTTGACAATGGAATCGGTAATGTCGTTGCGGTCACCGGCAATGGAGTGCTTGTCCATGATCTTGATCGGGAAGAAGCGGTCCCCGTGAAACGGGATGTATCCCTCATAGGTGGTGATGGATTGGTATTTGACCAAATCCTCGTTGTAAATAGATGGATCGTCCTGATAATCTCCGGTCGGCTCATAGAGCTGCCCGCCGTTCATCCAGGCGTCCATGGCCTTCTCCGCCGCCAGGAGATGGTAGCTTTTTGAGAACCAGTTTCCCAGCATGTCTTCGTCGACCGTGTAGTTGTCAAGCGAATAGAATTCCTCCTGGAACGCTTCGGTCATAGACCGGCCGATAAACTCGCCTTCCATGATGACATCGGTGTCTCTATACACCGTGGGATCGTCCGAGGGAGCAACGAAATAGTGGTCGGCTATATTGCGGCCGCCGGTAATTATGAACTGACCGTCAACAATGATTATCTTGTCGTGGTTCGATGACATGAAGTATTTGAGACGGCACGGCAGTTCCGGCAACCCCTCCAGTATGGGATTGAATATTTTTACCTCGGCGCCGGCCTCCACCAGTTCCTGGAGATAGTCCTGGCCGCCGGTAAAACGGCTGGCGAAAAACGTCGAGCCCCGGGCGTCGATCATGAGCCGCACACTGATCCCTTCCTGGGCTTTCTTCAACAAAAGGCCGACGAAAGCGTCACCGAAAACGTCGTGTTCCAGGATGAAGTAGGTGGTGTCTATCGACACTTTGGCGTTCTGCATAATGTACCAGCGAGCATACCAGGACTTGACATTCTCGGTTAAGAGCCTGACGCGGGTATTCCGTGAAGGAAGCGACAGTTCGTCAAAAGCAAGCTTCACCCCGTCTCCGACATCCTCGAATTCGAGGTAGGCCGGATCGCCGCCGGAAAATATGGGCCGCACCGGTAAGACAAGTGCCAGTACCAATAACAAAGCCAGGATCGTTCTGAAGGCAACCGTTCGTCCGCTTCCCAACCGGTTGCGTTGTGATTTATCTGACATCATTAAAAACTCATCCCTTTATATATATCGAAAGAACAGGAGCCGCCTTTTTCCTGCCGGCAGCCTTGTCGTTTCACGAATTGTGATTCAACAGGCACACTTCACCCATCAGTATATAGTAGTAAGGGAATGATTTCAATGTTACAGGCTATTTACGAGATCAACAAGTTTGCTTTTTCCAGTCGAATACACAATGTTCGCACCAGGTTGATCCCGGTGGAATCCGGATAGTTATAGAAGCACGTTAATTCCACATAATACCATCCATCTCGGCCACGTTCAGTTTAAGGGGAGCATGTAGTTTAGTCAAATCCCGAGCTTAAATATATGAAACATTTAAAAGCTACTCATCCAGCAGGTTTTTGATTACTCGTAAAGCGTCTTTGTAGATACCGGAGATCTTGCTTTCACGAGGGCCGGCTACGTTAAGCACGCATATTCTTTCCCGGTTCATCCAGGTTGTAATTTTTGCGGTCACGACGGTAGAGACAATCTCGTTTTTCCGTTCTTCTTCATCCAGGTCGATGACCAGACAGGGACAGCCGGTCTTTCGGGTCTCAGCGATCGTGTAGGCCGTGCCGCCGGTGGGTTTACCCCGGGTGATTATCAGTGTTCCGTCACTATCCCTGACATTTAACCGGGTTCTTATCTCGTAGGCGGCCTGGTCTGTTTCCTTCAACGGATAATCAAGCGGAATAACGCCATCCTCAGCCCGCCGGCCGTGAGGACACCAGCCCCCGCAAGGGAAAGAAATCGCCAGGGCGGCATCGAGGGCGGCTCGGTCGACACCGGTCTGTCCGCCGGAAACAATTTTAAGAAGCATTTGCTATCCTTCCATGGTGCCTGAAAAAAAATTTGATGGTATCATACCATAGATACAGCACTGGTTTTACGTATTGTCATGCAAAAGTCAGGCCGGTCAACCAGTCATCATAGATTCAGCTTGGAAAGGAGCTGCTCGCAATGAAGATATTCGTTTCTGCCGATTACGAAGGGACCCTGGGGGGAGCCTCGTGGAGGGAGGAGAAAACAAAACGCATTTTGGAAGAAGTACAACTGTTTATCGAAGCGCTCAAAGAGACAGGGATATGGAACCAGGTCGAGACGGTTACTATCTGCGATTCCCACGGTCGGGGAGAAAATATCGATTATACCGATTTTTCCAAAAAACTCGATGAAAAAGTATCGCTTATTTCTGGCCCGATCAAGCGCTATTTCATGATGGAGGGAATAGATCGAGGATACGACTGCGTGGTATTTCTCGGCTATCATAGCCGGTCGGGAGAGATAGCCGGATCCATGGACCACACCTACGCCGGTGGTAGCATTTATCGTGTGTCCTTGAACGGATCCCCGGTTGGCGAGATGGAACTTAACGCCTATCTGGCCGGCTATTACGGAGTACCCATAGCTCTGGTGAGCGGTGATGAAACTTTGGCCTCCCAGGTGCGGGACTTTTTGGGTAAGCGATTTCCCACCGTGGTAGTGAAACGGGCCGTCAGTCGCTACTGTTCAGAATTTTTTGCCCTGGCTGAGGTTAAGAAACGGTACACGAATAGCATACGTCAGGCTTTTAAAACCGGAAAGACATGGAAGATAAGAAAGCTCAAAGGAGAGATAGAATTGGTCATCGAGTTTACCACCACTTCACGATGTGATCTGGCCTCGATTATCCCTCACATGGAACGAATAAACGGGTATTCAGTCAGATACCGGGATAATGATTACGATCGCGTTTTTCGTATGCTTGACACTGCTATGATGGTGGCACGCACTGAGTATTTTATCGAGAGGAAATAACTGTTTTGCTTTCTGCGCTTAGATTTTTCCGGTATCACCCGGCCAGAGCATGCTAGAATAGTACAGAAAGGAAGCTGAACCATGGAGAGAGAGCCGGTCCGGGCCGGTTCATTCTACCCGGCCAACCCCGATACCCTTCAATCGGAGATAAAACGAGCGTTTACCGGAAAATTGGGACCAGGTACACTTCCCGGAGATTCAGGTAAAGGCCGGACAATACGAGGTGCGGTTGTTCCTCATGCCGGGTATGCCTACTCAGGAGCAGTAGCGTCCTGGGTCTATTCCCGGCTTATTGACGATGGTATCCCCACTACCTTCGTTATTGCCGGCCCGAATCATACCGGTTTGGGAAAACCGGTCTCGGTCTATCCTTCCGGCCGGTGGCTAACTCCCCTGGGAGCAATTCAGATCGATTCACAACTGGCTGAAGCGGTCATTGCCGGAGGTGGGGGGGAAAGCGACACATCCGGGCATCTGCAGGAACATTCGATTGAAGTACAGCTACCATTTCTGCAGTTCATCGCTGACGATTTCAAGATCGTACCAATATGTATGAGGGACCAATCCATGGACCAGGCCGAAGCGCTCGGCAAAGCGGTGGCTCAAGCCGCCAGGAAACTGGACCGTGATATTGTTTTTCTGGCTTCCAGCGATTTCACGCACGCCGGGTTATGGTACATGCAAATTCCTCCATCAGGACAGAGAGTCGACCAGTTTGCCAGGCAGCAGGACCACAAAGCAATCGATCAGATCATGGCTCTAAAACCCGATGGCTTATTGACTACGGTAGATAAACACAATATCTCTATGTGCGGGTGCGGTTGTGTGGCGGCCATGCTGGTTTTTGCCGGGGAATCTGGCGGTTCCCGGGCCGAGCTCCTTAAATACGCCACATCGTACGATATATCACCTGATGACGCTGCGGTGGGATACGCCGCCATCCTGGTAACGTGACGGAGGGAAATATTATGAGCAAGCGTTTTATTTTTATCCTGCCCGTGCTGGCAGCAATATGCGTTCTTGTAACCGGGCCGGTTCTCGCTTTTTTCTGCCCTAACTGTGGAGATGGTTTCACTGCCGGTGAAAAATTCTGCAGCAACTGCGGGTTACCGTTGCATGATCTGCAGGAGTTTATAAAAACCTACCGCCAGCATACCCAACAGCGTTCGAGTACAATCGTTTTCCAGAACAACCAACCTGAGGCCGAAAACCCGATCACTCCAGCCAAACCGGTCGAAGCCGTACCGGAACAAATTCCCATCGTACCTGTGGATAAAACTCAGGCCGAAACGGTTGTCATTGAACCCCAGAGACAACCAGTACGCCCTGTGAAGCCGGTCGTTGAGCCGGCCCCTGCTACCGGCGCCATGGAGATAATGCTTCTTTTCCAGGGTAGTGATCCGGAAAAATACTCAAAAAGCGGCCGTGTGTATATCAATGATAAACTCATCGGTTCAATCTACATGATTTCCGCGGCCGAGATGGCGGAAAAAGGAGGCTATTCAACAAAACTGTTCGGTTATGCGACCGGTCTTTCAAGTAAGCGATACTACCGGTCCAATACAACAAAAATCCCGGAAGGAACTTATCAGGTTAAAGTAATTCTGAAAAAGAAGGGATTCTTGCGGAGCAGCAATCGGCAGAAGGTATGGAAAACAGTTACCATCAAAGCAAAGAAAGAAGAAAAGCTATTCTACTCATGGGGAGACAGCCAGGAGTTCGGCCAGTAATCTTTTTATTTATTCCTCAAAACCACCCAGCCGGTCTGAAAGCTCTTTAAAAACCCGGCTGTATTCCGGATTCCCACCATCCAGTTCCAGAGCTCGCTGGATGTAGCGTTGAGCCTGCTCGAATAATCTTAACCTCATGTAACTGATACCAAGCAGAAACTGGGCTTCCGCGTTATCGGCATCAATTTTAACCGACTGCTGAAGTTTTAACCGGGCTCCTTCGAGATCACCCTTATCCAGGAGCTCTCTTCCCACGTTAAATAAGACATTCGAGTTTTCGTCAGGCATCCTGAGCAACTCGCGGTACGCGTAATCGCGAAACTCGCTGTAGAACGGTTGCCACCTCTTTTCGCCGGCCATTATGGCAAAAGCCTGCAGATATGTCTTTCCTTCCAGAAGATTGTCAACAACCACCCGGACTGCTTCATAACCGCCTTTGAGAGAGATAAAACTCTGCAGCATTCCAACCTCTACCAGATCGCAGGTTTTGAACTTCTCGTCTTTGCCGATAAAATCGAATCCCCTGATAATATTCTCGAAGTTCTTACCCCAGATCTCCTCATCTATAGAGATGGCAGCAACCGCTTCTTCGACTTTACTTTTCCGGTCCTGCTCTTTGGCCACATCACGGATGATCTGCCGCAGCCAACTCGGCTGTTTGGTCAATAACTTATTCCATTCGATCATCAAATTGATCATTTCCCCCCGGAGCACCACGGCAGAATTACTATCTTCCTCCAGGGCTTTTTCTACCAAAATCAGTAGTCTTGCCTGCCCTTCGCCCTGAATATCAACAGCCACCATCTTGTCGCCGAACGCAAACCCCTCCGACTCTGCAAACTCAACTGTCACTCCTGTTGCTTCAGGAAACGTCAAACCGCTTTTTTCATAGGAAGTTTGGAGCAGGCTGAGTATCTGATCGGGAAGTGTTTTTTTGAATTCCAGCATTTCCATGGTATTGGACTGAGGCCCGGTGTAAGAGCCCAGTGCCCACGTAATCCGGCCGCCGCTGCCGGCCGCCGACGGTGCCTCCACTTCCGCCGTTATTTTCCCTTCCCGCATATCATCTACATAGAAATCCGGTTTCATGCTCTCCGCCAAATCTTCGAGAGCCATCTCATCATCATCATCATCTGCAAATCCCTTGACATCGGGTCCAGGGTTCGGGTTTTCCCACTTCAAGCGGACAGAAACCCGGTGAGTGCTTTCTTCAAAAAACAATTTTACAGAGGCAGGCTTAATACTTTCAACCACCATTTCGCCGAGCCTTGTCCCCGGAACATAGGTGTCTACCACGCCGGAAACCTGGTCATGAATAGTGGCGAAAACCGCTTTATCTTCATGGGTGACGATATTGATCACATCGTAGCGTTCAATGTACTCTTTAAAACGTTTATAGCGGCTCTCCAGCTCCGTTTCCGGCAGAAATTCTTCCAACTCCTCTTCAGCTGTCCCGGTTACCTCACGGTCCGGAGGAGTGGTTGAAACATGAACAACACCATTTTCATCGACATACTGATAGAGAACTGCCATAGACGATGGCACCATAACGAGAACAAACCCTAACAAAGTACCCAACATCAATCCTATTTTAAAATGAGTGTCGGCCAGACGCATAGTCGTCCACCCCGCCTTGCTTTTTCTATATAAAGCATATCAGATAGCTATCATACGATCAACTGCAGTGCCTGTTAGCCGTCTTTCCCAAAATATTTTAACATGGTATAATTTATGCCTCATATTACTCGTAACGTAACACTCGTCGGAAGGGATGTATTTTCATGGGTTCCCCTGCCGGAAGCAGTTATTTTATCGAGCTCGATGAGACCTTTGGGGCTCACAATTACAAGCCGCTCGACATTGTCATCTCCCGAGCCAAAGGCTGTAAGGTATGGGATCCGGAAGGACACGAGTACTACGATTTTTTAAGCGCCTATTCAGCCGTAAATCAAGGGCACTGTCATCCCCGGATCATTAAGGCCGCCAAACAGCAGCTCGATCAGGTTACTCTTACTTCGCGCGCATTCAGGAACAACCGTATGGGACCGTTTCTAAAAACTCTTTGCGGGATCGCCGGCTATGACATGGCTCTGCCTATGAACTCGGGAGCGGAAGCCGTCTCAACGGCCCTCAAACTGGTCCGGAGGTGGGGATACCGGGTCAAGGGAATCCCCAAGGATAAAGCAAACGTAGCGGTATGCTCGGGGAACTTCCACGGCCGTACGATTACCATTGTCGGGTTTTCTTCGGAGGAGCAGTACCGGGCTGATTTCGGTCCGTTTACCCCGGGTTTTACCAGCGTGACCTATGGTGACATAAATGACCTGAAGAAAGCATTGGGGGACACCACATGTGCCTTCATGGTTGAACCAATCCAGGGTGAAGGCGGTATAATCATGCCACCCGAAGGATATCTCAGCGCCGCCCGCAAGCTCTGCCGGGAACGAAATATTTTGTTTGTGTTGGACGAGATACAGACCGGCCTCGGCCGGACCGGTCGAATGTTTTGTTTCGAACATGAGATCGATGCCAGACCAGACGTGCTCATCCTCGGTAAAGCTCTCGGGGGAGGAGTGGTGCCGGTATCGGCGGTCCTGGCCAACCGCGAGATCATGGAATTGTTCCGGCCCGGCGATCACGGTAGCACATTTGGCGGAAATCCCTTCGCTTGTGCAGCCGGTATTGCCGCTCTGGAAGTTATCGTTGAAGAGCGGCTCCCGGAACGATCCATGAAGCTGGGAACTTACCTGATTAAACAGCTCCAGGCTATACATTCAGACTCAGTAGTTGAAGTACGTGGAAAAGGTCTGCTCATCGGAATAGAGCTTAATCGGCCGGCACGTGGCTTGTGTGAGGCGCTTTTACATCGCGGCGTCTTGGCCAAGGAAACCCATGAAATGGTCTTACGGTTGGCGCCACCCCTGATTATTACCCGCGAGGAGCTGGACGAGGTCATCGAGCGGATACGGCAAGCGCTGGCCAGCGACTGGTAAACCGCTTGCTGCTTTCCCTCATCATACAACCTGGACTCATCGATAGGCCAGTCAATACAATTCTCAATACCACATACCGTTTTGCCGATAAGGGTAGTGCAACAGAAATGTGCCGTCGAGGAGGAAGAAATCCGTGAAGATTTTCAAGCGTGCACGATTGGGACTTAGTTTTGTCCTGCTTACCGTCCTCATTACCGGATGTCTCGGCAACAACTATTATCCCGAGACTCCTGTCGGGCATTTCCGGCTGGCCGACCAATATATGCAGGCGCAAGATCACCAGGATGCGATAACGGTTTACGAGCGGATAGTTCTCACCTACGCCGGCACCGTGCACGCCGACCAGGCTAATTTCGAGATAGCACAGGTTTACCGCGGGTTTATCCGGGATTTTGATTCGGCCGCCAACTACTATAGCCGGGTTCTCTACGAAGATCCTTCATCAATGTGGGATTCTGAAGCGCTTTACCAGATGGCCGGACTGTATGAACGTGACATCCTGGATTTCAGTAAAGCGAAATTGATGTACTCGCGTCTAATGCAGGAATATCCGGAAAGTGATCACCGTAACGAAGCTCTCTCAGCCATTCACCGGATTCAAGGCATGGGCTACTAATCTATCCTGTTTGAGCTATGTTGCCAACATCTCCGCTATATCATTATGAAGTATAAGAGTTATCTATTGTCCGAAACCCTCAAGGCTGATAGAATTTGCTCGGGTAATTTCACTGCTAATGCGGGTTAACCCGAAAAATGCAGTTGGCTTCGTCTGATGCAGAATGTCTACTACAGTTTCCGGGTTAATGATGAATGGGGAGGACATTTCATTGTCGATTGGGTGGCGGCGCTTTGCAGTTGGGATCGTGCTGATCGTGGTATTGCTCGGTCCTCCGGGTACCGGAATCGTGCTGGCCACAGATTTTTACATCGAGTCTATTCCTGAAAACTCGGTTTCCGATACCCTTGTCGGTACTATTGTGGATGCCCCGGGAACTCCCCAATTCAGGCACAACGACGACAGCCTTCAAGCGACCAGTGAAGACGGTTTTTGGACTATAATTACCGGCGCCAACGTCTTTTATATCAAAACCACTCCCACTCCCGTGGATTATGAAACCTATGACAGCGCCGGAGACCATTCTCAGGATTACACGATTTACGACGGCAGCACCGACAATATCGTTTCCATCATTGTCAGTGATGTCAATGAAGCCCCGGCAGCCGGAGATTTCACCGTCACGACTACCGAGGATGCCGCGTATTATGTTATAGATATGGACGCCGAGACTTCTCTGACAGACCCTGAAGACGATGAACTTGATTTCAATATCTACAACGTCATCCTGGGGAGCTCCGGTAATCTGTATCAGTTCGACAGCACCCAACCGGACAACATCGGCACCGAATTAACGACGAACCCGTCCGGCACCACCGTAACGGCTTCCGACGGAACCAACAAAGTGGTCTTCGTTCCCGCCACCGATGTCAACGGGACAGATGTAGGAAGCTTTACATTTAAAGCGTTAGAGACCGGCACCGAGGATGCCTTCGAGTCGAACACGGCCACCGCCACCATTGATATCAGTTCCATTAACGATGCGCCGGTCAACAGTGTCCCAGGATTTCAAAACACCGACGAAGATATTGCTCTGCTCTTCTCCAGCGGTAACGGTAACTTGATCTCCACCAACGACGTGGATGCCGGTGGAAACCAGGTCCAGGTACAGCTCGTTGCCACCGATGGCACAAGCACGTTAAACGGAACCACCGGCCTTGTTTTTTCCGAAGGTGACGGCACCGCCGACACCGACATGACATTCATCGGAACCCTAACCGATATCAACAACGCTTTGAACGGTCTGGCCTTTACTCCCGATACCGATTTCGACGGCGCTACCACCATTCAACTTATCACCAATGATCTTGGCAACTCCGGGACAGGCGGCGCTTTAAGTGATACGGACTTCGTCACCATCACGGTCAACAACGCGAACGATTCACCCGTGCTCAATAACTCGGTTACTATGGAACTGTCAGCTATCGATGAGGATGTGTCTGAAGGTCAAAACGGCGGTAGCCTGGTCTCTTCCATCCTTGGTACCGGCGCCGGCGGCAATCCCATTAGCGACGTGGACAGCACGGTGGTAGAGGGTCTGGCGGTAACCGCCGCAGACGATACCAACGGGACCTGGCAGTACACCGTCAATGACGGGCTCACCTGGTCAGCCTTCGGGGTTGTGGCCGAGAGCAGCGCCGTGCTCATCACGGCCACCGCCAATGACAGTATCCGCTTCCTGCCTGATACCGACTGGAACGGAACCGCGGAAATTACCGTCAAAGCCTGGGACACAACCGATGGAAACACTTCCGGCACCACCGGCGTTGATGTGTCAACCGGCGGTGGTACAACCGCATACAGCACCGCCGGCGCCACCGTAAGTATTACCGTTAACGCCATCAACGATCCGCCGGTCAACTCCGTTCCCGTTTCCCAAAGCACACCGGAAGATACTCCCCTGACGCTTGGCGGCGGCACGGCTATCAGCGTAACCGACAGCGACGCCGGAGGCAGCGACCTGGAAATCACGCTGACGGCTACCAACGGCATTGTTACCCTGGGTGACGCCGGAGCCATCACTATCACAGGCGGCGGCGATGGATCAGCTGCTATTACCTTCACGGGTACCATCGCTGATCTCAACACCGCTATAGACAGCCTGATTGTGACTCCCACCGCTAATTTTGACGGTACCGCCAGTCTGCAGGTGGCCTCCAACGACATGGGGAACACCGGCGGGGGAGGATCGAAAAGCGACACCGATACGGTGGATATCACAGTGGTCAATGAGAACGATGCACCGGTACTGGATTCAAGCGGTGATCCCTCCATGTCCGCCACAACTGAAGATAGTGTGACCAATGTTGGCGATCTACTTTCCGCCATTATCAGCACCCTGGGCGGCAATAAAATTACCGATCAAGACTCGGCATCCGTGGAAGGTGTGGCCATTATCGCCACCGCCGGCAATGCGTTGTTCGAATACTCTATCGATAATGGGAGCAACTGGAGTAGTGTGGGTACCACTTCTTCCACCCAGGCACTCCTCCTGAGGGACGAAGACAAGGTCAGGTATATTCCCGACGGACAGAACGGTGAGACCGCCAGTTTCACGTTCCGGGCCTGGGACCAGAGCGGCGCAACCGCGGACCAGCAGGGTACGAAAACCAATATCGACAGCACTGGTACCGGAGGCACCACCCCTTTCAGCGACGATACCGAAACCGTGACTATCGTGGTGACCGACGTCAACGACGCACCGGTGACCGACAATAGCGGGAACATGAATCTGACGGGGATCACTGAGAACGCAACCAACCCAGCTGGTGATACAGTAGCTAACATCATCGCCACCAGCACGGCCAACGGGGGTGACGCCATCACCGACGTTGATTCCGGAGCGCCGGAAGGCATGGCTATTTTCGGAGCTACCGGCAACGGAAGCTGGCAGAAATCAATTGACGGGGGAAGCAACTGGACCACCGTCGGCACGGTCAATACCGACGTCGCTCTTCTTCTCCGGGATAATGACATGCTCCGTTATGTGCCCGATAATCAGAACGGCGAAACCGCCACCGTGTCGTTCTATGCCTGGGACCAGTCAACCGGCTCCTACGGAAGTAAAGTAGACGCCACGACCCGGGGCGGCACGACTCCATACAGCGCCGACGGGGAGACGGCCTCTATCGCCGTCAGCTCCGTTAACGATTTACCCCAGAACATTTCTCTTGATTCAACCAGCGTTTTGGAGAACCAGGTGGCCGGAACCACCGTTGGCACGTTCAGCACCACAGACGTGGATAACGTCGATACCTTTACCTACACGTTGGTCGCGGGAGCCGGCGACACCGACAACGGATCTTTCAGTATTGCCGGGTCCGACCTGGTCACAGCCGAAAGTTTCGATCTGGAGACAAAGGTCAGTTACGACATCCTGGTTAGAACCCAGGATTCGGGTTTTGCCACGAAAGAGGTAGCGTTCACCATTATTATTGGCAATGTCAACGAGGCACCAACCGATATATCGATCACTTCATCGGTCGTTAACGAGAACCAACCAGTGGGTTCAGGAGTGGGCACCATAGTCTGCAGCGATGCTGACGCCGGTGACACGTTCACTTACGCGCTGGCGGCCGGTACGGGCGACACGGATAACGCTTCTTTCAGTATCACCGGCACCAACCTGAAAACAACCGAAATATTCCACTTCGACACGCAATCGAGCTACAATTTCCGGATCAGATCCACCGATGCCGAAGGACTATTCTACGAAGAGACCTTCATCGTTACGGTGATCAACAGAAACATTACCCCGGTAATTGAAGACCAGTCGTTCAACGTCGATGAAAACAGCTCAACGGATACGGTTGTGGACACCGTGGCCGCCAGCGATCTTGACGCCGAGGACACTTTGTCATTTTCCATCACCGACGGTAATGTCCTGAACGGATTCGCCATCAACTCTTCCACCGGGATCATAACGGTAAACTTTGCGGCTACCCTCGATTACGAAACCACATCAAGTTTCGCTCTGACGATACAGGTGGAGGATGACGGAACAGGTACGCTTTCTGACACCGCAACCATCTCTATCGATCTCAACGATGTCAATGAAGCCCCGGAACTCTCCCCGGCCGGACCAAGTCTGGGCACGATAACGGAAAACGATACCGACAACAACGGTGACCTGGTGTCTGTTATCATCGGCGGCAGTATCGATGATGTTGACGCCGGTGCGGTCGAAGGGATCGGTATCTACGCGAAGACCACCGGTAACGGAAATTGGGAGTACTCGATCGATAACGGGGCAAACTGGTCCACAGTAGGCACCGTGGCCGGCGACATAACACTGCTGCTCAGAAGCGAAGACCGTATCAGGTATGTCCCTGGCGGAGACGATGCCGACAGCGCCACGATCAGTTACTATGCCTGGGATCAGACCGGCGCTACCTCCGGTCAGCAATCCACGAAATTTGATGTAACCGGAACCTATGGGGCACGAGGAGAAGGGACCCCGTTCAGCACGGCGACGGATACCGCCGACATCACGGTTGATAACGTGAACGACGCCCCGGTTTTGAGCGGGAGCGTCAATCTGACCGGAATAACAGAAGACGATACCACCAGTACCGGAGACCGTATATCTATCATTGTCGGCGGGAATAGCAGCGATGCCGATTCCGGCGCGATAACGGGAATTGTCGTCACCGCCACCAGCGGCAACAGCACCTGGGAATATTCAACCGACGGGGGAAGCAACTGGTCGGCCATCGGGACGGTAGCCGCCAACAATGCCCTGGCCATCGGTGCCGGCAGTAACGACCGGATCCGGTATGTGCCCGACGAAGAAAACAGCGAAACCCCTTCTGTCACCTTCAAAGCCTGGGACCAGACCAGCGGGACCGCCGGGGACAGGTTGAACGCTTCCGTGGGAGGAGGAGCGACCGCCTTTAGCGCAGCTACTGCTACATCCACTATCACCATCACCGATGTCAACGACGCCCCGACCTTGTCCAATATGACGACAGCCGTCAGTTACCAGGAAGATGCGGCCAAGGCGTCTGCTCAGGTGATCGATTCAGATATCATTTTCAGCGATATCGATACCGGTGATTTGAACAGCGGCACTCTTACCGTGTACTACAGTGCCGGCGGGAGCACCGATGATCAGCTGAGCTTTGCCGAGGCGGCAGGAATAACGATAAATGGGGCTGAAGTACGCTATTCTGGCGACCCTTTCGGCACTATTTCTCCCGACGGTGCAGACGGTGTTAGCCTGGGCGTTGCCTTTGACACTGCCGACGCCACGGTGGGCGCCGTGGATGCTTTGATCGAAGCTCTCCGCTACCAAAATACATCCGACGCTCCCACGCTTAACCGCACCATCCAAATACAGGTCACCGACGGAGATGACGGCTCACTCGCCAACCCGCCAGAAACTATTATCACCGTTAACCCGGAAAACGATGTCCCGGGAGCTACCAACCTGAGCCAGACGAAACCCTACGTTGAAGGTGCCGGTTCGCTGACTCTCGATGACATCGTAGTCACCGATCCCGATGCTGGAGAAACTATTACTGCGACTCTGACCCTGGATACGGTATCCACCGGTATCCTGACAGCCGCCACCGGGAACGGTGAATCGTATAGTTCAGGAACCGGGGTTTGGACAATCTCCGGCTCGGTGACGGAGGTTAACTCGGCCCTGGCCGCGGTAGCCTTTGAGCCCACGGAAAACAATGATGTCGATGCCATTATTACCACGCACATAGAAGACGCCGCCGCTACCGGTCCGGTAGATGGAGTCATCACCCTTGACGTGACCGGGACAGCCGATGCCCCCTCAGCCACGAATCTGACCCAGGCCAAACCGTATATCGAAGGCGATGCGGCGGTGTCACTTGACGATATCGTGGTGACCGAAGTGGACACCGGAGATACGATATCCGTCACTCTCACCCTGACAGATGTCTCGACCGGTGTACTTACAGCCGCTTCAGGAAATGGGGAAACGTACAACGGAACCACCGGGGTGTGGACGGTCACCGGAGCGGTGTCTATAATCAACACAGCTTTGGCGCAGGTGACGTTCGTACCTCTGGAGAACAACGATGTGGACACGACGATCGTCACGCATGTTCAAGATGCCGCCGCCACCGGTCCGGCTAACGGCACCATCACGCTCGACGTCACACCGGTTAACGACCCGCCTCAAGCGACTCACCTCACTGAATCTAAAGCGTATAATGAAGGAGATTCTCCGGTTTCCCTGGACGATATCGTGGTAACTGATGTGGACACCGGGGAAACGATCACGGCAACTTTGACCCTGGTTTATGTACCCGCGGGTATCCTGACGGCCGCTTCCGGAAACGGGGAGACATACAACGAGGGTTCCGGGGTATGGACGGTCACCGGAACAGTATCCGTAGTTAACTCGGCTTTGGCAGCAGTTGTTTTCGAACCGGAAACAAACAACGATGTCAACACCACCATTACCACGCATGTTCAGGACGCCACCGCTACCGGTCCGGTAGACGGAAGCATCACGCTGGTAGTGGTGCCGGCCAACGACTCTCCCACGGCTACCAACCTGTCTCAGACAAAGACTTACACCGAAGGAAATGCCACAATTAATCTGGATGATATCGTGGTAACCGAAGTTGATACCGAGAATACCGTGGACATTACACTGACCTTGAATGATCCGGCGTTTGGCTCCCTGACAGCCTCTTCAGGAAACGGAGAGCAATACGACCCGGGAACCGGTGAGTGGACTCTGTCCGGCTCGGTGACGGTCGTGAACGCAGCCCTGGCAGCGGTTACTTTCGAACCGGGGGCTGATAACGATATGGATACTGTCATCACCACCCATGTACAAGACGCGGTAGGTACCGGACCGGCAGATGGATCTATATCTCTTGATGTAACTCCGGTCAATGACGTTCCCACTGCCACCAACTTGACCGTGACCACCGTCTACGTGGAAGACGATTCACCGGTAGTACTGGACGATATCGTGGTGACCGATCCCGACACCAGCGATTCCATCACGGTCACTCTGACCCTGGCCAACACTGCCAGAGGCGCCCTGACGGCCGCTTCCGGTAACGAGGAAACGTATAACGGAACAACCGGAGTATGGACGGTTACCGGAACGGTAGACGCCGTGAACACAGCCCTGGCAGCGGTAGCATTTCAACCGGTCGAAAACAACGATTTCGACACCACGGTTACCACACACGTAGAAGATGCAGCGGGAACCGGGCCGACAGACGGCACCATCACCCTGGATGTAACCCCGGTCAATGACGCTCCCGAAAGCGTTAACCAGACCCAGGCACTGGTCTACAACGAGGGTGATACCTCGGTACCACTGGGGGATATAATAGTTACCGAAGTAGATACCGGAGATTTTATATTTGTCACCCTCACCGTGATCGACACGGCCGCAGGCGCCTTGAGCACGGATTCCGGAAGAGGAGAAACGTATAATGGGGCCACGGGAGTGTGGATGATTTCCGGAGGCCAATCCATCGTGAACATCGCCCTGGCGGCAGTCACTTTCGAACCAGTGGCGAACAACGATATCGACACCACGGTGGCTACGCATATCGAGGACGCAGCCGCCAGTGGTCCGGCGGATGGCCTCATCTCTCTTAATGTTACCGCCGAAAATGACGCTCCGTCAGCCACTTTTATGACACAGCTTAAAAGCTATACCGAAGGTGACGCTGCCATTGCCCTGGATGATATCGTGGTGACCGATCCCGACGCCAGTGATACCATCACCGCCACCCTGACCCTGATAGCTCCTCCCGCCGGTGTCCTGACCAGCACCTCGGGTAATGGAGAAACCTACGACACAAATACCGGGATATGGACGATAACAGCAGGAGCAGGCATAGTCTCTACCGCTCTGGCGGCGGCGTCTTTCGAACCGGCCCAGAACAATGATATAGATACCACCATAATCACGCATGTAGAAGATTCGGCGGGTACTGGTCCGGGAGACGAGACCATCACTCTCGATGTAACTCCGGTCAACGACACACCAACCGCGTCCGACATGACTCAGACACAAACATACACCGAAGGCGATCCCTCGGTAGCCCTGGACGATGTCGTGACCACTGACGTCGACACCGATGACACAATCAGTGCTACCCTGACTCTGAACGATGTCTCTACCGGTATACTGACGGCAACTTCCGGAAACGGCGAATCGTACAACGCAGCTACCGGAATATGGTCGGTTACGGGTACCGTATCGGCAGTGAATGCCGCCCTGGCAACGATAGCTTTCTTACCGGCTGAAAACAATGATATCGATACCACCGTTACGACACATATCGAAGACGTGGCGGAAAGCGGCCCGGCAAACGGTGTTATATTGCTCGATGTGACCCCCGTCAACGCCGCTCCCACCGCCACCAACATGACCCAAGCGAAGACGTACAATGAAGGCGATTCTCTCATTGACTTAACTGATATCGTGGTGTCAGATGTGGACACCGGAGACATAATCACCGCTACCTTGACCCTGGCCGATATCTCCGCCGGCAGCCTGACGGCGGCTTCCGGTAACAACGAATCGTACAACGGAGTTTCCGGACTATGGACCGTCACTGGAACCGTGCCGGTAGTAAACGCAGCCCTGGCGGCAGTAGACTTCGTGCCGGTGGCAAATAACGATGTGGACACCACTATTACTACACATGTTCAAGACTCAGAAGTAACCGGACCGGCTGACGGAGCCATTTCGCTGGCGGTCATCACTGCCAACGACACCCCCACCGCTACCAACATGACCCAAACGATCACGTATAACGAAGACCAATTGCCCGTTAACCTGGACGATATCGTGATCACCGAGGTGGACACCGGAGATACCATCGTGGCCAGTCTTACGTTGAGCAGTCCAGCCATCGGTTCCCTGACGGCCGCATCCGGAAACGGGGAAGCCTATAACGCCGGTACCGGTGTTTGGACAATAACGGCCGGGGTGGAGGCAGTAAACGCCGCCTTAGGTGCGGTAGCCTTCGTACCAATTGAAAACAATGATGTAGACACCACCCTGACTACGCATCTGGAGGACGCCGACAACACCGGCCCGGTGAATGGAACCATTACTCTCGATGTAACGGCTATCAATGACGATCCCGTCTTCTCCCTTCCTCCTCAGCAACGACTCGTTCAGGAAGGCAGTCTGACGGTCCCTGCCATCACAGTGTCTGATGTCGACCTTTACGGAAGCGATCTGCGTCTCAGTTTACTGGCCACTCTCGGCACTCTTACCCTGGCCCAGGTAAACGGTCTAATCTTCACAGCCGGCGCCGACGGGACGGCCGCCATGACGGTTACCGGAACGCTGAGTGATGTCAATGCCGCCCTGAACGGGATACTCTATACCGGTTCTGCCGGACAAAGCGGCAACGACATCGTAATTTTCACCGCCAACGACCAGGGGCAAACCGGCTCTGGCGGAGGAGGCGATATAACTGAGACACTGTCCGTTATCATCAACAATGCACCGGTGCTGGACAATACTCCGGAGCCTGAGCTTACGGTAATCGGCGAGGAAGAATTTGACTCTGCCGGGGACCAGGCCATTATTCTGGTCCCCGTTCCAGCGGTTGTCACCGATATAAACGCCAACACCGCCGGTATAGCCGTCATCACCGTGGACGAATCGAACGGTGTCTGGGAATTCTCGCTGGACGACGGGACAACCTGGACACGGATCAACGGAACTTTCGGAAGTGACCCGGTTTCGAATGATCATGCGCTGCTCGTTGGAGCCACCGACCGGGTCCGGTTCGTGCCGGCGGTAGATTTCATCGGCACCGCCACCATAACCTACCGGGCCTGGGACCAGACAAGTGGAAGTGCCGGCACCAAGATAGATTCCGCCTACAGCACCACCGGGCTCTTCAGCCTGGCTTCGGAGACAGCCTCCATTACGGTGTTCCCGGACAACGACGCGCCTTATGACATTACTCTGGACAATGATACGGTGAATGAGAGCTCGCCGGGAGCGGTGATAGGAACGCTGGCGGCGGCCGACGTGGACGTGGGAGACACCCATTCGTTCAACTTGATTGACGACGGAAGCGGCGCTTTTCAGATCACCGGTGAGACCTTGAAGATCAGGGACGCCATCAGTTTGGACTACGAATACATCAACTCTTACACTATTACCGTTCAGGCCGATGACGGCAACGGCGGGACTTTTGACAAAGATCTCACGGTCACTGTTGTCGATACCAATGACCCGCCGGTGGCTGGATTCGGCTTGGCTTTGGAATTTTCCGGATATGTACAGATACCGAGCAGCACAGAACTGGATTTTAGCGGAAGCGATTATTTCACTGTTTCCATGTGGGTGAAGCCCGATTCGATAACCGGAACGCAGATACTGTACAGCCAGGATGCCAATACGAACCAGTTCTTATTCCAACTCAGATTAAACGGTGCCCAGGTAGAAGTGGAGCTGGCCCGTCCGGACGGAGACGCGGTTGCCCGTACCTCTATCGGGACGATTCAGGCCGGCCGGTGGACACACATCGCCCTGGTCCGGGAGAACAACGGGAGCGACGAGATTTATCGCATCTATCTGGACGGCGCACTGGATTCGGAAGCGCCAGCGATTCCATCCAGGATACTGGCGGCAGCCGGCAGTACCCGTGATTATTATCTCGGTACCAATAACGCCGCCGATCAACAGTATGCTTTTTCCGGTCTGATGGACGAGGTCAGGATATGGAACACCACCCTGAGCGTCTCCACGATTGAAGACTGGATGTTCCGGGGGGTGGACGGTACCCATCCGTCCTACGACGATTTAGTGCTTTACTACCAGTTTGCTGATAGTAGCGAAACCACGGTTCTCGATACAGCCAACGCCAACCACGGGACACTGCTCGGCTTCGACGGCACGGACTTTAAAGATTCCAGCATCATCACCTGGGACACCAACCAGAACACACCTATAAATGGTGTGTTACCTTATTTAGATCAGGACGGCGACAGTCCCCTGAACTTTACCGTCGTCTCCCAGAGCAGCCTGGGAACGGCAGCCATCAACGACATCAACCTTAACATCTTCAGTTTCGATCCGGGTTCAGATTTTGCGTACCTGGCTCCCGGACAAAGTACCGGAGTAACGTTCACCTACAAGGTGAATGACGGGACCGACGATTCGGTTGCTGTCGAAACAACAGAGGTAACGGTTACAGGCTTGAACGATGCCCCCACAGTGGACGATTCCGGAACACCCGTTATGACCGATATTCACGAGAACGATCCCGAGCCGGCCGGAGATACGGTGGCAGTCATCATTGTCAGTGCCGGCATCGACCGCATTACCGACGTGGACGACGGCGCACTCGGTGGTATAGCCATAACCGGTTTGACCTATCTCGAAGGGACAGGACAGGAAGAAACTACCTGGCAGTACTCCACGGATAACGCCGCGACATGGACGAATATCGGAAATGTTACAGAGGCCGCCGCTCTGCTGCTGGCCCCCGAACACCTGGTCAGGTACCTGCCCAATATCGGCACGAAGGGAGCGGCGACGTTTATTTTCCGGGCCTGGGATCAGACCACTGGTACAGCCGGAACCACGGCAGACAGCTCTTTAAACGGAGGAACTACCGCTTTCAGCACCGACCCTGACACTGTCACGTTGACCGTGCTTCCCATCCCGGTTATCACCAGCACCGCCGGTGTCGGCGGTACCGTAACGCCTTCAGGCGAAGTCGAAGTGATCTATGGTACCAACCAATCCTTTACCATTGTCTCATCAACCGGTTCTATCATAGAAGACGTTTTCGTGGACGACATTTCCCAGGGCGCTATTTCCACCTACACCTTTACCGGCGTGGAAGGAGATCACACCATTACCGCCGCTTTCCTGGATATAACCCCGCCGCTGATCACTCTCGTAGAAGCTCTTGATACCGACGACGACGGGTATGTTAACACGGTCACCTTCACGTTCAACAAAAACCTCATGACCGGGACCGGAGACATTAGTGATTGGACCCTGATTGACGCCGACGGCACGACCGATTTGCTGGACGGGCTTCAAGACAGCGCCGTAACAATCAGCGAAGACACGCTTACTATCACCCTGGCCGATAATACCGGTACGGTAAACGAGCCTTTCTGGGGATACCGTGAGGACGGGGATGGGGAAGTGATGAAGGATTTCCTCGGAAACCTGATGGAAACCACGATTAGCGAACTCAATACCACACCGGTCGCTGAAGCCGCACCGATCGGCCAAACAGCGCCGGCGGTGGTGATTCTCGACGGATCAAACAGCCTGGATCCGGATGGACACGCAATCGTTTTTGCCTGGAGCCAAACAGCCGGGCCGGAGACGGTTACGTTGCAGAATACCGACACCATCCAGGCTACGGGCCTGGTTAAAGCGGTGGGAACGTATCAATTCACTCTTCAGGTAACAGATCTTTTTCAGGCCGTTCACCAGGACACGGTCAGTGTAACGGTGACCAACGCGGCGCCGACAGCCAGGGCTGGAACCGACCGTTCGCTCAATAAAGACGCCGACCAGGACGCAGAGATTGTACTCGATGGGTCGACCAGCCGGGACGCCAACAACTACCCCGGATATTCCGATATCACAAGCTATGCCTGGACATGGATTTCGGGACCGGACGATATTACCATCGTCGAAGACAGCCAGGGTACACCAACTGCTACTTTTGACACTTCGAGAATCTCAGCCGGTGTCTATTCGTTCCGATTGACGGTTACCGATGCCGCCGGTTTGACCGCTAGCGATACCGTTCAGATCGCTTTAAATGACCAATACGGAAACACCGTTCCAACTGCTGATGCCGGTCTCGACGTTCAAGCTTCGGTGGGAGATACGGTCACCCTGCAGGGACATGAAAGCAAGGATACTGATAATGACGAGCTTATTTATACCTGGACCAAGCTTTCAGGACCGGCACTAACACTTTCCAGCACCGAAGCCATCCAGCCCTCCTTTACGGCCCTCGAGCCCGGGACCTACCTGTTCTCCCTGACAGTGAATGACGGATTCGCCGATTCAATCGCCGATACCGTGGAGGTAAACGTTGCCAGTCCGGATGTGGAGCTGCCGGTAGCCGGAATCAAAAAACCTGCCAGCAATACCTACCTGCCGGAGGTCACATTAACAGCCAACCTGGGAGACATAGTCACCCTGGAAGGGCGGGTCCTGGGAGCCTCCCTGGGAGTCACTCCCACCTGGACCCAGTTGGCCGGACCGGCAGTTCTGCTTGATCAGGGCTCTTTGACAGTGAGCGTTTCTCCGGTAGAAGAAGGCGTGTACCGGTTTAAACTTGACGTCGCCAGAGGATCGGTGCAGGGCCGCGGCGCAGTGGCCGTCGTGTCGGTTATCGGGACGAGCAACAGCTCCCCGGTAGCCGTTATCAATGCCAACGAAAACGGAGATGGACACAAGGTCATCGAGACCTTGGCAGGCGCCACGGTAACCTTGAACGGGTCCGGTACAGACACAGACGGAGATGATCTTACCTTCAGCTGGAGCCAGCTGCTTGGCCCGACCTCGGTTCTTTCAGATGATACCGATTCATCTCCGAGTTTTACCCCACAGATAACCGGCGTGTACCGTTATGAACTGGCGGCTTTTGACGGGACCGTCGAAAGTATGCCCGACCACGTATACGTGGTGGTCAATAGCGCCGAAAACTATGTCCCGGTGGCTCAGGTGGAGACGCAGGTGGTGGAAACTACTGTTGGACGGGCGGTGCTGCTGAACGCCGCCGCCAGTTTCGATCAAAACTCCGCTGATACGCTCACTTTCCAATGGGTCCAGACTGCCGGTCCGTTTGTTCTGCTTGACAATCCAAACAGCCCTGTCCCATCGTTTACACCACTCTATCCCGGCACGTACATCTTCTCCCTTTTTGTAGACGACAGCAACGACCGCAGCATACCAAAGGATGTAACAATAGAAGTAGAGGAAGTCGTTGTGGAACCACCGCTTCAACCTACCTCCGCCGGCGGAGGCGGGGGCGGTTGTTTTATCGCCACTGCCGCATACGGGTCTCCCCTGACCGGCGAGGTGGTTTTCCTTCGGCAGTTCCGTGACGATTACCTGCTGCCTACCAGCCAGGGACGAAAACTGGTCAACCTCTATTACCGCTACTCCCCGCCGATGGCAGAGGTCATCGCGGAAAACGAGCATTTGAGAAAAATAACTCGAACGGTCTTGTCACCCTTCATCCAAAGCCTCCAGTTGATAACAGTGTTGAGATAGAACCAGAAAACTTCAGATCTCAATCTCCAAAATCTCCAACCTCACATTCTACGCTCCTTGCTTGACTGTTT
>CAZQHK010000013.1:53787-69038 GCA_964593455.1 uncultured bacterium
CAGGAAGTTTTACAGGCCATGTTTTAGCCTGTTTCGCGCTATGATCTTATGTCCTGCTATGTCCCATTCTATCGGGGCTTTCCGTCTTCAATTTCCCGGCTTGTGATTGCCTGTGGGAGCTTGTTTTATTTCGCTGGTTAGCACATGGTTAGCAAAAGTCCATCGAGCAACAACAGACAAGTTGGCATACTTTGTGCGTTATCCGTGGACTACCATGAAAACGGCACCTTCAGTTAGCTATGTGCAGGCCGATCACCTATCGGCCAGGTTCAGAAACATATTCCGCAATCATTTCGACCGTTTCTGTGACGTCTGGGACGAACGATTCGGAAAACGCTACGGATATTACCGGAAATGGGCCGAGCACACCGTCAGGGAGTTCCTCAAGTGTCTCGATCCCACCCATGGATTCGCCCATCTTGAGTGTCCTGACTGCGAGACACGACGGCTCGTTCCCTTTACATGTAAACGGAAGCTGTGCCTGACCTGCGGGGAGAAACGGAAGCATGCCTGGACGATGACCAGCGCTATTATCATTTGTTCAACCTTAAAACGGTAAAGAAACCAATGGCGATAAAAGGGACACCGTATCATGTCTCGAAGTTCATGGACTACAACGACATGCGCCTCATCTGGCGGGACATGCTGCTCGATGCGCTGATAGAACACGGAGCGCTTGACGGCAACTATGTGCTGCGGCTCAAACGGCGATACCCGAAAGGATTCATGTTAAATGGCTTTATACAGGACCACCGGGGCGACCGTAACCTCATGAAGCGGATGGCCTCCTACATCGCCAAGTTGCCGATCAGCGAGAGCAGGATCCTCGCGTACGAACCGAACAAGGAAAAGGTACTGATAAAATACCGAGGCGTAGCGAGTCCTTCCAAATTGCCGGGCGAAAGGAGATCGTTCAAAAACCTGCTCGAACTCATGAATCCCCTGGAATTCATCGCCCGGGTCGTCCAGCACATCCCCGACCCGAGCCAACAGATGATCAGGTATTTCGGGATCTACTCCAACGCCGCCCGGGGAAAGAGAAAGCGTTTGAAAAAATGCGGCGCCCCCGATATCGTCGAGGCCGATTTCCAGCCCCGTGAAAAATACCGGAAGAACTGGCGGAAACTGCTCTGGAAGATATTCTCCGTCGACCCGTTGGTCTGCCCGAAGTGCGGAACCAAGATGCGGTGGACAAAAAGGCCGATTTTCCACATTTTAACCTCCGAAAACGGCGACTACGACCCCAGTCTTCTGCCCCGCGTTGCGATCAGGCATAAAATACGGTATTATTTGTCGCAGAATGGGACGGATCAGGAGCGCGACCGTCTCATAACGCTACATTCTGTCAACTTTTGTGGAGGAAATACACGGGGTGAGGTCGAACGCGATTTTTTCAGGAATGGATTTCCTATGAGTGCAGGAAAGCAATTTTGGATGGGAGGCCGTGAGTACGATGAAACGGTACGCTGAACATGGATTCTTGAACAAGCTCATGAAACGTTTTACGGTTCACCCGACAATACGGATGGAGCTGCTTGACCAGAACCGGGCAAAAATTGATCAAGATACCTCTTTTGAAACTCTGGCCATCGGTCTGGCGGTGATCTCTTCCGTGCTGACGGTGGTCTTGATAGGTATCCTGTGTACCTCGTACATCAAGATGTCGTTGGCAACTGCCGCAACAGCGCTGAGCTTGCTCGTCTCCCTTTCCGCAGCAGGCTGGTACCTTTTCTGGAACATGGATATTTACTACATAATCGATCGAGAAAAACAACAATTGCTGTTATACAGAAAAATCTTTTCAATGGAATCTTCCCGGCCGCTACAGAGATTCGATGAAATGAACCTGGTAACGGTAGACAGCGAACACGTTAGTGCCAAACGTAGCAGTTACTACCGGTATTCGACGATCATATTGTTAAACAACGGGCGGAAAATCAGAATTTCCGACTGGATTACCGATTTTCATCAGTGCAATAGCAAGACTCAGGCTCTAGCAGAGTTCATGGGCATTACCTTTGTAGAGGGACAGCCTAATCGAATAATGAAGATCACACCGGGAAACCGTTACGGCGAGATGACTGTTGAGCACAAGACCATGTTCCAGCACATTTTTTGTGAGCCAGCTCATATCATCGGTATGGTTATCGTAGTTCTCCTTTTTCTCCTCGTTCTTTTTCTGAGGTGTAAAGGATAAGGAATCAGCGGGATTTGAGGGTGGAGCTTTTAGCCCGAATAATTCACAAATAATCTGCTACGGCTCGTAAATGACCACACCTACTGTGTTGCGCTTGAAAAATGTACTCATCGTACCGACCGGTACGACTCCGTGCATTTTCCTGCACGCGCCTTGTATTTGCGGCCATTTACTTCACCTCGCGACGAAGATTCGTGAATTATTCGGGTTAGCTGAGAGGGAGGCGAGGGAATGGTGAATACAATTAAGCTGACCAGGAAAAAAGCGGCTATTGTCACCTCGGCAATCGACGCATGGGTCGAGACGGAAGTGATCTCCGGGGAGGATGGCAAACGTCTGGAGGCAAGCATTGAGGTAATACGGTCTTCATCCTCCACTATCAGTATACATCAACTTTGATGTATTATCTACCGGAAATCCAAGAAAATGGTTGACTATCTCATCATCTTTTGTTACCCGACCTTGAGAAGCGGTTTGATATCGACCTGTATACGGTGGGTTGCTAGATCATAGGCGGCTTGGGCATTCACCCAAAACTCGGCTGACATTCCCAACGCAGCACTGAAAAGCTGGGCTGTTTCCGGACTCACCGCTCTTTTTCCTTTTATAATTTCGTTAACTCGGCGCACCGGTACCCCGATGTGGCTTGCAAAAGCGGTTTGAGTCATCTCCATTGGATTCAGAAACTCTTCCAGCAGTATTTCGCCTGGTGAAGTAGGAATTCTGTTCTTGGGTATCATGCTTAACCTCCGTCAATGATAATCTGTCAATGTGATGTTATGGGCCACGCTGTTCTGCCACTGAAAAATAATTCTCCATTGATCGTTTACACGTATGCTGTAATAGCCCTTCCATTTACCTTTCAAGGTTTCCAAACGATTACCTGGCGGAACCTTCAAATCATCAAGCTTAAAGGCATAGTTGATCATATCAAGTTTGCGATTGGCAACTGAACATATATCATGAGGGAACCGCCTGACTTTTTTTGATTTACGCCCATTGTATAAATCAGCTGTTGCCTGATCACCAAATGATGCTATCATTTACCTACCTCGCATTTACATTATACCGCATTACCGCTATATGTACAAGTGGAGATTTGCTAATTCTTAAAAGCCTATCTCAGGGAGAACGGAACCCGACTGAGTCAAGATATCCCTGATAGCCGCCCACCACCGGCTGTGAAGATCGCCGCTTGAAACCACCCTGCCACCGCAGCCAACCCGTACCACGGCAATTCAACTAGCGCACTCATCACGCAGAAGAGTATATCATGTTCTTGCCTGCAGCCGCTTTGCCTGCTATTCTGCAATCATGAGTGATTTCGACGATATTATCTCAGCCTACCCGGATCCGGGAACCAGCAGGGACACCATGATTGATCCACCGGACTCAGGCGGTGACGGCGGCGAAGACCGGCCTCCGCCTGACCGTGGTTCGTCCGGACCGGCTAAAACGAAATATGAAATTGCCGACGAGGTCGCCCGGGGCGGCATGGGGGTCATCCTGAGTGCCCGCGACACCGGAATCGGGCGCGACGTAGCTATGAAGGTGATCCTCTCCGGATGGCAGGAGTCGCGGGAATTTTCTGAACGGTTCATCAGGGAAGCCCAGGTCCAGGGGCGGCTGGAGCATCCCAATATCTGCCCGGTTCACGAGCTGGGAGCGGACGATAAGGACCGGCCCTATTTCACCATGAAAATGGTACATGGTTACTCCCTGGCAAAGATGATCGCCGAGCCGAGAGAGAATCCGGGACCATGGGATCCGAAACGGCTCACCGAGGTGCTGAACATCTTCCTGAAGATATGTGACGGCATCGCCTATGCCCATTCCCAAGGGATCATCCACCGTGACCTGAAGCCGGACAACATTATGGTGGGCGATTTCGGCGAGGTCTATGTCATGGACTGGGGCCTGGCCAAGATACTGGGAGCCGAGGACGGCGACTACCAAAACGGCCTGGTCATCGACGAGCAGGGCGGCCCCGGGGACACCATGAAGACCATGACCGGTTCCGCTATCGGCACACCGGCCTACATGCCGCCGGAGCAGGCGAAAGGGCTGGTGGGGGACATGGACGAGAGGTCCGACATCTACTCCCTGGGAGCACTTCTCTACGAACTTTTGGCCCTGACTCCGCCGCTGCAGGGAGAGGACTCCTGGGAAGTCCTGGGAAAAATCCCGAAGCAGGTGCCGCCGCCGCCATCCTCTCACGAAGCGGCCAGGGGGCTTTCTCCGGAGCTCGATTCGATTATCCTGAAGTGCCTGGAAAAGGAAAAGCGGGACCGCTACCGGAGCGTGCAGGATCTCAAGGGAGAGATAGAGCTCTTCCTGTCGGGACGGCCGGTGGGGGCCATGGAGTACAGCCTGTGGCAGGTGTTTACCAAGTGGGTGTCCCGGAACAGGGCTCTGGCGTTATCTACCCTGGCGGTGCTGCTCGTCATCGTCGCCGCCGCTTCGGTGGCCTACGTGAATGTGTCGGAAGCCTGGAAGAACGAGCAGTTCGCCCGCCTCAAGGCCGAGGAGAACGCCCGCACGGCACGGACCGCTCTCACGGAAGCTGAAGCCCGCCGCCGGCAGGCCGAGGTGAGCAACCTGAAAAGCCGCATAAACATGGCTTTGATGCTTGAAGAAAAGGGAGAAATCGGTGAGGCGATACGGCAGTACCGCTCAATCAAGAAGACCCTGATTGAGAAACGCCTCGGCCTGTTCCCTTACATCGATCTCGCTATCTGGAAAGCGCAGTATAACAACGGCCGGAGCGTCATGCTCAAGGAAGATCCCGGTAATGAAATTTCACCGGCACGGATGGTGCTGTTCAGCCCGGACGGGCAAACCCTGGCAATATGGAGAGGTGATGCCTCCATTCGCTTGATAGACCGTTTCACCGACCAACTGCTGAAGAGCCTGGATGCCGGTCCGGCACCGGTGTCAAGTATGGCCTTCAGTCCGGACAAGCGACTCCTGGCCGCCGGATACGCTGACGGCGATATCATTCTCTGGGACCTACCCCGGGGGCAGGAGGTCGCCCGTTTCCGGGAGCCCGGCCTGCTTCCCGGTACGGGTAAGACGTGGCCGGTGAGAACCTTGGCTTTCAGCCCGGACGGTATGCTGCTGGCTTCATCCGGGGACACGGTTATCAGGGTTTGGGATGTAAGGAATAAACGGGTCAGGACCCGTTTGCGCTCGCATCTGAAGGAGGTCCTGACCGTGGCCTTCAGCCCCGACGGTAAGCACCTGGTCTCCGGCGGCAATGATCGGCATGTAGGATACTGGGACGTGAACAAGGGGTCACTGGAAGAGATCCTTTACCAGCACAAGGACCGGGTCATCCAGTCCGCTTTCACCCTCGATGGCTCTATGATCGTCACCGCCAGTGCCGACACCACCGTAAGGCTGTGGGATCTCGAGAAGGGCCGGGAGGTGGCGTCCCTGCGGGGACACGAGACCGATATCAAAGCGATGGCCGTCAGCCCCGTGGGCGGCGTGCTGATGACCGGCGGCCGGGACGGTACCGTCCGTTTCTGGGATCCGGAACGGCGTGTGATGACGGCCTGCTTCCGGGAGCACGAGGAGATGGTTGTTTCGGTATCCTTCAGCCCCGACGGGCGGGAGGCGGTATCCGCCGATTCCCGGGGAATGGTCCGGCGCTGGTCCCTGGAGCGGGAGAGCCTGGTCGGGATCATCGACATGACGAAGGATAATTACAAGATCAGCAGTCTGGATTTCAGCCCCGACGGGAGGCTCCTGGCCGCCGGCCCGCAATCCATGACCTTCGTGCCGGTGCTCCTCGTCGATCCCTCCACCGGGAGCATTCTCCACCGCCTGATGTCGCACGGGGCGCAGGCCAGCTCCGTGTCATTCAGCCCCGACGGAAAGCTCCTGGCCACCGGGAGCGGCGACGGCATCCTGCGGGTGGCAGATGTCAAAAAACTCGAGCAGGTGGCCATGGTCGACGTTCGAAAAGAAGATAAAACCAGTGGTTTACCGCTGCTCATGACCATGGCCGAACTCTTCGAAAAGGATGCTGACGAGATCTGGAAAAATATCTATAGGGTGGCGTTCAGCCCCGACAACCGGCACCTGGCCACCGCCTGTGAAGACGGCTCCGTCAAGCTCTGGGACACAAGTTCGTGGAATCGGGCGCACGTTTTTTCCGAGAGCGGCGGTGAAATGGTCTGCCTGGATTTCAGCCCGGACGGACGGTTGCTGGCCGCCGGCGGCGGACACCCTGAGCTCCGTATCTGGGAGGTGGAAAGCCGTAATTCGTCGGCGGTTCTCACCGGTCACGAAGGCAAGGTCAATTCGGTAACCTTCAGCCCCGACGGACGGTTGCTGGCCGCTGCGGGGAACGACCGGCGGATCCGGCTGTGGGATGTTCGCACCTGGACCTGCACCGCTGTCATGCAGGGGCATTTGGCCAGCGTAACGACTCTCGCCTTTAGCCCCGACGGGTCTCTCCTGGTCTCGGGTGGCAGCGGTGGTACCATTAAGTTTTGGGACGTCGCCGGGGGGGAGTGCCTGTTGACATTGAAGGAGCACGGCAATGACGTGCGGGCGGTAGCCTTCAGTCCCGACGGAACGATCCTGGCGTCAGGCAGTCGGGACTTCACGATCAAGCTGTGGCGGTTCGGCTCCGCGTTGAAGCCGCTTGACAGCGTGAGTAAATCAAAATTTGCCGCGCACACTGCTGGAGCGAAAGAGTAAATTATGCTAGAATGTGCCCATGACTTATAAAGATAAGATGCGGGACGCGATTAAAAGCCTATCTCAAGGAGAACGGAAACCGACTGATCCAAGATATCCCTGATAGCCTCCCACCACCGGCTGTGAAGATCGCCGCTTGAAAACATTCCATTTTGCCCTCCGAAAACGGCAACTACAACCCCAGGCTCATCCCCCGCATTGCGATCAGGCATACAATACGGTATTATTTGCCGCAGAATGGGACGGATGAGTGTCTTGTGCGTCTCATGACGCTGCATTCCGTCAACTTTCGGGGAGGGAATACGCGGGGTGAGGCCGAACGCGATTTTTTTTCAGGAATGGATTTCCTATGAGTGGAAAAATTGCGCGGCGTCATCACTCGTATGCGCCTCTCCAACCTTACTTTCTACGCTTTTTTGCTTGAGGCGCACTCGTACAGATAATTGGTGAAATATGCAGGGATTACATCCCAGGGATAAGCTTTTTCAACAGTTCCTCAAGCACCTCGTACGAGAAGTGTTTCCGGCCAAGCTCGAAGTTATGATCGGTTATTTCATCGGCCAGCTCCGGGTGGTAGATGATGTTCTTCATCTGCTCCAACGCCTCATCGGTCAGCCGGTTATCCTCCAACATGACGGTTTTGAATCCCCTGGACCCTATATCCGGCCAGTAGACAGGTTTATAGTTGTTTACAAATATGGGAACCCGGCCCAGCAAAGCCTCCACAAAAGCGTTTCCAAATCCTTCGTAGGTAGAGAAGTAGGTCATGGCCCGGCAATACGCATACGCGTCTGAAAGAGAGTAGATTTTTCTCCCCTCCGCGGTACGTGCCCGCACGTTTTGAATACGATCAGAAACGAAGAAAACCTGTCCACCAAGCTCCAACTCGGCAATTTTATCCACCAGTTCACGAAAGTAGATCTGACGATAATCATCGTCAGCAGTACCGGTGATAAAGAGCTTTACCCGGTGATCATGCAGACGGTGGATAAGTTCGATGGCGGTTTCAATCCCTTTCCGCCGAACGATCCGGGTCACCTGGAACAAAGGAATTTCATTGTCAGTGATACCCAGGGTTTGTAGTAAATCACTGTTGTACCCATTTTTCTGAGCAAAAGGAGATTCAAAATCCATCACGTTGGGAACGACCACAGAGGAAATGTCTTTTTGTTTTTTCAAGGTGTCCCGGCCATACAGGTTGATTACCGCGTGGTTGAGGTTGGGAAGAACCGGAGGGAAACACCCTTCCATGATTCGTAGAATCCCGGTATAGCTGGTCTGGTAGCGCTCACCACGCTCCCAGTAGAAGTCGTGGTTATGAGCCACGGAAGGGATTTTAGTCTTCTCCATAACTCTCTTCACCGCCAGCCCCATGGACAGGTGGCAGGGAATAGTGGAAGCGTTCTCCGAAATCAGCACATCGATTTTTTTATCGTTCATCCACGCCAAAATCACTCGTTCCAGGTAAGCCGCCTGCTCTTCCAGGCGTACCAGGACATCTTGTTCACCAACATTCTGTTTAAAGAAAGCATCGTCCTGCTCCCGGAGCACATCCGGATGAAAAAAGGAAAGCTGGGGTATGATAGTGGTTTCAGGAACTTCAGCCTCAAGCTGACCTGTTACAATCCGGCAGGTATGCCCCATGCGCTTCAGAACGGCGATCCATTTTTCTGTCTCCAGAGCCACCCCGTCGACACCGCCGATACGTCCGATAACTATCCCTATATTCATATCAAACACACTCTCTTCATCATTACCGGCCGGTATATTTCAAAAAAATCCGAGAAAAAAGCGGCCACGAAAAGGCCGGTCAAACATGTGTAAGAACTTACAATGTATTGGTTTGGGTTAACGGAACTGCAGTTCCAGAAGAAGCTCTTCGTCATCGCTGTCTGTATCGCCGGGTGATACCGGAGCGCCTGTTTCAACGGTAGCGCCCGCCGGTGACGGGCTAATTACAGGTCGCGGGGGAGGCGGTTTAAAAAAGCGTTCTATAATCCACCCCACCTTGCCGTCCGGGAGAACAATTTGATACCATTCTCCCTGTTTAGTAATAATTGGCAATTCCATTCCTTTATACACCTTGGTAAGGGCTTCGAAGTAGATTCCGCCTTCCGACCTGACGTTAACGCCATTTCCTGTCACCGTACCAAGGATTTTTGCCTTCTCCTGGACAAGCTCATCAAATATCCACCCCCGCCGGTCACCGACCAGCTTGATTCGGGTCCATTCACCAGCTTCTTCGATAATTTCCACCTTTTGACCCCGCGATATCTTGGTCACGAAACCGCCGTCTTTGGAAGGTTGTTCCCGTACGTTCACACGATTTCCAATGATATTGCCCGGTAGGGTCCGGGGGACCGGAGTAACTTCCACAGTCAGGCCAAACGACGATAACTCCCGGGTTATGCCGAGAGTTGGAGGTAAACGGCGAATACTTTTCCGGACAAATTTGGAAGAGAGCCATCCCGAAACTTCGTCATCGAGATCTATTTCATACCATGGGCCGATCTTCCCGTAAATCCGTACTTCAGTGCCGATGCGAAGTTGATCGATTACATCACAGTTGAATCCGGGACCGGAACGAACGTTCACACTGGTTCTGATAATTATTCCCGTAAACTGCCGACCTTTTCCGTGAACTTCAGAAACCGAATCTCCGACAATCCAGGGAGAAACAGGCTGTCCGGCAACCGAGGAAATACACTCGACAAAAAGCAGTAACAAAACAGCAACCAATAGCCCCGGGGCGTCGATGCCGTGAGTCCACCGCACCTTCAATCCCCCCCCCTCAGAAGGGGATCTCTTCATCAGCCAGATCGTCGGCTTTTGATTCCGGTTTGCCCCCGATAAACTGAACATTGTTCCCCACAACCTCCGTCACCGTCCGTTTGACACCATCTCGATCGGTGTAGCTTCGGGACTGAAGGCGGCCTTCCACAGCAGCCATCCGGCCCTTGCTGAGATACTTGGAGCACAGTTCCGCAAGCTTACTCCAAACAACAACTTTGAAAAAATCCGTTTGTTTCTCCCCGGTCTCATCCCGCCCCCGAAACCGGTCAACAGCTATCCTGAAATCAGCTACGGCAGTTCCGCCCGGAGTGTATCTGAGTTCCGGATCAGACGCCAGTCTACCGATTAGAAAAACCATGTTCATACTGGCCATAGTGCGATACCTCCACTTTCTCTACCCGAATAATTCACAAATAATCTGCATCAGACGAAGCCATCCTGGCTTCGTCCCCTTCGGGCGTCACTTCATGACGTCCAGTTTTGCTTCCTGCAAAACAGTGCGGCTCGAAAATGACCGCACCTACTGCGTTGCGCTTGAAAAATGTTCTCAACGTACCTACCGGTACGCCTCCGAGCATTTCTCTGCATGCGCCTTGTATCTGCAACCATTTTCTTCACCTCGCTACGAATATTTGTGAATTATCCGGGTCTACAATCCGATTTCCAACCGGAGTGCCAGCTGGGTTGGAAGTTCTTCGAATGAAAAAATCTCTTCCTGGGCGCCGGCTATATCATAGGAAATTCTGAAAAATTCCAACACCATACGGGATGAATCGAATATCGTGTAGGATGCCTTCTTATTTCCATCTCGAGGCTGCCCGACACTGCCCGGGTTGACGATATAGTAAAAATCCGGGTTGAGTTCCTTCACCTTGTGGTCCTGGGTGATTACCTGCCTGATGACATTGTCGCCTTTAGCCATAAAGACCGCCGGGACATGCGTGTGTCCGTTGAAACAGATTTTCGCATCCAATTCACTCATCAGCTGAACCGTGGACAATGCCTGGTCTTCGTACATCAGGTATTCCTTCGGATCAGCCAGACTGCCATGAACGATGATAATCTTCTCCTCCTGAAGAACGAGATGCTCCTCCAGTTGCTTCAACCAATTCAAATAGGGTTCCTTAAGCACATCCTTGGTCCACAGACCGGCCATACGGGCATTGTAGTTGAATTCGTCAGGGTTGCACATGTCAAGCACCAGATTGTCGTGGTTGCCCCTGACGGCAGCCGACAGCTTTCCCGAAGAATTAAAATTCAGGATACATTCCATTACCTGATTGGGACAGGCATTGTATCCAAGATAATCTCCAAGCAGAAGGATGTTGCTCCAGGAACGGTTACGAGCGTCTTCGAGGACCGCGTTGAGGGCATGCAGATTTGCGTGGATGTCTGCCAATAAAAGGTATCTCATCGCTCTAAATTATCCCTCACCCCTATTTTATCCCGGAAAATACAGTAGACATTCCATAACGAGGTTTCAGGAACCTTCTGCATTTTCAAAGTTTATCACGGATTTTAGCATCTCCTCCATAGGGGCGTCAAGAACTCAAATACCTTTATTTAATTCATCCACCTTCTTCCTTCCTATTCTCATTAAACACAATTCCAAGATAAAATTTAAATTATTGAGAAACCAAAGTGTAGCCATAAGAACATCACCTGATATAAAATGTCTACTGCATTTTCCGGGTTTACGGGACTGGTTGTCTATACAATTGATATTTTGAAACAGAGAAAGGAAACGCAATGAGTGTCCGATTATTTTACGATCTTTTTGATGAATTGAATAATGGAAACCGGGCGGCTTTGGCCATACTGGTAAAAAAAACCGGATCGGCTCCACGTGATGTGGGAGCAAAGATGTTGATTACCGAAGACGGGAGGATTTTGGGGACGCTGGGCGGCGGCTGCGTGGAAGCGGAGGTTTTTGAGACAGGAAGACAGGCCATTGCTAAAGACTCGTTCTTACTGAAAAAATTCTCTCTTTCCCACGATCTGGCGGCGGCTGAAGGTCTCGTATGCGGAGGGACAATTTGGGTGGCCGTGATACCACTCGGCCAACGCCACCGGCAGTTTATCGAGAACCTGCTCGAGGCCACAAAACAGCCCGGGGAGATCAGATTCTGCCTGTCTCTCCGACCACCCGGCAGCCAGTTAGGACCGGAATCGTCTTTGTATACCATGTTCCTTAAAAGTCCCGAAGAATCAATCTCACATGCGGTATCGGACAAACACCGGGAAACTGATTCTCATCTACCGGGGCCGACCGGCCAACTATCTACAATTTCCGACGAAACATTAAACACCGCAACTCCTTCCCTGTGTGCAACCAAAACCACCTGGCTCTACCATGAAGCGCTATCCCCTACGCCCGATCTTATCATTTTCGGATGCGGACACATATCGCTTCATTTGGCGCGGATGGCCGCCAACCTGGGATTCCGTATCACCGTGGTGGACGACCGTCCTTATTTCGCCGATCCGAAACGCTTTCCGGAAGCCGATCGGGTAGTTGTATCGGAATTCGAAACGGCGTGGGGAAACCTGTCACCCGGATCATCAACGTATGTAATCATCGTCACCAGGGGGCACAAGCACGACGATACCGTGCTACGGCAGACATTATTGAAAGACCATGAATATATCGGGATGATCGGAAGCAGGCACAAAGTCAAGCAGATAGTTAAAAAGCTCTTGGATGATGGTATCCGGGAGGAAAAATTGCTTCGTCTCTACTCTCCCATTGGTCTTGATATCGGAGCGGAAACCCCGGCGGAGATAGCCGTAAGTATCATGGCTGAAATCATCGCTTTGCGGTCCCGGGGCTTCGACCCTAAACGTACTTACACCCATATGAGAAAAGTGTAATTTAAAAAACGTCCTTAATCAGGTTATTCAATCATAGATTTGCATTGAAACCTTTTTATCGACGACCTTACCGGTGGTAGTGTCGATAACGACATAGCCCCGTATGATTCTCGGAACTTCCTTACCGTTTCCGATGCCCATGGCAGTAATTCCGCCAAATGTACTCACTTGATACCGTCCAACTGTTGCCCGTCCTTCATCCGCCGCCTCGGCCTCTTGACGAGAGACCCACATCAATGTCAATTGAAGAACCAGAACCAGGGCCAGCGTCAGCACCATCGACTTTATCGTAACAGACTTTTTCATTCCCATCCCTCCTCAGGCTAGTTGAGATACATGCCATTCTAACATTATAATGGCTGAATAGAGCATTCAATTTCCAACGGTGCAATTACACGTGCTGCTTGAATGGTAAGAATCACAGATTGTAATAGTATCATACGGAATTTTGCTGTATAATATGTTTACTTTTACATAGGAGGTTTACCGAACAGTGCTTGACCAGAAAATAATCAGAGAAAACCCTGACATCGTCAAGGCCGCCCTTATCAAGCGGTTGGAATTTGATGAAGAGGATAAAAATAAACTCAAAGAAGCGTTCAGTAAACGTTCAAATTTTGCCATTGACGAAACAGTTTTTTTAGAGCTGGCACAACAAAATCTTTTTGATTCTGACACGGACATATTTGAAAGCTTGAGACGGCCCGAGGTTATGGAAGCACTGATCGCCAACCTGTCCGAAGTACGAGTTGAAAAACTGGAAACGTTTTTCGAGCTTGACTTGAAACGCCGCAACGGTCTCAAAGAGGCGGAAGACCTGCGGAACAAGAAAAATATTACCTCCAAAGAGATCGGACGCCTAAAATCTTCCGGGAAAAATCCCGACCCGGCGGTGTTCAAGGAGATGAAAGAGATATCCGTCAGGATAAAAGAAATCGAAGGGGAATTGAAGGAGATAACGGTAGAACTGGAACAATTGCTGCTCTCTATTCCTAATATTCCGCATTCCACCACTCCCATCGGAGGTAGCGAGGAATTCAACCAGGTGGTCAGTAAATGGGGAACTCCCCGGGATTTCGATTTTCAACCGCTTGATCATCGTGAGGTAGGGGAACGTCTCAATATTCTCGATTTCGACCGGGCAGCCAAGATAACCGGATCCCGGTTCGCTCTCTACCGGGGTGCGGGAGCGCTCATGGAACGCGCCCTGATCAATTTCATGCTGGATGTTCACACGCGGGAACATGGGTACACCGAGGTTTTCCCTCCTTTTCTGGCCAACCGCGATTCCATGACGGGTACCGGCCAACTCCCGAAACTTGAGGATGATATGTTCAAGACTTCCATGAACTATTTCCTCATTCCCACCGGAGAGGTGCCGATTACCAACATGTATCGGGACGAGATTCTTCCCCCGGGCAGCCTGCCCCTGTACTTCGTGGGATACACGCCCTGTTTCAGACTCGAAGCCGGAGCCTATGGGCAGGACACCCGGGGGCTGATCAGGCAGCACCAGTTCAACAAGGTGGAGATGGTTAAGTTTGTCGAACCGGAGACCTCCTACGATGAGCTGGAACGTCTCCTGAAAAACGCTGAAACTATTCTGCAGAAGCTCGATATTCCTTACCAGGTGGTGAGCCTCTGCTCCGGCGATATCAGTTTTGCCGCCGCCAAGTGCTACGACATCGAGCTGTGGGTGCCGAGCCAGGACCGGTACCGGGAAGTTTCGAGCTGCAGTTGTTTCGGGGATTTTCAAGCCCGGCGGGCTAATATCAAATTCCGGCGGGAAAAGGGTGTTAAATCCGAGTACCTCCACACTCTCAACGGTTCAGGCCTCTCGGTAGGACGGACGGTGGTGGCTATCCTGGAGAATAACCAGCAGGAAGATGGCACGGTGATAGTGCCGGAAGCGTTGAGATCATACATGCACGGATTGGAAATCATTGCTTGAGGGGCTGATAGTATGAGGTTGTTTACGCTACCATGTCTTTTCACCAGCTGCAACCTGTTCTGTGGCTTTATAAGTATCTTTTTCATCTTCACCGAAAAATACTCGGCAGCCGCCTGGCTGATCGTCATAGCCATAGCTTTCGACATTATGGACGGCCGGGTGGCCAGACTCACCCGGTCTTCATCAAAATTCGGCGCCGAACTGGATTCCCTGGCGGATCTGGTCTCCTTCGGCGTAACACCGGCCATTCTCTACTTTTTTGTTTTCCTCGAGGGAAACACCCGTTACGGAATTTTTATCGCCTTTCTCTTCGTTCTCGCCGGAGCCCTTCGATTGGCCCGCTTCAATGTCGAAGAACACCTGAGTGAATTCTCCGGGCTTCCCATTCCCGGAGCTGCGTTTATGGTAGCCTCGCTGGTTATCTACGGAGAAACTTTCCCGGTGGGAATACTGAGGATACCCGATGAAATTTACCCTGCCCTGCTTTTCCTGCTGGCTATCCTGATGGTCAGCAAACTCAGTTTTCCCAGCGCAAAAAAGCCACAGGCCAAGACGGAGAAAAGACGAGTTAAACTGATACTCAGCCTGCTCCTACTGCTGGCACTTTTGACGGAACCGGCCATTACCTTCCCGATACTGGGCCTGACGTATATGCTCTCCGGCCCGGTTCTTCATATCACCGCTTTGCTGGCCAGAAAATCTCGCCGGATCAAGGAACATGCGGAACCG
>CAZQHK010000013.1:69138-110488 GCA_964593455.1 uncultured bacterium
TCAATGATGGACTGAGAACTGCCTGTCCGGGTCTCTATAGCGGAGCGGGCCCGGGTTCCCGCTTGTAAGATTTTTTCGCGGTCACTCAGCAGATCGAGCAAACAATCTGTCAGTTCCCGGTGATCCTCAATCTGAAAACCTCCATTTCCCTTGAGGAGCAACGTCTCCTCGACGAAATTGAACGTGTGAGGTCCGAAGATAACCGGTTTTCCAAAGGCAGCCGGTTCGAGTATATTGTGTCCGCCAGCCGGCACCAGGCTGCCGCCCACGAAAACAACGGTAGCCAGGCTGTAGAGGGCGGCCAGATCGCCGACGGTATCTACCAGAACCACCCCGGGAACTGAACTTGAATCAAGGGGTGGAGGGGAACTCTCGTTCCTGAGATCGCTCAGAAGAACAGGGTCTAAACATTCGTTCACCAGGTAATCGAAAACATCCGGTATTCGTTCCGGGTGCCGGGGAGCAAGTATGAGTACCATATCCGGAAATCGGGAGCAGAGTTCTTTATAAGCCGTCACCACCTGCTTCTCTTCATTGTAATGCGTGCTGCCTCCTACCAGAACGGATTTTCCCTCCGGGATTTGAAGCATCTGCCGCAGATTATCCGGACACGTACGTCTGACAACCCGGTCAATCTGATCGAACTTGGTGTTACCTGTTACCAGAACCCGTGATGACGGAGCCCCAATCCCAATTATCCTGGACGCCTCCTCGTCACTTTGCATACAGAAAAGGTCCACCTCGGTAAGCACATGCTTAAAAAACCAACGATAACTTTGATACGTCGGAAACGATTTATCGGAAATCCGGCCGTTGGCAATGATTATGGGTATGTTTCGGCGAGAGGCCTGCCAGAACACATTGGGCCATATCTCTGTCTCCATGATGATCAAGATGCCAGGCGAAAAACCATCAAAAGCACGCCTGACAGAGAACGGAAAATCGAGAGGGAAATATATTACCTGATCTGCCAGTTGTTCTTTTTCAGCTACGGTGAAACCCGTTTCGGTTACCACCGATGACAGGAACTGCCTGTCAGGAAAATCGTGTTTTAACTTTTCCAGCAGAGGAAAGCTGGCCATGGTTTCTCCAACCGAGCAACCGTGTATCCATACCAGGGGTTCCGGTTTATTTTTCAAAAACTGATCCCGACGATAATTTCCAAGTCGCTGCCAGAAGCTCCGGCGGTATTTACCGGTGCGCCACATCTTAACGAGATAAAAAGGGATGAGCACCAGTCCGCCGAGCAACAAAACAATGTTGTATAGAACAAGCATGACCGACAATCTCCAATCCCTGTTAATACAGGTTTCGCGGCCGGTGATCACGAGCGGCCGACCGTATAAATTTACTGAATTGTTCCTCGGGTTTGATCCGCATGGTAACTCGGACAACATACCACGGCAGCGATTTATCCTGCGAATCGTCAACGGCACCAGATACGACAAATCGTTTCAGCAGTGCAGACGCGGATGAAAAATCTTTTTCAGTCATGGCCACAGCCGAACACCCGTTCTCTCGTGCTACCGCCGCCACCCGTTCCAAATCAGCAAGACGGTAGCGATGGTGATCCGGGAAAGGAAGCGGTATCACATCGGCCACACCCATTCCCCGCACTGTCTTAACAAAGGAAACCGGTGCTCCAACAGCCATGAAACAACAGATCTTCTGGCCATGAAATACTTCCTGTCTCCGGGATTCCAGGTCAGGAAGCCGCAACACGTCTGTCACCACCAGTGCTGCCTGAAAAACCGGCGTTCCAGGTACTAATACGGAAATCCGTTCTTTCATACGGACCATCGTCTCCGAATCGACTTGATCGGCGCGGGTCAGAATCACGGCATCAGCCCGTCTGGCACACCATACCGGTTCTCTCAAGCGTCCCAGCGGCAACAGTGATTCTTCGAAAAACGGTGCTGAAACATCGATCAAAAGGAGTTCATTATCTTTTACCACCCGGTCATATTGGAAGGAATCGTCGAGGACAAAAGCGTTGGTGTCAAACAACCGATGAGCCAGACTGCCGGACCGGTCACGATGTTTACCTTTGACGACAGCGACATCCGTTAAACGACTAGACAGCAGCATCGCCTCTTCACCGGCTTTTTGGGCATTGGTAAGAATAGATCTTCCATCCGACACGACCAGCACCCCGCCATCGGCTGCACCATATCCCCGGGTGAGAACGGCCACTCTTAAACCAGATCGTTTGAGCAACGTGGCCACTTCCACCGTCACCGGTGTTTTGCCGGTACCACCCACAGTCAGGTTACCGACTCCGATGGTTATTCCAGGTAACACTATCCGTTTCCTCAATTTAAGGAAATATACCACCCGGTGAACTGACCGGCCAAGCCAGTACAGGGGAACACCGGACTTAAGAAGTCCTGTACTGGAAAACCGGCTGCGCTTGTTCCAACGGGAAATTAACGCGGTTAACAATTTCTGGAAATTTGACCGGAACGAAAATGCCACTAGGTCAACTCATCGCCGGCAGGAGAATTATATCGAACCACCACCGAGTTGGACATTCCCCCACGAGGTGTAAACCTGCCTGTTACGCTGGCCCGGACAGGAGAACAAGCCTCAACCACATCTTTGAGAATCCGGTTGACGACGTTCTCATTGAAAATTCCCAGGTCACGGTAAGCAAGCAGGTACAATTTCAACGATTTCAACTCCAAACAGTATTTATCCGGGACATACGTGATAATGATACTACCGAAATCTGGTAGCCCCGTTTTGGGACAGACTGCCGTAAATTCCGGAATCTCAATTGTTATTTCATAGTTCGGAAACTGGTTCTCCCAACACTCGATCCCGGGTAAGGCATCAGTTAATCCCGACCCGGCGTGTTCCGCTGTATATTTCTCTCCCATGATGGTTTATACTCCTCAAAATAGATGGACGGCAATCACGTGAACTAAATAATACCCCGACGTGCCATTTTACCGCAACCGCGGACCGCGTTTAGCTCACAGCAATGAAGACCCGCGAACAGTTTCGTAGCTCTTCAGATCGCTGAAACAAAGCAGGAATATGGTCTCATCAGAGATATTGCATACGGCATGTTCAACTCCCGGGGCAACCCGGAACATAACCGGACATTCTTCACCAACTGAAATACATGTTTCTGACAGTACTTCCCCATCACGCCAGGCGAACTTGACCTCTCCCGAGCACACCAGTATCCATTCTGAAGCGCCGACATGTTACCAGATTACCATACCAACGATCAGAGACGACTCCCGCAAGCGGCATTTGACTCTAGCGCTTCACCCGGCTATAATGACTCAGCCTGGTTTGCGTAATCAGGACTATAATTGTAGATAGAGAGTGTGCTCATGGCAAGAAGACGTTCACGAAAATTACCCGGACCAACATCAATCAGTTTCAAACCGCTGCTCAGGCGGATCCTTATCAATATTCCCGACCTGATCATATCGGGTGAAACCCTGAAAACAAACGTCCAACGTTTTGAACTCGGACTTGGTAACGATTCACCTGAAGCCGGCACCGGCGAGCAGTTTGACCATATTGTTCTCTCCGTAGTCGATACTTCCGGGGAACAAGATACCATTACTACTCAGCAAACTTTTCAACTGGAGGAGTTTGGAGGATCGCCGCTCTTAAAAGAAGGGGATTTTTTTAAAGGGTCCCTGGGCGATCTCGACCGGTTGACCGAGGCTTGCCTGTCTTTTATCACTACCAACAAAGTGGAACCTCCCCCTCCACCACCGGAGTCTGAAGATTCTCGTCCGAGCAGACCCAGACGCAGACCCGGTCACGACCGTTCCCGACGACAGCACTCGAGGGACCGGAGACCACCAAGAAATCGGGACCGTTCATCGTAATAGCGAGTAATAATACAGGATCACTGCATCATCAAACAAAACTATCGGAACATTTATTCCGATAGTTTTTCTTTTCTGAAAAAAATACATATCAGCCCCCGTATCAAAGAGATATAAGAAGATAACCTCTGAAAATATCAATTATTTTCTCATAATCCTGTTTCATAAATTAAAAGTCTCCTGCCGAAACACCGAATTAAGGCCTCTTGTACCCTGTTTTATGGGGACCGGGGAAACGTCTCCCGTCAACAGGCGTTTAAGAAGGAGGAATAAACGTGCGCATATCAGGCGGTTCGGAGATTTACCGCGCCTTGCGACTGCATGGAAGCAGCCGCAATCTGATCTCCGAATCACTGAACAGGATATCTTCCGGACTCCGGGTGAGAAGCGCCGCCGATGACGCGGCTGCACTGGGAGTATCGGAAAAGATGCGCACTCGTTTAGGTGTTTACGATATGGACATTAAAAACGCCCAATCGGGACTGTCCGTGGCGCAAACAGCAGACGGAGGACTTCAGAACGCCCATGCTATTCTCAAACGTATCCGCGATATTACCATCTGGGCCGCCAATGGTACATTCAATGACGCCGACCGGGAGCATTTCCAGTCCGAGGTCGATAAACTCCTGGATGAGCTCGATCGGATCAACACCGCCACCGAGTACAACGGGATGAGCCTGTATACCGGCCGGATGGGAGCTCAGGCCCGTGAGTATTCCGATACCACCGGCGCCTTGAAGGACGGGTCCGTCCGTGTCCTGAGCCGGGAGATAGGGGAGAACGGCCTGTATGAAGTAGAGGTGGTTCAGCAGGCGACGTTCGCCCAGGCGTCTTTCGAAGGAAGGGCACTCGATCAAGGAGAAGCCAGTCCTAGAATCTCTGATCAAGGAAGTTTTTACAGCATGATCGGCGCCAACAACAACGGGTATGTCGACCTGTCGGTCAACATCGGGAACAAGATGGCATCGGTCACCGTTTACGCCGACAGTGTGTCCGGTGACAGCATCCTTGATGTGGTACGCAAGTTCAACGATGCTCTGGGCGAGGCGGATATTGATGCCCGCGCTTTTTACGAACCGTCAGAAACCGGATCGACTATTGCGCTGGATTTAACCGGAGTAATTGCCGAACCCCTGGAAACCACCGTGCCGGTGGCCTGGCAGAACGCCACTCCCACCAGCTGGTTCGAAAACGGACCGAAAATCTATGATCCCGCCGGTGCGTACGGAAATTACACCACCTTTGAAATCAATTTCACTTCGAGCACTAATTTCAATGTTACGGCTAATGACACCTGGAACCTGGGATCGGGGAGCACCGGGACCAACTTCAATTCGAGCGGAATCAGTTTCAAAGTCCAACCGGACGGAGATTTTGCCGCCGGTGACCAGATCATACTGACACCCGGGCCGGGATACCCCCGGCCGGCCACCATGGGGGGATCGACCACCGGTCTTACATCACCTGGAGTCACCACGGATAGCACCATTGCCGACGGCGCCCACACCGTCACCGTCACCAATACCTCATCTGTCAATAGCTGGGATTTCAGCCAGGTAATGGGAACACCGATCATTACCGGCACCGACACTTCCGGGGTCAGCGGCCAGGGAGCGACCGTCGAAACCGTGGATTCTACCTGGGCCAACGGGGCCGAAAGTGTTGACTCCTGGTCGGCAGCATCCACTTCAAGCGGGACACCGGTGGTGTGGAACAGCAATCCGGTCATATGGACTTCCGGGAACACCATCGTCAACGAGACGTTTACCCTGCAGCTCATTACCGATCTAAACGGCAACGATGTCTGGTCGGTGACCGGTTCGGTATCCGGTGCTCACGTCAACATGGCAAGTAACAGCGGGCATCTCGTGACAGACAGTGGCGCGGGAACGGGAGGCGGTCTTTTCTTTAATCTTGCCCCGAACGCCGCCTATGTTCTCGGAGACACGATAACTATCGACACCTCCACCGGGCCGGCACCGACCGTCAATGTGGCCACCAATGTCGAGGTCGCCAACACCCTGGTAGCCGAAACCTTCACCCTGAATCTAATCACCGATAATGGCGGCCCAACCGATGTCTGGTCGGTGACCGGCTCGGTATCAGGAGCCCACACTGACCTGACGGTGGGCGCTGCTTACACTACCAACGACGTAGTCGGACAGGGCGGTGGATTGACCATCGGTATTACCGCCGATGCTAACTACGCCGTGGATGATCGGATTACCATTGACGTTAGCAACTACCCGGTGCCGGTCCCGAGCTATTCCGTGGGTCCGGACTTCGCTATTTCGGGACACACCATTGTCAATGAGACCATCACTATGACACTGACTGCCGACATCAACGGCGCCGACACCTGGTCGGTCACCGGCTCGGTATCCGGCAACCACTCCCCCGCTTCCGCCGGCGGCACTTATATCAGCGATGAGGGCGGTGTAAGCGGCGGAAAAGGACTGTGGTTTAATCTCGACCAGGATGTCGGTTACGGGATCGGCGACGTTATCACCTTCGACACCGACGTCAACACACCGGTTACCAGTTGGGCCGTGAACCCCACGGCCGTTCCGATAACCAATACACTTCTGACCGAGACCCTCACCCTGGAACTCATCACCGATATGGGCGGAGCGAACGATGTCTGGTCGGTTACCGGTTCCGTATCCGGAACGCATAGCTCCTATACGGTTGACGGCACCACCTATACTTCAGATAACGGTTCAATCGGCGGCGGGAGCGGGCTTTCTTTCCGGCTCAATTCTCATGCCAACTACGCCCTGGGAGACAAGATCACGATCGACACCCTGTACGGACGGGAAGCCGCCCTGGACACCGACTCAACTCCTACCAGCGTGGTTCCAAGCAGCGGGCCGTACACGTTGACCGACGATTCCGGAAACACCCTCAGGGCGAGTTTCGGCAACACCATCACCGCCGGCAGCGACACGGTGACGTTGGATACCAATATCAGCGTTAACGCCACCGTGCTTCCCGACATCACCTGGTCTATTGATCCACATCTTTTAATGACGAACACGATAAAAATGAGTGAGACGTTCATTCTCACCATGACCCAGGACAATGACGGCGCCGACGAGTGGACGGTGGTGGGTACGGAAAGCGGGACCCACCAGGACTACACATCGGGGACCACGTACGTATCCAACATCGGTTCCAACGGTTTCGGCTCAGGCCTGGAATTCGAGCTTGATCCGGACAGCCGGTATCATATCGGCAGCGAGATCAGGTTGAACGTTTACGTGGCCAGACCGACAATCGTGATCCAATCACGAAAAGCAGGCGCAAGTTTCGACCTGGAAGCCACCGTCAACTGGGATGAGACCACCAGTTCCCTGGACACGCATGGAACCAATGAACTCGTGGTAAGCGCCGTTCACTCCGAAATAGGCACCGGTACGGTTATCTATGATAATGACGGAAACCCTTACAACGATCTCGATCTGGGCGCAGGCACGTTTATCATACAGACCAAGGACGGGAACACCTACACGCTAACGGTCAATACCGGAGATACCATCCAGGACCTCCTGGACAGCCTCAACGCACTCAGCCCTATTACGGCTATTTTTGATAACAGGGAGAAGAACATAATCATCTCCGATTCAACATCGGGGAACGATACTTTTACGATTAGTGACCCGGACGGGTCATTCCTGGCGGTACGATTGGGAATAAACCAGGAGGTAGCCGGTGACACTTTGACGGGAAACCGGATATCCAGGGTCAGAGATCTTGTTCTTAAAATAATCGATCCGGACAAGAATACCGCCATGATCCGAGCCTCATCCGGCAACAGGTCTACCCTTTTTAGCGCGTACCGGACCACCAGCACCACCGAATCGATCGCCGCCAGCAGTACCTTGAAATCCGGAACGCGATCGACCGGCCGGGGCGGAATTACCGGAGTTGAATTCGAGCTCGAAGACAAGTTGATCGCTGCTGGCACCACGTTTTCCATTCAGCTGGAGAAAGGGACGCTGGTAATGCAATCGGCGCCCGATCAGGGAAATGACGGACGCCACCAACTGACCTTGGGCAATATCTCCAGCGTCGCCCTGGGGCTTCGCGAAATAGGCGGGACGTTGGACGTCTCCAGCCAGAGTGCAGCCCAGCTATGGCTGGCCAACGGCAAAATAGACACCGCTATCAACCAGGTCTCTTTGTACCGGGGCAGGTTGGCGGCTTTCCAACGCAGCCTGGAGGAAACCCTGCATGTCAACCGGCTTCAGATAGAGAATCTCCAGTCGGCGGAATCGCGGATAAGGGATGCCGATATGGCGGATGAAATGACCCGCTTCGGAATGGCCAGCTTGTTGATGCAGACCGGGCAGGCCGCCCTTGCTCATCTCGCCATGGCCCGTACTACTGTGCTGGATCTGTTGAGATAATGAGCAAGGAGTGTGGAAAGTCAAGGTGTGATACTTTGGATTAGGCGGCCCGGGTATTTTACCAGGGCACGTCCCACTTCCTGCCCGATGTTTACCGATACTTTCGGTATCTCCAGCCCACCCTCGAGGCGGAGAGGGAGGCGGACGCCGCCATCGCCGGTCTTAAAGATAGGGGTGATAGTATCAAGTTCAAGATCACGGGTTTTGTCCGGAGTGAGCACCAGCATACCTTCTCCCATCCACCAATCCTGTTCTCCCAGCCGGGCTTGTAAAGCAAATGTGCCCCAGGTATCTTCCGCCCTGATCTCTGCTTCCATTCGGTGACGTGATACCGGTGAAAGGAGGATATCGGTTTCAAGCGATACAAAAAGCGGAGCCACGTTCCAGTATTTCCACTTTTCATCAGCCGCCGGTAGCTCAACATCTCCCGTCGGCACCATGATTTCACCGGCCAGTTTTCCGGTTTTATCAGAAAAATAAATATTTCCGCTGACTTTGCCCCGGACCTTTACTCCGCCCGGTAACAAGGATTTTAGCATTTCAAGCGGGAGAGACTCGATATCGGCAATTACTTCGAGATCTTTATTTTTACTAAAAGAGAAAGGGCGCAGCCAGAGTTTTCCGTCTTCAGGAAATGTCATTGACAACTCGTCTACCATCACATTGTCCTCATCCATCGTACCGCCGCCCGATAGAACTCCGGTTATTCTAATTTTTTTGGCCGGTACGACGATTTCGCACGGCGATGGGGAAATCAGCCACTGTCCGGAACGCTTATCATCGAACAAAATCATCCCGAACAGGTTGGCGGAAACCGTTTGAAACGGAACCGGACAGTACTTAAAAGCCAGGTTCCGTATCTCGATTTTTCCCCTGGCGGCATTGATCAATCCGGGTCCGATGGTAAGCGGAACTCCCTTACATGTCACCGATTCCGGTAGTAATATATCTATTCCGGATGAAATTATTCCCTTATCAATGGTTCCCTTTAAACTCAAGGCTATATCACCGGTAAGATATTCCAGGAAGGGATGCAGGCTGTCATTTTTACAAATAGTGGACAGCCGAGACGCCGGCAAATTAGTAATATCCAGGGTCCACGAGATCGGTTTACCGAGACTACCCTGAAGGTCGAGAACTGCGTCCGAACCAAATATCCGGCATGTAATTCCTGCCCCGGACAGCGCCGTACCATCAAATATCATTTTCCCTTTTAGTCCATCAAGTCTCATACCGGCTATGAGAAGATCTTCACCCGACAGCCGAAGCTCGGCGGTAACCGGGCGCTTCTCCTTATTGATATCTTTTGCACCGCGAAACACGATTCCGGGTCTTCCCGACAGGCGCCATGATCCACTTGGTTCAGAAGAAGAGAGTTTTGCCCGGCCGTGAACCGTCCACGTATCCTCTTCCAGTGAAAAAAGTCCTTCTCCCGATGAAACCAGTACCGGTCCAAGGCGGCCGGAAATATTGTCGAAGAGAGCCTGTCCGGGAACAAACCGTGTCTCTCCGCGCAATTCGCGAGCTAGCAACTGTTCACCGATAAACCCGGTAAAGGTTTTTAGTTGGAGCCGCCCGGCGGTTTTTCTTTTTCCTGGAGCTCCGTTTACCGCGTAAACAAGATCACCCTCACCGCTTCCCCGGGCAAACCGTTCTATCCAGGGGAAATCAAGTGAAAACAACCGGACCAGCTCGTGGATTGTACGTCCCTTAGAGTTCAACTCGAGATCCAGATGACCACCTAAACCGACACGAGCTTGAAACTCACCCGGGACTCCTCCCGAGGCCAGCACACTTCCTTTCAAAACAAGATTCTGTCCGCTGAAGGTCATCCGCGCGTTTCTGACGGTAAATACTCTGCTCTCTGATTTTGGGCCGACCAGACATATGACCTTTCCGTCCGTACACCGCAGTTTCAAGCAAAGCCGCTCAAGCCGGCTCTTCAAATCATCGGATATATCCGGTATGGTTCCCTGGCGGTTCCGCGCACGCCAGGTATAACCGCTCATCAAACCGGTTATAGACAGACGGCCGGATAGGAATCCCGACGGTTGTAACCGAACCGTCAACTCCCTGGCTTCAAGCTCCCATAAATCTGCCCATTTGACCCTGAGATTGGACACATTGAAACCCGAGAGCAAGCTGCCCGAGATCCGGTCGGACTCACAGTGAAGCGGGCCGAAGGTGGCGACCCCGCCATGCATGACATCCCAGGGGTACATCAGAACAATTCCTGTCAGGACCAGTAAACCGATCGTCACCAGGAACAAAGAATTCGCCAGCTTCAGGAATTTTGCCAAAGCTCGTCTTCCCCCTCCTCAGGTGAATAACCGCGCGTTTTTAACGATTCCAGTTTTCCGGAGAAATCGGCGTTTTTTTCCCGTAGCAGACGTTCCGCCGGGCGACCCAGAAGGCTTCCGAGCCGAACAGCGGCAAACAGCACTTCGGCCAACAGCCGTTCCGTTCGACGGTTCGAAGCAGGGACTTCACCCGGGACCCGTTCAGCCAGCAGCCTGGTGGCAGCCAGTTCGAACAGCTTCCAGGGATCGGGAGAATTAAATTTTTTCTTCTCCGCTTTACACTGAATCTTCCTGGCCTCCTCGAGGGCCGGAAAAACCGGGCGTGACGATTTGCCTTCCTGCTGCTTCACTTTTTCCCAGATGACATTGACCTCGTCGGAGGTGCCGGCTACTTCATCACCGAAAATATGGGGATGGCGGCGCCGGATCTTGGCCACAATTTTTGAAGCTACCGTCTCCAGGTCGAACTGGTTTTCCTCACTGGCGATCTGGCTCATGAAGACGACTTGCAGCAACACGTCGCCCAGTTCTTCCGCCAGGTCGGCCGGGATACCCGTTTGGGCCGCAAAGTGGCACTCATAGGCTTCTTCAAGCATGAATTCGGCGATATCGGCACTGGTCTGCTCCCGATCCCACGGACACCCTCCCGGCGCCCGGAGCGTTGAAAGCAGCGTGGCCAGTTCGTCAACTCGCTCCCCTGCGCTCACCGTATCACCTCAATTATTGTGACGTTTTTTCCCGCACCAGTTCAGAGTCGTCGTTTTCTCTCAAATCGTCGGAGAGCGGCTGGTTCTGTTTGGAGTCGTCAATAAAATACAAGAATGATCATCACCTTTCTAACGTTCTTCAACACATGATTCGCCGGTTTAGCAACCGGTACAGTTACAAACAGGGATGCCGAAACGGCATCCCCGTCTGGTACGTTCCATATGTTTCACAAATACATCACAGGTTATTGATCTCCACGGCGTCGAAGTAGAACCTGCCCTGGGAGGTGGACGCCCCGGTACCCTGATCCGCGTTCTTCCATACCGCCCGGAAATACAGATACCGGTCTCTCGTCCAGGGGATAATCGTCTCCGTGACGGTGATGTTGTACCAATCGGTCCACTGGTAAGCTTCGTTGGCCGAATCGGTTCCGTCAGGCAGCGGGGATCCCGGAGTAACGTACTTGATAGAGAAGGTGACGAGTGGATCTCCCGCCGGGCCGCCGATCCCGCCACCGAAAAGCGCCGACTCCTGGTAGATCTTTATATCGTACTCACCCATGCTGTTATCCTCGTTGACGGTATCGTCGAGGTTCTTGTACCTGACCCTGACCTTGTAGGTCCCGGGAGCTTTCTGGATGGGGGAGCGCCACTCAGAGTAGTCCTCGCCTGACGTAGGACCGGCCTCATCGGGGACATACAGGATGACATCACCGTTTGAAGCGCCGGCGGCGCCGTCATCCACCTGCGCGACGTACGGCGTATTGTTTGTTGAGCTTTCGAGCGCTGGGAAAGCCCCGCTCCGGATCATCTCTTCCGCCTCGAAGGACGCGGTCGTCGCCTCGGTGCCGGACTTCGCGTAGTAGGTGTAACCGCTTAACCCGGAGGAGTTTGATCCCCGGAGCCGGAAATAATAGTTGACGCCGCTGACCACGGTGATGTCGGTGACATCGTACTCGGTGGTGCGATCGTCGTCAGCCACTCCGGATCCGACCTGGATATAGGGTCCTTCCGGCCTGATTGCCCGGTAAATATAATAATAGTCGAGTTCGGACCCCACTCCAACATCTTTCCACTTGAGGTTGACCTCTTCGTCGTCCGACGCTCCGATCCTGAGCTCGATAGTGCTGGTGTTGATGTCGGGCAGAGAAGCTTTATCAAACCCGGTCCCGGAAGGGAGCGATTCGTTCCCGTATTGATCAACCGCCGTTATCCGGAAATAGTAGTTGATGATACTCGGCACCGTGAAATCGTACCGGGCGCTTGAAGAAGCCCCCATCAACTGGAAGAACCCTTCGGGAGACTCACTCCGGTATATCCTGTACTCGGAATGATCGTCATACGTAGTCTTGTCCGAGTTGTAGATCGGTTTTTCCCAGGTGATATTCCAGTTGACCGTACCGTTGGGGTTGTTTGTCGAAATCACGCTCTGGATATGCGGAGAAGCAGGGTAATCGATATAATCGGCCACGTCCGAAACGTTGGTCGGATGCGATCCGAGCAGGATTCTCACCGAAATCGGATCGGAGTACGACGATTTTGCCCCGGACGCGTCAACCGATGCAATCCAGTAGTAATACGTAGTGTCGTAATCGAGTTCGCTGTCGTTGTAGGACGTGTTATTCTGACCGACCAGGGCCAGCGGCGCCTCACCCCGGGTGGTGCTGTTCGACCGGTAGATCTCATAACCTTTCAGGTTCTGATCGATGGACGTTCCATCCTGGTAGGCGGTTACCGGTTTCCAGTAAAGCGTCACCGTGTGCTCGTCGGTCACGACATAGTTGAAATCAGACGGCGCCCGGGGTTTCTCGCCCGCCGCCTCGATGATATTGATCAACTGCGGCGCCGAGGCGGAGGATTCCCTGAGATAGGTATCAAACACGATGACCCGGTATATGAACCGCTTGTTCTCGGTGTTACCGGTAGAGGTATCGATGAAATACTCGGCGGTGGCACCGGAGCGTGTTCCCGTCCAAAAGGTGTCGACCAGGTTCTCGTTCACGTCTGACTTGAGAACCTTGTACCCGGCGATATTGCTCTTGGGATGCCCCAACTTGTTGGTGGTGGTCTTGTTCCAGTAAAGCGTCACTCGGTAGCGGTTTTCGCTTACCTTTTCGATATCATAAGGAATCGTTTTCCAGGTCGGCGTGGCCGGTTCGACCCCGTCATCACGCATGGCTTCACTCAAAAGTTTGTTATCACCCTCGCCACAACCCTGCATGGCGAACACCACATAGACCAAACAAATCATTAACGTAAGGCTGATGAGCCCCTTCTTAAGCATAGAATGTTCCCTCCTTGTAATGAGGATTATTACTTCCTATCCTCTAACCTCTATCGGAAGTATGACTAATACCCTTAAGGGGAAGATTCTATTTTTTATGAAATGAAGCGGTAGAACGAGGAAACTCTTAAGAATAACCCTATTCTTCCGATATAAAACTATAAGCAGCTTGTCTCTTTATCTCCTTTAGTTAGGTGAAAATCCCGCTGCGATGAAGGCGTGACGGAGGACGGAATGACCAGATTCAGGACGACCCTATTCCTGGTGATAGGACTGAGTGTGTTGTTCTTCGGGTGCGCCCGGGGAACCAAGGACAAACCGTTCTGGGAACTGGGAGACTATTTAACTGAACGCACCGCCATGGACACCCCCAACCTGGTCCGTCATGTCTTTCCGGCCCACCAGGCTGAAGAAATGCATCCAGAAACCTCTATCCACGTGCTTTTCGACCATATCATGGACCGGTTCAGCGTTTCAGAGGCGTTTCACATGTCTCCCGAGGCAACGGGAACGGTTTCCTGGGACAACCAGTCGTTTACGTTTACTCCCACTGATCGTTTGGCCGAGAAAACCAAATACTACGTTACCCTGGACACACAAGCCCGGGATATCTACAACATGCCTATGGAAGGTCCCATATCGTGGTGGTTTATGACCGGCAACATAGCCACGGGACTGGCCTCATCCAACCCGGCTCGCCTCGATACAGGCGTACCGGTAGATTCAAATATCACCCTCACATTCAACCATTCCATGCACTATTACAGCGTTCAGAAATTGCTCAGCGTCTTCCCGCGTTTCACCGGCCGCCTGGAATGGACGACTCCCGAAACAATGGTCATTAATCCGGACACCGATCTCAAGTATTATACGGAGTACGAGATCACGGTAAAAAGTGGAGCACTGGCCCAGGAAAGCGGTCCCCTGGAAAAAGACATCGTGGTCACGTTCTGGACAGCCCGGGCGCCGGTAACGGTCCCACCCCGGATATCAAGCACCTCGCCACTGCCCGATTATGAGTATTCGACTCCCGATACCATAATCACCATCGTCATGGAAAAAAAGATCGACCCGGCCACTGTCACCGCTGAAACAGTTAAACTTCTCAATGGCGCCAACGAGATATCGTCGGTACCATTTCTCCAGACAGACGGGCTCACCATCACCGTCACTCCCGGCACCAACCTGAAGTACAATAACTGGTACACCGTTAAACTGTCCGGGGCCATCAAAGACCGGGACGGACGTGGTTTCGACGGAGACCGGGACGGAACCGGTGAAGGCTCGCCCGCTGATGATTATACGTTTACGTTTAAAACAGTTAAAGACCGTGAAGCACCACGGCCCAAACAAGCCAGGGCACTTAACAGTCACACCATCAAGCTCACGTTCACCGAGCCGATGAGCGCCGGGACCGACAATCTCGGCCGGGTGGCTTACGGTTTTACGGAAGAATACCATCGGGTGGTCAAATGTGATTTCAATACCGGTGACGATTTCGTTATATTGACGGTCGATACCCCTCTGAACCACGGTTTTACCTATGGACTAACCATGAGCGGCTTACTGAAAGATCTGGCGGGAAACATTTTGCTGCCGGGTGATACCGTCCACTTTACCGGAATCGGTATCGGGCATGACATCGAGTACGAAGCGCATGATTTTATTCTGGACAAGATCCTGCTTCCGTCTGAATCCGTCCGGTTATCATCACTTCGCGACAAACCCGTGCTGCTCCACTTCTTTTCGGTTTTTTCACCGCAATCTTCGACGGCACTGGCCGTCGTTGAAGGGATGTATCCTGAGTTTGTCAATGATTTCCATTTCATCTGTGTATCGCTCGAGGGAATCGGACAGAATCAACTCCCGTCGGGGCTGACCGGTGGAACCACTCTATTAAACTCGGGACGCCAGGTGGCCGATATCCTTCACATGACTCCCGTTCCCGGGACAATGCTGCTCGACCGGTATGGTGTCATCAACTGGTGGATGATGAACGGGTTCGATGAAAGCAAGCTCAGGCAGCAACTTGAAGAGTTTCAAGGCGGACCGGAAAGGTGACGCTAATGATTTACAGGTGGATTAACGAAATTCTGGCAATCATGTTCTTCTGGAAGATCCCTCCCAGAATCAGACCATTTTACCGGGTTTCACCAGGTAGACTTATTTCCCTTCTGGTCTTGCTGCTGGTGCTGGTCAACGGTTGCGGGGAACCGCTCTGGGATTCAGAGACCGCGGAAGTCTATGGATTGTCCTACAAGTACCTGGACAATGTGGTTAAAGAAGTGAGCCCTCCGGATGCTGCGGGATCCGTTAATCCATCAGCAAGTATCTATTTTACATTCAATCATTCCATGGACAAAGGAAGCGTTGAAGAAAACTTCTCGATCACTCCGGCCGCAGCCGGATCATTTCATTGGACGGACCGGTTTCACCTCCAGTTTCGTCCCGGGAGTGATCTGGCGTATGACACAACCTACACCATCAAGATCATGTCCCAGGCTTCAAACGTCCACGATCAGGTCATGAAAGAGACATTTTCATCTACATTTTCAACCCCCACTGGAGCGCCGGTAGTCTTCTCGGTATCGCCGGTAGACGCAGCCACCGCCGTGTCTCCGTCTTCCGATATCCGGGTCATGTTCAACGAACCGGTCGACCGGCAAAGCGCCACCCTGGCTTTTTCCCTGTCACCGGCAGTGGATGGAGTTTTCAGCTGGGTCGACGACGACCGGACACTTGTTTTCACACCCGACAATAAGTTGGCCCGGGGAATCACCTACACCATCGGGCTCACTACCGCCGTTAAAGATTTGCTCGATAACCATCTCGCGGCTGCCTTTTCATCTTCTTTCACCACCCTCGAACCCTATGAAACTGAACGACCCACGATTCTATCAATTGCGACGCTGGACGAAATCACTATACACATTCTGTTCAGCGAGACTTTGGACAAAGTCAGCGCGGAAATGCTCAGGAACTATACCATTACGGGCCTGGGTATTCGGGAAGCCAGTCTACTCGAAGACGAAAAGACTGTCGCCATGGTTACCTTTATCCAGGGGGAAGGAATCAGTTACGCCATGGAAATCAATAATATCATGGATAAGGCGGGAAACCTGATCACTCCCAATACCAAGGTATCGTTCACCGGCATTCATCCACCGAACCTGCTGGCCGCGTATCCTGAAAGTACTGTCCGGGTCAGGCTGGCTTTCACCGAAAAATTGGACACGGAAACCGCCATTGACGCCTCGAACTTTTCACTTTCACCGACAGCTTCGATAATCCGGTCTGAAGTTCTCACTTCGGAAACCGAGGTGAGACTCTCCACGACGACACTGAGCAGCGGACAGGAATACACCGTCCGGGTCGAGAACGTTAAAGATGTTGACGGGAACTCCATCCGGCAGAACAATACCACCAGCTTCGTCGGCTTGTAGGATCGTTATTCCTGCCTCTCCAGCCTTACCTCAAACAAGAAGCGAGATTAATGAGATTGAGATGTTGAAATTTCTTATATCCATCTCACTCATCCTTGCTTCTCCAACCTTTACTTTCTACGCTTTCTTGCTGGAGGGCGGGAGGTTGACATTAGATACGGATGACCTCATGGTGGGAAAAAGGACATTAGCTTAAGACAGACCTGAATAAAGAGTTTGTAAGCACGCAGCGTAGAAAGAGGTCCCTACGAGGTCTCTCCGACCCTAATCATCAGCGCGACCTTGTCCAGTAGCAAGGTCTTGACGTCCCGCCCTGTGGTATTGACAATAACCACATTTCTTCATCCTCGCTTTATACGATTACCGTAGCCTGACCTACGCTTCGCTGTTGCTGCGCAAAGCGCTTGCTCGACAGAGTTTATTTTTATACATATCCATCTCGCACTCTGCTTTCTACGCTTTACTATCTCAAATATCCTGCCAGTCTTCGATACGGGGAAAATGTATTCCGGTCAGTACCAGAGATAGAAGCCAGAAGGTATAGAAGTAAGCAGCGTTCCCTCCCGAAATATAAAAGATGATAAGCCCGTAAATAGCTGCCAGTTCACTGACCAGGAGATAGATAACCGACAACAGATACCGTTTCTGTACCGGGTTCGACTGGGAATTCGATTCATCGGTCGAGGGATGAACAGTAATCAGTTTCTCAATAAGCCGGTCACCCATGAATCGTAAGGCTACCAGATCGATAAGGGTAAACGATAGAAGGACATATCGGAGAACAGTAGCGAGGCGTCCCGACACGGGCGGATACGTGGAAGTAATGAGGCCGTTCCTAAAACATTCGACCAGTATCGCATATAAAACAATCCTGATAAGGCATTTAAACGTTTTTGCTCTAGCCCGCTGATAAGCGAACTGGATTTCATTTTTTTCGATATTCATAGAGCACCAGACCAATGGTTTACATCTCAGGGACATTATCCGAATCAGGTTGAATAACCAGCATGAAATATGCGGCCTGATCACCACTTCAACAGTATCATAACACCATACCAGCTTCAACCAGCAGCAGCGGTATTATGTAAACGAAAAAAAATTAGAGCAAGCGCCTTGCGAAGCAACAGCGAAGCGAAGGACAGACTATAACAACACCACATAAAGATCGAATAACGCATGAGTCCAGGCCGCTATTCCGTAGCCTCTGAAGAGAAATACTCCAGAGAGAAATATCCCGGCCACCACTCGCTGGATGAAACTTGATAGTCTGAACGAATCTCCCAGCGCCCCGATATAATGAGACAGAGAGAAGATGAGAGCGCCTACCGTAACCGCCAATACTGTTACCGCCCCCTTACGTGCCCGTGGTCCGATCAGACGCAGCGAAACGTAAATGAGAGCTTGCAAAAGGACTACTCTAAACACGAGTTCTTCGTAAATACCGGCACCGAGACTCAAGACCACCGCCGGCAACAGGACGCGTCGGCCCGACCACATCATAACCGGCATGATGGCAGCGGCAGAGACAACAGAAGCAAATATTACCAGGAGATATCTCAACAAAACCGCGTACAGAATGCTTTCAACCAGCATTCCGGCCAGATAATCTGCCCGAAGCTGAAACGATCGTTTTTTGAGCTCCTTAAAAACAAAAACCACCAGGATCACGAGAAGCGCCAGAGATAAACCGATAAAACCTTCCAGCCCGAACACCCGGAGAAAACGCTTGACTAGGACATCAGCTCCGTTCCTGACATCCAACCATTCAGCTTTGTTGAGTGACAGGATAAGCAGTTCGTACAGGATGAGCATGGGGAGACTGAAAAAAAAGATATACGGAAGACTTTTTGTTTCCTGGTGATAATGTTTTATCTTGTTCACACCAGATCGACCACCGTAACTCCATCACCACCCAGGCGGGAGTCCTCTTTCCGGCAGGACGACACGTGCGTATGGCCGTCAAGAAATTCCCAAAGAGCGTTTCTCAGAGCATACGTTCCCCGCCCGTGAATAACACGAATAGTATCGAGACCGGCAACCACGGCATCATCGATGAATTTATCCACCTTTTCCAACGCCGCTTCCACCCGGAACCCAACCACGTTTATTTCAGCTGCCACCCGATCCGTTTTTTCTTTCCTGAGCGATCCTGAAACCGCCTGTCGGCCAAAAGATATGGGTGACGGACGACACTGTTTCGCTTCAGATAGGTTGACCCACATCTCGACCCGGCCCACCAACAGTTTCAGCCGTTCCTGACCAACGTGAACAATTTCCCCTTTGATACCACGGCTGGAGATCTCGGCCCACTGTCCGGTTTGCGGCTCCCAGGCGGCTGCGGCCACTCCGGCGTGTACCGCCTTCTTTTTGGCTTCACGGCGCGACCGTGACACGGTCTTTAGTACTTGTGCCCCGAGCCGCCGTGATAATTCTTTCCGTTCACGGTCCGGCTTGTCTCGTACGGCGCCGGCAGAAGCCCGTTTCAGGCTTCCCACCAGGTCCTGGATCTCCCGGGTCTTCATTCGAGTAAACTGGATAAAATCAGCCAGTCGGTCACCGGCTGCTCCTTTTTCCCGGCGCGCGACATCTTTTTCCCGCTCTTCGAGGTTTTCTTCCCGTTCTTCCAATTGCCGGCGGTGTTCGTCCACTTCCTTTAAAGCCTGCTCGAGGTCGACTATGACTTTCTCGAACAGACGGCCCGACTCGGGCAGCACCCGTTCGGCCTCTACTATCACCTGGTCCGGAATACCTACCCGGCGGGCGAGGCGCAGCGCATAGCTTTTTCCCGGCAGACCGACATGCAGTTCGAAGGTAGGACACAACGACTGTTCATCTACCCCCATAGAAGCGTTTTCCATACCCGGCATGGAAGCCGCCAGAGCTTTGAGTTCCGTGTAATGCGATGTAATCACCATACGGGTTCGTTTGAAATGAAGGCTCCTGGCCACCGATACTGCCAGGGCAGCACCCTCCCGGGGATCGGTTCCGTCTCCCAACTCATCGAGCAAAACCAGGCAATCAGGACCTCCGGGCCGGGCCAGGATGATTTTCAGATGCTCGAGATGAGCAGAGAAGGTAGAAAGGTCCCGCTCCAGGCTTTGCTCATCTCCGATATCCGCATGAATCTCCCGAAAGACGCTCAACCGGGAGTCGGCGTGACAGGGAAGGTGAAGCCCGAACGTAAGCATGATAGCCAGCAGTCCCAACGTCTTCAAGGTAACCGTTTTCCCTCCCGCATTCTGCCCGGTAATAATCAGGGTATGACACCGGGCGTCCATACGAATATCCTGCGGAACCGCCTTGCTCCCCAGGAGCGGGTGACGGGCCTGGAGAAGGTCCACTTCTCCTTCCGGAACGACCTTTACCGCTACGGCTTCCATCATCTGGCTCAAGCTGGCTTTAGCCACGATTACCTCGAACCGGCCGAGTACCTCAATCACCCAGCCGAGGCTATCCGTTTCCGCCCTGATATGGTCAGATATCTCCAGCATAAGCCGGGACATCTCCGCCCGCTCCTCAAGCGCCAGCCCAATCAAGTTGTTGTTGGCTTTGACTACAGACATCGGTTCCATGAACATGGTGGCGCCACTTGCGGACCGGTCATGCACCAGGCCGTCGAACTGTCCCTGTTTCTCGACTTTCACCGGGAGCACGTAGCGACCGTTCCTGATGGTTACAACATTTTCCTGAAGTGTTCCATCAGCCGACAACCGCCGGGCTTCTTCATCCATCTTGACCCGAAGTTCATCCCGTGACCGAAGCAAGGTTCGCCTGAGGCGTTTCAGATCGTGTGAAGCATTGTCCTTGATCTCACCATTTGAATCCAGAACCTTTTTTACCCGTTCGGCCAGGTGCACAGGTACCTCGAGATCAATGAACGGCTCGGCAATCAGTAAGTGTGACTCCTGTCGTTTTAGCAGGTATGATTTCAGCCTTCTGGCAGCGCGCAGGAATTCAGCCAGGACAAGACAAAACGAGGGATCGGCTATCGTGCCCGGCCGTTTAAGTGCCTGCAGCGGTTCACGCAAATCGACCAGGCCATCCAGCGGCGGAGCCGTCTCCGATTCTAAAAGCTCCCGCACCCCGGTAACCTCATCCAGCCACCGTGTTATTTCAGCGGGATCGTCGGAGGCCCTGATAGTGGCAATAAGGCTTTTCCCCAGAGACGACGGGGCGCAATACTCGAGCAGGGCCAGTATTCTGGGGAACCCGAGCAGACGTCTCGTTTTGTCCATCAAGCTCTGGAAAACCTCCGGAACCCGGAACATTCGATAATTTCAAAAGGATGGATCGAGCAAATATGATCCAGAATCAGGTTAACCCCCAGGGAATCAGAGGAAGAGTGCCCCGCCAGCACGACATTCAAATGCTGTTTTTTGGCCTCTTCTATATAGCTGGCTTTCATATGCATTACCACGATAGTGCCGATACCGGCATTGGAAAGTTTCTCGAATATCTTGATGGACCCCTGGGTGCCGCCGGTCATGTCCACGAACACTTTCCCGGCACGCCGGTAGGATTTACCTGCCAGAATCTTGACTTCCATATGTTTCTGGGAGGCGTGTTTGAATTCCGGTTCCGCTTTCAGGCGTTTGACCACCTCGTCCACGGTTTCAGGCCGTTCTTTATCCATAATGTTCTGCAGATACGTGGCCACGGCATTGTCTGCCGGGGTATGAATACAGATAAACGGTACATTGAGCAGCTTAGCGGCATCCGGCGCCTGGTTGACGTTTATCGGCAGGAGTCCCCGTTCAACCTCGGAGACACGGTCTTCCAACAAATCTTCCGCAACGTTGATGGGCACTCCGTACGAGTGCAGGATATCGGCCTGCATATTCATCACTTTGAAAAACTTGAGCAATGCTTTACCGCCAGGATGGTGTGAAATCACCAGGTCGATGTCTACTCCCTTTTCCTTTAAGCGGTCAGCCAGCAGAATCTCGCCGACACTGATATCAATCCCCACCAAGAGCTTGCCGGTTATCTCCCGATTGCGTTTGCCATAGAGGACCCTGGTATCGGCGTACGGGTTGACCAGGCTCTCCTCACCATGCTCCTTCTTTTCATTGTCGGACAGATTCTCGTAAACTTCTTTTACTCGGTTGAGATACCTTTTTACTCCTTCTCTGCCCCGAGGATCGTACTCAATTCCTTTTTCTACCGCCGCCCGGTAGAATTCATGCAATTTCATTGTTCTCAAACCTCACTTTCTGCGCTGACACTATATCAAATAATAAGCATATTGTATACCCGAATAACAAAACCAGGCGAAGCCAAAAAGGCCTCGCCTGGTTGAACATGCTTGACAGTATAGCGTTTTAGAACAAATACGTAAACCGTACCCCGGCCTCCAGCGAACGGTAGGAAGATGTAAGCGGATTATTGAAATCCTTGTACTCGATGTACTCGAAATAGGTACCCACCTTGACATGCTCGCTGGTCAGCCGTGAGAGCTCCAGGGAAGCCACATCTTTCAACTTGTTGGTGTTGGTTCCACCCTTGAAAGGATTGACGTTCTCCTGGGAAATGATCACCGTGGCGGTGGTATTCTCATCCAGCGGTTTCTCCAGAGTGAGTTCGTACTTAAACTCTTCCTTAAGGGACGATGCAGACCCGTCAGTCTTTGAGTACTTGATGCCCACGGCGGTGGCCACATCCTGCCATAAGGTCTTTTTTAATGTCAGGTTGTACGTGTTTGTCTTCAAGGCAAACGGCGCCGTAGGCGAGGAAACATCTACCAGGTCTATCCTGGTCCAGCTCAGGTCGGTTTTTATCCCCTGGATAGTGTCTCCCACTTTTAAAAGCTTGATGATCAACACCTGGTCGGTAGGAGTCAGGTCGGGGTTGCTGGACCGGGCCTCTTTGTCCGAGTATTTCAGAAGGTAAATAATCCGCGGCTTGTCCGGTTTGGTATAGATACCCATATAGCTGGCGTCATAACTTTTCTGGGGAGCCCGCAGGGTGTCGCCGGCATCGGCGGTGACATCGTTATTATTCTGCTGGGCCCGGGTCCACCCGAAGATGTTGGTGAAAAATTGGTTTATCTTGTAGGTGGCGTTTAGCTGCATCTGCCTGAGATCGGAACGGCGGATATCGGAACTCACCCCGGGATTTCCCCAGTTGACAAAATCGGTACCGATGTCTTCGTACTCGAAGTCCCAGCTCAAATCGCCGGCTCCCTTGTAGATGGGTTTAAAACGCCAGGCATACCGGTCCGAGTCCCGGCTGGTCGCAATATCGAGGTCCTTCTTGACCTGGCTGTGGGCAACTTCCCACTCGATATTGAGGCTCTGAGTGGCAGCGTACTGGTTGTCGATACAGAACACCCGGTGTTTTTCGAGGTCTTTCTCCTTGACCTGGTAGGCCGTGATCCGCGAAACCATGTTGTGGGCGGCGGTGAACTGATCAGAGGCACCATTGATGTGGGCCCGGGGGAAAGTCGTGTCCGGCCGGTCGATCATACCGCTCAAGAACTCGACTTTGTGTTGTAACTCTTCGAACTCGTAGAAGTAGTATCCACCCCTGAGGTCCTTGTTCCGGTACGAGTATTCTGACCAGTCCGGCTTCACCTTACGACCGATACTCACACCCCGGTAACCCCGGTTCAAGGAGAACTCGAACTCCTTCATCTCCGCGTCCTCCGCCCGGTTCTCCGTCTGACCCATAATCTTGATCATGATGGGGTAGAAATCCCCGGCACGCCACTCCTCGCGCTCAATACTGACATTGTTGTAGTACGTCTTGCCACTGTACTTGCTCGAATTGTCGGACTCGTAGGCCTCCACCATGCTGGTGCCGGCTCCCACATCGACAGCACCGAAATAGACCTCCCACTGGCCGGTGTAATCGATGCTGCTGGTGGTCAAACCACCTTCGTCGTCAGCAGGCGGCGCAATCACGGGGGGAGTCTCTACTACCGGAGCTTCAGCCGGAGCTTCGGCCGGTTCTTCAGCCGGTTCTTCGGCCGAGACTTCGACCGGTTCCTCGGCCGTTTTTTTCGGACGCATGGAAGGAATGTATTTTCCCCGTTCCTCTACCCGTTTACGGCTCAGGTCTTGCTCCAGGACCGTGACCTTCTGGGTGATGTCCGAGTACTCCCCGGCGAAATTCACGGCCATGTCTATGGCGTATTCCTTAAGCAAACGCTTTATCAAGTAAATGTCGCCCAGCGTGATCCCTTTATCGATCAGGATGTCCGTTTCCATGTTTTTGAAGATGAACGACAGGCGTTCGGCCAACTCGTACCTCGTTGCGCCCTCGCCAGACAGGAACACCGTAGTCCGAAACCGGTGGACAAATCCCCGTTCCGCCAGGCGATTGATGGCCGCATAAGACCAATGTCCCACTCGAACAGTGCTTTCTGATAGATACTCCTGGGAGCCGGCTGCTCCCCCCATAAACAGATATATAACGGCAACTGCCAGGAGCAGTACCCCAGCCCTTCTCATAACGTCAGTCCTCCTTCTAGCCTGTAGCGTAATAGAATGTGGGTTAAAGTTCTTATATTTTTTTCCACTACGCTACAATACAGCAAGTCGAATTAATTTTTCAAGCCGAATTTATTATCCGGGTAATTTACCTCAATAATCGATCAAGCTATTCGTGGGCTCGATCTCGCTGTTAGCCGACTTGCGGCTGGGTACCTTGATATTATCAACGTATCCCTGCAGATAGTTGTCCCTGACTACCAGGATAAAATATTCTCCGTAGGGAACATTAATAATAGTGTAGCGCCCATCGGAACCGGTGGGGCCCCAGAATGACCCCTTGCCTTCCTTGCTCACGGCAGTCACCTTGGCTCCCCGGATACCTTTTCCGGTGACCGAGTCTTTGATCCGGCCGGTGATCCGGCCCATGCCCAGTTCCACATAAATCTTGAAAACTTCCGGGTTTGACTCGTTCTCGCATTTGTCCTTGGCGCTGATGTAGATGCTGTTGGTACCGTGCACCACATCCACCCACTGCTTGATCTCGCTTCCCTGGAGCTGCGGCGAATATTCCCGGTAGGCGCTACCGGGCGGAGTAACCCGGATGGTAACCGGCGATACCATGTTGTTGGACAGATCGAACAGGCTGGCATAAAGTTCTATCTTGGCTGAGGTTTCGGAGCCCAGCTGAAACGGCACCGGCGAGGTGAACTCGTCTATCGTGGAGTCCGCAAGCGGCAACGTAGTCAGTATCTGAGGGCCTTCCTTGTCCATGGGGACAATGAACTTCTCCGTGTATTTTTTGTCACCCAGAGCCACAAACTCCACCGAGTCTCTCACCTTGTTCTGCGGATTGCTATCGTGAGCTTCAAGGACGATGGTGTTTTTCACCCCTTTAGTGATTGTAAGCTCCCGCTCGATGGTGATGCTGTTACCGGCCACATTTCTCTTCTCTTCCTGCACCACACCATCGAGCAGCAGCCGATAGGAGATCGGGCCGCGGTTGTCGTTGATGCTGCCCTTGACAGCCACCTTGAAGGGAGCCAGTTTTTCTGTCTGGATCTCCATGAGATGATCTTTCGGCTTGATATCGAAATAGATCTGAGCACTTAGCTTGCCACCTGAAATAGGTGACTGCGTAACCGCCTTGGTGCCGTCTACCAGCAGGTCGGCCCGCTGATTGTCGACCGCCCCGATGACGCTGATTTCCACGTCATAGGATTTTGGCTCGGGGAGATCCTGGCCGGCGGGGTTGACCAACACGAAGGTCATGCCGGTGTCGGGATCCTGGGTTATCGGCTGCATGGTGACTACCGGCGGAATCTTATCCCCCACCTCGAAAGAAACAGCCGGTGCTGTGGCGGTGGCACTGCCGATGGTGACCCGAGCACTTACCGAACGGTTCCCGATAGTCAGTTTTGTAAGTACAGCCGACCCGTCGGATCCGGTAACGCCGCTCCGGTCGTCGTCCGAGCGGACCCGGGCTCCGGATATACCCTGCCCCCGGCTGTTTACGACCGTTACCTTGACGTCGTTTTCTAGGTTGTCGCCGTCCAGATCCGCAGGTATAACCGGCTCGAAAATCTTGACATCTTTGCTGATTTCCACCGATTCGGTGGCTTTGAAGGTCGTGCTACCGATGGTCAGTTCAGCAGAAATCGTCTGGGGACCTCCGTCGAGTCCCCGGAGAACCACTGTCCCGCCGGACCCGGTGGTGCCGCTCTTGGAACCGCACTTGACCTGAGCGCCGGCCACACCCTGCCCCATGCCGTCCTGTACCGCCACCGTCAGGTCGTTCAATATGTTGTCACCGTCCAGTGATGCCGGTTCCTGCAGGATGATCGATAGCTTGTACTCTTCGATGCTAACAGACGTCGTCGCCTGGATCTCCTGCCCGGCCACGCTGATCTTGGCGGCCACCCCGTGGTCGCCGGGAGGCAGGTTGAAGAACTGGCACGCGCCTTCGGAGTTGGTGGATTTGTTTCTCTGCCCAATCGTGACGCTGGCGCCCGGTACCGGCGAACCCGTGCCGTATTTAAGCGTTACCGTGGCGTCGTTGCGGCCGCCCTTGCCGTCAAGGTCCTGGGCCATGGCCATGATATCCAGTTTTATGCTTCCGATGGTGACCTCATCCTCGGCTTTCGCGGGAATACCTTTTACCTCGGCTTCGGCAATTATCTTGTACGTGCCGGGTTTGAGGTTATTGAAGACGAACTCGCCACCCGAGTTGGTGTTTGTACTTTCGTCGCCGCAGGTAACCTCGGCCTGTATCCCTGTTCCGGAAGTCGTCACCACGCCGGAGACATCGTTCTTGACGCCGTCGGCGTCCATGGCTCTCGGCAGATTTATCCGGATGGAAAGGTCCTGCTCCTCTATGGTGACGGTAACTTCCTCGGACCAAATGTTTTTGCCTTCGAACTTGGCCCGGGCCCGGACCTTCACGTCACCCGGTTTTTTGGCCTGGAACTTGGCCGTTCCATCGCTGCCGGTCGTGGTCACCTCGGTTCCCTGGGCCACGATAGCCGCGCCGTTTACCGGTTCCTGGTCCTGGTCTTTAACCGAACAGGTGATAGTGGAACCGTCGACCTGGCACAGCAGGCTCATGGAGTACTCTTTGGCTTCAATGTTCACCGAAGCGCTCTCGGAAAGCTCTTTGCCCCCGACGGTGGCGGTAACGGTGATGGTGTGATCACCGGCCGTGAGATCTTTGACCGTGGCCTCGCCGCTGGCGTTGGTGGTCTCGGTCACGGATGCACCCGATTCGGTCTTGTCGGCTTCAACCTTGGCGTTGGCCACCGGCGACCCGTCCTGGTCCTGCACGCCGACCGCGACGTCGTTTCGGCGCCCGTCACCGTCAGCCTCTTTCACGTTGGCCATGATGGTAATGGAATACACTTTTGCTTTGGCCACCTCGACCTCGGTCTCGGCGGATTTCTGATCGGCTACTGTGCCGTCTTCCATCAAATATCCGGTAACTTTGATCTTATGTGTACCCTCGCCGAGATTACTGACCGCAAACTCGCCGTCGGAGCTCGACTTCACGAAAGTTCCGCCGATCTCCAGATCGGCCGGCGGGGCGCTGCCGTCCTGATCCTGAACACCCACCTTGAGGTCGTTCTTTTCCCCGTCCCCGTCGGCGTCCTCCAGGGTGGCGGTGATGCTGATCGAGAACTCTTTCTTCTCTTCCACCTTCTCCACGGTGAACTCGGCACTGCCGGAGACTTCCTCTTCGTCAAACTCAGCGGAAGCTTCGACCTTGTAATCGCCCGGGTCCAGGTTACCCATAGCACAGGTACCATCGGACTTGGTGGAAAGCGTGGCGTCCCCGATTTTTACGGTAGCCCCATCCACAGCGGTGCCGTCCTGGTCCTTGACCGTGATGACCACGTCGTTTTTAAGCCCGTCACTGTCCCCGTCGGAAAGCATGGCGGTAACTTCAATCTTGTAGTCTACCTTTTCCTTCTCTATCTCGAACTCGGCCGACCCAAGGGTAACATCGCCTATCTTGGCGCTCACTTTATAGGTGCCGGCTTCCAAGTCCTTCTTCGTAACCGGATCCCCGCCGTCGTACGACCCCAGGGAGGTGTCACCCATAGCAATGGCAACCGCGTTCCCGGCGTCCAGATGGGCTTTCACATCGTCAGACATATCACTTAGAGCAACGGAAAGGTCGTTTTTCTTGCCGTCATTGTCCCCGTCTTCCAAAGTCGCGATCACGGAAGCCGTGAGATCGAAGTCGACTTTCTCCACTTCGATCTCGGCCGAACCCGTGATTTCTTCGTCATCGAACTCGGCTGTAGCCTCGATCTTGTGGGCCCCGGCAGCCAGGTCCTTGAAGGTGGCTTCACCGGAATCATTGGTAGTCGTTTCGGCTTCGCCCACCTTCACCGTGGCTCCGGCGACAACGGTTCCGTCCTGGTCGCTGACGGTAACCTTCAGATCGTTCTTCTTACCGTCGTCGTCACCGTCTTCAAGAGCCCCTTGAACCTCGATCTTGTACTCTATTTTCTTCAGTGAAAGCTTGAGCTCAATTTCCTGGGAGTTTCCGCTCTCGTCCTTGGCTGTAACCTTGATGGAATTCTCCTCGCCTTCCTTCAGGGTCACTTCCAGCTCGAACTTGCCGTCGCCGCCCACGGAAACCTTGGTTTCCTCGCCGTTGACGGAAACGGTTACCTCGGCCTCGGGATCGTCGACCGATCCGGCTACCGTGGTCTTGCCGTCCTTGACGTCTTCACCGCTGGCCGGTGATGTCAGATTGATGTTCGGCGGCGTGGTGTCGGTGGTGTTCCCGTAGGCGTTATCGTCGTTGCCTTTGTTCTCATTGTTGATCTCATCCTCGCTCATATCTGTCGCAGCGGAAGGCTCTTTACCCTGCTCGGCTACGGACTTCTGGTTCTTCCCGACCGGAACATTTTTGCCGCCGGCGTTAAAGTCGATGCCACCCTCGAGCACCGCCACAATACTCTTCTTGGTGATGGCGTTTACCGACAGGGTGAAGACCGTACCCCGGATACCGGCCACGGCGGTGGGAGTCTTGACCCGGAACTGCTGGCCTTTGCCCACCGGTTTCACCTTGGACCAGACTTTACCAAATTTCATGTCCAGGTACCCGACCCGTTTCCCTTTGTTGTCTTTATGGTCGGGAATTTCCAACTGGGACAGGGGACGCATACGGAAAACAGCCGAATTGGCGAACTTGACCTCGGCCCGGCCGCTTCGGCCGGTCTTGATCTTGTCACCGATCATCAGACGCTGCCCCTTGAAAGACGGTGACCATTTGGAAGCATTCTTGGTCATCACCAGAACTTCACCCTGAAGGAAGGTGACCACCGAATAACTCGAATAGATCTGGGCATCGGCCACACTCTGTAACAGGAAACAAATGAGCAGGACAACCGATACTATGGAAAAAGCTCGCTTCGACGACAATATATGCTGTAAATGCACGGATAACAGCCCCCTTAAACTATAGTTAATTTGAAAGTTTATGGCACTATATCATAGGGAAATTGAGAGTGTCAACTATGTATATTCTATATATGAAGAGAATATAATCACGTACATGAAGAGAATGTAATCACGCTCAAAAAGGAATTTTAAGCACATTTTGTAAAGGAAAAATGAAGACTGATGTGATAAAATCGGTAACCGCATAAGATTTGCATTTTAACTCGTTTTTCGGGTATGCTTTTCAAAAGATAGTGAGTGAAAACATTTCCAGCAAGAAGCCCTAATCGCAACAGGAGTGGAGCTGCTATCATTGAGTGCTTACGCACGGTTTTGGGGGGTCAGAGGGAGTATCCCAACACCTGCTCCGGTGGGAACTACTGAAGTTGCCGTTGGAGGAAACACCAGCTGTATTGAAATTCATGCCAGCGACGAAACGATCTTTGTGCTGGACGCAGGTACCGGTATCCGGCTCCTTGGGCTCGATATTCTGGGCCGGAATCCGAAACCGAAAAACATTCATTTGTTCATTACTCACACTCACTGGGACCACATCCAGGGATTTCCGTTTTTCGTGCCGGCCTACATTCCCGGCACTAAAATCACTGTTTACGGTACCGAGTTTGTGGGACACAATCTTGAAACGGTGCTGGAAGGACAGCAAAATTACGAGTTTTTTCCGGTGGCCATGAAACAGATGGCAGGTAATATTTCGTTTAATCCTATTTCGACCAACGACGATTTCCTGGTTGACGGGATACGGGTGCAGACCGCTAAAATGCATCATCCTTACCCAGCCACTGTCGGGTACCGCTTTTCCGGACCGGATTGGACTTTTGTCCTCGCGACAGACACCGAACATATCCAGGGCAAAACGGATGAAGAAGTTCTTCGACTGGCTCGAAACGCGGACATCCTCGTGTACGACTCACAGTACACCGTGGAGGAGTTTCCCTCCAAACTTAATTGGGGGCACAGCACGTGGGAGGAAGGGACACGGATTGCTTCTCTGGCCAATGTTAAGAAACTTATTTTATTTCATCACGAACCCACCAGGCCAGACGAAGAAATCCTGGAGATTGCCAACCAGGCCTCCAGGATTTTTCCGAATAGCTTAAGTGCCATCGAAGGGCTCAAACTCACGTTATCTACCAGGCATGCTCCTCCCTGTCAGGAGGCTGGGGAGTCTCCTCCCTCAAACGCTCGCTGACTGACTCCGACCGATTCGAGCTCAGGTACGGGAATCATCTCTTCAAGACTGGGGAGTTCTTCCTCATTATCGATGAAAGAATCCGGTGAAACCAAAGCCATTTGTCCTTCCTTCCAGGCATCCAGCTTCAACTGTACCAGATCGTACGTCCCGTTCATCGTATCTTCAACCGGCTTTGGCATGTTTCCCAGGATCTCCCGGGCACGATCAAAACCCTTATCTATCGCCCCTTTGACCAGTTCCATAAAATCGTTCAACTGTTCCTGCACGGTGGTGCCATCATCAGCGTGGTTTTCCAGGTACATTCCAAAAAAGCTGGTGGCGAAATCAACGATACGTTCAGAAGTATTTTCAGGACTGAAATATTCCTTAAGCTCATCGAGCTTGGTCTGGGAAATACCGACGGCATTTTTAACGTTAGAAGTGTAGTTTCTCGAATAGGTTGCCTCAAAAGCATATTCCATTTTGAAAACAACCTTCTCGTAAGACCGGCCTTCAAAATTTTCCATGGGGACCTGCCCTAAAGCCAGGCCGCCTGCCTGCCCTTTCGGGAAAGCCGTGCCAAGTGCGCGGCCCCGGGGGGGACCGCCGAGCAGATCTCGAATCGTATCTTTGGCGCCCTTCTCCGATTCTTCCAGGGAGGAAATAGAGAGATATTCATAGTGTAATGATTCGTTTATTTCCACAGTGTCTTCACTGATGACCATTGACCGTAACATTTCCGCCTTTTCCCTGGTTGCTTCCCACAGACTGGCCCTGACATCAAACCCATTCCCCGCAACCGTTCCTGGCTGTCCCTGCACCGCGCTCATCATTATTTATCAACCTCCTTGTTGATGTGGGTGAAGTAACCCTGATTACTGTATCGGCAGGTTTCAGAAAAAAGTTTAGATTTTTTTTCATCTTGGTTGCCTCATGCGGTATAATGCCGGATAAATCGTCTCTTTCGACGATTTGTCACATCAAGCCAGAGGAGTGATTATAACCATGGAACATAATGAAGAAAACAACGCCGCCGTTTCAGAAAATTGGAGTAGACCCGCCAGTATCAACGTCGAGGAAAAAGATGGAAAGATAGCTATTTTCCGTCCGCGCGGTTATCTGGAGTACGACTCTTCTTACCGTTTCAGGAACATGATCGAGAAATACGTCACCGAAGGTTTCAGTTCCATCATTATCAACCTGTCCGAGCTGGATTTTATCGACAGCCTGGGCACCGGTGTGCTTATCACCGGTTTCGGCAAGTGTGAAGAGAATAACGGTAAACTCGTGCTGGCCGCGCCGAATGAGAAAATGTTATATGTTATCAAGGTTATGCACCTGGATAATGTTTTCACCATCTATGCCAACGAGGAAGAGGCTCTGGCAGCATTGAAGTAACCCGTTGTTTGGGAGCTTAAAGAGACTTAAAACACAATAAAAAGGCTCCACCCGAATTTAGGTTGGAGCCTTTTAAAATTTCCTGCCGTTACACTTTTCAGTGGTTTTTGTTGTTACCGCCAACACCGTTTTCTTCACCAAGAAGATCATTGAGAATATCCAACGCGTCGTCAACCATGGTGAACGCTTTGTCTTCGCCGACATTATTAGCCAAAATAATCTCGCTGACTATGAGTTTTCTGGCCCGTTCCATCAGATCGGAATCACGGGAGCTGAGTTTCTTTTTCCTGTTACGGACATAGAGGGTTTTGTACACTTGGGCAATTTTTATGACATCGCCGGTCTTCAGTTCGAGAAGGTTCTTCTGATAAGCCGCGCTCCAGTTTGTAACCTTTTCCTTCAACTCTACGGTCTCATCCTGGAGCACTTCAAGGATTTCACTCACTCTTTCAGGATCAACAACCTTGCGTAAACCCACTTCGAGGGTAGATTCCACCGGTATCAGTACTCTGTCGAGTTTAGTAAGAACAAGGTCCAGTTCGTAGTACTTTTTCTTTTTTCCGAGAATTTCTTTCTCTTCAATTTTTTTGATTAGCCCGGCACCATGCATGGGGTGGACAATCTTCTCTCCGACCTCGAACAATGTACTCATCCTTTCAGAAACACAAAACGAAAAAAAACGGCATCAATAGCGGGAAACAAACATTAGTATAGCACTCTGGAAGCAGTATTGTCAAACAACGAGCAGATCCTACCGTGATATACTAGGGAAAACAGCTGACAGCAGGTGTTTCCCTATGCGAAGAGAGCCAGAAACAACCGGATCGTTTATTGCCGTGACGGCTGAATTATATTTTTCTTTTATGGGCGAGCTGTTTCCTACCATGTGTTCCTGCGACGAATTCATTTTCATGCCGAGAGTACCGGGAAGATACGGCCTGGAAACGTTGACGGGAGAAATGATCAGTGACGCTATAAAACGCGCGAAAACTCTTCTCCCGAGTCTGAACGATTTCCAAACAACGGTTACCGACCCCGGAGAACTGGCTGACGCCGCACATCTGGCCCGCAGTATCAAGAGCTTTCTGCTCGAGTTCGAAGAGGTCAGATCATGGCAGATCGACCCGACACTTTACCTGCGGCTGATCAATCTTTCACTGGAACGTGTATTTACCAACCACACTCTCGTTGGCAATAAGATACTTGAACATCTGGCCATAATCCTTGAATCTATTCCCGTCCTTTTGAGTTCTGCGGCAGATAACCTCCACGGAGTTCCTGAAACGTACCGCCTGGCAGCCATGGAAATGGGCCCTTCCACCACCGCCATGCTCAATGAGATAATCACCGGTTTTTTGTCTAAAAACCATCTAAACCCAACCAGGCTGAAGCCGCTTCAAACCCGGGCGCTGGAAACACTCGAAACCTTCATGAAAGATATATCCGGCCGGCCATATGTCAGCTCTCATTTTAGTGTCGGGAAAGATTTGCTGAATGAACTGCTTCGTGCTTCCTTCGGCTGTGAAGTACCGGCGGATGAGATCCGCGTATGGGCACTTGAACAAGTCAGATTTCTGGAAGATGAGCTCTCGCAGCTGGCCGGACAGGTTCGATCCGGCTTTTCCTGGCGAGAGATATACGATTCCTGCGACAGTACCGGTTGTGACCGTCCACTCGGCGTCCTTTATCGTGATGCAGTTGAAAAGCTTGCTTCTTTCTTCAGTTCAGCTGAGACTGACACTCCTGGCTCATCCCGGAACCTGATAATCCGTGAAACTCCTCCTTATCTGAAACCGATCCGGTCTGATGCAGCCTACCGTGCGCCTGACCCGACACTTCCATTGTCAAGCGGAGTTTTCTACATTCCGGCCACGAATTCGGAATCTACCAGGACACGGGCGGGCAAAGAACATCTATTTCTAGCGGCCCACGAAACGTTTCCGGGACATCATCTTCTTGATTATCACCGGCTTCGCCAAAATAACAGTGTCAGACGGTGGATAGAGGCCCCGCTTTTCTATGAAGGATGGGCCTGCTACGCCGAAAGCCTGGTAACTGATTGGGGGCTTTCCCGGCGAACGGAAGATCGTATTATTCTCTTGAAAAGGCGGCTTTGGCGAGTGAACCGCCTGCTTCTTGAACATGATATCCACGGCGGCAATATAAGTCTGAAAGAAGCTACGGGGAAGTTAAGTTCCATGGGTTACGACAACGACCAGGCCCGCCTACTGGCACGCCGCTACACATTCAATCCCGGTTATCAGACTACCTATTCCTGGGGATTACATAGTATTCATGAGCTAAAACGGAAAGAAACCGGACTAGAAACAGGTTTATTCGAACGGATACTGCTCGGTGAAGGACAGGTTCCTTTCACCTGTTTCCCCTCTTTAATCGACGGCTACAGGAAACAAACAGGGGGAGTATTGACAAACACCCGCGAAAAAAGCAATCATTCCTGGAAAGATCTATCGGTTATCGGATAGCCAGAATTATTCACGAAACTTCCAAGCGAGGTGAAAATATGCGTTCGTTCAGCGTTAAAGGATTTCATTCCGAGTGGAACCTGGGAAGTCCCGGAGGTTGGGACTACCAGCGTATGACCCAGGAATTGGGGAAAATAATGTGGGAGAAGGTCGTAGATTTGTCCGGCCTTAACCTGGACCTTGATTTTGACTATCCGTTACTGGATCCAACCACGGGATTCATGAATGCACTTCTGGATTTGCACCGGCGAAACTTCCACCGCCGGGAAGCACATGTAGCGATCGTTGCTGAGGAAGAAACCCTGGAAGCGGTGGTGGAAAACAAGAATATCGTCATCAGACTTAACCGTCTTCCCGGCGTTACAGCCTCACTGGCCGCTCCACACTATCTGGAAATAAGCGGCGATGATGTAACATTTAATGGTAAGACGGTAACGTCGGTGTTTGTAGATTTCAACAATGACGTACTGTTGAATTTAAGCCGGTCACATGATCTATCAGGATTGCTCCTGGCTGTTAATCGTAACATTGTCATGAATCCCCGGGGGACCGGACCTATCAACAGCAAGGGCGTGTTCGAACTGGTACAGAAGGAACTCTCTTCGCGCCTCAACCCCACTACCGTGAAACGAACCCCGTGGACCCGGCGGTTTTATCCACGCTCAACCGAAGGTCCGGACGGAACGGTGATCAACGATCTGATTGAGTGGACCCGGCGCCGTAATAACAACCTGGTACTAAAACCGGAAGAAGGTTACTCGGGGATGGGCGTGTTTGCCGGCTGGCAGGAAAGCGACTGGGATAGCTGCATAGAAACGGCCCTTAGAAAAGGAGATTACATCGTCCAGCAGAAGGTTCCGCTAAGCCTGTGGGCCGAGGAGCAGCCCTGGCTCGACCCGGTCGCGAAGACCCTGGAACTTAAGACCTGGCAGACCGATTTCCGATGTCTTATTACCCATCGGGGATTGACAGGTTTCGTCGCCCGGTTCGGCGGAGTTCCTACCAACGTTGGCTCTGGTGGAGGAGTACAGAGCATTGCTCTGTTGAAAAGCGAGTGCTCGATCAAAGAAGCCGTTGATATAATTAACCAGGCAATTTTGGATATCGGGTACAACACCATGACCGAGCTGAAGGAACGGAACGACGCGTTGGCAGTCGAGTACGGACTTGTTTACCTGCTCGGGCCGATCATGACCGCCTTGAGACCTCGTCTGCTGACCATGAAACAGGTAAAAGAGCTGCAAATCTACGCTGAAAATCTATGGAACGACACCGTTTTCCTCGAGTCTCTCTGGAAAGATGGAAGCCTCGACCATTTTATCTCAGTTAGTCAAGAAGAACGGGAGTTGGCCGAAGCACATCCCTGGGAAGGAAGTCCGGCTTTAATAGCCAGCGACGGCCTCTTTAATTTCGGGGCCGCCATCGAGCCGAAACCCCTGGAAACGATAAGCGGGAATTCTGTACCATGAGTTTTCAGATCGATTCCGATTGGTGGAAATACGTGTTCGACGAACTTTATCTGCTCACCGACCACCGTACTGTCTGCAACAGTAAATTGACCGGTCAAGAAGTGGACTTGATCGAGAAATTTCTCCCCATAGAAAAGTCATCACGAATTCTCGACCTGTGCGGCGGGCACGGCCGGCATTGCCTGGAGCTTAACCGGCGGGGCTACCTTCATCTCATCTGTCTCGACTATTCACTCTTCCTGGTTCAACATGGGAAACAGAACGCTGAAGCAAGACTCAAACCCGTTCAGTTTATTCGTGCCGACGCCCGGCAGACCGGGCTCAAGGATGCCGCCGTCGACGCTGTTATGATGATGACCAACTCCTTCGGATATTTCACCGAGGATAAGGATAACCGGCAGATTATGAAAGAAGTTTATCGCGTATTACGACCGGGTGGATATCTTATGCTCGATCTTCTCAACCCCGATTATGTTACCGACAACTTCAAAAACATCTCCTGGCATGAGGTTGAGCCCGACATGGTGGTTTGCCGCCAGCGATGGCTGGATGACTCGATAATCAAAGCCCGTGAACTGATTCTTTCAAGGGACAAGGGACTCATTCGCGAAAACAATTATTGCGCCTTTCTTTATACTGCCGGCGATATACAGGCACTGCTGGACTCGGTCGGATTTTACAGAAACGATATCAAATGCACTCACTCATTTCCGATTAACAGCGCCGATCAGGGTTTTATGGAAAATCGGATGATCGCCGTGGCTCAAAAACCGGCTGTTTGAGCCGCTTCTCCAATGGTTCTTAGTAAAGAAAGGTACCGGTAATGGGAAAAGAAAGCAGCCGGACAGCATTGATTCTGATTGGTTTCGCATTCTTTGTTACCGGTTTTGAGTTCGCGCTTCTCTGTATAGTCGTTCCCCGTTACGTACATGACGTGTCAAACGCTGTTCTGACAGTTTCCCTGATTTTCTCCCTTTCGTCCATAACGGTGTTTATCGGACAGAATCTCTTCGGCTTCCTATTCGACCGGACCGGCACCTTCTGGGGGTACATCGCCATTAGCGGCCTGGCTTTTGGGACTTCTCTGGGATTTATTCCTCACGTATCAGCGGGCATGCCGCTCATAGTACTGCTCACCGCAACGGCCTTTTTTCAAACCGCACTCTTCCCGGCCGCCGAGTCATACCTGACTATCTGCTATCCTTTAACAAAAGGTCACATGCTCGGTAAGTTGTTTGCCTTCGAAAGCATCGGCTGGTCCTGCGGCGCCCTGACCGCAGCGGTCGCCAGCCTACTGGTGACAGAGTTGACCGAGATCTACACTCCGCTGTTCTATGGAGGAGCGGCCCTGGCCGGAATCATGTTTCTCGTCTCTGTGCTTTACGGAACAACGACCCGTGAAATCAAATCTACCAGCACAGTTAAACCAACACCGTCCGGCAGACCGGCCCAGATAAAAGCTCTGTTCCGTGATGTCAAGCTACTGTACACCGACCAGCGGATCAGGCGGGTATGCCTGGTATTTTTGCTGCTTGATGGGGCCATGGCCTCCTTCTTCCACCTGTTTTCGGTCTACTTCACCAAACACCTGGGGGGAAGCTGGTTTTCGACCTGTTTATGTATGGGTATAGCCGGCACTCTGGGAGCCCTTACCTTTCCACTCTTCGGACGTTTGAGTGACCGTTACGGCCGCAAACCGCTCGTTTTCTATGCAATAGCCGGCAACTTCATAATGTTCGTCGGGTTTCTCCTCATCCGTAACACTATCGCGCTGGCAGTGCTCTACACCTTGCCGGTATACTCGGCCATTCGGGTGGCCGCCCGCGGCTACCTGGCTGATCTCACCGAAGAGAGTACCAGAGGAGGGGGAATGGGACTGATCGGAAGTATTCAGTCCCTTGCTTCCGGTATAGCTCCCCTGATAGCCGGTGCTCTGGCCGCCAGATACGGTCTCCACGTCCTTCCCTGGACCGCTCTTTCATTTCTTGTTCTAAGCGGCTTAACTGCACTGATATTCCTGGAAGAATACGGTCAAACATAAGCTAAGAGAGTGCAAAAGGTAACTCCATGGTACAATCGCTTCATGAAAAACATGCGAAACTTCTGTATTATCGCTCATATCGACCATGGGAAATCAACATTGGCCGACCGTATGCTGGAGAAGACCGGCGCCATCTCCAACCTGACACAGGACCAACTCCTGGACAGCATGGACCTGGAACGGGAACGCGGCATCACCATTAAATCTTCCCCGGTCAGATTGACTTACATTACCGATGACAATAAAAAAATATTTCTCAACCTGATAGATACCCCGGGTCACGTGGATTTCAACTACGAGGTTTCCCGAAGCCTGCTCGCTTGCGAGGGAGCCCTTTTGCTGGTTGACGCCACGCAAGGAGTCCAGGCACAAACCATCGCCAATGCCTACATGGCCATGGAAGCCGGTCTCGAAATCATACCGGTCGTCAATAAGATAGATCTGTCCACCGCTATGGTTGAAGACGCTCTCATGCAAATAGAGGAGATGCTGGCCCTGCCGGCGGAAGACGCTCTGTTGATATCGGCCAAAGACGGAACGGGCGTTGACGAGGTGCTGAAGGAGATTATAGATAAGATTCCTCCTCCGCAGGGCCTTTCACGACACCCGCTGCGCTGCCTGATCTTCGATTCTCATTACGACACGTACCGCGGAGTTGTAGTCCATCTCCGGATCTTTTCCGGTTCGGTAACCAAGGGTGACCGTATTATGCTCAAAGCCACCGGTAAAACATACGAGGTGGAAGAGGTCGGGTTCTTTCTCCCAAAACTCAAACGGTGCGCCCGGCTCTTCTCCGGCGAGGTCGGCTATCTCATTGCCGTCATCAGGGACGCGAAAGATATCCAGGTGGGTGATACCATCGTATCGGCCGACCATCCTGAGACGAAACCGGTGGAGGGATTCAGGCAAAGCCAACCTATGGTTTTCTGCGGGCTCTATCCGATTGCTACCGTAGACTATGAAAAACTCCACAAAGCCCTGGAGAAATTCCGTCTCAACGATTCCTCCGTTTTCTACGAGAAAGAAAGCTCGGCGGCCCTCGGTCATGGCTTCAGGGCGGGTTTCCTGGGAACATTGCACATGGATATTGCCATGGAACGGCTGCGCCGCGAGCACGACTTGGAACTGATAGCCACCATGCCTTCAGTGGCGTATAAAGTGGTAACTGTCGGAGGCGGGGAACTGGTGTTGGATAACCCCTCCAGATTCCCTCCTCCGCAAGAGATAAACCACATCGAGGAACCGTTTGTTCAGGCCCGTATCGTAGTTTTAAACAAATTTATCGGACCATGCATAGAACTCGCCACCGCCCGGAGAGGTCAGCTCTCCGGCATGGATTACCCCGACACCAAGTGCACTATTTTAAATTTTGATTTACCGCTGGCGGAGATCATCGTCGATTTCTACGACCGCCTGAAAAGTGTCAGCCGGGGGTATGCCAGCCTCGATTACCGGTTTACGGGATTCCGGACGGGAAACCTGGTTAAAGTGGACATCCTTATCAACGATGATGCGGTGGACGCCCTTTCCTTCATAGCGGAACGCTCCCGGGCCGACGCCAGGGGACGAGGCCTGATAAAGAAACTGAGAAAACTCATTCCCCGGCAACAGTTCAAGGTACCGCTACAGGCAGCCGTGGGCAGCAAGATCATCGCCCGGGAAGACATCCAGGCCAGGCGTAAAGACGTCACAGCAAAATGCTATGGCGGAGATATCACCCGTAAACGGAAACTGCTCGAACGCCAAAGAGACGGCAAGAAAAAAATGAAAATGGTCGGTTCGGTAGAAGTGCCGCAGGAAGCGTTCCTGGCCCTGCTCAAACTGGATGACTGACCGCCGTGCCGATGACCCTTAACCCACATATTTCACCGCGGGGTATCTATGTCCACATACCGTTCTGCCGAAAAAAATGCGGCTATTGCAGTTTCTACTCCCTGCCCGAACGGGAACACCTCCTGTCTGCGTTCATCGAGGCCATACTCAGCGAAGCCCGAAGTTACTCGGGATTATCATTCAAAACGCTTTATTTGGGCGGTGGAACTCCCGGCCTTCTCGGTCCAGGAAACCTGAGAATCCTGATGGACGGACTTAACACCATTTTCAACCTGAAAAACCTTGCAGAATCAACAATTGAACTCAATCCCGATTCCACGACGGCAGACTTTCTCCGGACTGCGAAGGAGAGCGGATTCAACCGTCTTTCGATTGGAGTCCAATCGCTTTCGGACGATGAACTGGCCGCATCCGGCCGGTTGCACACCGCTGACCAGGCCCTCGACACCATTGCCAGGGCCGGCGAAATCGGATTTCAAAACCTGTCGGTGGACGTGATGGCCGGGCTGCCTCATCAGAACAATACTTCCCTGGCGGAAACTATCCGCCGTCTGCTCAAAATGAACATCCACCACCTCTCCCTGTATTGCCTGTCGTTGGAAAACAACTCCACCATGGCCGAGCACCCTTCAGAATACTTGCCCACCGACGACGATCAGGCCGATCTTTTCGAACTAGCCGCCGGACAACTCAAAGAATCCGGTTTCCTTCACTACGAAATTTCCAATTTCTCCCGTCCCGGCCACCGGTGCCGCCACAATCTGAACTACTGGCGGGGAGGCGAGTACCTGGGTTTGGGACCGGCTGCCGCTTCACACCTGACAGGCGAGCGTTGGAAAAACCGTGACGACCTCGATTTATACCTTCAATTGCCTTTAAACCAGCTGGAAGAACGAGAGAAGTTGAACCCGGCGGCAAAAGCCGCTGAAGAAGCAATGCTGCGGCTTCGATTGCTGAATGAAGGGCTGGATCTCCGGATATTCGCCACCCGGTTCGGGGACGAAACCGTCATGTCCCTGACTAAACGCCTGACCCGGATGACCGCCGCCGGAGATCTCGTAACCGAAAGGAACACGTTCCGGTTGTCACCGGCGAAAATTCTGGTTTCAAACCCGATTCTGGCCCAGATTGTCGAGCCCCTTTCGATCTCGAGTACTTGCCACGAGTCATAAAATACAGTAATATTCTATTTTAACTAAGCTGGGTAAATGAGAATGCTATCCGGAAAGCCAAATATAATTGAGTGAATTTACATGACCAGGAAAAGTAATCGTAAAACCAGGTTTCGAGCCAATCCGACGAACTCTCCAATAAACGTAAATATCTCATGCCGGGCCTGGACCGGCTGAAACTATTTTTTCTTAAACATGAAAACCGTTCTCTCGAAAATAAAGAGGACATTCATGGAGTCCTACGTTGTCTTATGGATGTTCGTGTTTATCGAGTAATGTTACCCATCAATTGACGATTCATCTACGACAGTGTTTCCCTGACACTTGTTCAGCATTATCACTTTGCTTATAAAAGAACTATTCCAGAATCCGGTATTTTATGTAT